>NZ_SMAC01000024.1 GCF_004342115.1 Mannheimia haemolytica | reverse complement strand
TTTAAATCGTTCACAACAGTGCGTCGTTGTGTGCTGCGTATTATAGGGAAAAACAAAAACAACGCAAGCGGTTTTTGTAAAAAATTTGAAAAAAATGACCGCTTGCGTATTTTTACGGCAAAACGAGTATTAATTTAGCTAAACCTGCCTCTTATTTGTTCTTTTAGCCCACTTTGTCTTTCGGTTTTGGCACCAACACTGTATTTCCAAACTTTTTCGCTACCAAATAAGGTAAATTTATCTTTTGCCCTTGTGATTGCGGTGTAAATCAACTCTTTCGTCAGCACCGGGGAAATCGAATGGGGCAACACCAATACCGTATGTTCAAATTCAGAACCTTGCGATTTATGCACAGTCATAATATAAGCTGCTTCATAATTTGAAACCCTACCTAGAGGCAAACTATGGTGTTCTCTATTTTCCTGTAAGGAATCAAAATAAACTCGGCTTTCTCCATTTTCGTCCGGCAAAATGATGCCGACATCACCGCTGGCTATGCTATTTATCGGCATATTTTCTGTCATTAAAATCGGTTTTCCGATATAGCGGTCTCGGCTATGATTAAATTTCACTAAGCTAGCTTTCCGCAAGCCTTCCGCAATCGCCATATTAAGACGTTCAACCCCCAGTTCACTTACCCTTAAGGCTGATAAAATTCGGACTTTTTGAAATTTCTCAAAAATCGCTTTCACACTCACTGAATCTGGATTTTTCTCCCGTTTTTGAACCGCTTGTAAATAATCACGATAAAGTTCAACCGCTTTATCCACCACCATTTGCACACTTTTTTCAATCCAGCTTGATTTATCCGTTGTCTCTTTCGTTTCCGGATAACAGAAATTTTCTAACTTATCACTGTTTTTATATTTGTCGAAAATCTCCCACGAAAGGTTAATTTTTTGATCATTTACTGCATTTGCAAGCTCTCCAATCCAGGCTTTTTCGCCAAATCGATAGCTATGTTTTAAGTGAGATAAACAATCACCAATCGGCAACGCATTACCGGCTTCAATTTGGTAGTCGGTAACGGCTTTTAAGTAATCGCAATGGGATTGGCTATAACCATTATCAATAAAAGAGCCAAGTTCCCCCATAATTGAACCAGCTTCCACAGAAGCAAGCTGATCTTTATCTCCCAGCATTATCAAGCGAGAGTTTGGTTTGAGCGCTTGAACAACTTTCTCCATCATTGATAAATCAATCATTGAAGCCTCATCTAATACGACCAAATCATAGTGCCACGGATTTTTGGTATGATATTTGGTTTTCTCAGTTAATGGTCTCGCACCAAGCAAGCGATGAATAGTCACTGCTTCAGTTGGAATAGAGCGTTTTAACTCCTCAGATAACCCCTTTTCTTCCGCCAACTTGCTTTCCAGCGACTCTTTCATTCTTGCTGCTGCTTTTCCGGTTGGTGCAGCCAGAGCGATTTGCAAATATGGTTTCTGTAGTGCTTGCTGTTTTAATTGCAGCCCGAGTAATAATTTTACTACCGTAGTTGTTTTTCCGGTTCCCGGCCCACCTGAAATTAAGCTAAACTGCTTTTCTAATGCTGTTGCAACGGCAATCTTTTGCCAGTCGATAGTTTGAGCTTTCCCAGTGAATAGTTGGTTGAGAATGCTTTGGTTTAATTCGGTATTTGCAAATTTTTCCGAAAAATCAACCGCTTGTTGTAAATAACCGGCAATGCGATGCTCCGCTTGCCAGTAGCGATAAAAATAGAGCAAGCTGTTTTGGAATAACATCGGTTTAATTGTTTCGGGAGAATAGCTAAAAGCGATATGATTTTTCAGCACACTCTGCCATTCAAGCGGTGGAATTTGCTCAATTTTTTGCAAAATTTGTTCGAGCAAATGATAAGTTTGTGGCTTGCTATTTAATTCAAAAAGAGAAGAAAGACTGAGATTTTCCAAACGTAATGCCGTATGCCCAAGTCCCACTTGGTAAGAAACCAACGCAGCGGCTAACACAGCTAAATCTTGCTCCAAAGGCGAATACCCATAGGGTTTCTGCTTATTATCAATAAAACGGGCAAATTGATAATTTAAGTCAGAAATCGCCTTTTCTTGTTTAAGTTCCAATAATAAATTCAGCATAATCAAACCTTAAATCGACCACCTAACATTAAGTGATAATACTAATCTTTTTTGCATTATTTTCTAAGGGATTTTTTATTTTAGGCGTATAATTTAGCCTTTCTTGTGATTTTAACTATGTAGATAAGTATGAAACCAGCAACAGCAACCATTGATAGTCAAGCCCTCCGCCATAATATTCGCTTGATCAAATCTTTCGCTCCACAGCAAAAATTATTGGCGATGATCAAAGCCAATGCTTACGGGCAAGGCTTATTGCCGGCTGCCGGCACATTAGCAGATATGGTTGATGGCTTTGGAGTTGCCCGTTTGCGTGAAGCCTTAGAAATTCAAGAAACCGGATACACAGGCAAAATTGTGTTAGTTGAAGGTTTTTTTGACCGAGAAGAGCTACTCAAAACCCTTTCCCGCAAGTTTGATACCGTCATTCATAACCTCGAACAACTGGAATTACTCGAGCAAGTAGCAAAAGAATGGCAGGCAGAGCAACAAAAAGGCTTTTGGACTCGTAAAGCGAAAATCTACTTCCCGATTAACATTTGGCTAAAAATCGACACCGGAATGCACCGCTTAGGCATTCACCCGGAGCAAGTCGATCACTTTGTTGAACGTTTGAAAAATTGTGCCTTGGTCAATTCAATCAGCTTTGTGAGTCATTTTAGCCGTGCCGATGAACTCGATTGTGGCTATACCGAAAAACAAATTGCGGTGTTTGAGCAAGCTACGCAAAAATATCAGGATCACGACCGCAGTATTTCCGCCTCAAGCGGTATTCTTTATTGGAAACAGGCTCATTATGATTGGGTTCGCCCGGGTATTATTATGCACGGCATTTCTCCCCACTATACGCCGATTACCGATTTAGGTTTTAAGCCGGTAATGACGCTCTCCTCTTCCCTGATCGCTGTGCGTACCCATAAAGCCGGCGAGCCTGTAGGCTATGGTGGTGCTTGGGTAAGCCCTAAAGATACCAAACTCGGCGTGATTGCAATGGGCTACGGCGATGGCTACCCTCGCAATGCTCCTGAAGGTACCCCTGTGTTGATTAACGGTAGAATAGTGCCGATTGTCGGTCGAGTTTCGATGGATATGCTGACGGTCGATTTAGGTGCAGAGAGCCAAGATAAAGTGGGCGATAAAGCCATTTTTTGGGGAGAGCAACTATTAATTGAAGATGTGGCGAAACACATTGGCGTGATTAGCTATGAGCTGATTACTAAACTCACTCCTCGTGTGATTTTTGAATATAAATAGACAACAAGCGGTAAAATTTTCAACAAATTTTACCGCTTGTATCTTATTCAAGATCGAAAATATTATTTCGCACAACCGCAGGTTGCTACTTTTTCTTCAAAACGGCGAGCGGCTTCGTCCCAGTTTACAACGTTCCAGAATGCTTTAATGAAATCCGGACGGCGGTTTTGGTAGTTTAAGTAGTAAGCGTGTTCCCAAACGTCTAAGACTAAAATCGGATAGCCTGAAACGCCTGCCACTTCTTTACCCATTAGTGGGTTGTCCTGGTTAGCGGTTGAAACAACGGCTAATTTACCCTCTTCTAATACTAACCACGCCCAGCCTGAACCAACACGAGTAGTCGCTGCTTTTTCAAATTCTGATTGGAAAGCTTCAACTGAACCGAAATCACGCTCAATCGCTTCTTTTAATGCACCTTGTAAGGTAGTGCCTGTTTTTAAACCTTTCCAGAATAAAGTGTGGTTTACATGACCACCTACGTTGTTACGCACTGCGATACGTTTTTCTGCAGGCACTTGGCTCAAATCTTTGATTAATGCACCCGGACATTTTTCTAATAATTCAGGGTGAGCTTCTAATGCTGCATTTGCATTGTTGATGTAAGCTTGGTGATGTTTAGAATGGTGGATTTCCATTGTTTTAGCATCGAAATGTGGCTCTAACGCATCATAAGCGTAGCCTAATTCTGGTAATGTATATGCCATAGTTAATTCCTCTCAAATAGTAAATAGGTTAATCAGAGTTAAACTCCGAGTACATTTTATCAAGAAACACACAAAAAATGCACATTTTTTTGATCTAGAACAAAATTATTTCACTATCTAATTTAGAAAGGTTCCTAATCAAATTCTTGCTTTTAATTGTTTTATATAGAAAGACAAAGAAATTTAAAAAAATGTGGTGAAAAACAGCGTTAAGCCCATTGACAAAGGCATTATTTTCACGCATTCTTGAACCATTATTCACTCTCTTGACCGAGATTCCGCCAATGAATTGTTTTAATATGATGACAACGATTATTACCACCATTATGTCACCAACATAGTGCGGGTTTTAATTGGCTGAAATAATGAAAGAATAAACCGAAAACCCGCTACAAGCGGGTTTTTTTGTATAAAAATTTACAAATAATTTATCAGGAGTAACTATGCGAGTTCTTAAATTTGGAGGCACTTCTCTTGCCAACCCTGAACGCTTTATGCAAGCGGCAGAGATTATCGAGAAAGCTCATTTGGCAGATCAAGCTGCCGGCGTATTATCCGCCCCAGCCAAAATTACCAATCATCTTGTCGCTATTGTAGATAAAGCGATTGCCGGTGAATCATTTCAATCTAACCTTTCCGAAGCTACCGAGATTTTCCACAACATCATTAACGGCTTATATGCTACAAATAATCACTTTGCTAAAGAAGCACTGTTAGCCTTAGTGGAAGCGGAATTAAACCAAATTCAGCAAGTGGCAGCAGAAGCAGCTCAAACTAAATCGTTGTCAGATAAAATTGCTGCCACTATTCACTGCCGTGGTGAAAAACTCTCTATTGCGATGATGCAAGCGTGGTTCGAGGCAAAAGGCTATGAAGTCACTCGTATCGACCCTGTTGAAAAATTATTGGCTCACGGCAGCTATTTGGAATCTTCGGTCGATATTGCCGAATCCACCAAGCGAGTTGATGCAGGTTCAATTCCAAAGAAAAATATCGTGCTAATGGCTGGTTTTACCGCAGGTAATGAGCAAGGCGAACTGGTGTTATTAGGGCGTAACGGTTCAGATTATTCTGCCGCTTGTTTGGCAGCGTGTTTAAAAGCCGATGTTTGTGAAATCTGGACGGACGTAGATGGCGTTTACACCTGCGACCCTCGTTTGGTGCCTGATGCAGTATGCTTAGAAACAATGAGCTATCAAGAGGCAATGGAGCTTTCCTACTTTGGGGCGAAAGTGATCCACCCTCGCACCATCGGGCCATTAGTGCCGCTCAATATTCCTTGTTTAATCAAAAATACCGGCAATCCGGACGGAAAAGGCACATTAATTGATGGCAATGTGGCGAACGATAATCTCAAAGTAAAAGGGATTACCAACCTTGATAACGTGGCGATGTTCAACGTTTCAGGTTCAGGAATGCAGGGAATGGTGGGCATGGCTGCCCGTGTGTTCTCGACGATGTCAAAAGCCGGTATTTCGGTGATTTTAATTACCCAATCATCATCAGAATATAGCATCAGCTTCTGCGTGCCGGCAAAATCGGCAGAAAAAGCGTTAGCGGCTCTAAATACTGAATTTGCACAAGAGTTATCTGAAAACTTACTTGACCCGATTGATATTATTAAAGATTTATCCATTGTTTCGGTGGTGGGTGATGGTATGCGTACCGCCAAAGGAATTGCGGCTCGCTTCTTCTCTGCCCTAGCCCAAGCCAACATCAGTATTGTGGCAATTGCACAGGGTTCATCTGAGCGTTCCATTTCTGCTGTCGTGCCGTTAAACAAAGCGATTGAAGCAGTAAAAGCAACTCACAAATCGCTATTTAACAGTAAACGTGTGGTGGATATGTTTTTAGTGGGTGTAGGCGGTGTGGGTAGCGAACTCATCGAGCAAGTCAAACAACAAAAGGAGTTTTTGGCAAAGAAGGATATTGAGATCCGTGTGTGTGCTTTAGCTAATTCTGATAAAATGTTACTCAACGAAAACGGCTTAAATTTAGACAACTGGAAAGAAGATTTAGAAAAAGCAATTCAGCCGTCAGACTTTGATGTATTGCTTTCTTTCATCAAATTCCACCACGTGGTAAACCCAGTATTTGTAGATTGCACTTCGGCACAATCGGTGGCGAACCTGTACGCACGAGCCTTAAAAGAGGGCTTCCACGTGGTAACACCAAACAAAAAAGCCAATACATCAGGTTACGATTACTACTTAGAAATGCGTGAAAACGCCCGCCAAAGCCAGCACAAATTCCTCTACGAAACTAATGTAGGGGCAGGTTTACCGGTAATTGAAAACTTACAAAACCTATTAGCTGCCGGTGACGAAGTAGAGAAATTTGAAGGGATTTTATCCGGTTCGCTCTCTTTCATTTTCGGCAAATTAGAAGAAGGTTTAACCCTTTCGCAAGCAACTTTAATCGCCAAAGAAAAAGGCTTTACCGAGCCAGATCCACGAGATGATTTATCCGGTGCAGATGTTGCTCGTAAACTCTTAATTCTTGTTCGTGAAACCGGCTTACCGCTTGAATTTGAAGATATTGAAATTGAAGGCGTATTGCCAAAAGGCTTCTCGGAAGGAATGAGTCGTGATGAGTTTTTACAAGCTCTACCGTCTTTAGACGAAGAATTCAGCAAGCGTGTAGAAGCTGCCAAGGCTGAAGGCAAAGTGTTGCGTTATGTGGGCTCGATCACAGGTGATAAATGCCGAGTTGCCATTGAAGCCGTGGACGAAAACCACCCACTTTACAAAGTTAAAGACGGCGAAAATGCCCTTGCTTTTCTCACACGTTACTACAACCCTATTCCATTATTATTGCGTGGGTATGGTGCGGGCAATAGCGTAACCGCTGCCGGTATCTTTGCAGATATTCTGCGTACTTTACAAGGAGGAGTGAACTAATGGCGTTACGAATTTATGCCCCAGCTTCAAGTGCAAATATTAGTGTGGGTTTTGACTCATTAGGCGCTGCAATCTCCCCGATTGACGGCTCTTTGCTCGGCGATGTAGTTCAAATTGAAGAGAGTGAACAACAATTTGAGCTAGAAAGTGCAGGTTATTTTGTGCGTAAATTGCCAAAAGAACCACAAAAGAACATTGTTTACCAAGCCTATGTGCTGTTCAGTGAACGCTTAAAACTGCGTGGTGGCAACGTAAAAAATTTGCGTTTAACCCTCGAAAAAAATATGCCGATTGGTTCAGGGCTTGGCTCAAGTGCCTGCTCGATTGTTGCAGCATTAGTGGCACTCAATAAATTCCACGATGAACAGTTCTCCAAAATGGAATTACTGGAAATGATGGGCGAATTGGAAGGCAGAATTTCAGGCTCAATCCACTACGACAACGTTGCCCCTTGCTATTTAGGTGGCCTGCAATTAATGACACAATCGCTCGGCAATATTTGCCAACCTCTGCCATTCTTTGATGAATGGTATTGGGTGCTTGCCTACCCGGGCGTGGAAGTATCAACCGCCGAAGCCCGTGCTATTTTGCCGAAAAGCTATACTCGTCAAGATATGATTCAGCAAGCCCGCTACTTAGGATCTTTCGTCCATGCTTGCCATACACATCAAGATATCTTGGCTGCTACAATGATGAAAGACCTAATTGCTGAGCCTTACCGTGAAGATTTACTGCCGAACTTTCCGGCTGTTCGTCAAGGCTGTAAAGACTTAGGTGCGTTAGCGGTTGGTATTTCAGGTTCCGGTCCGACAATGTTTGCGATAGCCCCTGATCTCGAACACGCTCAACGTTTAGTGAGCTATTTAGAGAAAGAATATCTGCAAAACAACGAAGGCTTTATTCATATCTGTAAAGTCGATAATCAAGGAGCAAGAGAGCTGAAATAGCCCTCTCGAACAACCATATCACTAAATAACTTAAAGGACTGACTCCAATACCACTTGGAGCAGCCCTTTTTAATTAATTTTTTGAAAAGTCTATCACTTATAAACAATCGAAGGCTATGCCTTACGCCAAATTGTGCCGTTTGGGGTGTCTTCGAGGACAATATTTATCGCTTTGAGCTTATCTCGCACTTCATCGGCAACCGCCCAGTTTTTAGCCGCTTTGGCTTCGTTGCGTTGTTTGATTAAGGCTTCGATTTCTGCCGTTTCATCGTCATTCGCATCACCTTTTAAAAACGCATCGGGGTCTTGTTCCAGTAAGCCTAGCACGCCGGCTAACTCTTTTAAACGAACGGCTAAACCGTTGGCTTTTGCCATATCTTCGGTTTTGAGTTTGTTCAACTCACGGGCAATTTCAAATAACACCGCTAATGCCCCCGGGGTGTTGAAATCATCGTCCATTGCGGTTTTAAAGGCTTCTACATAGTGTTCTCCGCCAATGGCTTCGCCCGACACATCACAACCACGCAGAGCGGTATATAAACGCTCAAGAGCCGAACGGGCTAAATCAAGGTTGTCAATGCTGTAATCTAATAACGAACGGTAATGAGCGGTTAAGAAGAAATAACGTAACGATTCGGCATCGTATAAGCCTAACATATGGCGAATGCTGAAGAAATTGCCCAAAGATTTCGACATTTTTTCTTTATCAATGGTGAGCATTCCAGTGTGTAACCAATAATTGACATAATCGCCACCGTGAGCACAGCAAGATTGTGCAATTTCGTTTTCGTGATGCGGGAACATTAAATCCGAGCCACCGCCGTGAATATCAAAATGTTCGCCCAACTCTTTGCTATTCATTGCCGAACATTCAATATGCCAGCCCGGTCTGCCATTGCCCCACGGGCTTTCCCAGCTTGGCTCACCGGCTTTCGACATTTTCCACAAGACAAAATCCATCGGGTTTTTCTTGATGGATTTAATTTCAACCCTTGCACCGGCTTGTAGTTGCTCTAAATTTTGGCGGGATAATGCACCATATTTCTGGAACGATTCCACATCAAACATCACATCGCCATCGGCTGCGACATAAGCGTGTCCGTTGTGAATCAGTTTTTCTACCATCGCAATAATTTCAGGAATATGCTTGGTGGCTCGTGGCTCAACGTCCGGGCGAAGAATGTTTAACGCATCAAAATCTTTGTGCATTTCAGCAATCATTCTATCCACTAATTCATCGCAAGTTTCGTTATTTTCTAACGCACGTTTGATGATTTTGTCGTCCACATCGGTAATGTTACGCACATAGCGTAAATTGTAGCCTGAATAACGTAAATAACGGGCAATCACATCGAAAGAGACAAAAGTGCGACCGTGCCCAAAATGACAAAGATCGTAAACCGTGACGCCACAGACGTACATTCCCACCTGATTTGGGTTAATCGGTTTAAATTCTTCTTTTTCACGTTTTAAGGTGTTATAAATTTTGAGCATAAAGTCCTCTTGTGTAACATTCAGTAACAAATGGGGCTAAGTATAGCGAATAAGCGGTCTGATTTTGAGATTTTTTTGCAATTTGGCGTAAACTTTTTAATAATAGCGAGCGAAATTTATTTTCCATTCCATTTTTATTTATAAAGGAACAAAGAATGATTACATTACATACCAATTTCGGTGACATTAAAATCGAATTAAACTTTGAAAAAGCCCCGATTACCGCTAAAAACTTTGAAGATTACGCTAAAGAAGGGTTTTATAACGGCACGATTTTCCACCGTGTGATTGACGGCTTTATGATTCAAGGTGGCGGAATGACGGCAGGTATGGCTGAAAAACCGACAAAAGATCCGATTCAAAACGAAGCGAACAACGGTTTAAGCAACAAGCGTGGCACAATCGCAATGGCTCGCACTTCTGATCCGCATTCTGCTTCGTCACAGTTTTTCATTAATGTGGCGGATAATACTTTCTTAGATTATCGCTCAAAAGAGATGTTCGGCAGAAGTGTAGTGCAAGATTGGGGCTATGCAGTATTTGGCGAAGTGGTTGAAGGTATGGACGTGGTCGATAAAATCAAAGGCGTAAAAACCGGCAATAAAGGCTTCCACCAAGACGTGCCGGTTGAAGATGTGGTGATTGAGTCTGTAAGCGTTGCCTAATTCCGCAAATTAGCCTACAAGCGGTTGATTTTTCACAATTTTTTGCATTTCTCAGCGTTGCAAAAAAGTAGCAGAAATCGACCGCTTGTTTTTATAGAAATTGATACAACCAAATAATCAGCGGCATTGTAAACACACAAAGTAAAGTGGTTACGCCATAAATCGCACTGGCTTTTTTGGCATCTTGCCCGTAAGCCACCGCCATTTGGGTCGCCGTTGCAGCAGAAGGGCTGATGGTGGCTAAGAATGTAATCATTACCACCGTTTTTCCATTCTCTACCCAGCTCGCAAAACCGCCGAGTTTAATCACCGCTAACAAAATCAGCGGAATAAAAATCAAGCGGAGAAAAGCCACCAAGTAAATGCGTTTATCGGTAATAATCTCTTTAAATGGAATTGCTGCAATTAACATCCCTGCCACAAGCATTGCTAAAGGCCCTAACATATGCCCTAAAGTTGAGAGCGTGTTTGCAAGCGTAGCGGGCAGTTT
Source organism: Mannheimia haemolytica (assembly GCF_004342115.1). Classification (GTDB taxonomy): domain Bacteria; phylum Pseudomonadota; class Gammaproteobacteria; order Enterobacterales; family Pasteurellaceae; genus Mannheimia; species Mannheimia haemolytica. Next base: position 35,985 of record NZ_SMAC01000024.1, on the reverse strand, counting down.
GATATGTAGCAAAAACAACATCATACCAATCACAATCGCAATAATGTTGATATTAAAGATCATCTTTCTAAACGGCACATTGCCTTTGCCACAAATCAGCAGCCGTAAGTGAGACCAAAACAACACATTTTGCACCACAATAAAAGCCGTTGAATAAATCACCCATTCATTGCCGAACAGGGAGGCAACAATCGGAATAATTAAGTTGCCGGAGTTGGAATAAATAGCGGTGGCTTGTTCTATGTTGTCTAATTTCAACGCTCTTTTGAGCAGCCAACCAAGCAGAATTAACAAGCCGTTTAATAAGACGGAGATTAAAAATGCCAGATACAAGCCGTTTAGTATTTCGGTGGTGTAATCTACTTGAAAAGCAGTAATCAGCATTGCCGGGCTGATAATGTAGTCCGATAACCGAAATCGGATAACTGTGCTCCGATTTGAGTAATTTGGTTTTAACGATGAGGTAGCCGAGCAGCACCATCAGGGTTAATTGTAGAATTTTATCGGCTAATAAAAGGGCTATTTCCATTATCAATTAAGAGCGAGTCTCTCTTCTCCTGCATAAATGGTCGCTTTGCCTTTGCGGGCAAAAGCAAGTAAGGTAAATTGATTTTCACGAGCCATATTCACTGCCATTTCAGTGGTCGCTGAGATGGCACACAACATTTCAATGCCGACGGCTAAGCATTTCTGCACCATTTCAAAGCTGGCACGACTGGTTACAAACACAAATCCAATCGGAAAATCAGCTTTAGCATACCAACCGATTAATTTATCCAACGCCACGTGTCTGCCCACATCTTCACGAATGGCAAGCAGTTTTCCATCCGGGGTAAAAAATGCAGCGGCGTGGCTTGCACCGGTTTCTTTCGATAAGAATTGAGCATTTTCTAGCTGTAATAAACAATCCTCTAAAATCAGTGGATTGACGTTCTGCAAGCGGTTATTTTTCTTAACAATTTTGCAACTTTGATTAACCTGCTCTAATTGCTCTACACCGCAAATACCGCAACCTGTTCTGCCTGCCATTGAGCGGCGTTTATCTTTTAATGCAACAAATTGGCGGCTCGATATTTCAAGCTGAATTTCTACTCCATTTTCTTGTTCAATTACATCTAAACCATATAATTCCGATGGGGCATTTAAAATCCCTTCCGCCAATGAGAATCCTAAAGCGAAGTCCTCCAAATTAGCCGGTGTTGCCATCATTACAGTATGAGAAATACCGTTATATACCAAAGCAACCGGCACTTCTGAAATTAAATTTTCTTCATCATCTTTTTGTTTAATACTATTAGTTGATAATGATAATTTTTTGGCATTTATTTTTGTGATCTTATTCACAATATTTATCTCTCACTTGACTAAAAAGTAGTTTATTTTGTTAAAAAGTTGTATCATTAAATTGTTTAAATTTGGTTTACATCAAATTAATTTAAGATTTTATCTATTTACCAAAAAAAGAGTATGTTCATTTTCTTTTATTAGGGGGAAAATGATACACCTCTTAGATCAATTTATTAAATTAATTTTGATCAAATTTTATTTTATTTCTCACATTATGTGATTTGGAGTGATTATGCAGATCTCAAGACGTAAGTTCTTCAAGGTCTGTGCAGGTGGTATGGCGGGAACTTCTGCTGCAATGTTGGGTTTTGCTCCAGCAACAGCATTAGCTGCACCGCGTGAGTATAAGCTCTTAAGAGCAAAAGAAACTCGACAAACCTGTACTTACTGCGCGGTAGGCTGTGGCATGATTATGTACAGCTTAGGCGGCGAAGCAATGAACAGCAAAGGAAAGTTAATTCATATTGAGGGTGATTCTGACCATCCAGTAAGCCGTGGGGCGTTATGTCCGAAAGGTGCAGGGGCGTTGGACTATGTTAATAGTGACCGCCGTGTGCATTATCCGGAAGTGCGTGAAGCCGGTTCAAGTGAGTGGAAACGCATTTCTTGGCACGAGGCAATTGAACGTATTGCCCGCCATATGAAAAATGACCGTGATGAGAACTTCGTCACCCACAATGAAGCAGGGCTGGAAGTAAACCGTTGGATGACGGCAGGTTTCTTGGCAGGCTCGGCGTGTAGTAACGAAACCGGTATCGTCACCCAGAAGTTTATCCGCTCTCTCGGTATGATTTTTACCGACAACCAAGCGAGTATCTGACACGGACCAACGGTAGCAAGTCTTGCTCCATCATTTGGTCGCGGTGCGATGACCAACCACTGGGTTGATATTAAAAACTCCGATTTAGTGATCGTTATGGGCGGTAACGCAGCCGAAGCTCACCCTGTGGGTTTCCGTTGGGCAGTTGAAGCGAAAAAACAGAACGGTGCGAAGTTAATGGTGGTAGATCCACGCTTTAACCGTAGTGCTGCGGTGGCGGATATTTATATACCATTGCGTCCGGGTACGGACATTGCGTTCTTGTTAGGTGCGGTAAACTACCTGCTTAAAAACGACAAAATTCAACACGAGTATGTGAAGCATTACACCAATGCCACATTCTTACTCAACGAAGGGTTTAAATTCGAAGACGGGCTTTTCACCGGCTACGATGAAACCACTCGTACCTATAAAGACAAATCCACTTGGGCTTATCAGTTAGATGAACAGGGTCAGCCGAAACGGGATATGACAATGCAAGATCCACGTTGTGTGATCAATATGCTCAAAGACCACGTTTCCCGCTATACGCCTGAAATGGTAGAACGCATTACCGGTACGCCACAAAAAGATTTCCTGATTTTCTGTGAAGAGATTGCGAAAACCTCAGCGCCGGATAAAGCCGCCACCTTCCTCTATGCCTTAGGTTGGACACAACACACCGTGGGCGCACAAAACATTCGCTCAATGGCGATCATTCAGTTGCTGTGCGGTAACATTGGTGTCTCCGGCGGTGGGGTAAACGCACTGCGTGGTCACTCTAACGTACAAGGGATTACCGACCTAGGCTTGTTCCCACATATGTTGCCGGGCTATATCCGCCTGCCAACCGAAGCGGACGCAACCTTAGAAAGCTACTTAAATGCGATTGCACCGAAAACCTTAGTGGCAGGGCAAGTAAACTACGGGCAAAACAACCCGAAATTCGCTGTGAGTATGCTCAAAACCTTCTACGGCGATAAGGCAACCAAAGAGAACGAGTTCGGCTATCACTATTTACCGAAATACCCGAAAGGCGGTACAGATCACTTCCGCTTTATCGAACAGATGTATCAAGGCAAAGTGAACGGCTATTTCTGCCAAGGTATGAACCCGATTGCCTCTTACCCTAACTCGCAGAAGTTAATTAAAGCGTTGAGCAATTTGAAATATTTAGTCATTTTTGACCCGCTTATTACCGATACTTCCGAGTTCTGGAAAAATCACGGTGAGTTCAACAATGTGAACCCGTCTGAAATTCAAACCGAAGTGTTCCGCTTGCCGACCACTTGCTTTGCGGAAGAAGATGGTTCAATTGCGAACTCCGGTCGCTGGTTACAATGGCACTGGAAAGCAGCAGACGCACCACACGAGGCAAAACCGGACGTGGATATTCTGTCTGAAATCCGTGCCGAACTGATCCACCTTTATCATAAAGAAGGCGGAAAAGCACCGCTTGAACCGTTAGAAGCGATGACGTGGAACTATATGAACCCGTTAGAACCGAAGCCGGAAGAGATCGCCAAAGAGAACAACGGTTATGCATTGGAAGATCTGAAAGATGCAGACGGCAACATCATCGTGAAAAAAGGCGAACTATTATCCAGCTTTGCACAAATGCGTGATGACGGTACAACCTCCGGTGGTTGTTGGATCTACTGTGGTCAATGGACTCCGAAAGGTAACCAAATGGCGAACCGTGATAACTCCGACCCATCAGGCTTAGGTAACACCTTAGGCTGGGCATTCTCGTGGCCGGTAAACCGCCGTATTCTATACAACCGTGCATCGGCAGATTTAAGCGGTAAACCGTGGAACCCGAAACGCCAGCTAGTTAAATGGAACGGTAAAAACTGGAACTATGTGGACGTTGCCGATTACGGTACAGCACCACCAAATAGCCCTGTGACACCATTTATTATGCAACCGGAAGGGGTATCCGGCTTGTTCGTGCGTGAACGTATGCAAGACGGTCCATTCCCTGAGCATTATGAACCGTTTGAAACGCCAATCGGCACGAACCCGTTACACCCGAATGTAATCAGCAGTCCGGTGGCACGCATTCTGCCGAGCGATAAAGCGGATTTAGGCACCAGCGATGAGTTCCCATATGTCGGTACAACTTACCGCTTAACCGAACACTTCCACTACTGGACGAAAAATGCCCTGATTAACGTCATTGCTCAACCGGAGCAATTCGTGGAAATCGGCGAGAAACTTGCCGAAGAGAAAGGCATTAAAAATGGCGACAAAGTACGTGTTTGGTCTAAACGTGGCGAAATTAAAGCCGTTGCCGTGGTGACTAAACGTATCCGTTCATTGGTCTCTGACGGCAAACCAATCCACACTATCGGTGTGCCGATCCACTGGGGCTTTGCGGCTACAACCGGTGCGAAAAAAGGCTATTTTGCCAATAACTTAACCGTGCGAACAGGTGAACCAAACTCAAATACACCTGAATCGAAATGTATGTTATTAAACATTGAGAAAATTGTGGGGGCTTAACAATGAGTACAGTTCAAACTCAAAACATTATTAAAATCTCCGCAACCTCGGCGCTGACACCGGCGCCGCAGGCTCGTTCGCACCAAGTGGAAGTAGCGAAACTGATCGATGTCACCACTTGTATCGGCTGTAAAGCCTGTCAAGTGGGCTGTTCAGAATGGAATGACATTCGCTCCGATGTAAATGCAAACTGTGTCGGCGTGTACGACAACCCTGCGGATCTAAATGCGAAAGCGTGGACAGTAATGCGCTTTAACGAAGTAGAAGAAAACGACCGTTTAGAATGGTTGATCCGTAAAGACGGCTGTATGCACTGTGCCGAGCCGGGTTGCTTGAAATCTTGCCCGTCACCGGGTGCGATTATCCAATACGCCAACGGTATTGTTGATTTCCAATCCGACAAATGTATCGGTTGTGGCTACTGTATCGCAGGTTGTCCGTTCAACATTCCTCGTATGAATCCGGACGATAACCGTGTTTACAAATGCACCCTGTGTGTGGATCGTGTCAATGTTGGTCAAGAACCGGCTTGCGTGAAAACCTGCCCGACCGGTGCAATCCGCTTCGGTAGCAAAGAAGAGATGAAGTTCTATGCAGAACAACGCATTGCTGATCTGAAATCTCGTGGCTATGAAAATGCCGGCTTGTACGACCCTGAAGGCGTTGGCGGTACGCACGTAATGTATATATTACATCATGCCGACAAACCGGAGCTTTATTCAGGCTTACCGAAAGATCCGAAGATTGATACCACAGTAACCTTATGGAAAGACGTTTTAAAACCTGTGGCGGCAGTAGCGTTGGGTGGTTTAGCTTTAGCAGAAGTTGCACACTATATTACCGTTGGGCCAAACGTTGAGGAAGATCTTGAAGAACACCACCATAGCGAAAATGCAGAAGGAGGCAAACATGAGTAAGAAATTTGAAATCACGAACGATACCAAAATCGTTCGTCATAAGCCCTTAGCTCGTGTTAGCCACTGGTTCTTAGTAATCTCGTTTTTTATGACGATGTTTACCGGTGTTGCCTTCTTCTTCCCTGACTTTGCTTGGCTTACCGAGATTTTAGGTACTCCACAGATTGCCCGTGCAGTCCACCCATTTACCGGGATTATAATGTTTATTGCATTTATTATTATGGCGTTAATATATTGGCACCATAATATCCCTGAGAAAAATGATATTCGTTGGGCAAAAGGCATTGTTGAAGTACTAAAAGGTAATGAGCATAAGGTTTCCGATAATGGAAAATACAATTTGGGTCAAAAATTACTCTTTTGGACTCTTATTCTTGCGATGTTCACTCTTTTAGCCACAGGGATTATTATGTGGAGACAATTTTTCTCTCACTACTTCTCGATTCCTATGCTAAGAATTGCAATTTTACTTCATTCAGCAAGTGCATTTATGCTATTTACCGGAATTTTAGTACATATGTATATGGCATTCTGGGTAAAAGGCTCAATCAGAGGTATGGTTGAGGGTTGGGTTACCGTTCGCTGGGCAAAAAAACACCACCCAAGATGGTACCGTGAAGAAGTGCTACCTGAATTAGAAAGACAAGTAGCTGAGCAAAATAATAAATAACCTCAAGTGCGGTATTATTACCGCACTTTTATTTTATTGGTTTAAAAAGAATATTATGAGTATCAAAATACTACCTCAAGATGATATCAAACAAGCAGCTAGTTCATTTCAGCAACCCGAGCTCTTATTTGCTAATCCCAAAAATCTGTATTTACGCCGCGCTAAGCGGCTACGTGAATTAGCCAAGCAAAACCCATTCGGTGAATATATGGAGTTTTCTGCTAACCTCGTGGACATTCAATTAGCATTACTTGAAAGCCAGCCAATTGCAGATTATTCTCAAAAAATAACCGCTTGTGTAGAGCGCACGCAAGGAGAAACACCGCTAAATGCACAGAATTTTCAGCGTACTGATGAATGGCGGACACTACTCTTAGCCATTATTGAGAAATTCAAGCCTTATGCAAATGATACTGTTCTTGCAACAATTGAAGTATTGGAAAAGGCAGCTAAGTCAGAGCTAGACACACTTGCTGATAATTTGCTAAATGAACGATACGAACTTGTGGGCGCAGATAAAGCTGTCTTTATTTGGGCTGCTCTCTCACTTTACTGGGTACAATTAGCTCAACAATTACCACGTAATTCTCGTGCAGAAATAGGCCATAAACATTTATGTCCGGTATGTAACTCAGCACCTGTAAGCAGTGTGATTCATTTCGGTGAAGCTCAAGGGTTACGTTATCTACACTGTTCTTTATGTGAAAGTGAATGGCATGTAGTACGTACAAAGTGTACAAACTGTGATGAAACCGGCAAACTGGATTATTGGAGCTTAGATACAGTAGAAGCAGCAGTTAAAGCTGAAAGTTGTGGCGACTGCCATTCCTACTTAAAAGTACTCTATCAAGATAAAGACGTGAATGTGGAACCTGTTGCTGATGATTTAGCAACTCTATTCTTAGATTCCGAGATGGAACAAAAAGGTCTTTCAAGAAGTGGGATAAATCCATTTTTATTTCAAGTAGAGTAACTCATTTACAACAAAAACGGAGCATAACGCTCCGTTTTTTATTACATTTAACTCATACACTATACTTTTTTAATCAGCTATTTTTTTAACTTCACAGCGGTTAGCAATAATCTCCCGATCTGACATAAATGCGTATCGGCATTGAGATTTAAAATATTGAATCACAGAATCATCAAGAGGTCGTTGTGCTCCAACACGTAATTCCTCCATAGAAAAATTACTAACCTCTTCATCTTTCTCTTTATTTTTCAATACCTTACGTTCAGATATTCTAAACTTAGGCTTGTCTTGCTGTTTTTTTACTCCGTTTAATTTTTCTTTATTACTAGGAATAGGATTACTTGCATAACTAATACTATTCATCGTAAGAAAAAGAGAAATAACAAAAAAGCTAAAAGCGTTTTTCATAGCAAACCCATAAATAAAATGTAGCATAATCATAAAATTACGTAACATTTTATTACATTTAGCGCATGGTTACAAATTCTTCAGATCCTGTCGGGTGAATAGCCACTGTGTTGTCAAAATCAGCTTTCGTTGCGCCCATTTTAATTGCAACAGCAAAACCTTGAATCATTTCATCAACACCAAAACCAATACCATGTAACCCAACCACTTTTTCCTCTTCCCCAACACAAACTAATTTCATTCGGCAAGGTTGACGATGTTGTGTAACCGCAGTATACATTGCAGTAAATGAAGATTTATACACTTTCACATTTTCTGCCCCATATTGCTCAATCGCTTTTGGCTCACTTAAACCAACAGTACCTATTGGTGGGTGGCTAAAAACGACTGTCGGTACTAAGCTATAATCCAAATGTTCATTTGGTTTATTATTGAACAACCGTTCCGATAGCCTGCGACCAGCTGCAACTGCAACAGGAGTTAATTCAATACCACCTTCAATAATATCACCAACAGCATAGATATTTGGCACATTAGTATTTTGGAATTTATCCACTTTGATAAAACCACGCTCGTTGGTTTCAACACCAGCAGCCTCTAAATTAATCTTATCTGTCGCTGGCTCACGACCAATAGCCCACACCAAGCTTTCAACAGAGGTTTCACGACCATCTTGCAATTTTAATGTCAATGAACCATCTGCATTTTTAACTACTTCTTGAGGAGTCGCTTGTGTATGTAATTCGATCCCATCTTGAGCTAATACTTCAAGCAATGTATCCACTATTAATGGGTCTTGATTACGCATTGGAGCATGTTGACGAACAAAAAGATGGGTATTTACTCCTAAACTATTAAATACTCCAGCTAATTCAACTGCAATATACCCTGCCCCCACAATTGCTACGGACTTCGGTAAAGCATCTAGTGCAAATACACCATCAGAAGTGATACCGTATTCAGCCCCTTTCACATTGGGTACAGTTGGACGACCACCTGTTGCAATCAGAATATGGTCTGCTGTGACCTCCTCAACGGAACCATCAGCATAACTCACTTCTAATGTTTTAGCATCTTTAAAGCGAGCAAAACCATTTAAAACATCAACATTATTTTTTGCCAGCACATTACCATATGAGGTATGAATGCGCCCAATATAGGCCTGGCGACTCTCAACTAATTTGGCATAATCAAAATTATTTACCGTAATGTCAAAACCATAATCAGGGGCGTAATGGTTAATCGCTTCTGCAACTTGTGCACCATAGAACATCACTTTTTTGGGTACACATCCCACGTTCACACAAGTGCCACCTAAATGTTTTGCTTCAATAATGGCACATTTTTGCCCATAGCTTGCTGCTCGATTAATTGAAGCAATACCACCACTACCACCGCCGATAGCAATATAATCATAATGTTTAGCCATAAGCTATTCCTCGATCTATAAAAACAAAAGCAACTTATTCGTTAAGCGCTTTATCAAATTAAATTTGCATAGAAGACTAATGTTTCATATGCCCTGAATTCAACATTTTATCAATATACGCCATCGCTAATGCTGAAACAATAAAGGCTAAGTGAATAACTACTTGCCACATCATTTGCTTTTCATCAAGATTTGAAGCATTGATAAATGTTTGTAATAAATGAATAGAAGAAATACTGATAATTGCCATTGAAAGTTTTACTTTCAAAATAGTCGCATTAACGTGATCCAACCATTCTGGCTGATCAGGGTGATCATCTACTTTTAATCTAGAGACAAAAGTTTCATATCCTCCAACAATAACCATAACCAAAAGATTTGCAATCATCACCACATCTATTAAATTTAATACCGCTAACATAACAGTATTTGAATCCATTTCATTTAAATTGATAACTAGATGATACAATGATTTAATAAACTTATACGCATATATCCCCTGTACAACAATCAACCCTAAATAAATAGGTAATTGTAACCAACGACTTGCGAAAATAATTTTACCTAAAATATTTGCCCTAGTATTTAATTCCGAATGCATATATCTCCTATAAATAGCAATACAAAAATAAATTACAACGCTCAAATTTTAACAATTTTTTGCCAAAAAATTAAGATATTTAACCGCTTGCACCTTATATTTTAAAACCTTGTCCATCGTTCCAAGAAACCGTATATTCTAGAGGTAAACGGCAACTTGGCAACGCTGGGTTTGCTGCTTTACCGATAGCTAGTAGCATAACAGGCAAATAACGTTCTGCATCTATATTCAATAATTTTAATACAGCAGGGCGCTCAAACACGCCTATCGCATGAGTATCATAGCCCTTATCTTTGGCAATTAGCATTAATTGCATTGCCGCCAAACTAGTATCAATTAATACCTGATCTCTAATTTCTGCTTGAGTTGCTTGGTTATGAAGATTTAGTAAAAAATCAAATTTACGTTCACGAAACTCTTTATGCAAACACCCAGTTTCTACCGATTGATCAACAATTGCGCCTAATAATTTTTCATATTGCAAATCTGCCAATATCACCACAATAGCAGACGCTGTTTCACAAGGTGGGCCATTAAAGGCAACATTTTTTGATAATGCTGCTTTAAGAATTTCATCATCAATAATGACAAAACGCCAAGGTTGCAGATTTGCTTTTGAGGGAGCAAGCTGGGATAAAGCGACCATTTCTTCTAATTCAGTTCTACTAATCTTAATTGTTGAATTAAAAGCTTTGATAGTTTTACGCTGTTCAATCGTATGTTTCAATTCCATCTCTTTTCTCCTATCTTTCAAACAATTGAGATAGTCTATAATTTAAAGATTAGGAATGTAATAATTGAAAAGAGTTATTCTGCATATTTATTGAAATAGGTCAAAATTATCAAGTAATCATATTAGAGCAGGAGTAAAGATTTAGCTTGCCCAAGCATAGGAACTAAGGTGCTTTCCAAAATGACTTTCAATTAAACGTTTCGTAATTTGATGTTGCGGATTCAGTAAAACCTCTTTCGTCAAGCCATACTCTACTACTTCGCCACTTTGCATCACCATTATTTTATCGGCAATATGTTTGATCAGACCTAAATTTTGCCCCACATAAATATAAGCAATCCCTTGTCGCTGCTGGACACTTAACATTAAATTAATTAATTGTGTTTTGACTGAAAAATCCAGTGAATTAATCGTATCATCCGCAATAATAATTTCCGGTTCTAAAATTAAAGCACGAGCAAACGCAATACGCTGCTTTTGCCCACTGGAAGCCTCTGAAATAGGAACGAGCGCTTGCTCAGGATACATTCCTACCAATTTTAGCGTATTAAAAATACGCTCATTTCTTTCCTCTTCATTTAAATCTGTCGCCAAGCGGAGCGGAGCATCTAAAATTTGTCCTATATTATAATTAGGATCAAAGGCATCGTTAGGGTCCTGAAACATCATACGAATATGCTTAGCTCGGTATTTATAATCGCCAAATGAAAGCGGTGTTCCTCTAAAAATCAGTTCTCCAGATGTTGGCTCAACCATACCAGCAACCATTTTAGCCAAGGTAGATTTCCCAGCTCCGTTTTCACCAATAATCGCTAAAGTTTCCTTGCGATTTAGGGTAAAAGAAACTTCTTTTACCGCATAAAAATCTTGTTTATGAAATAGGCTACTACGTTCAACAAAACGCTTATTCAGATGATTAACTTCAAGTAATGCCATAATAAATTGGTGCTTGGAAATAAAGTGATAGTTTACCGCAAAAAATAAATAAAAAAAGACCGCTTATACAAGCGGCCTGATTTATGGAATTTTTTGCAAATTATAAAACGTTCACACAGTTTAAGTCTTCGAAAGATTGCTCTAAGCGTTTAGACATAGACTCTTCCATTTTACGTAACCAAACACGTGGATCGTAGTATTTTTTGTTTGGTGCATCAGGGCCTGTCGGGTTACCTAATTGACCTTGTAAATATGCTTCGTTTGCTTTGTAGAATTGAAGAATACCGTCCCACGCAGCCCATTGGGTGTCAGTGTCAATGTTCATTTTGATTGCACCGTAGCTGATTGCTTCACGAATCTCTTCACGTGAAGAACCAGAACCGCCGTGGAAAACGAAGTCTAATGACTTTGCCGGTAAACCACGCTCTTTAGATACATACTCTTGTGAAGCACCTAAGATTGATGGTTTTAATTTTACATTACCCGGCTTGTAAACACCGTGTACGTTACCAAATGCTGCCGCAATCGTGAAACGTGGGCTGATTGGGCTTAATTGGTCGTAAACATATAAAACTTCAGAAGGTTGGGTGTAAAGTTTAGATTCATCTACATCAGAATTATCTACGCCATCTTCTTCACCACCGGTTACGCCGATTTCGATTTCAAGGGTCATACCGATTTTGTCCATACGGGCTAAATATTCACGGCAGATTTCCATATTTTCTTCGATTGGCTCTTCAGATAAATCGATCATATGTGAAGAGAATAACGGACGACCGGTTTCTGCGAAGTGTTTTTCGCCTGCTTCAAGTAAGCCATCGATCCAAGGTAATAAGTTTTTCGCAGCGTGGTCGGTGTGAAGAATCACAGGCACACCATATTCTTCTGCTAATTGATGAACGTGTTTTGCACCCGCAATCGCCCCTAATACATCTGCACGAGCGCCTGAAGCCGGCTTAATGCCTTTACCCGCATAGAACTGCGCACCACCATTTGAGAATTGCACGATTACCGGTGATTTTACACGAGCGGCTGTTTCTAATACGGCATTAACTGAATCTGAACCCACGCAGTTTACTGCCGGAATAGCGAAGTTGTGTTCTTTAGCATAAGCGAAAACTTTTTGTACGTCGTCGCCTGTTACTACACCCGGTTTTACGATGTTTAATAATGACATTTTTTGCTTCCTTTGTATGAAATGTGCAAAAGCACATTGTTAAAATATACGGCCAAATCTTGCAAAATTTTCACAAAATTTGACCGCTTGTAACTGTTAGCCGTTAGCTCGTTTTTCTAAGATTTCCACTGCCGGTAATACTTTACCTTCCACGAATTCTAAGAACGCACCGCCACCGGTTGAAATGTAAGAAATTTTGTCTTTGATACCGAATAAATCAATCGCAGCTAAGGTATCGCCACCACCGGCAATTGAGAATGCACCGTTTGCCGTTGCTTCTGCAATCGCATTTGAAATCACTTCTGTTCCTTTACGGAAGTTAGGGAACTCAAACACGCCGACCGGACCATTCCAAAGGATGGTTTTTGAATTACGGATAATTTCAGCTAATTGCTCTGCCGATTTTTCACCAATATCGAAAATTGATTCATCAGCTCGTACTTCACTCACCGCTTTTTCCGTTGCCGGTGCAGTTTCAGAGAATTCAGTACCTACACGCACATCAACCGGAACAGGAATATTGGTTACTTGTGCTAAACGTTTTGCTTCAGGGATTAAATCTTCTTCGTATAATGATTTACCCACAGCGTGACCTTCTGCGGCAATAAAGGTATTGGCAATACCACCGCCCACGATTAATTGGTCGGCAATTTTTGAAAGCGAATCAAGCACAGTTAATTTAGTAGATACTTTAGAACCACCCACAATCGCTAACATTGGACGTTGTGGCTCTTTTAATGCTTTGCCTAATGCATCTAATTCAGCGGCTAATAACGGACCTGCACACGCAACAGGGGCATATTCTGCCACACCGTAAGTTGAACCTTCCGCACGGTGAGCTGTACCGAATGCGTCCATTACAAACACATCACAAAGTGATGCATATTTTTTTGCTAACTCAGGGTCGTTTTTCTTCTCACCTTTGTTAATACGCACGTTTTCAAGCACCACGATTTCATTCTCGTTTACTTCAACACCGTCTAAGTAATCACGCACTAAACGAACAGGAACACCTAAATCTGATGCATTTAAGTAATCAACTACAGGTTGTAAAGAGTTTTCCTCTTCAAATACGCCTTCTGTCGGACGACCTAAATGCGAAGTTACCATTACTTTAGCACCTTTTTGTAACGCTAATTTTAAGGTTGGAATGGTAGCAACAATACGGGCATCTGATGTTACTTTGCCATCTTTTACCGGTACGTTAAGGTCAGCACGAATAAATAAACGTTTACCCGCTAAATCAAGGTCAGTCATTTTAATAACAGACATAGTTTGTTCCTCTTTAGATTAAAATTTAAAAGTGATAACGGTCGGATTATATCAGTTTCTAATCATTTTGGGCTAACCTAGATCAAATAAATGATTAATTTTTTATCATTTTAGAATGCTATTATCCTGACTGTTCTTATTTCCCCCCCAATATGCTTGGTTAATTAAGCAAGAATTGCAAATTCCCCACAAAATTTAACCGCTTGTCACTAAAAATAAAGCTGTTTGAAAATCCATTCAAACAGCTTATAGAATTTAGAGTGAATTAAAGAAAATCACCAAGATAATCACCGGAATCACAAAGCGAACATAGTTAAACCAAATAGTGGTAAACATTTTACCCGCACCTAATTCCTCCTTCGCCTCTTCTTTTAGAACAAAGCCAACGAAAATCGCGCTACCTAAGGCGGTTAAAATAAACAGAATATTGCCACTAATATAATCGAAGGCATCAAAAATGCTCTTGCCCATAACCTGCACATCTTGCAATATATTGTCACTTAATGCTGATGGAATATTACCCAACAGAAAAATAGTAGCCAAAGTAATAAAAATAGCTTTTTGACGGCTAATCTTTGCCTTCTCTTGCAATGCAGTGATAATAACTTCATAAATAGTTAACGAGGTTGTTAATGCCGCCACCACTAATAGACTAAAAAAGATAACCGCAAAAACTGTTCCCCCCCACATATTTGAGAACACAATCGGCAAACTTTGGAATACTAAAGTCGGACCTGAATTTGGAGCAACGCCAAAGCTAAATAATGACGGAAAAATCATAAAACCGGCAAGTACCGCAATTAAGGTGTTCATCACCCCAGTAATTGTTGCTGTTTTTACTAAATTCTCGCTCTTATCAAGGTAGCTTGAAAGGGTTATCAACACACCAAAACCAAGGCTTAATGCAAAAAATACTTGCCCCAGCACAAACACAAACAATTTTGGTGTGATTTTTGAAAAATCGGGCATCAGATAAAAGGCAATGCCTTCAGCAGCCCCCGGTAAGGTAATATTTCGAACCACCATCACAATCAGGAAAATAAACAGAATCGGCATCAAATATTTCACTGAACGCTCAATACCGTCCACAATGCCTTTTACCAAAATAAAATAATTCACCAATACAAAAAGTGCCGTATAAGCAATAATTGTCATTGGGCTATTAAAAATACTTTGTTGGAAGAATTGTTGGGTCGTGCCAACGGTAACAGGTTGAGACAGATCTAGTGTCCCCGTGAGTAAGCCACCGATATAATTTAATACCCAACCACCAAGTACCATATAGTAGGCAAGAATACCAAATGCTCCAAGCAAGCCCATATAGCCAAGAATTTTCCAACCTGAGGCAATTTTTTTACCATTAGCAAAACCGGCAAAAGCATCAATAGCATTCACTCTCATTCGGCGACCAATTACATTCTCCACTAATATCATAGGGATACCAATTACGATCATCGCAATACAAAATAAAAACACATAAGCACCGCCTCCGTGTTCCCCCACAAGATAAGGGAAACGCCAAGTTGCACCAAAACCGACTGTTGCACCAGCAACGGTCATAATATACGCCAATCGGTTAGACCAAGATTGGCGTTCTTGTTGTTGATTTGCCATTTAATACTCCATCGGCTAACAATACCGCTTCAACCAACAAGCGGTCAGATTTTTAGAAAATATTACAAATTAAATGAAGAGTGCGAATAACTCGCCAACTTTAACCCTTGAGCCCACCTTCTGCCCTATTGAACGCTGTACCTGAATTTGGGTAATATCGGCAGATTGATAAATCCTACGGGTAAAATCAGTATCGTGATTTGAAATTAATACGGGAACGCCTAATCCTTTCATTTCTAAAGCCAGTGTTGCCAAACGCCCTTGTTGCTCTAGGCTAAAACCACCGCCAGCATATTGCGTAAAATTCGTTTCTTGTGCTAAAGGAGCGTAAGGTGGGTCGCAGTAAATCACATAATCCGTTAATTGATTTTTTGCCAACTCAAAGACCTGTTCAAAATCCGCACACACAAAAGTTGCCTTTTGTGCTTTTTCAGCAAAAAAACGTAGTTCTTTTTCTGGAAAATAATGGGTTTTATAACGCCCAAAGGGAACATTGTACCCTTTTTTCTGGTTATAACGGCAAAGTCCGTTATAGCCAAATCGATTTAAATACAAAAAAATCACCGAGCGACGAAAAATATCTTTTGAGCGATTAAACTCCGCACGGCATGCTTTATAAAAGGCTTCTGTATTCGCTTGTGGGTGAAGAAACAGTTGCTTTGTTTGCGCAATATATTCCTCAACATCTGCTTTCACCACGTTGAAAAGATTAATCAAGTCAGGATTAATATCAGCAAGAATATAACGTTCAAAATCTGTATTCAGAAAGACCGAACCTGCACCAACAAAAGGCTCGACTAAACAAGCCTTTTTTGGCAAATGGGTTTGAATATCTGGAATTAAGCGATATTTACCGCCAGCCCATTTTAAAAAGGCTCGATGCTTAGGGTGATTCATTTCATTTTAAACATTAACGTTGGGTAAAACGCTCAATAGAGGCTAATACTTGAGATTCTGTGGCTTGCGATGAAACGTAAGCTTCACCAAGTGATTTCAATAAAATTAGGCGTAATTGACCTGCCAGTACTTTTTTATCTCGCCACATATAAGGTAGATATTCTGCCGGTTCCATTCCATCAGGTGAAATTGTTGGCAAATTGGCTCGGGCCAATAATTTTTCCAAGCGAGCAACCTCTTGAGGACTTAAATCCCCCAGAATACGAGATAATTCCGCAGCCTCTAGCATACCAACCGAAACAGCCTCTCCGTGTAACCATACACCATAGCCCATACGTGCTTCAATGGCGTGACCAAAGGTATGTCCTAAGTTTAGTAATGCACGATCTCCTTTTTCCGTTTCATCTCGAGCAACCACGTCAGCTTTTAGCTGGCAACAACGCTGAATACAATATTCCAGCTCATCTTGCTTGAGACTGACCAAATCATCAATATGCTTTTCAAGCCATTCAAAAAAAGTAACATCAAAGATTGCACCGTATTTGATGACTTCCGCCAAACCAGCACTGACTTCTCTTTTGGATAAGGTATGGAGCGTATTGGTATCAACAATCACAGAAACAGGCTGATAAAAAGCCCCAATCATATTTTTACCGAGTGGGTGGTTTACTGCCGTTTTCCCGCCTACTGAAGAATCAACTTGAGCCAGTAAAGTGGTCGGAATTTGTATAAAACGAATACCACGTTGGTAAGAGGCAGCTGCATAGCCTGCAACATCACCGATTACACCACCGCCTAAAGCAATTAAAGTGGTATCGCGATTATGATTTTTTTCTAATAATGCGGTAAAAATCAAATTTAATGATTCTAGCGTTTTATATTCTTCACCGTCGGGAATCAATACCGAATCAACGTGGCAACCCAGCTCCTTTAACGCATTTGTTACCACACTAAGATAATGTGTCGCCACCGTTGGATTTGAGACAATCATCACCTTATCTCCAGATTTTAATGGGCTATAACTAGCAGGCTGATTTAATAACCCTGCACCAATTATAATCGGGTAACGACGCTCTTTTAATTCCACATTGACTTGTAACATATCTTAGCTCCTTTCTTACCTGGCTACTGTAAATTATCAATCATATCAATAATTTGATTTGCCACTACTTTAGCGCTCTGCTCGTCCGTATGAATAGTAATATCTGCAATTTCTTCATACAATGGGTTACGGATTTTCGCTAACTCTTCCAACGTTTTACGGGGGTCTTCTGTTTGCAATAAAGGGCGTTTTTTATCTCGCTGAGTACGTTCAAACTGTTTATCCACTGTCGTTTCTAAATAAATAACGATACCACGAGCCGATAACACATTACGGTTATCTTTAGATAAAATCGAACCACCGCCAGTTGAAAGCACGATACCATAATTTTGCGTCAGTTCATTTAGAATACGTTCTTCACGCTTACGGAAACCCTCTTCACCTTCAACATCGAAGATCCAATCAATATCCGCACCTGCTCGTTCTTCGATCACACTGTCGGAATCCATAAATTCCATACCTAATGTTTGAGCAAGCTGACGACCAATCGTACTTTTACCTGCTCCCATCGGCCCAATCAAAAAAATATTACGTTTTTCAGCCATTATTTCTTCTTCATTTTAAAATTTACTAAACATTTGATCTGTGAAATTAAAAGAAAAAATGACCGCTTGTTCTACAAGCGGTCTGATTTCTTTAAAAAATTGCAATAAAACCCATTTATTGACTAAGGAATATACAAATATAACTCACAAATCGCCCAAAATAAAATTGGCACTTATTATCGCAAGAAATCCCCCTATTTTTCAACTTTTAAGAGCATTATCCTTGTAATAAATTATTAGAATAATTCACCGCTTTTTAGCACCCCTGGTGGAGGTAATCCTAAACGTAACGGCGCAGATTCTGTTTTTTGAGGCGCTTTTTCAGTATAAGCTCTCTCTACAATATAACGTTTTGTAGGCTCAGTACCCTTAATAAAATACTCTTTACGTCCATTTCCTAAGAAACCACTATTAGGGTCAATATTAACCTCAATAATATTTTTTGGAAGGGTACTTTTTTCGACAGGCTTATCTGACAATGCAACTTTCATATAATTTGTCCAAGCTGGTAAAGCAGTACTAGAACCTGAAGCACCTCTACCTAATACTCTTTTATTATCATCAAAGCCAACGTACACAACAGTAGAAATATTAGCACCAAATCCCGCATACCAAGTTGCCTTGGCATTATTGGTTGTACCAGTCTTCCCGCCCACATCCGCTCGTTTTATCGTATTGAGCATTTTATAGCTTGTTCCTCGCCAGCCATATTCAGGCTCACCAGTAATTGCTGTAGCTAAAGCACTACGCATTAAAAAAGCGAGTTCATCACTAATAACATGAGGAGCGTAACGTAACCCTTTGACATGATGAGAAGATTCTGCCATTAAGCTCGGCGCATTTTTCTCGCTATTGTTCGCTTGTAATTCAGGTTCTGAATCGCCAACATCTTCCACAACATCGTCGTCATCATTATTCGAGGAATTCGCTATAGTTTGTACACCGACTTGAGCTTCATCATGAATTTTGACTGATTCAAAATATTTAGGCTCAGGGTAAACAACTGGGCTATCGCAACTATTACAAGCTACTACAGGATTTGCTTGATATAACTCGTAGCCTTGGGCATCAATAATACGGTCAATGATATATGGTTCAATCAAATAACCTCCATTATTAAATACTGCATAAGCTCGAGCCATTTCTAATGGCGTAAAAGATGCAGCACCCAATGCAAGAGATTCTGTTGCAACATACTGATTTCGGTTAAAGCCAAAACGTTGTAAGTAGTCTGCAACATAATCAATCCCTGCCATTTGTAATATACGAATAGCCACCATATTTTTCGATTTACCTAATGCAACACGAGTTCTCAACGGGCCGCCATAAACCCCATCGGCATTTTTAGGTCGCCACTCTTTTTGCCCCTTCTTTTTAATGACAATAGGAGAATCGCTAATTGTTGTTGAAAGACTTAGCCCTTTATTCATTGCCGCTGTGTAAATAAACGGTTTAATCGCAGAGCCTACCTGAACTAATGACTGAGTCGCACGATTGAAACGGCTTTGTTCAAAGCTAAAGCCTCCAACGATAGATTCAATGGCACCGTTTTCACTATTAATTGACACTAGGGCTGAATTTACCTCCGGAATTTGTCCTAAAGCCCACTCCCTATTTTTATTTTGACGTACCCAAATTTGTTCACCTGCTTTTAACCCTTTAGGTGCAAAAGAAGCATTTGTACGTTTTAAAACAGAGATATCACCATTTGCCAATAAAATTGTATATTTTGATTTATCTGCTTGCATTACAACAGCTGGTGTAAACGGCTCTGATTTTGGCAGCTTACTTAAATGATCGATAATTTTCTCATCGTCCCAAGCAGAACTACCTGTCCATAATTTTTCAGCGCCTCGCCAACCATGACGGCGGTCATAATCAATCAAATTTTCACGTAACGCATCTTGTGCTGCTTTTTGGTCTGCTGAAAGTACCGTGGCGTACACTTTTAAGCCTTTGTTATAAGCAATATTTTCTCCATAGCGTTTCACAATTTCTTGACGAACCATTTCTGTCACATAATCCGCTCGAAATTCTAATGTCGCACCATAGTAGTTAGCTACTACTGGCTCTGCTTTAGCTTTCTCATATTCCTCTTTTGTAATATCTCCGGTTTCTAGCATTCTCCCAAGCACTACATTACGACGGTCTTCCGCCCGTTTTACTGAATAAAGTGGATTCATCGTTGAAGGCGCTTTTGGAAGCCCTGCAATAATTGCTATTTCAGAAAGGGTTAAATCTTTCAAAGCTTTATTAAAATAAGTTTTAGCCGCAGCGGCAACACCGTGAGAACGATACCCTAGGTAAATTTTGTTTAAATACAGCTCCAGAATCTCATTTTTACTGAGAACCTGTTCAATTTCTAAAGCTAAAATTGCCTCTTTGGCCTTACGCTCTAAACTACGTTCAGGTGTTAAGAAAAAGTTTTTCGCCAGCTGCTGGGTGATTGTACTTGCGCCTTGAGTATCTCCCTGGCTAGTGCGCCATATTGCACGCATAATACCTTTAGGATCGATCCCTTTATGCTCGTAAAAACGTGCATCTTCGGTAGCAAGAATCGCTTTTACTAACATCGGTGGAATATCATCAAGCTTGACCGGAATACGGCGTTCTTCTCCTACTTCACCAATTAATTTACCATCTAAGGTAAAAATCTGCATAGGCTGCTGTAACTCTACATTTTTCAGCGTTGCCACATCAGGCAAATCAGATTTGAAATGCATGTACAGTAAACCACCAATTACCCCACCTAAAACCAAGAGTGAAAGTAAAGCACTAAATATTATTTTTGCGATCCGCATCGAAAAAATCTCTTTTGGTTAATGACGAAACATAAATTTAAAGCCAATATTAGGTCACTAAGTATAAGCTAAAAACGCTTACTTCGCATAACTAATTGCAAAACTTTACTTACTATACTTACTATGAAATTACTTAAAGCACATTCAAAAACACCTTCAAACCGTATCATCTTAGGCTTAAGTGAAGATGAACAACGTTACTGCTTAGTCAAAAATAAAGCAGAAAAATTCACCGTTTTTTGGCAAGCCAAGCCTGCGAGCATCGAAGAGCTTATCGGTAATCTCACCCCACAAGAACAAGCAATGATGACGCTGGTTCGCCCGATCCCTTACCAATACATTTGGCGAAAAACCGTTTTTATGGCTAACACCCTCAATGAAGCTCAATTACACCGTAAGGTAATTCACATTTTAAAAAATGAGCAGCCACTTGCATTGGATCTACTCAATATTGACTATCAGCGATTTCCAAGCAGCAACGATAATCTGGATAAAGTGGTTATCTACGCCGTGCGAAAAAGTTATACCGAGAATTTGAGCCAATTTAACAGCATCTTAGATTGTGAGCTGCATTGCTATGCACGGGCTATAATTCATTTAACACAATCCCAAAATAATCAGCCTGCGCCCTGTTTTTCATTTAAACAGAAGTACTTCCAATTTACCGAGACGGAATTACTGATATTGCAAACAGAACCTGAGGATTGTATTCATCTATCTGATCTCAAAATTGACCATCTTGAAATCGAGTGTGAGCAAGAGAAACAGCTATATTGCCTCGCCTTAGGAGCAAGTTTATGGAATGGCAAGGTATTGATTTAAGTGCTAATCGAAAAAATAACTGGTTTGCCGGCAGTGATAAAGGCATCAAAAACGTGATTTATACACTTTTATTATCTGCCCTCATTAGCTTGGCTCTGATTTTTCTCTATTTGCAAAAAAATCAAGAAATTCAACCGCTTGCACAGCAATTAGAGCTGGTAAAAACCGATATATTAAATATTGAAAATAAAATTATCAGCTTGAATAGTAATCATACAAACACCTTGCCCTTTGCCGAGCCTAAAAAAATAGCACAACTACTGGCAATAATAGATAACTTACCGCTCAAAAATGGGGGAATTGAAACGATACAAATTTATCTTGAAACCGATCTCTATTTAAAAATAATCGGTAATTTAGATAATCAATCTGATTTTCAAAGTCTAGAATCTTATTTATATCAGCAAGATTTATTTGAAACCAAAACCGAGCAAATTAATGTTAATCATAAAAATGAAATCCAATTTATTTTCACACTGAAACATAAAGGTAATTAATATGTTTTCTATACATTCTAAAATTGAAGCTGCATATTCCAATCCAAACAGTTCATTATTTCAGTTTATTTGCTTTATCCGAAAATATCCTAAAGCATTACCATTTGGCATTATGATGATATTCATCATTCCACCTATGATTATGTTGATAAAATCCTATATTGAGGTTAATCATATTTTAAAAAATATAGAAAATGACAAGATTAACTTTAATCATCAACAAAACAAATATGACTCAATTATCAATAAAGCTAAAAATCAGAACAGCCAAGAGAATAATTTAACCGAAATAAACAGCAACATACAAATATTAGCTGAAAAACACCAACTAACCATTGAAAGTTTACAATGGAATTTAGAACAAGGTAAAAGTATTGAATTGAGTATTATCGGCAATAGCCGATCTTTATTTGATTTTATCCATTCAGTTAAGCAAATACCTTATTTGAAATACAATGCGATTAGCCTCATCAAATCTCGGCAAGACAGAAAAGTTGAAATGAATACTACCTTAGTCATATTAGCTAATAAGGAATAACAATGCGTAATTGGTTTTTATTTATTACTTTATTTATCAGTTTTTCTGTAAAAGCAAATGATCCTTTCTTTGGAGAAAAACAGGAAACTCAAGCCTCAGGCAACATCGCTGAAAGCAATGTGGAATTTGCAAAAAATACTGAAAACATCACCGCTTGTAAAGTACCTGATAACCTTTCTGCAAAAAATATAGTAACTGATTTTGACAAAATGACACTGATAGGATTAGTTAAAATCAATGAAGTAATGCGTGCATTATTTATTGATGAAAAACAACAATTACTTGCTCTAAAAGAAAATGACTTGCTTAACAATGAAATTGAAATAAAACATATTAATCTTAAATCCATTACTTATATTAACTGGAAATTAACTAAAGATTGTAATATCCCTTATGAAATTAACATCAAATTATAGAGGTTGATATGTGGCGAATTTTTATATATTTCTTATGCGGTTTTTCATTAGCCTATGCGAATACCATTTCCATAGTTTTAAAAAATGCTCCAACTTCGCTTATTTTTACTTATTTAGCGGAAGAAACCGGTAAAAATATGGTGCTTGATGATAATATTGAAACCAAATCAACACTACGATTAGAAAATAAATCGGTTGACGAGATTTTTAAAACGCTTGGCAAAGTCAATAAATTATCCTTAACGCAAGAAGATGATATTGTTTATATTCACAAAAAAGAGGAAAAAGCGGCTGACTTAACGCCTCTGCCAATAATGAATTTGCAAAATAATGGGCAAAATACACCGCTTGTCACCGCCCCTAAGTTAATCACAAAAACCTTGAAACTACATTATGCAAAGGCTTCAGAGGTGATTGAGTCGTTAACCAAAGGCAGCGGAACGTTTTTATCGGAAAACGGTTATATTCACTTTGATGAAAGAAGCAATAGCCTGATTGTGAAAGACAGTGCAAAATCGCTTAAAAATATCGAGAATTTAGTAAAACAGCTCGACCAACCCACCGAGCAAATTGCGATTGAGGCTAGAATTGTCACTATCAGTAGCGAGCATTTGCAAGAGCTTGGCGTTCGCTGGGGAATTTTTTCTCGTGGGGCTGGGCACTATAAATTTGGCGGACGGCTGGAAGGCAATGGACTCAACGATGTCACCAATAACTTAAATGTAAATTTTCCGATTACTGGTGGAGCATCTGCCGTATTACAGGTTGCGTCCATTAATAGCAGAGTGCTTGATTTAGAATTAAGTGCATTAGAACAAGAAAATAGTGTGGAAATTATTGCCAGCCCACGCCTGTTAACCACCAATAAAAAGCCGGCAAGTATCAAGCAAGGCACGGAAATTCCTTATGTGATGTACAACACCAAATCGGAAGCCACCGATGTCGAATTTAAAGAAGCGGTATTAGGGCTTGAAGTCGTTCCACACCTTTCAACCCAAAATCAAATTCTACTCGATCTGATCGTTACCCAAAATTCGCCAAATTCCCAATCCGGCAGTAGTGGCTTAATTACGATTGATAAACAAGAGCTAAATACGCAAGTATTTGCCAAACACGGCGAAACCATTGTACTTGGTGGTATTTTTCAACATTTAACCCAAAAAGGCGAAGATAAAGTGCCGATTTTAGGCTCAATTCCCTTCATCAAGCGGTTATTTAGTCAAACTCGAGATAAAATCAGCAAAAGAGAGCTAGTCATTTTTGTGACGCCTTATATCCTTCAATCTAATGAAAAGAGCAGCAACCACAAAAAATCAAAATAGCACATCATAAACGCAAGCAAAAATAGGGGAAGTGTGATAGAATCAGCCGTCATTTTTTGAGTTAAAGATTTAGAGGTTTTATGAAAATTTCCCCACGTCGCCGTGCAAGAGAATGTGCGGTGCAAGCCATTTATTCTTGGTATATTTCCCAAAACACGGTTGAAGAAGTGGAATTGGCGTTTGTGACCGATCAAGATATGAAAGGCGTTGATATGCCTTATTTCCGTAAACTTTTCCGTGGCGTTGTGGATAATGTAGAAGCCATTGATGAAGCATTACGCCCTTATTTAGATCGTAAAGAGTCAGATGTTGATCCTATTGAACGTTCTATTTTGCGTTTATCAACTTACGAATTAAAATTTGAACACGATGTGCCTTTCCGTGTAGTCATCAATGAAGGGATTGAAGTCGCTAAAGTGTTCGGCTCTGATGACAGCCACAAATACATTAACGGCATTTTAGATAAATTAGCCCCAGCATTAGGCAGAAAATAATAAGATTCCCCAATTTATACATAAATTGGGGATTTTGATTATAACGCTCAAGGAGATTTTTTATGGGTGAATTTGATATTATCGAACGCTATTTTAATGCTTCTCAACGCCCACCTCGCAAAGATGTTTTACTTTCTATCGGCGATGACTGTGCGCTCACATCACTCAAACCAAATCAGCAACTTGCGATCACAACCGATACCCTTGTTTGCGGCACTCATTTTCTACCGACTATTTCACCTGCCGATCTCGCTTATAAAAGTGTGGCGTCCAATTTAAGCGATCTTGCCGCAATGGGTGCAGAACCTGCATGGATCTCTTTAGCCTTAACCTTACCTGAAATTAATCACGATTGGCTAGCTGAATTTAGTGAACATTTCTTTGAGATTCTTGATCACTATAATGTTGATTTGATTGGAGGGGATACTACTTGTGGACCACTATCTTTGACAATCACAGCTCAAGGGATTGTGCCACAAGATAGAGGCTTATTCCGCCATAATGCTAAAGTAGGCGATTGGATCTATGTTTCCGGCACACTCGGTGACAGTGCAGGTGGTTTGCAACTTCTGCTAAATCAGCAAAGCGAGCAAGTGAATTGGAATAAAGAGCAAAGCTACCTGATTCAACGCCATTTACGCCCAACACCTCGAGTTTTACTTGGCTTGACTATCGCCTCTATTGCTAATGCAGCGATTGATATTTCAGATGGTCTATTGTCTGATTTAAGCCATATTTTAAAGCGCAGTGACTGTGGTGCAGTATTAAACCTTGAGAATTTCCCCTTGTCTGACGTCTTACTTAGTTGTTATTCTCGAACAGAGGCAGAATATTTTGCCTTAAACGGTGGCGAAGATTACGAACTCTGCTTTACCGTGCCAAATGACAACAAAGCCAAATTAGACAAAGCATTAGCCAATATCGGAGTAACTTATACATGTATTGGGCAAATTCGTTCGGCTAAAGAAGGTTTAACCCTATTACGTCATAATCAGCCTGTCACCTTGCCCTCACAACGAGGCTACGATCATTTTAAAAAATAACGCAATGAAACCAATTAATCTTAAAAATCCGATTCATTTTTTTGCCTTTGGCTTTGGTTCAGGCTTATTAAAGCCTGCTCCCGGCACTTGGGGTAGCCTCGCCGGGCTAATTGTAGCAATAGCCTTGTGGTCTATCACACAATCCGCCCTGTTTTTCGGCTTACTCACCCTAGTTTCTTTTATTGCCGGTTGTGTTATTTGCACCAAAGCCAGCCAAGATCTAGAAGTACACGATGACGGGCGAATTGTTTGGGACGAAATAGTTGCCATCTTTTTGATGTTCACCTGTTTGCCTGAATACAATCTTCTTGGCTACCTGCTCGCCTTTATCAGCTTTCGCATTTTTGATATTTTGAAGCCTTTTCCAATCCGCTATTTTGATGAAAAATTAGAAAGCGGTTTAGGCATTATGTTTGATGATATTCTCGCAGCCATTTTTGCCCTGATTTCACTTCATCTTTTATATTATTTCATTTAAAAATTTATGCTCACTATTTTATTTATTCATTTTGCCGGGCTTATCAGCCCCGGCCCCGATTTCTTCTATGTCGTCAGACAATCCGCCAGCCACTCAGTTAAAAGTGGGGTACTTGCCGCAACCGGAATCTCAATCGGCATTATTTTTTGGGCAGCCTTTGCGATTTTTGGTTTAGCGTGGCTCAGTAATAGTATTGGCTCGCTGTTTCAATATGCCATTATGATTATCGGTGGCTGTTACCTGGTTTATATTGGCTCTCAAATGGTACGGGTAACCGAAAATATCATTTTTGTTGAAAATAAAGCTCAACTCACGCCGCTAAACCCTTGGCAGGAAATTAAAAAAGGCTTATTAATCAATATCTTTAATGCCAAAGCTGGCGTTTACTTTACCAGCGTCATTTCAGCCTATGTAGATAATTTAAGCAATACCCTACAAATGTTCGAACTACTTCTACTCTTTGTGGTAAGTACCTTTATTTATTTCTGTGTGGTGGCACTACTCTTTTCTCGCCGACCGGTCAGACTGTTCTATGCCAAATATAGTCGCTATATTGACAATATCTCAGGCGTAATTTTCATCTTATTCGGCTCGATGCTGATTTATGAAGGATTCAGCCACTTTATCTAATCACAAGCGGTCTGATTTCACTAAAAATTTGCAAATTCCGCTATCAATAAATAGTGTTATTTTATACAGTTTCTGCTATGCTACTGCCAATTTTAACTCTGAGAGAACAAAATGATTGGACGATTACACGGCAAAATTATTGAAAAGCAACCGCCTGAAATTTTATTAGACGTGCAAGGGGTAGGCTATGAACTACTGCTCCCGATGACCAGTTTCTACAGCCTGCCACAAATTGGCGAAGAGGCGACTATTTTCACCCATTTAGTGGTGCGAGAAGATGCTCACTTGCTATTCGGCTTTGCCCAAAAACAAGATAGAACTCTATTCCGTGAATTAATTAAAACCAACGGTGTCGGGCCGAAGCTCGCGTTGGCAATTCTATCAGCAATGTCGGTGTCGCAATTTGCCACCGCGATTGAAAATGAAGAGCTGGCAAAATTAACCAAAATTCCGGGAATCGGTCGGAAAACCGCAGAACGCTTATTGGTGGAACTCAAAGGCAAATTTAAAAGAATGGCACAGAGTGATTTCTTTGTGGAAGTATCGCACGAGCAAATTGTGGCAAGTAATACGCCAGACCCGGCAAATGAAGCCCTTGATGCCTTAATAGCCCTAGGCTACAAACCTGCCGATGCGGAAAAAATGATTAAGAAAGTGAATAAATCCGGTGCAACGAGCGAACAGCTTATTCGTGAGGCGTTAAAAAATTCATTATGATATTGATAGTATAGGGCGAAAGATATTTCGCCCCTACAATCTCATTTTTAAAAATATATGTGTAGGGGCAAATCAATATTTGCCCTCATGAGTAATATAGGGTAATACCATTCCACTACAACAATAATCTAAATGTATGATTGAAGCAGATAGAATCATCAGTGCCTCGCCTAAGCGTGAGGAAGAAGTTATAGACCGAGCAATCCGCCCGAAACTGCTTGCCGACTATGTCGGGCAGCCTTCTGTGCGTGATCAAATGGAGATCTTCATCAAAGCCGCTAAATTGCGGGAAGAGGCATTAGATCACTTGCTCATTTTCGGCCCGCCCGGTTTGGGGAAAACTACCCTTGCCAACATTGTGGCAAACGAAATGGGGGTGAATATTCGCACAACTTCAGGGCCGGTGCTGGAAAAAGCAGGCGATTTGGCAGCAATGCTGACCAACCTTGAACCTTACGATGTGCTGTTTATTGATGAGATTCACCGCCTTTCTCCAGCGATTGAAGAAGTGCTTTATCCTGCAATGGAAGATTACCAGCTCGATATTATGATTGGGGAAGGACCTGCTGCTCGTTCCATCAAGCTCGATCTACCGCCTTTTACCCTTGTAGGGGCAACCACCCGTGCCGGCTCACTGACCTCACCGTTACGAGATCGTTTTGGGATTGTACAACGCTTAGAATTTTACTCAGTGGACGATCTTACTCTGATTGTCAAACGCAGCGCCGATTGCTTAAATCTCAATTTGTCGGCAGACGGTGCTTATGAAGTGGCTCGCCGCTCCCGTGGCACACCCCGTATTGCCAACCGCTTACTCCGCCGAGTTCGGGATTACGCCGATGTGCGTAATAATGGCATTATTACCTCCGACATTGCCAAACAAGCTCTGGCAATGCTCGATGTGGATTCGGAAGGCTTTGATTTTATGGACATTAAACTGTTGCAAGCGATTGTAGAACGCTTTGATGGCGGGCCGGTTGGATTAGACAATCTTGCGGCAGCTATCGGCGAAGAACGAGATACGATTGAAGATGTGCTAGAGCCTTATCTGATTCAGCAAGGCTTTCTACAACGCACACCAAGAGGCAGAATTGCTACCAGCAGAACCTATGCCCATTTAGGTATAACCCAAATAGATTAGTCATATTTCTAAAGGCATTGATACATAAATAAAAAGCGGATAGTTAGTACTATCCGCTTTCATTTGCAAAAAATCAATAAAATTTGACCGCTTATCCGCTAGGCTTTTTCAGTCTCAAAACGCTCAAAAGCTAATACTCTGCTTTCTAATTTTCTGAGAACGATTGTCATAATGCCGGTAATTACCAAGTAAATAACCCCTGCCATACCATAAATTGATAATGCGTCATACTCTGTACCATAAAGCTGGCGAGCATAGCCCATAATATCCATAATCGTAATGGTTGAAGCAAGCGATGTGCCTTTAAAAACTAGCACAATCTCATTACTATAAGAAGGTAAAGCACGTTTTAATGCGTAAGGCACTAAAATTTTCAGTGTATCTAAACGGCTCAAACCAAGGGCTGCGCAAGTTTCCCATTGCCCCTTCGGAATCGCTTTTACCGCACCGTGGAACAACAATGTCGAATAGGCAGCACTGTTTAACGCTAAAGCCAACATTGCACAGAACCAAGCGTCGGATAATAATACCCAAGCCGCACTTTCTGTAATCCATTCAAATTGCCCCGGGCCACTATAAATCAAGAAAAATTGAATTAATAAAGGCGTTCCGGTAAAAAGCGTAATAAATCCGTTTACCAACCACTTTAACGGACGATTTTCTAACGAGAGAATAAACGTAAGAATGATCGCTAAAATAAAGGCAATGATGAGCGCCACAAAAGTGAGCTGTAGGCTGGTGCCAATACCCTGTGAAATTTCAACTAAATAATCCCACCACATTAAGCAACTCCTCGCTCAAAACGGGTAAATCTACCTTCTAATACTTTAATCACTCGCTGGCTAATTAGAGTAATCGCTAAATAAATAAGTGCTGCTATCCCATACCAAGTAAAAGGTTGATGAGTATTAGCATTAATTAACTCCGATTGACGCATTAAATCATCTACCCCAATTAACGATACCAATGCTGTATCTTTTAACAGCACTAACCACTGATTGCTTAAGCCTGGTAAAGCGTGTCGCCAGACTTGAGGGAGAATAATGCGAACAAATACTTGCGCTCGGCTTAACCCTAACGCCGTACCAGATTCCCACTGCCCAACTGGAATAGCTTTAATTGCACCACGTAAAGATTGGGAAGCATAAGCAGCAAAAATAATACCCAGCGCAATAGCCCCACACCAGAAAGCATTTAACTCCGCAAACTCATCGGTGATCAAGAAAATAACTTGGATAAGACCAAAATAGATCAAAAATACCACTAAAATCTCCGGCAACCCACGCAATAATGTAATTATTATACTAGTTGGTTTACGGATACATGCAATCTTACTGGTTTCAAGTACCACAAAAAAGATTGACAATAACATTCCAATCAAGAGGCTTGCCAGCGCAATCCCTAAGGTCATCAGGGTTGCGTTGACAAGTAAGTTTAAAATATCGCTAGACATTATTTCCCAGCCATCCAAGTATTATAAATTTGCTCATATTTACCATTTGTTTTGATGGTAGCTAAAGCCGAATTTAATTTTTCAAGCAATGCAGTGTTAGATTTATTTACCGCAATACCATATCCATTACCAAAAAAGGCTTTATCGACTACTTTTTCACCCACGAAATCTAACTCTTTTTCGGTTTTTAGCCACTCTGCCAATACTGGTGTATCACCAAATACCATATCAACACGTCCATTTTTTAAATCTAACACTGCTGATTGTAGGCTAGCGTAAGGTTTTAAATTATATTGTTTGGCATTTTTGCTTAAGTATTGTTGAAAAGTTGTACCATTTTGCACGCCGACATTCTTAGCTGTTTCCGGTGTAAATTTCCCCTTCATTGCGACATAACTTACTGAGTTTTCTAAATAAGCATTGGTAAAGGCAACCTGTTTTTGACGCACTTCAGTAATATCCATGCCTGAAATAATTGCATCAAAATTTTTAAATTTTAATCCCGCAATTAAGCTATCGAATGATTGCGTTTTAAATTCGCAAGTTGCTTTTAGTTCTTCACATAATGCTTTTGCAATATCTACATCAAAGCCAATAACTTCACCTTTTTCATTTGTTGTTTCAAAAGGGGCGTAAGAAGGCTCCATCGCAAAAGTGATAGTTTCTTGTGCATTGGCAGAAAGCGTTGCAAATGCGATAGCAGAAGCTAATAATAATTTTTTCATTGTTGTGTCCTTTTCTGTTGTTATAGATTACTCTGAGTGAGATAAATATTGAGCAAATTGCTCTGTTTTCGGTGATTCAAAACAACTTGCATCACCTTGTTCAATAATTGTACCTTTTTCCATGTACACCACTTTGCTTGCCACCTTACGAGCAACGCCTACTTCGTGAGTCACAATCACCTGAGTAATGCCTGTAGATTGCAATTCTTTAATAATATCAACTACTTGTGCAGTAATTTCCGGGTCAAGTGCTGCGGTAGGTTCATCAAATAATAAGACCTGTGGCTGCATCATCAGTGCTCTGGCAATCGCCACCCGTTGTTGCTGACCACCTGAAAGATGCAGTGGGAAACGCTCGGCAAACTCGCTCAAACGCAAACGTGCCAAATGTCCTTTTGCTCTGGCAACCGCTTCTTCTTTGCTTAACCCAAGCACTTTCATCGGGGCTTCAATTAAGTTTTGCATTACGGTTAAATGCGGCCATAAATGATACTGCTGGAACACCATTCCCACCTCACGGCGTAACAAACTCACCGCTTTGCTGTCGGTTTTAGCAGTTAAATCAAATTGATGATTTGCAATCGCCAAAGTGCCTGATTGCGGTACTTCCATTAAGTTTAAGGTTCGAATTAGGGTACTTTTACCTGCCCCACTCGGGCCAAGCAATACAACAGTATCCCCTTTTTCAATCTCTAAGTTAATGTCAAATAAGGCTTGGTTTGAGCCATAAAAAAAATTGACATTTTGAATACGAATTGCCATTCGTTAAAATCCTACTACATTTAAAATAATGAATGAATACTAATTATTTTTGCATAACTATGCAATATTTTTTTTCTTTTAGAACAAAATTTTTGTAATAAAATAGCACTTACATCGTCTAACATCGTTAAATGGCGTAATTTATTCGGAATATGAATACTGATTACGCTATAATTTTCGCCGAGACAATTAAAAATAGGATTTCAATATGATTAGATACTTTTTTTCACTCGTCTTGAGTTTATTGATGATAAACTCATCTCACGCAAATCTTTTCTCTCAGCCCAAATTCCTAAAATCGGAAGAAGCCTTTGTTTTTTCAATCCAAAATGAAAATGAAACATTACAGTTAAATTGGGATATTGCAGACAATTATTATCTTTATAAAAAAGAAATCCGTGTCACGCCACAGAATATTGAGATAGGCGACATCACTTTTCCCGCTGCCGAGCAATATAACGATGAATTTTTCGGGCAGGTGGAAATCTATCGCAACCACTTAGGGCTAAAGGTACCGTTTAAAGAAATTAAAGACAACGCCTCAATCGCAGTGGAATATCAAGGGTGTACCAAAGGCTTTTGCTATCCACCGGAACGGGTTGAGCTTAAATTAGACAGTATTCTCTCTGCTACACCTGAAGAACTGGCGCAACTGGAAGCACAAGCGGTCGAAAAGAGCGAAAATTTTGCAAAAACCGACAATATGGCGCCCCCTGAAAATGTGGCAAAAGCAGAGCAAGATCAACTGGCTGAAAATTTAGCTAACAATCGTTTTTCCATTTTTTGGTTTTTTGTATTAGGCGTTGGATTAGCATTCACTCCTTGCGTACTGCCGATGCTACCACTTCTCTCTGCGATTGTAATTGGAAATAAGCAACGCCCTTCTACCGCTAAAGCATTGCTGTTAAGTATTGCCTATGTGCAAGGAATGGCAGTTACTTACACCTTACTTGGCTTAATTGTAGCGGCTATCGGCTTGCCTTTCCAAATCGCCTTACAAAGCCCACCGGTGTTGATTGGTTTATCTATCGTCTTTATTCTGCTTGCCTGCTCAATGTTTGGCTTATACGAAATCCAGCTACCAAATAGCTGGCAACAAAAACTCAATGCAATGAGCCAAAAACAGCAAGGTGGTGCGTTGGGTAGCGTGTTTTTAATGGGGATGATCGCAGGCTTAATTGCTTCCCCTTGTACTTCTGCCCCACTTTCCGGTGCGTTGCTTTATGTGGCACAAAGTGGCGATTTAGTCACCGGTGGCTTAGCCCTCTATCTACTCGCACTGGGAATGGGCTTACCGCTGATTTTGATTACCTTATTCGGCAACAAAATTCTGCCAAAATCCGGCGAATGGCTGTTAAAAGTGAAAGCTGCATTCGGTTTTGTTATGCTTGCCTTACCGGTGTTCTTATTAAGCCGTGTGCTGCCAAGCCACTATGAACCGTTTTTATGGTCGGCCCTTGCGGTTGCATTTTTGATCTGGTTGGTGGATGCGATTCCATCTAATTCAATCACGAAAAAGATCATCAAAGTCTTATTATTGCTCGCTTTAGCCATTGCCGCTAAACCTTGGGCAGATTTAGCTTGGAACGGCTCAACCACTCAACAGCAAACTACACCGCACTTAGCGTTAGAAAAAATTCAATCACTTGCCGATTTAGAGACAAAATTGACCGCTTCCAAAGGTAAAAAAGTGATGCTCGATCTCTATGCCGACTGGTGTGTCGCCTGCAAAGAGTTTGAAAAATACACCTTTAGTGACCAAAATGTTCAGAACAAACTGAATGAAATGGTAGTGTTGCAAATCGATATGACGAAAAACTCGGCTGAAAATATCGAGCTGATGAAACACTTTAATGTATTAGGTTTGCCAACGATTCTGTTTTTTGATGAAAACGGCAATGAAATGAGCCAATCTCGTGTTACTGGCTTTTTGGATGCCGAGCAATTTTTAGCTTGGCTGAATAAGTTATAAAGAAAAGAAATGAATCAAGAAAATCATAAAATTGAAGACATTATTCGCATTTTTAATCAATGCTTTGCTAATGAATATAACACTCGCCTAGAGCGGGGGGGTAATTATCCGATTTACTTGCCCGAATTTATGGACGAAGATGGTGTGCC
Source organism: Mannheimia haemolytica (assembly GCF_004342115.1). Lineage (GTDB taxonomy): Bacteria > Pseudomonadota > Gammaproteobacteria > Enterobacterales > Pasteurellaceae > Mannheimia > Mannheimia haemolytica. The sequence goes on along the minus strand of NZ_SMAC01000024.1, from coordinate 2,100 downwards.
GAGCGAACGCCCTTACAATGTGATTTTATTTGCTCACGGCTATTACAGCAGTGCCTTGCACGAAATTGCCCATTGGCTCGTTGCTGGAGAAGCTCGGCGTAAACTTGAAGATTTTGGCTATTGGTACGAGCCGGACGGACGCTCTGCCGAACGCCAACGTGAATTTGAAAGTGCGGAAATCAAACCGCAAGCGATTGAATGGGTGTTAGCAACTGCTGCCGGTTTTCGTTATTTTGCTAGTGCCGACAATCTCTCGGGCAATCCCGGCGATAATTCAGCCTTTAAACAAGCAGTGTACGACCAAGTCAAGCTCTATGCAGAACGTGGCTACCTTCCCAAACGAGCTGAAACCTTGCGTAAAGCCCTCTGTGCTTTTTACGGTACACCTGATGTGATTGATTTAGCTCAATTTGATATTGAACGAATTTAGTTGCAAAATTTTTAACAAAACAGACCGCTTGTTGCATATACAAGCGGTCTCATTTTTGAAAAATATTGCATTTGTACTAAACGATACCCTACTTATCTATTTCTATTGCCTTGATTACTTCCTATCCAAAACCCTTTGTTTCAGAGTACAACTGTTTCTTTTTTTCATATTTTCTATTATATTAGCGTACAACTGTTCACTGAAATAGAAAGTAAAAATAAGATTATGAGCACTTTAGATTTTCACTTTATCCACCGTTTCCACCAGCAAGTTCAGGCTCTTAGCCACCACCCAGCTTTACGTTTTATGCAAGATGAAAAATGGTCAGAAATAAGTTGGTTAGAATTACAAAAACAGGTCAATAATCTTTCTTATGCCTTGCTGGCAAACGGTCTTGCCGTTCAAGAGAAAATCGCTATTTTTGCACAAAATATGCCTCGTTGGACAATTACCGATATTGCTGCAATGCAAATTCGTGCGGTAGCAGTGCCGATTTATGCAACCAGTACCACCAAACAACTTGAATATATCCTGAATGACGGGGATATAAAAATCCTCTTTGTTGGCGATCAGGAACAATATGATCAAGCCATAGAAATAGCGAACAACTGTTCGCTATTAATAAAAATTGTCGCGATGAAAGACTCAATAGATCTGCGTGATTTCCCTATCGCTCAACATTGGCAAGATTTCATTAAGGTTAATCAAGATGAAGCTGAATTAACCAAACGTTTAAATGATAAATGCTTAGAGGATTTATTCACTTTAATTTATACCTCGGGAACAACCGGTGAGCCTAAAGGTGTTATGTTAGATTATGCTAATTTAGCTCATCAACTTCAGGCACATAATAAAGCACTCCCTCATATTGACGAAAATGATATATCCCTTTCATTTTTACCTTTATCGCATATCTTTGAACGTGCTTGGGTCACTTATGTGCTATACAGAGGGGCAGTAAATTGCTATCTGGAAGATCCTCAACAGGTACGTCAAGCACTCTCAACGGTACGACCTACATTAATGTGTGCCGTACCAAGGTTCTATGAAAAAATCTATACTGCGGTGTGGGATAAAGTCCAACAAGCACCGATACATCGCCGAGCGTTATTTAAATGGGCAATCCGTACCGCCGAAGACAATCTGTTTGGTAAAAAATCAGCCTTTTTCCACCGCTTGCAGTACATTATGGCAGATAAATTGGTGCTAGGAAAATTACGAGCCTTACTAGGCGGTCGTATTCGTATGATGCCGTGTGGAGGAGCTAAATTAGATCCGTCTATCGGGCTATTTTTCCAAAGTATAGGCATCAATGTAAAACTTGGATACGGAATGACCGAAACTACTGCCACTATTTCATGCTGGCAGGAAAAAGGCTTTAATATCAACTCAACCGGTACCTTAATGCCTGATGTTGAGGTCAAAATTAGTGAAGAAAATGAAATTTTAGTGCGTGGAGGCTTGGTTATGAAAGGTTACTACAAAAAACCGGAAGCCACTGCTCAAGCCTTTACTGCTGAAGGTTTTCTAAAAACGGGAGATGCCGGTGAACTGGATTCGGAAGGCAATCTTTATATGTAGAAGATCAGACTTGATCTGACAATTCACTCTAAAAAGTGAGAGTTTCCCGTTTAGAATATGAGTGTCAAAAATCAATCTAAACAAAAAGG
>NZ_SMAC01000023.1 GCF_004342115.1 Mannheimia haemolytica | reverse complement strand
GCTACTTGTGAGATATGGCTAGCCGGCACAATTCTTGAACTTGCCGGAATCACATTCCCCAACCCTAAAACCGGCTCTTGCCACGCTTGCAAGCGCTTGATGGCATCGTTATTCACGCTGTCTAAGCTGACTCCAAAGTCAAAGATATTGAGTGTTGAATAAACTCGTTTCCATCGTTTGCCACCGGCCGTCACAATCACCGTCCCAGCATTGTCTGCGGTTGTGGTATCCGCAAAATCAGCATAAAACACCCCACCACCAAGGTTCTTTCGGGCGTGGTAGGATTTAACCAAAATACGTTGCTGGTCTTCTGTTGGCTCGATGGTGCGTAGTTGAGTAATAGATTCACATTCACCAACTAACTTGAAACCATCTGGCTTGCTAAGGTCATTCACAAATCGATTAAACTCAAGCCTTGTGGCGTAAACAATATTATTATTTAGTGACAACGTAACCGAATCACTACTGCTAACTCTTAGCACAATACGGTAGTATTGCACTTTGCCACTACCTTGCTCTAACACCGGCTTATAATTTTCAGGGCAGTTGGCAACCGCAACAAGTTTGTTTTGGTCATCATAAATACCGACCTCTCGGACGGTAAAGCCGCCTACTGTTTCCGGCACAAGTAATTCTGCAATTACCTGATTAGGTGTTTCGCTATCTTGCAACAAATCCGTGATTTCAGCTCGGTAAACCTCATTAATGAGTGTAGTTTGACTCTCACTTGGCGTAGTTGGTGTACCGTTACCATCACCAATCGCCATTGTTTTCAATGGCACTGGTGTATTATTCGCAACAGCTTGAGCAATAACGCTCTCGCCATATTTTGTGATTAAGCTATAAAACTGTGTTGTCATATCTATCTCGGTTTAATTAAAATGATTTCGCCACTATGTGCCGCACTAAAAATATTCGCTTTTCCTCTTGAGGTAGCTGATACAGCTAACTCAGTAATATGGCGTGATACTGGTTTCGCATCTTCAAGTAACCGTTCTAATTCTTGGTAGATTTTCTCGCTAATGCCCTTATCTTTTAATTCAACAAAAATTCTAAAAGTTCCGGCTTGTCTTTCTCGCTTTTCTTTAAACCACTCTCTAATTTCAAAATCATAACCGAGAGATTCAACAATTCTTCTTACTGCTCCTACCGTCCCTTTCCGTTGGTGGTTATGGTAAGAATCAATAATAGCTTGTCGTTTTTGTTGCTCGCTCCAGTATTCCTCCCAGTAATCAACCGACAATGCCCACGCTAGATAAGGCAACAACTTTACGGGGCATTTGTGAGGGTTTATTAAATTTTCAAAATCAATTCGGTTTGTTACTGCTTCTTGTAAACATTCTGCTGCTCGTTTTTCGAGTAGGCTTGAGCCTGATGGTAACAATGGCTTAACTGTATTCATCGCTTGCCTCAATGCTTAATACTGTGCCGGTGCAATATCCTGCTTGATATGGAGTTAAGACTAAATCGTTTTTTGGTGCTTTGATTTGTACATTCTGCACACCGGCAACGTGCAAAGCAGCATAAATACCGGAATGAGTCACATCTCTACCAATTCGCTTTGTATGCTGGATATAGGATTCAAGATTTGCTTGAGCCGCTTTCAGGATAGGCTCTTTTTCCGGTCCTTTATAAATTTTAAGCACTGCCTCAATCGTATATTCCACGATCTCCGCACCTTGTACTGTTACTCTATCTGCAATCGGTCTCACATCTTCATCGTTAAGTGCTGCGGTAACCGCATTAATAATTTCATCATCTGCTTGTCCCGTGCCTACCCTAGAGGTAACTGTCACAGTCACATAAGCAGGCTTAGGTGATATAACCGACACATCGGCAATTCTGCCGTGTGATGATAATGCGTGATAGGTATAAGCTTTTCTAGGGCCTGCACCTGAAATGCTTTCAAGTTTGAGTTGCACACGTTGCCTAAAATCATCGTCTGGCTCTAGCTCTTCCTGTATCGGGGGGTTTTTAGTTAAATCTTCAGGCTGTACCACTAATCTTTTAACATTGTAATTCCCCCCAATCACATCTAAATCTGTACCGGTGGCATAGGCTAACATTGTTGCCTGTGCTGCACTGTTAATGCGTTGGCGTTCCATTAATTGCAGATAGCAATTCTCCTCTAGTAACTTTGTGATAGGCTCAGACTCCAACGCTAACCGTGCAGCCATTACCGATCTTTCGCTTTCGGGGTAAAGCGATAAAAACTTGGCTTTCCGCTCTGCTAATAAGGTTTCATAGTCCAATTCTTCCAGCACTTTTGGGGCGGGGAGTTTGGATAAATCGACAATTTCGCTCATAGTTTAAAACGCATTCCTTTGATGCTGATTTTTCGGTGCTTAAGGGTAAAATCTAAGGTGCAAATCAGCTTATTGTGGTTATCTTCGGCAAATTCCACTTTAAATCGGGTGATCGCTATACGTGGCTCCCATTGCTGCAACGCCATCACGCACGCAGCGGAGAGTTGCATAATCAGACTTGCGGCAATCGGTTTATCAGTTAGCTTGTAGAGATTACTGCCATAGGTTCGCCGCATTACCCGACTGCCTTTTGCCGTCAGCAAAATATCTTTGATAGACTGCTTGATATGCTCTACTTCGTCTTCAAGCTGTTCGCCTGTTTCTCGGTTCATTATGGTTTTGCTCCGCTAGTTGGTCTGCCGTCACCTTGCTCAATGTGATGGTGGCTGCCTAAACTGATTCCCGCCCCTGATACATCGCCTTTTGCTGTTACCGCCCCCTGTGTGCTGATTGCACCTTGCGATGAGGTTGTGCCTTTCACGGAGAGGTTGCCCCCAATCACGACATTTTTTGTGGCCTTAACCGTGGGCGTGTCGAGCGTGATAGATTCTGTCGCCTGCACAATCACCACTTTGCAATTTTTTACGGTTAATTGACCGCTTGCGGTGTTGTAGCTGATTTCTGCACCGTCCGAAAAGCGGAATAGATGCTCATCGGCGGATTGGCTCGGGGCGTTTTGGGTGTAAATCCCAAATAAGATCACGCCTGTGGTAAATTCACCACTCACGCTTAACACCACGCATTGCTCGCCAACTGTTGGAGCTGACCACGTTTGCGATGTGCCGGCACGAAAAGTCAGCCACGGTAAGAAATCGGTCGTAATACCGCCCGAATTGACCCGTGCGGTGGCTGTGGTTAAATCCACCTCGGCAATAGTGCCAAGGCGGATAATATTGTCTAAACGGCGGATTTGTTCGGCGTGGTTTGGCTCACTCATTTTTACAATTACAAGCGGTTAAAAAATGAGGATATTTTGCAAAAGGCGAAAGGCTTTGGGTATAAATGCAAGGTGTGAAATGGGGTTTAACAGGCAAAGAAAAAGCGACCGATTAGGTCGCTTGCTGATTATAGGCGTGGGTAAAGTCGGCTACTGTGAATGATAGCTAAGATGATCACTTCATCTGCCTGCCTATCGTAATCGTACACAATCCGATAACGTCTTACGAAAGTTTCTCTTGTCCCATCTTCTCTTGCTCTTCCAGAGAGTGGCATAAATGCAATTTGCTCTATTTTGTCAAAAATATCACTTTGTAATCGAATACCACTCGTTTCAAAACCGGTAAATTCGATAACACTTTTTACAATCTCGTCAAATTGACTCAATGCTTGTGGTTTAATGGTAATTTTAGCCATAAACCACTTCACGCTGAAATTCGTTTAGCTCTTGTGATTTTTGCTCAATGGTTTTTTTGATATGTAAGCGAGATTGCTCTAGCGTAAATCCTAAACCAGCTTTGTGTTCTTCTCTACCTTTTCGCACACATTCATTCACAAATTCATCATATCCTTTTTCTTTAAACATCATTTGCTCCTATAAAAAGCGGACAATTTAGAGCATTGTCCGCTTTTCATTCTACTTTGTCAAATTAGCCCCTGTCTCTCAAAGACGATCTTGCTCTTGCTTGTGCTTGGCGTTGTTGTTTTTCCAACTCCATTGCAACCAGTCGGGCGATTGCTTGTGGGTCTTGCCCACCGGTGGCGTTGATGGTGATATGGATATTTTGCGACACCGGTGCAACTGTTGGGCTTGGTTGGCTTGCCGTCAGCGGTGGTCTGCTGTCGATTTTGACCGCAGGCATTGGTTGAGCAAACGCAACACTTGACGCAAGTGCAGTTAGCCCAGCAACTTTGCCATAGTTTAGCCGGTTAAGATTTGCCACACCCAAGCGTGCAGTTGCCTCTTTGGTCATTACATACTCGCCCTTATGCACAATACCGGCGGGCTCGTATTTGCCACCGTTGCCGGTGTAGCCGCCTGTGGCAAAGCCTCTTCCTTTACCGTTACCAACCAAGCCACCAATCCATTTTTGCTCAAGTTGTGGTGGAGTATAATTCGGGTCATACATATTATTTGACATTTCTGCCGTTTGACTAATCTGCTTAGCGTGCTCGGTGGGAACAATTGCAGTAGCTGCCTTTTTTACACCCTCACCAATAGTGTCCCAACTCGGCATATTTTCAGAAATCCACTTAAACTGATCGACTAGCCACTGAACAGGTGATGTTACCAAGTCTATTGCACCAGCCAATGCAAGCCCGAATTTTTCTCCTGCAGAACTCGCTTTATCTAAACTTTCCGATGTTTTATCCGCTGGGGTTAATAAATCGGATAACCACTTAAACGTAGATTTAACCCAGTTTGATATAGTTTCAAATAGTTTTCCTAAAGGTTTAAATCTCTCTAATACTGGTGCAAGACCTTTAGATAATCCTTGCAAAAAGCCTCCAAAAAAGGCTCTGACCTTCTCCCAATTTCTATATAACGCTACCCCTGCTACCGAAATAGCTGTAATCGCTAAGCCAATCGGCGAGAAAATACCAAGTAATAATTTCAACGGTGAGAAAATAAAACGGATTGCACTCCACAACTTGCCTAAAATACCTTTTAGCATATTGAGCCAAAATACTTTTGTTTTAAGCTGTGGAATTAGCATTTTGATGCCACCGCCTAATTTATTAAAACTACTTCCCAGCACATTTGGTAAAGTTGCTAACTGATTAAATTTTGATTTAACAAAAGCAGCCGTAGTGCCTGATGAATAAAGTGATTTATTGAATAATCGGAATTTATCATTACTATCAAATAATGCCTTATTTAATAAGGTGCTTGCACCTGTAAATTTGCCGATACCAAGAGCCAATCTTGCTACAGGATATAATGCAAAACTTGCCACCACTGCAAAAGCTCCTAGCACCGTTAAACTAGAGCCAAGAATAGCAGACCATTTAACGAATGTTGCAATTAGCCCTTTATTCTCCCGTGCCAAGCTCGCTAACCATTTAACCACTTCAATAATTTTTTCACCAAAAGCCCATAAGCCTTGTACTGTTTCTTGAATAACGGCTCCGACATCTTCAGCCCATTTTTGCAACTCGCCATTTTCAGCCATTTTATCTAAACTGTCTAACACCCATTGCAATTTATTTTTAATCCAGTCAAATGCTCCCGATTCCATCACTTGCATTTGGAAATTTGTCCAATAATCTTCAATTTTTCCCCAAATACCAACTAGCGTTTTAGCTTGTTTTTCCATTGCTCCAGCATATTTTTCGTTAAAAATACGGGTTAGGGTTTGCTCAATTTCTTTTCGGTTATTTTTGTTTACTTTTGCGACTTGTTGTTTGCCTAATTTATCAGTGTAGGCATACTCAATAATATTTGTACCTTTAACTACACTTCCTTTAATACCAAATTCTTTTAAGCGTTCATTCTCACCCGTTAAAGCATCTGCTATTGCCTCAACTGCTTGCATTACAGGCTTACCCATTGCAGCACCTGTATCACCTAATGTTTGTAGTAAGCCATTGGTAGGATCAAGACCGTATGCTCTTAACTTTACAAAGGCTTCCATTGCTTCATCAAGGTTTGAGGGGGTATCTACTGCAAATTGTTTAACCCAATCAAAACTTTGCTTGGCTTTTTCAGCACTTCCCTCGGTTACCTCTAAAATAGCATTAAATTGTTCAAATTTACCCGCTGTTTGAGCCATTCCGACAACCCCTTTCCCTAGCCCAACAACAGGGGCAGAAATTGCCGCACCACTAATCATTGAGCGTTGTCCTAAATTATGCAAACGTTCGCTGGTATTTTTTACCTTTTCGACAGTTGCCCAATATTTTTCATTTCGAGCTTTAACCGCATTTAGTTTTTCTAATTTTGCTTTTTGTTGGTCGATTAATTGATTTGCTTTTGCAATCTTGTCTGTTAAGTTGGTTTCGCTTTGAGCAAAATCTTTAATATTAATGCCGCTTGCTCTCAATTCACGTCTTAAACTACGAAAATATAAAAGTTGCTTAGCTTGTTGATGGCGAGAATCCTTTAATGCCCGATTTTCTTCTGTTCTTTTTCGGCTGACACTTGAAATAGATGCACCGAGTTTTTCATATTCTCTTTGCATTTTTTCAAAATCTTTATCTAAAAATGCGGCTCTTGCACTCCAAGCTGAACCACCTTTCGTAATTTGTTGAAATTCCCTTTTTTTCGCATCCATTTTCACTTTCAGCTCAATTCGTTCATTTTTCATTTGGCTGATTTTATTTTTGAGATTATCTAAATGCTTTGTCTGTTTGAGTATAGTTTCATTGGATTTCTTAATGCTATCGTCCATTTTTTTAAATGATTGCATTTTACTTTGTGTTTTTTCCAATGCTTTTAATTCATCTCTCTGTACTTTTAAAGATTGAGATAATTTCTCCGTCTGTTTTACCACACTCTTAAATGGTGCGGTTAATTTATCTAACGCAGAAAGAACTACTTGAATTTTTAAATTATTGCTCATATTATAACCTTAATTGTAGTATGGCTAAGGGAAAATCTATGGAAATCTTATTTATCTTACTTGGGTTAATTGGTTTCGGTGCATTATTGGCAATAGGTTTTACAACCTTTGCTGCCATTTTTGGTGTAGTTACAACAGTATTTTTAAGCCTGCTTTCATTATTGGCAAATATGGTTGGGCTTTCTATTATCGTTATTCTGATCTCACTTTATGTATTGTTACCACTCAATACTTTTATTTTGATAGCATTGATTTTTTCAGCTATTTTAGGGTTTCTTTGTTGGTATCATTCAGATAGACAAAGCGTTAATCAATAACTCAAGCGGTCAAAATTGACCGCTTTTTTGCAAAAGTTTCTATTCATCATTTAGCTACCAGCCAAAATATTAATCATATAATCCTCAATCATCTGCAGATCGTCATCAGTAAAACCTAGCAACTCACGGCTGGCATATTTCACTTTTAAATCCCAATCTTTCCGCACTCGTCCGATTAAGCCTTGTTGGTGGATTCGGGCGATGACCGCATCACCACCCTCATAACCTAAGCTGACACCTTCGCTTTCAAGGCGTAGCCGCATAAAACGTGGCTGGGTAATTTTGTCAAACATCTTGCCCGATTTAATTTTGCTTTTTACCCCTTTCTTCGGCTTTTTGCGTGGCTCGTATGCCGAGCCGTCTGGGTTTTGTTGTGCTTTAATCCGTCTGCGTTGGCTTCGGGCAAGCTCTCGCCCGATTTGTTGATACATCAACCGTCTGCGAGGTTTGCTGATATTATTTAGCAAGTGGTCAAAGGCGGTTTTTACTTGTTCAATCGGTTCACTCATTTGGCTCTGTCCACTGATAAATCAGTTCGTCTTTGAGGTAAACCTCATATTCGGTTAAACGGGTAAATGGCGAAACATCGGCAAGGTTCGGTTCATCGGCGTGGGTTGCGATTAGGTGTCCGTCTTGCTCTTTCACGATCACCCGTTCCGTGAGCGGAATGCGGATATAAATATCGTAGCTTTCGTGATTGTTGTGGTCGATTTCAAATTCGATTTTGTCTTGTAGTTCCGGGTTTTGCAGTAGCTCCCATTGTTCATTTCGCACAAAATTTAGCACCGGCACAAACAACACGTCGGGGTGATACGGAAAATCCACCACGATTAGCTCTAAATCGTAGTGGTATTCAAACGAATGGCTTTGGCTCCCTTTGCTTTTAATTTTGCCTTTGTCATATTGCAAAATCAGATTTTCGGAGTTGGTTTGGAATATATCAATGGTTTGCGTGAGCAAGGCTCGCAAGCGATCAGGTTTAATCATCTGCGGTAGCCTTTTTGCTTATGCTCGTAAATGGTTTGGCACTCAATGCAACGGGTGCAGCCAATAACCATTTCTCGGCGTTTTTCGGGGATTGGCTCGCCACAGTCCTCACACTCAAAGAGGCTGGTGCAAGCGGTCTGATTTTGCAAAATTTTTGCAAGTGCTGCCTCTCTGGCTTTTTCGGCTAATTCGTTGGCTCGGTCGATTTGGTCTGACATAGTCGTCCTTATTAAAAAAGGCGATTACTCGCCTTGGTTGATTTTGTTGTATTGCTCGATGCAATGCTCGAACGATTCGATGATGACTTGGCATACCTCAATGGTGTTGAGTCTTTTGTCTAGTGCTTTGACAAGATCACCGTTGGTGTTAATCTCGGTTGCCGGTGTTTGGCACTCCAGCCTTTTCGGACAGATTATCGGGTTCGATTTGAGGGTGTGATACCGCACGCTTTCGTTGGTTGAGCAGCTTGCCAACGCTAGGAGGCACGGCAGAATCAGCCCACTTTTTATGCTTTTCCAGTTCGTTAAGGATTTCATTACTTCGTTGCTCCGCTTGTTTCATTTTGGCTAACACTTTCTGATTGAGGTCATCCACCTGTTTTTGATACGCCTCAAGCTGTATTTGGCTGTTTTCAAGCTGATTGGCTAAATTGCGGTTATCGGCTTGAATCAGTTGGTTTTGCGTGGTGCGTGCCTGTAAGTCTGCTTTCAGGCTTTCGTTTTGGCGAAACTGCACGAAATTGGCTAATACGCCAACTAGCACCAGCACAATCATTAGCGGGCTGAAATGCTTATTGGTCATTTGGCAGAGTTTGACAATCATTTAACCTCCTGCCCGAGACACAGGGCTTTTTCTTTTTCTCGGCGGATTTTCAAACCTCTTAGCACTTTACCTCCCGAGCGGTTAAAATCAGGTATCCTATTACACATCGCTTTAAAATCCTTAGCCATAGCATATTTATGGATTGTTGTCTGAATGTATTTACCATTTTCATTTGGATAAAATCTAAGGTTGTAACATCCCATATTAAATGCTGCTGATACCATCGCCGAAAACTGATTTTCGTTCATTTTGTCGCCATTAAAATAACGATTGATACACCTTTCAGCTATTTTAAGATCTTTTATCCAACGCTCGGCAATCTCTTTATCGGTGTATTTGTGATTGACATTAATTTTCTCACCGCTTGCCTCGGTTGAGCCAATGCCAACCGTGATTACATCGGCAGGGCATTTATACGGATCACGTCTGCAACCCTCCGCATTGCCGATAATGGCTAAGCCTGTTTCGCTGGTGCGGATTTCGGAGCTGTAATATTGCTTTACCGTCCCGATAATAGCTGCAACGGAGCAGACAAATACGCCAATTTTTACACTTTTACTCATTCTTTTTCCCTTGGTTTTGTAGCTTTAGCTCAAATTCTCGCTCTTTCAGTTTGTATTCTTTGGCTCGGTATGCCCAATTAAGTAATAAGGTTAAAATAGCTACCAGAATACTCACTACCACCCCCCAATCAGATAGGGTGAGGCTACCAAAAAAGCCAAAAATTGCCCCAAAATAGGAGGCTTGTTCAGTTTTGTGCATATTTTTTAATCCCAAAGTTGCACGCTGGATTTCGCCACCGTTGCAAAACGGCTCTCAATATCCGGCATTGTAACTACAGTGCCGATCGGCAAACGTGGCAAATGAGCCAGTTCGGGGTTATATTCTAAGGCTTGCTCGACTAAGCCTGCCGTTTGCCCGTAGTGCCGAAAGATCAGCTCATCTAAGGTGTCGTCTTGGCGTGCAATCAAGGTGTTCATATTAATTCACTAATCATTCGGTTTTCGCCCAAAATATCCCGCACGGCAAAGTGGTAATCCCGCTTTAAATCACCAGCGGTACTTTCTAGCTCTTCGGCTTTGTCGTGGCCGTCTTTGGTGCTGTCATAACTGCGGTATCGTTCGTAAAGGTTCGCTACTGCAAGGCAATAGACCGCTCGTTTATATTTGTAAACCAGCACGCTTTCGCCGTTGATTTGCTCATCATCACAGGCTTGCAAGTTCGCTTTTTGTGCTTGCTCTGCATTGAGGCGATAGGCTTTTAAGTCGGCATTGACTGTTGCCATTGCCTCAATCACCGCTTGTTTTAGCCGCTCATTAATGACCGTGCCATCAATCCGCATTGCATTTCGCACCTCCAGTAGCTCAATGTTCGGAAAAAAGCCATTATTGGTGATAGTTTCATCAGATTCTGCGGTGGGCTTGATCGCATTTTTGCTGGATTCATAGCCATTCACTTTCGGGATACTAATAACGTGATTGCGTTGTTCCATAAGGTTTCCGTAAGGTAAGGGGTGGGGATTTTAAAAGGGTGCAAAATGAATAAATCACCCTTTAAAATCCGCCCCTTGGCTGGCGTGGATACGCTCTATTTCGGCTTTCACCTACTCATTCTGTTCTTCTGCTGGTTTCGGCTCTTCGGCTTGTTTGGCAAGTTGCTTTTCTAACTTGTCTCGCAAGCCTTTTGCACCGCATTGAGGGTCGAGGGCTATCGCTCTTTGATAGTGTTCAAGGGCGGTTTGTGGCTCTGCCTCTTGGATTAGCTCGCCTAGCTCACGCAGTAATTTGGCTCGCACTGGGTCGGGCATATCAAATTCAGCGGTGAGGTCGTTTGCCTGTTTCAGCACGGCTGCCTCAAACGGCTGTTTTTGGTCTCGGGCTTTCTTTGCCGCCTCTGCAAGCTCTTCAACCAAGGCGGTTGCCGGTGTGCGTTCAAACTGCTCCGGCATTGCCAAATCGTGCATTAAAACGTATTGAGCAATCGCAAGGGCGGTTGGGTAATCGCCAATATCAATCGACCAAATCAGCATTGTGGTGATAACCGTGTCTTGCACACCGGAGCCTTTGGCAAGGGAGCCTTCCACCCAAGGTCGGTATTGCTCAAAATTGTTGCGTTTAAACTCAATCTTTCGCTCAATCGACTGGGTTTGCTTTAATTGGCGTTGATGGGCTTTAAGTTGGGCTAAAACTAAGTCATAGCCTTGTAAGCCTTCAAGGTTTTCTCGGTTTGGGGTTGCAGACTCACTTTCTGCGGTTTTCCGCAAAAAATGAGCCCGAGCCGGACTCATTCGCATAGTTCCACCTTACTCTTTATCTTTGAGTGTAATGTTTTCGATTAATGCCGCACAGCCATAATCTTCGACAACGTAGTCGATATTTTCTGATTCGTAGGTTTCAATACGGTCTTTTTTCGGCACGTTCTCAATATGCTTGCGGGTTGTCCCCTCTTGCACATAGATGGCTAAATTTTCCAGCTTAGTGATTAAAATCGCATTCGCCGGGAAGAACGGCACACGCACCGCTTTTAAGCCCCCAATGCGTTTTTGTGAGATCACAATATCAGCGGCAAGTTGTTCGGTTGGTGCGTTTTGCTGATTCACAATCGGGAAATATTTATCCGCAAGCAACTTGCGACCGGTAATCACCACTAAATCGGTGTCATCACGATGCCATTCATCAATAAGTTCTTCGGTGGCGTCCATTACGAGTGCGTCAAGATTGGCATACTCTTGACCTTTGCCGACTAAAACTTGGTTGTCTGTGCTTTCGCCATTCATTACACGCTCTTTGGCATCTTCACGCATTTTCTGCAACCAGCCTTTTGCCACATCTTGCAATAACGGGTTGCTGTTGCGATCACTGGTTGCCGCACGACTTGTGCCGTTAAAGCCGATCATAATCAAATCACGCTTGCGTTGTTTTGCCGCAACATTCGCCACTTTTTGCTGAAAATCAGGGAATTTCGCCCACATATCCAACTGTTTATAATTGATATGGGTGTCAAAATTGATTTGTTGGCAGTGGTAGGTTTGTTTTACCAACTTCGCAATAGAGGTGGTTTTGCGTTCACCGTCACCGCTGGTATCGGTGGTGCTGGCCACGGTGTGAGCTGAATCTAAACCTAAGGTTTCACCGGTTTGCTCATCAACAAACACAAAGCTGATAGATTTTAAGAAATCAGAGCTTTCACGCACCTTTTCATACAGCTTTTGCTGTACCGATGGTTGCACTGTGAATTTAATGCCGGTTGCCAATGCATTAAACGGCAAGTTGTTTAATTCAGCTTGGCGTGCAAGGTAGGCGTTATATTTTTCAAGGGTTAAATCTTTCATTCGTGATCCTCAATTAAAAATCGGTTTGTACATCACCTGCTTTCGCACCAGTGGCTTTTGGGCGTGGGGTGTAATTGGCAGACGGTTCTTGTTCCAGTTTTGCAAATTTTTCGGCAAATTCGCCCGCTTGTTTTTGCAATTCGGTAAATTCGGTTTGCAATGTGCTTAGCTCGGTTTGCAAGCGGTCGTTTTCTGTCGAAACTTTGCTAAATTGCTCCGCTAACAATTCCATTGCCTTTTCGTGTTCGGCAAATTTGCCGTCATTGTCGGTTTTGGCTTTGGTAAACATCGCCTTAAATTTCTCCAGCCACGCACCTTTTTCAGGTTCAGCAGTAAATTCTAAATTCGCCTCTACTGCCTCACTCACAAGGTTTTCCGGCTTTTGCTTGCGGTCTGCTAGTGGGTTATGGGTTGCACCGGCACAAAATGTAAGGTATTCCGTGCCGAGGCTTGCCGGTGTATCAGTCACCGCTAAACCAACTAAATACGCCTCGCCTGTGTCCGCAAAATTAAGGTCAATTTCCACAGAGGTATAAACTTTCTGCTTGTCTTTGACTAACTTCACTAAGGCTTCGGTTGGGGCGATTTCTGCCAGTAACTGTAATTTGCCGTCTTCACGTTCTTCTGTTTTAACCGCTAACACATCGCCATAGCTGTAAGAATGCGGGTCATCTTTCTCAAACCAACGCCAGCGGAAATGCTCAAGGTTAATACGAGCACCATAGTTATTTTTCGGGTCGTAATTTTCTTCAATCTGCGTGAGCCATTCACGACTAATTTCGCGTCCATCTGTAGTTGCTCCTTCCGTTGCTACCACAAACCATTTGGATTTTGTTGTCATCTGTTTTTCCTTGCTCTAAAGGGGAGGGGTAAAAATCGGATTTATGATCTTGTTTTGTGCCGGCGGTTTCAATGTGTGGTACGTGTTAAATCGGGTTTCACAGCCTTAAGCAAATGCTTAAACAAGGTGGATTTTTGATAATCCCACCTATGGAAAATGAAAATACAATCACTGAATACGAGGTGTTGGCTGCCAACCCTCTACACGATAAACGAGAGGCTCAATCAAAGTATTGGGCAGGTTACACCGTGACCGAAATTTCTCGTCAGCTAAATATTCCCGTCTCTACCATTGCAAGTTGGAAAAAGCGAGAGAAATGGGACGAAATCAGCCCCGTTGGACGAGTTGAGGCAACGCTTGAGGCTCGTTTAAACCTTTTAATTATGAAAGAGGTAAAAACAGGTTCAGACTATAAAGAGATTGATTTGCTTGGTCGGCAGCTTGAGCGTGTGGCTCGAGTGAAGAAATACGCTAACGGCGGAGGCAATGAGGCGGATTTAAACCCGAACATCAAAAGCCGAAATAAAGGCGACCGCAAAAAGCCTGAACAAAACGCTATTTCTGAAGAGCAAGCGGAATTACTGATTAATGGCTTTTTAGACGGAATGTTCCATTATCAGAAAAAATGGCACGAAGCTGGGCTGACTCATCGAATCCGCAATATTCTTAAAAGTCGTCAAATTGGAGCGACTTATTATTTTGCTCACGAGGCGTTAGTTGATGCGTTAGTAACCGGTAGAAATCAGATTTTTATTTCCGCCTCGAAAAAACAGGCATTGCAATTTAGAGCCTATATTGTGGCATACGCCAAACGGGTTGCCGATGTGGAGCTAAAAGGCGAAACCATTACCTTGCCGAACGAGTCTCAACTAATTTTCTTGGGTACAAACTCGAAAACGGCACAGTCTTACCACGGCAATCTCTATTTTGATGAAATCTTTTGGGTAAACCGCTTTGAAGAAATCCGCAAAGTTGCTGCGGGTATGGCAAGCCAAAAACAATATCGGATTACTTATTTTTCTACCCCTTCGAGCATTACCCATTCCGCCTATCTGCTTTGGTCGGGCAAGCTGTTTAACCGCAAACGACCGAAAGCGGAGCAAGTGGAAATTGATATTTCGCACGCTAATTTGAAAAACGGCAAAAAATGCGGAGACGGCCAATGGCGACAAATCGTGAATATCTACGATGCCGAGGCAGGTGGCTGTAACCTGTTTGATATTGAGCAACTCAAACTGGAAAACTCGCCTGATGAGTTCGAGCAGCTCTTTATGTGTGAGTTTATTGATGATAACCAATCCGTCTTTAAATTTACAATGATTCAGCGTTGCTTGGTCGATTCAATGGAAATTTGGAAAGACTACGTTTTCACCGATGGCTATATGCGACCGTTTGGCAATAAAGAAGTGTGGGTAGGCTATGATCCTTCTTACACCGGCGACCGCTCGGCATTGGTGGTGATTGCTCCACCGAAAGTCGATGGGGGCAAGTTCCGTTTGTTGGAATATCGCACTTTTAAAGGGGCTGATTTTGCCGAACAAGCGGCAGAAATTATCGCTATTTGTGCAAAATATAACGTGACCAGACTGGCGATTGATACCACAGGGCTTGGTGTCGGCGTGTATGAAATCGTGAAAAAAGAACGGCCTGATGCGGTGGCTCTTACTTACAACGTAGAGCTGAAATCCAAAATGGTATTAAAAGGCTTGGATATTATCAGCAAAGGACGATTTGAATTTGACTCAATGCACGCTGTTGAGGTTGGTGCAAGTTTTATGGCAATTAAAAAACAGATCACCAACAGCGGACGGCAAGTGACTTATGTGGCAGACCGTTCGGAAGAGGCAAGCCACGCCGACCTTGCGTGGGCTTGCTTGCAGGTATTTATTAATGAGCCGTTTGATGGGAAACTGGAAGAAACGACCGGCACAGTAGATTTTTTAGATGATTAGGACAAAAAATGAAAAAACAATTGCGCAAAAATTTAACCCAAAATGACCGCTTACAACCGCAAGCACAAACCGAAATTTTCAGTTTTGGTGACCCGATTCCGGTGTTAGACCGTGCCGATATTCTCAATTATTTGGAGTGTTCGGCGATGTATGAGAAATGGTATAACCCACCAATGAGCTTTGATGGCTTGGCGAAATCGTTAAGGTCATCAACACACCACGAAAGTGCGATCATCACCAAAGCAAATATTTTGCTTTCCACTTGCGAGGTTGATAGCCGTTATTTATCACGCCGTGATTTGTCATCGTTTGTTAAAGATTATTTAGTATTTGGCAACGCCTATTTTGAGGTGGTGCGAAATCGCCTTGGGCAGGTACAGCGAATCGAATCACCTTTGGCAAAATATGTGCGAAAGGGTGTAGAGGCTGGTCAATTTTACTATGTGCCACAACGATTCGATCACCAAGAACACGAATTTGCCAAAGGCTCAATCTATCACTTGCTTGAGCCTGATATTAATCAAGATATTTACGGCTTGCCACAATATCTTTCGGCGTTGCAATCCGCTTGGTTAAATGAGAGTGCTACTCTGTTTCGCCGTAAGTATTTTTTAAATGGAGCTCACGCCGGCTTTGTGTTTTATATGACGGAAAACTCCGCAAAACAGGGAGATGTGGATAATATCAGAGAGCAACTGCGGAAATCAAAAGGGGTGGGGAATTTCAAAAATCTATTTGTACATTCTCCAGGTGGTAACAAAGACGGCATTCAAATAATTCCGATTGCTGATGTATCGGCAAAAGACGAATTTTTTAATATTAAAAACGTAAGCCGTGATGATGTGTTAGCAGCTCACCGTGTGCCACCACAACTGATGGGTATTATCCCAAACAACACCGGCGGTTTTGGCAACGTGGCTGATGCTGCCGAGGTGTTTTTTATCACCGAGATTGAGCCATTGCAAGAGCGATTGAAAGAGTTTAATCAGTGGTTAGGTCAAGAGGTTATCAAATTTAAACCGTCTAAATTGTTACAGCGGACACAATAAAACAGATCTTTACAAACTGACAATACAGCTCCTAGATTGGGGCTTTTTTAATATATAAAGCAAAAGTTTTGCCTGATTAGATTATATATTTCGGCAATTTATTATATCAAAACAACAAATAAAATACACTTAAAAAATAATTTTTCCTTTATTTTTCAACGACTTCACCACCTCCAACCCCGCGCGGTCTATCCCTCACCTCGCCCGCACACTTAATTTGTCGATTTATACGCAAATGCAAAAAGGCGATCCCTACAAGCCCCATATAATCGCAAAGCGATCTTAAAAACTCGATCTTTTTACGCAATTTTACGCACCTCAACGCAAAAATATTGCTTGTCAGGAAAAATCGTTATTCTTTAATTGCATATACATATACTGCACATTATAGATTTTAACTTATTGATAAATAATGATTATTGGTGCGAGCTAGTCGCACCATTATTTTTAAGCCTGAATATCCCGATTCAGGCTTTAATCTTACCATACTTATAATCAATAATTTAAATCATCTCTCAAAAAGCAATATAGCATTAATAAAAACATCATTTTTCATAGGAAACTTGATATTTATTAATCGTTTGTAGTCTCTAATAATATTTATTTACACAAAATAAACTGCAAAGAGCAAGAAAATCTGCCTTACTGTGCTTAGTTCCTGTTTGTAGGAAATTGATTTTATGGGAAAACGCGACTATATTCAATTTATTGTTCGCAGCAAAAGAGCCAAATTCCGTTCAGAATTTGGCTCTATATTTAAAATATAACTTAGCAATTAACCTTTGTAGTTATATACGTGAGCAACTAAGTCTAATACTTTGTTTGAGTAGCCAACTTCGTTATCGTACCAAGATACTAATTTAACGAAAGTATCAGTTAATGCGATACCTGCTGCTGCATCAAATACTGAAGTTTCAGTTGCACCATTGAAGTCTGTTGAAACAACTGCATCTTCTGTGTAGCCTAATACGCCTTTCATTTCGTTTTCTGAAGCACGTTTGATTTCAGCACAGATTTCTGCATAAGTTGCTGGTTTTTCTAAGTTTACAGTTAAATCAACAACAGAAACGTTAGTGGTTGGAACACGGAAAGCCATACCGGTTAATTTGCCGTTTAATGCAGGTAATACTTTACCTACTGCTTTCGCTGCACCTGTTGATGAAGGAATGATATTTTGTGATGCGCCACGACCACCACGCCAGTCTTTCGCTGATGGACCATCTACTGTTTTTTGCGTTGCAGTAGTTGCGTGAACAGTTGTCATTAAACCTTCTTTAATGCCGAATTTTTCGTGAATAACTTTAGCTAATGGTGCTAAACAGTTCGTTGTACAAGAAGCGTTGGATACGATGTCTTGACCTGCATAAGTATCGAAGTTTACACCGTTTACGAACATAGGTGTTGCATCTTTAGACGGACCGGTTAAAACAACTTTCTTCGCACCTGCGGTGATGTGTTTGCGAGCAGTTTCATCATCTAAGAATAAACCTGTTGCTTCAACTGCGATATCAACACCGATCTCATTCCATTTTAAGTTAGCTGGGTCACGCTCAGCTGTTACGCGGATCGCTTTACCGTTAACTACTAATTGACCGTCTTTAACTTCAACAGTACCGTCAAAACGACCGTGAGTTGAATCATATTTCAGCATATAAGCCATATAATCAACATCGATTAAGTCGTTGATACCTACCACTTCGATGTCATCACGGTGTTGTGCTGCACGGAAAACGATACGACCGATACGGCCAAAGCCGTTAATACCAATTTTAATTGCCATAGATTTTTCTACCTATATTAAAGTTAAACAAAATTTGTTCTTTATGTACTACACTAAAGATGCTTGAATTATAGCACATCTTTTCACTTTCCTGACAAGCCAAAAGAACCCTTCCAATATAACAGATAAATTTTTTGTGATCTATGTCAAATTTTGAAATTTATAACGATTTTCAGGTCAAAAAAAGCTACAATGACTTCGCTACTATCTTAGGAGAATTGCTGATGATTAAACCTATTCACGCCCTGACAGAACAACAAGTTGATATTTTAATCAACCACGGTACGGAACGTCCGTTTACCGGAAAATTTTTGAATGAACATCGGGTAGGAATTTATCGTTGTGCCAGATGCCATAACGATTTATTTCACTCAGATACTAAATTTGATGCCGGTTGTGGCTGGCCAAGTTTTTACCAAACGATTTCAGAATCGTCACTACGTTACTTAGATGATTACAGCTTAGGACGTCATCGTATCGAAATTCGTTGTGGGAATTGTGATTCGCATATGGGACACGTTTTTCCGGACGGCCCACCACCAACAGGGTTGCGTTTTTGCCTCAACTCTGCGGCATTGAATTTTAAGTGGGAAGAAACAGGCGAAGAGATTGACGGCTAACGAGTAATAAACAAGCGGTCATTATTAGCGGAAAATTTGCAAAAATTTGGCGAATAATGACCGCTTGTGCTATTTAACTTCTAGCCTTAAGCGAGAATATTTTTCGCAATAATATCGCCCATTTCTGAGGTAGAAAGCGGTTTGCTGTCATCAGCTAAATCAGCGGTACGGTAGCCATCAGCAAGGGCTTTTTGGATCGCTGTTTCAATCGCATCAGCAGCATCACCTAAGTTAAAGCTATAACGCAACATCATTGCGGCTGATAAAATTTGCGCAATCGGATTCGCAATATTTTTACCGGCAATATCCGGTGCTGAACCGCCTGCCGGTTCATATAAGCCGAAACCTTGCTCATTGAGGCTGGCTGAAGGCAACATGCCCATAGAACCTGTAATCATTGCAGCCTCATCGGAAATAATATCGCCGAAGATGTTTGAGCATAATAAAATATCGAACGATTCAGGTGCTTTGATTAGCTGCATTGTCGCATTATCAATATACATATGCTCAAGCGTGACTTCTGGGAACTCTTTAGCTACTTCCGTGACGGTTTCACGCCATAAAATTGAGCTTTGTAACACATTGGCTTTATCCACAGAGGTTACGTGTTTTTTACGTTTCATTGCAGATTCAAACGCCACACGGGTAATACGCTCGATTTCATATTTGTAGTATACTTCGGTGTCAAACGCTCTCGTTTGCGCACCTTCACCATCACGGCCTTTCGGCTGTCCAAAATAAATCCCGCCGGTTAATTCACGCACCACCACCATATCAAAACCTTTAGCAGCAATATCGGCACGTAATGGGCAGAATTTTTCCAGCCCTTGATACAATGCAGCAGGGCGTAAATTACAGAATAGCGAGAAATGTTTACGCAGTGGTAATAGCGAACCTCGTTCAGGTTGCTCATCAGGTGGTAAATGCGTCCATTTCGGGCCACCTACCGAGCCAAACAAAATCGCATCTGCCTCTTCACAGCCTTTTAAGGTATTTTCGGGTAACGCTTTACCTTGAGCATCAATCGCTGCTCCACCAATGTTATATTGATTAAAATTTAGTTTAAAGCCAAATTTTTGTTGAGTCGCTTCAAGCACTTTGATAGCTTCTGCCATCACTTCCGGCCCAATGCCGTCACCGGCAAGCACTGCAATGTTGTAAGTTTGCATATAAGATCCTCTTAGTATATTTAATGTCGATTCGGCTACATTCTGCCTGAAAATAGCTGTTTTTAAAACGAATTTTACGCCAACCCGATAAAAATAGCGTAAAATAAAAGCGTATTTGGAGATTTTTTGATGAAATTGACCGCTTGTAAACTCGTTTTTCTACTCTATTTGATGTTTAACCTCACCGCTTGTGGCACAGTACTAAGCTTGGTTGAACAGGATTACCGTGTTTATGCCGGCGTAATAAAAGATTTCCAAGTAATGCAAGAAGGCGGTATATTCGCGGTGCTTGCGGTGATCGATTTACCCTTGAGTTTCGTATTAGATACTTTAATGTTACCCGTTACACTTAGCCAATAATAACCACATTAAAACGCCTCTTTTTCCGCTATTTCAGCCACCACAAACGGCGTATTTTCCGCTATTTCAGCCACCACAAACGGCGTATTTTCCGTTTTATTTTTAAGCAAATTTTGTTCTCTAAAGTTAATCGGAAAATGGCAGGCAAACTCGTGCTGTTTTACTTTCACTAATGGCGGTTTGTTGATACATTTTTTTTGTGCAAAAGGGCAACGAGGGCCTAAACGACAACCAATCGGCATTTCTTGTAACATCGGGACTGAGCCTCGTAGCGTATTTAAGCTACTTTTAAAGGCTAAAGGCTGAGAAAAGTCCGGCGAACTATTGAGTAACACTCGAGTATAGGGGTGGTAAGACGATTCAAGAATGCTCTCTTTATCCGCAATTTCAACGGTTTGTCCACAATAAAGCACATTGTAAGAATCAACCCAATTTTGAATGCTACACATGTCATTACTCACCAGCAAGATTGAGGTTCCCAAATTCTGATTCATACTGGAAAGCAAGCGATAAACCTGCAACTGCGTGGTTGATTCCATAATATTAGTCGGCTCATCTGCCACCAATAATCGGGGCTGATTTGCCACCGCCATTGCAATCATCACTTTCTGAGCTTCGCCTTCGGTAATATCGCTTGGGTAACTTTTCATAATATCTTGATGATCACGAATACCAACACGGTGTAGTAGCTCGATTGCTTTTTTCTTTTTCCACCCAAATCGTTGCCACCACTTCCCTCTAAATTGAATGGTTTGCATCAGTTGTTTACCAATTTGCTGGCTTGGGTCAAGGCTAGTAAGCGGATCTTGGAATACCATTGAAATATGATCGCCTACCAATTTTCGGCGTTCCGCTGGCGAAAGTTTCAGTAATTCAATATCGTCAAAGCGAAAGCGATCTGCACTCACAATCCATTCATCTTTAATCATACCGCAAATCACTTTGGCTATGAGGCTTTTTCCCGAACCAGATTCTCCCACCAAGCCACAAATTTCGCCCTCATCAACAGTCAGGTTGATGTTATCCACCATTTTTACTCTGCCTTTTGGCGTATCAATTTCAATACTTAAATGGCGAATATCAAGTAATGCCATACTATTCCTTAATCTGTAAAATTTTACTTAAAAATGACCGCTTGTTATGTGTCAGTATCCTATTTAAATACTATTCTTTACGGTATTTTTCAAAAATCACGCTTAAGCGTGTACCAAGTATTGTAACGGTAAAAATACTAAAAATAATTGCTAAGCCAGGTAATATCACCGTCCAAGGAGCTATATAAATCAGTTCCATGGATTCACGAATCATCGCTCCCCATTCAGGGGTCGGGCTTTTAGCCCCCAGCATAATAAAACTTAACGCACTAATATCTAATATGGCGATCACAAAAATATGTGAAAGTGCTTTAATTGCCACGCCGGTAAGATTAGGAATAATCACTTCTCGAATTAAATACCAATGGCTTGCACCGTCTAGCTTTAAGGTAATGATGTACTCTTTTTTGAGTTGTTTTTCGGTTGCTTGATAAATTTTATGGATAAAATGCGGCAACATCGCTAAGAAAATCGCCAACATTGCATTGACCAAACTCGCTTCCATTAAGGTTGCAATGATGATCGCAATCAATAAAATCGGCATAAATAAAAAGGTATCGAACAAATGGCTAATCAACCAAAATGAACGTCCTTTTTTCAGCCCGGCATAAATCCCGATCATACCGCCGATAATCGCAATTAATAAGGTAATCATCAGTGCGGAACCAAGCGTGTAGTAAAAACCATACATAATACGGCTTAAAATATCCCGTCCTAAATCGTCAGTGCCTAAAAAATGGCTGATTTGACCTTTGTCGTCCCAAGAGGGAGGCATTAATTCTAAACCAACAAATTGTTCATTATAATTGTAAGGAGCAAGCAAACTACCAACAAAAATGAGAGCCAGTAATAGCAAAAAAAGATAAAAACTGCCAAGTGCAAGTTTATCTTGTCGGAAATGAAACCAAAATGCCTTAAATGCGTTGGTTTCTCTAAATTGCTCGGGTTCTTTAATAACTGCCATACCAATCCTTTTTATCTGATGGGTCTAACATCACCCGCACAAAGCCTGTAACCATATCTACTAATAACACAAACACCCCGATTGCAACTACTCCCGCTGAAATCGCATTATAGTCTTGAATAGCAAGGGCATTTATCAGCCAACGTCCAATTCCTCCCCAGCTAAATATGTTCTCAATTAACATACCGAAGGCAAAAATTAAAATAAAGGTACGGGCAATCATAGGTAATAATGCAGGTAAAGTATTACAAATAATATGCGTTCTCCAAACTCTAAACGGTGTCCAGCCACGCGTTTTCGCTATTTTAATGTAATTTTGTTTCATTACATAACCTGCTCTAGCTTGAGTAATATGCATAACTTCTAATGTAGCTGGCACAGCCAAGACTAATGTCGGCAAAGCTAAGTGATGTAAAGCACTCTGCATCATTTTTAATTTATAAGGTACATCAGATAACCAAATATCTAATAGCAAAAAGCCGGTTACCATCTGTTTCGGATAAAGCGAATGGATTTCTCCAATTGCTGACACTTCCCACTGATTGAGAGAAGCGTAATACATTAGCACTAATGCCAGCCAAAATACCGGCACGGCTAAACTCAATGAACCTAGTGTATTTAATAATCGCCCAACCATATTTTTTTGCTGAGTAGCCGCAAAAAAACCAAGAGGCAAACCAATAATTAAAGAAACAATGAGAGCCGATAAACAAAGCGTAATTGTAGCCAGGAACACCTGTAAAATTTGCGCTGTGAGCGGTTCTCCATTACTGAAACTAATACCAAAATCACCATTTAGCAGAGATTTTACATAATAACAATAAGCCTCAAACCAGCCTAACTCGGCTAAGTGGTTTAATGGATCTCGTAACAGAATATTAAAACTGATAAGTGACAAAAAAATCAACGTAATCAAGGTTAGAAAAATTTTTCGAAAAAAGACAATCAGCATAATTAGTTTCCTTTTTTATGCCCCAAGCCCAAACGTAACTCTGATAATTTTACCTGGCCGAAAGGGGAAATATCTGCCTGTTTCACTCCATCTTTTATGACTAATACACGATTAGCATTCATTAAAGGGAGAATAGGCAATTGCTCTTCTAATAATTTTTGTGCAAATTCATACAATAAATTAGCTGATGCCGGATCATCACTTAGACGGGCTGTTTGTAACCAAAAATCAAAATCTTCATTGCACCAATTTGATAAATTAGTCACCGTTTCCGCAGCTTTACAACTGAGTAAGGCCTCCAAAAAACTGTTAGGATCAAGATTATTTGCTAACCAACCACCTAAAATCAAATCATAATCCGCACTTTTATTAGCAAGCTGTTGCACCAAATAAGCTCGACTTACTGCGCGAATTTCGACCTCTAAATTTTGCGTAGCTAAATCAGCACGTATCATTTCTGCCATTTTTAATGGGTGTTGATTATAAACTCGTTTTTCATCAATTACCCACAGTTTTAAGCGCTGTTTTTGGTTTACTTCTTCGGTCTCTGTTTTGCTATCTAAAGACCGATTTATAATACTGTCATGCATTTCAACCGCTTGCTCACCTGAATTTTGGTGTGGTTGATAAGGGTAGCTTCCATTATTTTTTTTCGACCACAAAGCTGTTGGTAATAGGTTATCCGCTACTTCACCTGTACCATAAAATAATTTCTCTGCAATACGTTTGCGATTTATGCCGCGTGCAATACGTTGGCGTAATGCCAAATCCTGCCCAATACCCCGTTGCATATTGAATGCTAAATAAACCAAATTAGCACCTTTACTACTAATAAGCTGCCGATTATTTAACACTGATAATTGGCTAGGTTCCGGAAAAGCAACCACATCACATTCATTATTTAAAAATTTTGCCATCCTGCCGGTCGCTTCTGTGGAAAAATCTACGACCATATTTTGAATATATGCTTTTTTGCCCCAGTAATTCATATTTGGTTTTAAACGCACATAATCATTATTTTCATAACTTTCAAGTTGATATACGCCTGTTCCTACCGGTAATAAATCCAGTTGAACTAAGTTATCATCTGCATTGAGCTGTAAAGCATATTCTTTAGACATAATAACTGCATATTGGCTGGCTAAATGCGCCAACAATGCTGAATCAGGACGGACTAATTCAATTTTTACAATGTCATTTGACGGAGAATGAATGCTGGCAATTTTATTCGCTAAATCAACACTTTCAAAATAAGGAAAATAAATCTGCCCCGCTGTTTTTTGGTAAATATAGCTTTGTCGCTGGTGGTGTAATACACTTTCAGGCTCACTTTTCACTTCAGGTAAATCACTTTCTTTACCAATCATTCGTTTTAGCGAAAACACCACATCTTCTGCGTTTAATTTACGACTCGGAGTAAACCATGGAGTTGTATGAAAAGCGACATTTTTTCTTAAACGTAATGTAATCACTAAACCATCGTCGCTGATTGAATAACTTTCAGCTAAAGCAGGCTCTAGTCGATTTTTTTTCGGATTAAACTCAACTAATTTATCGTAGATCTGCTCTGTTACCACATTCATATTCGAACTCACATCAGATTTTTGTGGGTTAAAAGAGAATCCCGATGAAGTAGTGCAATACACAAGGCTATTTTCAAGTAGCTCTTGAGGAATACTTGGCGCTGCGTAAGCGGTCGAATTTAGCCCTAAATTTGCAAAACATACTGAAAAAATGACCGCTAGTTTATTCATCTTTACTGTTTCCATTTTTTGTTAACCCATATTGACGCAATTTGTTTGCCACCGCAGTATGTGAAAGTCCGAGCCGTTGTGCTAATTTTCGGGTACTCGGATATTCTGCATAAAATTGGTGCAATAATTGGGCTTCATACTGGCTCATCATTTCCTCAAGTGTCGCCTCCTCACGTACTTCAATCATCGCCTCCATATCTCTGGGTAAATGAAGATCTTTTACCGCTAAACGGTAGCTATGCGAAAGTGTACAAGCTCGATAAAGTGCGTTATAAAGCTCTCTTAAGTTGCCTCGCCAGTGATAATTCTGCAATGCTTGCAAAAAAACATTATCATACTCTAATTTGCTCACCCCCAACTGATTGCTAATTTGGGCGATAAAGTAATCAGCTAATAATGGAATATCCTCTTTTCGATCTCGCAAAGGTGGTAAATTTAAAGTGAGAACATTTAAACGATGAAACAGATCTTCTCTTACTTTGCCTTTTTCAACTAATAATGACAAAGGCTGTAATGAAGTACAGATCACCCTAACATTGACTTGAATCTCTTGATCTTCGCCCACTCGACGAAAAGAGCCATCATTTAAAAAGCGCAATAATTTGGCTTGCATTTCCAGCGATAACTCAGAAATAGAGTCTAATAATACTGTACCACCGTGAGCATATTCAAAGAAACCGACGGACTCAACGCCATTGCCACGATGTCCGAACATTTCCGATTCTGCTTCTTCAGCCGGTAAACCGGCACAGTTCACGGCAATAAATTTTTGCATTCGACGAGATCCAAAATGGTGACAAGATTTGGCAAATAAATCTTTTCCTGTTCCCGTCTCACCTTGAATCAATAATGGTGCATCAAGGTTGGCAAATTTTTTTGCTTGTTCAACAACCTCTTTTATCTTTACAGATTGTCCAATTATCTGTTCAAAAGATTCTGGATTTACGACCATATAGTCTCCTATAAATAGCAAATTTGTGCATTGTTTAATACGCTTAAAGCCTGATATTAGCTACTAGAGTTAACAATGCGAGAGGGATTGTGAGGCGATCATACCGCTATTTTTCTCTTTTGGAAACTTTTGTTTACAACCCTATTCAGATTATTTAAGTTATTAGGTTTACAATACAGCATAGATCTTCTAAACTTATTGCACTTTTTATGCCTCAAGCGGTCATAAAAAACGAATTTTTTACTCGCTACCCCCATTGGTAAAGCCGATGTTTAAAGGTAAGCGTTTTGCAAACAAAGGAGCAAATGATGTATTTAGAACAAATTAAAGCTGAGCTTCAAGAAGCTGCAGATGTATTAGACAAATTTATGTCTGATGAAAAAAATATTAAATTAATTCAAGATGCCGCCATGCTGATTGCAAATAGTTTCAAGCAAGGTGGTAAGGTGATTTCTTGCGGTAATGGCGGTTCGCACTGTGATGCGATGCACTTTGCCGAAGAATTAACAGGTCGTTACCGTGAAAACCGTCCCGGATACCCGGCAATCGCTATTTCCGATGTCAGCCATTTAAGCTGTGTAAGTAATGACTTCGGTTATGAATATGTCTTCTCTCGTTATCTAGAGGCCGTTGGGCAAAAAGGCGATGTACTCTTTGGTCTATCAACCTCTGGTAACTCTAAAAATGTGTTAAATGCGATCAAAGTTGCCAAAGAAAAAGGCATGAAAGTGATTGCAATGACCGGCAAAGATGGCGGGCAAATGGCAGGATTAGCCGATGTGGAAATCCGAGTACCTCATTTCCGTTACGCAGACCGCATCCAAGAAATTCACATTAAAGTGATTCATATTTTGATGATGTTAATTGAATTTGAGATGGAAAAAGCCTAATCTCTATAACAAAAAGGCGTTTGCACCAAACGCCTTTTTCTCATACTTCATCAATAACAAACTCAAACCAATCAATCACATCTTTTTCGTGAATACCGTTAGCAATCAGCATTCCGGCATTTTTTACAGAATCAGGATCTTTAGAGATTAAAGGGTGCCAATCAAAAAGAGGCTTTCCTTCATAAAGTAAACGATAAGCACAGGTTTTTGGCAACCAGCCAAAATCAGGTAAGTTCTTTTTAGTTAATTTTGTACAATCCGACTCAATTTTAAAACGGTTCGAGTAATTCATACAACGGCCTGTATTCACATCTAATAAATTACAGGCAACCGAGGTATAGTAAAGCCGTTCACGCCGCCCTCTTCCCTGAATATATTTCCGGTAGCAGCACTTACCACAACCGTCACATAATGCTTCCCATTCAGCATCATTCATTTCAAGTAGCGATTTGTTCTGCCAGAAATTTGCTTCAAAGTGTTGTTCAAACTGCATAAATTAACGTATTACAACCGCAGTACCAATCGCTACCACGATGAACATTCCTTTATCGCCGCCCATTGATTGATACTCCATAGAAACGCCAACCACCGCATTTGCCCCCACTTTTTGTGCCTCCTTAGCTAATTCAGCTAATGCCTCTTTTCTTGCACCGTTTAATTTGCTTTCATAAGCACCTGAACGTCCGCCAATAATATCGGTGATACCGGCTAAGAAATCACGGATAAAATTAGCCCCAGAAACTACTTCGCCAAATACTAACCCTTTGTATTCTACAATTTGTTTACCCTCTATCGTAGGTGTAGTTGTAATAATCATTTATTCTCTCCTGCTAATTGCTGTTTTAATTGCTCTAGTGCGATTGCACGGTGTGAAATCGCTTTTTTCTCTTTGGTTTCTAATTCGGCAAAAGTGCAAGCTTTCGGTGGGTAGAAAAACAGGGAATCGTAGCCGAAACCATTTTCACCTCTTTCTTCCGTCAAAATTTCACCGAAACATTCACCCGACGCAATATAAGGTGTTGGGTCAGTTTCGTGTTTTAAAAACACGATACAACTGACAAATTTCGCCAGACGATTCTCTTGCCCTTGCATTTTGGCTAGTAATTTTTGGCGATTATCGGCATCGGTTGCCTGCTCTCCGGCATAACGTGCAGAATATAGCCCCGGTTCACCACCAAGTGCCATAACCGATAAACCTGAATCATCGGCAATCGCCGATAAACTTGTCATTTTAGCAGCAAATCGTGCTTTAATCAGCGCATTTTCAACAAAAGTCAAACCGGTTTCTTCCGGTGATTCAATCCCAAATTCACTTTGAGCCACCACCTCAAAACCAAATTGTGAGAGTACATCTGCCATTTCTTTAACTTTATCTGCATTACTTGTTGCAAGTACAATTTTTGTCTTTTCCATATTGTCCTTATTTGCAAAAATATTCTAAAAAATCACCGCTTGTTATTCGATACCTTTTTGGTAAGACATCATCAGCAACGTTCGCCATTTATCCTCACCTTTCTCATCTTTTCCCATATTAGCAATATTCGGAAATCTTCCCCATTGTTCAAAGCCGTGTTTTCTCATTAGATTTTGGCTCACTGTATTTAATTCAAACACATACGCCATCAACGTATGAATATTGTGATTAAGCATTTCAGCTTGCATAAACTCAATAATTTTTGAGCCATAGCCTTTTCCTTTGGAATAGCGGTCTAAATAGATACTGATTTCCGAAGTATGTAAAAATGCCGGTCTTTCATAAAATGGTGAAAAACTAAACCAGCCAGCAATGCCTTGTTCATCTTCGACCACCCAAATAGGATATTGGGCTGTTTCAAGGTGAAAATCGAACCACTTCCGCCGATTTTGCGTAGTTGCTAGTTCTAAATCGGCGGTAATTTGGTGAGTGGGAATTGCTTGATTATAAATTGCCAATATTGTCTCAAAATCCGCTTCTACTGCTTTTCGGAATTGCATTTGTTATCCTTTTATTCGTTGCCAATAATACGCAAAAAATTAATATTTTATTACCGCTTGCTAATCATACTCGGCAATAAAACCTGTACTTTTACTCCGCCACTTTCCACATTTTCAATCGAAAATTCGGCTTTGAGTTCAGCCGCCCGTTCTTGCATAATCGTCAGTCCATAATGCCCTTCTGGTTGCGTATGGGCAGCAAGCCCTACGCCATTATCTTGAATAGTCAAACAATGTTCACCATCATCATTTGTTTCAGCAATCACATTAATTTCAGTGGCTTGCGAATGCTTAATAGCATTAATCACAGCTTCTCGTACAATTTGCAATACGTGAACTTGCTGCTGAGCATTAAACATATGCGAAGGTAATTTGCAACTTAAGCGAATCTGTGCTGAGGTTTTCGGTCTTAAGCTTTCTAAAATTTTTTCTAACGCTTGTTGTAAATTCGCTTCTTGAATCGTTAGCCTAAACGTCGTCAACAGCTCCCTTAATTGGCTGTAAGCATCATTTAACGCTTTTTCAAATACAGTTAAAATTTCATTACGCTTTTCATCTGTTTTAGCAAGCTTAAGCAGGCTAACCTGAATTTTGAAAAACGTAAGAGACTGGGCTAAGGAATCGTGTAACTCACGAGCAATAATTGCACGCTCCTCCATGAGTACCAATTGTTGCTGTTGCTTTTGCATCTGCACTACATAAAGGCTACGACCAATCATTTCCGACACATTTTGGATCAATCGTCCATCAGGACAAACCAGTGAGGGTTTCCAGCTTAAGATACCCAATTTTTCATTTTCTATTGCAATTTCAGCAGAAACCCAATCTAAACTTGGTTTATTGTCTATTGATACATTCCAATATTCAGCCCCATATACTTGTAAATCAATCCCTAGCAAATGTTCATTATCAAATACCGTTTTAAGTACTTGATTTAACACTTCTTTATTAATCGGCTTAGCAGTTAATAATTGAGAGCATTGATATAATACCAGTAAAGAACGATTTACCGCCAATAAACGACGTGTTTTATCCTGAGCTTTATCTTCTAATGAAGTATATAATTTTAATAATTCATTAGACATCTCAGTAAAAGTAGAGGAAAGTAGCCCTAATTCATTGGGTTCATTAACCGCTAATTTTACGTGGTCAAAATCTTTATTTTGAATTTGCCAACTCGCTTTTACCAATTGCCTTAAAGGTCCAATAATCTTTTTTCGAGTATACCAAACGCCAATATAAGCAAGGGCAATAATCAGTAACATTGCAATCGCAATCACGCCTGTTGCAATCTTTAATTTTAACTCAGCGAACTCTTGTAAGCGGAAAACAAAATCATCAACTCTCTGCACATAATCTTCAATGTGCGAAGCATAATTAACTTTATCTCTCTGAGCGACATAAGATTGCATTTCATACCAATCTTTAAGTAATTGTTGATAGCTTTCTATCACGCTATCTGACAATAAAACACTTTGCTTTAATGAACTAAGCTCTGTAGCATGTAGCGTTCGATGATATTCCAACAATCGCTCAGGTAGCAGCGCTTTTTTTGAATCCATTTCTGATAACAATCGATAACTTTGCATACGAAGTGAGCCTGAAACATTAATCAGGCTCGCATCAGATTTATTGCTCCACATAATACCAAGTGAGATTCCACTGATAATCGAAGCAAATCCGATCATAATTAAAAAATAGAGTCCTATCCGCCTAGCAATAGAGTATTTTGCTTTTATCATAATTAAAGATTAAATTGAGCTTTCAATTCATTAGCAATACTATCTTCATTATTTGAACCTATAGTTTTCTTCGCTTTTTGCTGAATATCTGGTTCTGAATTTCCCATTGCAATGCCTAATCCAACGGTTTCTAGCATAGAAACATCATTGAAATTATCGCCAAAGGCAATCACCTTTTGTAAATCAATACCTTCTGTTTTTAATACTTCCGCTAATCTTGCCCCTTTGCTGTTACCAACACTGGTAATATCAACCCTATCAACCCAAGACCATTCCGGGCTTACTTGATCAGGCGGTAATTTTTCAACAAATTTTTGCATTTTGGCAAGATCTGGATCGCTAATAAGCACTTTCCATACGGTTACACCTTTATCAATTTCTTGTTGGAAATTTTCTACCTGATAAACATTCGGACGAACTTCTGGTGCGCAAGACTCAACCCATTTTTGGAATTTAGTGAAGTGAATATTCAAAGACTCATAAGTCATTGCATCTTCAAAATAAACCGCAGTATGAATCCCTTGAGCTTGTGCATCATTAACTAATTTTGAAGCAATTTCTGCTGATAACGGATTACCGCTTAATACTTTTTCATTTTTAAAATCATACACATAAGTGCCATTGCAACACACAACTGGCGTATCCAGCCCTAGTTCTACATAATAAGGGCGAACCGCAGTATGGTGCCTACCGGTAACAAAGTAGACTTTAATTCCCTTTTCTCTTACCTTTTTAATAGCCTCTTTACTGGATTCTAAAATTGTTGCGTTCGATGAAAGTAGTGTTCCGTCTAAATCAAATGCAATAGCTTGGTAGTTCATAGTATTCCCCTATAAATAAATAGATAAAAGAAAAGGCAACCATTTGGTTGCCTTAATATTCTACTCTAAGTTAGTCAAAACTAGAAATTATTTACTGCCATCATATGCTGGTGTTTGATAAAGTGGAGCCGGACCATTAGGACCTGCAACATTGCCACCTTCATTTTGTTTCATTACACCACCATTTGCAGAAATTTCAACACGACGGTTAGGGCGTAAACAATCTTTTAATTCTTGACCAGTTTCACCATCACAAGCTTTTACTTGATTCGCTTTACCATAACCTACCGCTTCAATTTGTGCTGTAACGCCTTGTTGTACTAAACGAGCTTTAACTGTATTAGAACGACGCTGTGATAAGTCTAAGTTATAAGCAGCAGAGCCTAAACGGTCTGTATAGCCTGCTACTTTAACTTGTTGTGCTTTAGATGCTTTTAATTGTTGAGCAACATTATCAACAACTTCTTTACCTTTTGTAGTTAAAGTCGCTTTATCGAAATCGAATAAGAAATCGCCAGTTAAAGTAAATGATGAGTTTCCATTACATCCATTTGGATACCAGAAGAAACTTTGTGCATTCATATTTTTATCGAATAAAATTTTAAATTGGCAAATTTTATGTACGCCATTTTCACGGTAATTGAATGCATAGTCCCATTCACGAACACCATATAAGCCTTCTTCAAAATGAAGACGACCAATTAGATTATATAATTGATCTTTGTTCATCCCTTTTTCAATTTGACGAACGTTTTCCCAGTTTGGCCATGAACCAAATTGTGAACCATCGTGGTTAAATTCAGATTCTGAGATTTTCGGGAATACCGGGTTTTCAGTTGTTCCTTCATCACTCACTTTACTTAAGTTACCACAAGCAGCCACTGCTAATGCCACTGTCGATAATAAAAATCCACGGAAAAGGGCTTTTTTTCCATTTTCATATTAAGTTTCCTTATAGTAATCTATATAAAAAAATAGCTTCACAACCTATTAAAGTCGCATTCGGACGGATTCTACAATACAAATATAATTAATTCTATTAAATTTACGTAAAATAACATTTCAAATATATTTAAGATACTCCACTTTTAATTGCAAAGATTTCTCTCCTCGAAATTCATTAATATCCAACCTATAAACTAATCTTGCCTTTTTGATCGATAAGTCAGGAAACGCCCTTACATCCACATTAAACCAAATTGCATCAAATAGTTGCCCTTTCTCTGATTGCAACATTAATTTTAAATGCTTACCTGCGAGTAATTTTTGTTGGAGAATGCTAAACTCCCCTTCAAAACTAGGTTCTGGAAAATGTTGTCCCCAAGGCCCACCTTGCCTAATCATCTCGGCATTGGCTAAAGTAAACTCTTGTGCATTTAACTCACCATCGGTATAAATGATGCCTTGTAATTGCTCAGGCTCGATAATTGCATTAATAGATTGGTCAAATATCTGTTTAAATAAATCTAATTTTGATTGATGGATAGTCAAACCAGCCGCCATTGCGTGTCCACCAAATTTTTCAATCAAGTCTGGATGTCGCATATCGATATGTTCCAGTAAATCTCGCATATGTACTCCGTTGATCGAGCGAGCAGAACCTTTTAGATATTCACTTTCCTCACTTTCTTGTGCAAAAGCAATGACAGGACGGTTAAATTGATCTTTAATGCGAGAAGCTAAGATCCCAATTACACCTTGGTGCCAATCTGCTTGATATAACACTATTCCGTGTGCCTGTTCAGACTGCGCAAGACTTGGCAAATTCGCACAAATCGACAGTGCTTCTGCTTTCATTTCTTGTTCAAACTCTTTTCGGGTTTGATTAAGAGAATCAAGATCAAGCGCAAGCCGGCGAGCTAATTCCATATTTTCACAAATTAGTAACTCAACCCCTAAAGACATATTTTCTAACCGACCAGCTGCATTCAAACGTGGTGCGATAGCAAAACCCAAATCTGCTGCTTGCAAAGTAGAAAGATCTCGCTTGCCCACCTCCGCTAAAGCTTTTATCCCTAAACGGCAATGCCCTGAACGGATTCGCTGTAACCCTTGATGCACCAATATCCGATTATTTTGATCTAACGGCACTACATCAGCCACTGTGCCTAAAGCGACTAAATCCAGTAATTCAGCAAAATTTGGCTCTGGTTTATTTTCAAATAAATGTTGTTCTCTCATACGAGAACGCAATGCCATCATTACATAGAAGATCACGCCTACCCCGGCTAAAGATTTAGACGGAAATTCACAAAAAGCTAAATTGGGGTTTACCAGTGCATCTGCATTGGGTAGGCTCTCTGGCGGTAAATGATGATCGGTAACCAAAACTTGAATCTGATGGCTTTTTAGCAGAGCAATGCCTTCAGTCGAAGAAATTCCATTATCTACCGTTAAGACTAAATCCGCCCCTTTTGCTAATACCATTTCAGCAACCGCTACACTCAATCCGTACCCCTGAGAAAAACGATCCGGAATTAAATAATCTACCTTATCGAAACCCAATTGGCGTAACGCAATAAGGGCAAGCGATGTACTGGTTGCACCATCTGCATCAAAATCACCCACAATAATGATCCGGCTTTTTTCACGAAAGGCTTGTAATAGCAAGTCAACGGCTTGCTCAATATTGGCAAGTTGCTGTGGTCTATGCAAATTCTTTAAATTATGCTCTAGTTCTTGCGTATTCTTTATGCCTCGACTTTGATAGATTCGATTTAATAACGGGTTTGTAGAGACTATTTCCGTTGTTAATAATGGGCGCCTTTTAATTATTTTTTCCACAATACTCTTCTTTAATGAAACAACAAGCGGTCTTCTTTTGCAAAAATTTTACAAAAAAAGACCGCTTGTATTCAAGTTAATGAATTACTCACTTAACATTTTCGCTAATTCTTTAGGCTCTACATAACCACCAATCAACTCACCTTCTGAAGTTACCATATTTGGGGTACCTGTCACACCAAATTTAATCCCTAATTGGTAATGTTTTTTCACAATATCCGGCGTTTTTATTTGGGTTGGTAATTTACCATCTTCAGCATCATTCAGTGCTTTTACTTTGTCTGCTGATGTCCAAATAGCTTCCATTTGTTTTGCTGTTTGGGTATTCATTCCACCACGCGGGAATGCCAAATAGCGAATGGTAATACCTAAATCATTATATTCTTTGATTTTAGTATGTAGTAAATGGCAATAATGGCAAGTAATATCCATAAACACCGTAATCACATGTTTCTCATTTTTCGCTGGATATACGATCATTTCATTAGTGTATGAATTCAATTCTGCCAACAATCCTTGATTAGTAATATCAATCGCTTTACCATTTTTTAGCTCAAATACTTTACCTTGAATTACATAACGACCGTCTTGGCTGATATATACAACACCTTCATTTGAAGTCGCCATTTTAAAGCCTGTTAATGGAGAATCTGAAATTTTAACATCTGTGGCTCCAATTTTTTCAAGCTGGCTTTTTAGTTTTGCATCTGAAGCAAACGTGATGGTTGATAAACACATTAATCCTAAAGTGATTAGATTTTTTTTCATTGAGAATCCTTACATTTTTAATCTACTTTCTACATTCTTCGCTTTATTTAAGAATGCTTGACGTTCTTTATTACCCATACCTGAATTTGAGCCAGGCAATTTTACCGTAATCGGGTTGACCGGTCGACCATTAATATGGAATTCATAGTGTAAATGAGGCCCGGTTGAACCGCCTGTATTACCCGATAATGCTATCCGCTCCCCTTTTTTAACACTCTGCCCTGGTTTTACCAACGTTTTGCTGAGGTGCATATAAACAGTCGTAATATGTCCGTG
The DNA here is from genome assembly GCF_004342115.1 of Mannheimia haemolytica. GTDB lineage: Bacteria > Pseudomonadota > Gammaproteobacteria > Enterobacterales > Pasteurellaceae > Mannheimia > Mannheimia haemolytica. The sequence continues at coordinate 13,764 of NZ_SMAC01000023.1, read as the reverse complement.
TTTTATCCGAATATAACGTCCTGCTCCACGGGCTTGATATGCCACATGCTCTACGACACCATCACTTGGTGCGATGATCGGAGTACCTATTGGCACGCCATAGTCAACCCCTTTATGCGGACTAATTCTCCCTGTAATAGGGTGTCTGCGTTTGGGGTTGAAAGAAGAAGTTACTCTTGCTGCAAATAATAATGGATGACGAGCAAATCCTCCACTTAATGTTTCACCATATCGACTATAATAGCGTCCATTATCTGCTTGAATAGCATAATAACTTTTTTTACTGCTAATTACATGGATTCCTTCCACATTTCCTAAATCCGTTACTTTGCCGTCAATATATTCCCGCTTAATCAGAATTGCAAACCTATCCCCTTTTTTTAATTTATTCGTCGCAATTTGTGACTGCAATCCAACCGCTAGCTGGTTAATTTGGCGGTCTGATAAGCCAACGGCTTTTAAGCTAACCGCAAAACTATTCTGAATAGTTCCTCTTACAACATCTAACTTCCATTCCCCTTTTTTCTCAAATCTTTGAAAAGAAAATTTACCATTTTCTTTTCGCTCATAAACCCGTTCCTCTTTTTCGGAAACCAGCCAGTTCATATATTCTAATTCACCGTCATTATCTAATACCCAATAAAATTGTTGACCCGGTTCTAATTGTGCTAATGCCGAATGTTGCTTAATTAAATTTTTCGCAACGGATGCAGTTAAGCCTGATTGCTCTAATACATCTTTAAGTTTATCGCCTCGAGCTACGGTATAACTGAATTGGTTTTGAATTCGTAGTGCTTGATCAGCCACATCAAGTAAATCTTCTAATGCCTTTTCAGCTTCTTCTGGGAGTTTTTCCCCAGGAACTTGATTTTCAACCGTTTCAATCCCTTCTTCTACTTCATCGTCTTGCCCAACTAATTCATCTTCATAAGAAGTCGCTGTTTGATCATCAACAATTTCGTCGTCATGTTCGATTACTAATGCCGACTGAGTCAGTAAATCAGTCACATAATTAATAAAACTGGAATGTTGCTCCTGATGGAGAGTATTATTTTCCGCCAAATTAGTGTTGATACTCTGATATTTTTCCTGTTTATCAATGGCAATAATATCTTCCTGTGAAGATGTATTATTGATTGAGGATTGATCTTTTAGTGCGAGAACAATACCAACAAATAGACTAAATACCGCTAATAAGAAAACCGCAATCTTAAAATGTTTTTTATGTCGCTTACGATCTCTCGCTAAAATTACATGTTGCAAAATATATCCCGCTATTTTTAAAATTTACTAAAATTTACATATTTTTCTGAGTAGACTATTTTACCAAGAAAAAATTCATTTAATCTATTGTCACAACACGAAAAATCAGCTAATTTTAACTCAATACCCCTAATTTTTTTATATCAATGAAAATCCATCATCTTAAACCGAATCTAAATACCACTACATTTGAACTATTCAAACAGAATTTATCCGCGACATCACTGGTTTCTCTTGAGAATATTGAAGTGTCTTTCAATGGACAAAAAGCATTACAAAATATTAATTTATCTATTTATCCTAACTCTATCACGACGATAGTCGGGCCAAATGGTGGAGGAAAATCTACCCTGCTTAAAATTTTGCTAAAATTACTTAGCCCAAATAAAGGAAAGGTTATTCATCAAAAAGGACTCAAAATTGGCTATGTACCACAAAAATTGCATTTAGAACCCTCGATGCCCATTACTGTTTATCGATTTCTTGCGCTAAAACCACATACTACCAAAGAAATGATTAACCAAGCACTAGATCTGTTTTCTATTACCCATCTCACTGAAAATAGTATGCAAAAATTATCGGGTGGTGAACTTCAACGTGTATTGCTGGCTCGGGCAATTTTAGATCGTCCGCAACTTTTAGTGTTAGATGAACCAATGCAAGGCGTTGATATTATAGGCCAAACCGAACTCTATCAATTACTTAATAAAACAAGGGATCTCCTTAACTGTGCTATTTTAATGGTCTCACACGACTTAAATATTGTGATGGCGAATACAGATGAAGTGCTTTGCATCAATAAACATATTTGTTGTGCCGGAAGCCCCGAAGTCATTACACACGATCCGAGCTTTATCCATTTTTTTGGCGACCAATTTGCACGTAATGTTGCATTTTATTCACATAAACATAACCATCACCATAATTTACATGGCGATATCTGCCTTGGTGAATGTAGTTGTGAGCACTGATAGGCGTCCTTTTTACCAAATGTTTAAAATTTGTAAAAATAATGCTAAAAATAACCGCTTGCAGCACAAGATTTATCTAAAAATCAGACTTACTTCACATTTTATTTGCTTAAATTGGAGTATAATAAGGGCGTGATTTCATACCACAAACAGGTCAGGTCTTTATGCAATATACACATTTTGATGATTGGCTTGCATCATCTGCATTAGGCGGTGCAAACCAATCTTATATAGAAGAAATTTATGAACAGTATCTAGAAAATCCAGCAAATGTTGATGAAAGCTGGAGAAACATCTTTGATTCATTTCCTAAAACTCCCCAATTTGAACAAGCTCACACCCCTATTCGTGACTATTTCCGTAAATTAGCCCGTGAACAGCAACCTCAATCCGTCACTATTATTGACCCAGAAGCAGGGGCGAAACAAGTTCGCTTACTGCAATGGATTAACGCTCACCGTTTCCGTGGCTATTTAGAGGCAAAACTAGACCCAATTAACTATTACCGTTGGAAAACCTCCAGCGTGCCTGAATTGGACTACAAATATCACGGCTTCACCGATGAAGATCTCAACGAAACTTTTACGGTCGGTCGCTATGTCTATGATAAAGACACAATGAAGCTCAGCGAACTGGATAAAGCCCTAAAAGAAACTTATTTAGGGCCTATTGGTTTAGAATTTATGCACGTTCAAGATATTGAACAACGCAACTGGCTTCAAGCCAAAATGGAAAGCGTGCTAAACAAACCGCTGTTCACCAAAGCAGAAAAACTGAATTTATTAAGCGAATTGACCGCTGCCGATGGTTTAGAGCGTTACTTAGGGGCAAAATTCCCGGGGGCAAAACGGTTCTCATTGGAAGGCAGTGATGCCTTTATTCCGATGATGAAAGAAATTATCCGCCACGCTTCCCGTCAAGGTATGACCGATGTGGTTTTAGGTATGGCACACCGTGGTCGTTTGAATATGTTAGTGAACGTATTTGGTAAACGCCCGGCAGAATTGTTTGATGAATTTGCCGGCAAACACGCTGATGAAAGCCGCACGGGCGATGTGAAATACCACCAAGGTTTCTCCTCAAACTTTGCCGTAGATGATAAAAACGTTCACCTTACCCTTGCTTTCAACCCATCGCATTTAGAGATTGTTAGCCCGGTGGTAATCGGCTCAGTGCGTGCAAGACAAGAACGTATGCGTGATACCGAACACGAAAAGGTGCTTGCGGTGACCGTTCACGGTGACTCTGCAGTGGCAGGGCAAGGTGTAGTGCAAGAAACCTTAAATATGGCAAATGCTCGTGGCTATAAAGTAGGAGGCACTATCCGTATTGTGATCAACAACCAAATCGGATTTACCACCTCTAACCCAAATGACACCCGCTCCACCGAATTTTGTACCGACATTGCCAAAATGATTCAGGCACCGATTATTCACGTTAATGGTGATGATCCGGAAGCTGTTGCCTTTGCAGCGAGAATGGCTGTGGAATATCGTACTAAATTTAAACGTGATATTTTTATTGATTTAATCTCTTACCGTCGTCACGGTCATAATGAAGCCGATGAGCCTTTAGCAACTCAGCCGATGATGTATAGCATCATCAAAAAACACCCGACACCTCGCAAAGTCTATGCGGATCGTTTAATTACCGAAGGTGTTTTAACCAACGAGCAAGAAATCGAGATGTTAAACCTGTATCGTGATGCCTTAGACAACGGCGAATGCGTTGTGCCGGAATGGCGTGAAATGGATATGGCAGCGGTCGATTGGCTACAATATCTCAATTACGACTGGACTGCCCTATACGAAAGTAAATTCCCTGAAGAACGATTCTTAACCATTGCCAAACGGGTGTGCGAATATCCGGCTTCGCTTAAAGCTCATTCTCGGGTTGAAAAGATCTACACTGATCGCAAAGAGATGTATGAAGGCAAGAAATTATTCGACTGGGGTATGGCTGAAACAATGGCATACGCTACTTTGTTAGACGAAGGCACACATGTTCGCCTTTCAGGAGAAGATGCCGGACGTGGCACTTTCTTCCATCGCCATGCGGTAATCCATAACCAAAATGATGGAACAGGCTATGTGCCACTTACTCAACTGCACGCCAATCAAGGGCGTTTCCAAGTATGGGATTCCGTACTCTCTGAAGAAGCGGTACTCGCCTTTGAATATGGCTTTGCCACTACCGACCCGAAAACACTGACCATTTGGGAAGCTCAATTTGGAGATTTCGCTAACGGAGCTCAAATTGTTATCGACCAATTTATCAGCTCAGGCGAACAAAAATGGGGCAGAATGTGCGGTTTAGTGATGTTATTACCACACGGCTATGAAGGTCAAGGGCCGGAACACTCCTCTGCCCGAGTGGAACGCTATTTACAGCTTTGTGCTCAGCAAAATATTCAAGTTTGCGTGCCATCAACACCGGCACAGGTTTACCATATGTTACGCCGTCAAGCGATCCGCAAAATGCGTCGCCCATTGGTTGCAATCACACCAAAATCATTGCTACGCCACCCACTTGCGGTGTCATCTCTTGATGAATTGATTAACGGTTCATTCCAAAATGTGATTGGCGAGCTCGATAATATCGATCCTAAACAAGTCAAACGTGTGGTGATGTGTTCGGGTAAAGTGTACTACGACTTAATTGAAAAACGCCGTGAAAATAACCAAACGGACGTTGCCATTATTCGTATCGAACAGCTCTACCCGTTCCCACTTGAAGAAATGCAACAAATTCTCGAGCCTTACGCTCACGTTAAAGACTTTGTCTGGTGTCAAGAAGAGCCACTAAACCAAGGTGCGTGGTATTGCAGCAAGCACAATTTTGAGGCTTCTCTGCCGGAAGATGCAAAATTAACTTACGCAGGCAGACCGGCTTCTGCTTCACCGGCGGTGGGTTATCCATCGTTACACGCAAAACAACAAAAACAACTTGTTGAAGATGCTTTAACGATCGCTGAATAATAAAATGGGCGTATATACGCCCTACAAGCGGTTCACTTTTAACCAAATTTTACAATTTACGCTGTCGGAGTTTTAAAACTCTCTCGAAAAAAGGAATAAGTTATGACCATTGAAATTTTAACCCCCGATTTACCCGAATCTGTTGCCGATGCGACCGTTGCCACTTGGCATAAAAAAGTGGGCGACAATGTAAAACGTGATGAAATTTTAGTCGAAATTGAAACAGACAAAGTCGTTTTAGAAGTACCGGCTTCAAGCGATGGTATTCTTGCAGAAATTACCCAAGAACAAGGTGCTACTGTTGTATCCAAGCAATCTCTGGGTAAATTAGTAGTAGCTAAAGCCGGTGATATTAGCTCTGCAACTATTGAGCAAAAAACAGAATCCACGCCATCAGACCGCAAACACGCAGCAATTGAAAACAGCCACGCGAACGCTGATGATCAAGGGCCTGCGATTCGCCGTTTATTAGCCGAACACGACTTACAAGCCGCTGATATTCAAGGCAGTGGTGTAGGCGGCAGAATCACCCGCGAAGATATTGAAAAAGAGATTGCCAAACGAGTGCAAATCAACCAAGTAAAAGGGTCTGCAACCAGCCAAAACACCGTTAGCACTGTAGCATTTAACAGCCGTAGCGAAAAACGTGTGCCGATGACACGACTCCGCAAACGTATTGCCGAACGCTTACTAGAGGCAAAAAACACCACTGCAATGCTCACTACTTTTAACGAGCTGGATATGCAACCAATTATGAATTTACGCAAAACCTATGGCGAAAAATTCGAAAAACAACACGGTGTGCGTTTAGGCTTTATGTCGTTCTACATTAAAGCCGTGGTTGAAGCATTAAAACGCTACCCTGAAATCAATGCCTCCATTGATGGCGATGATGTGGTTTATCATAACTATTTCGACATCAGCATTGCGGTTTCTACCCCACGAGGCTTAGTCACACCTGTGTTGCGTGATTGCGACAAAATGAGTATGGCAGATATTGAGAAGAAAATTAAAGAACTTGCCGAAAAAGGGCGTGACGGCAAATTAACCGTTGAAGACTTAACCGGCGGTAACTTTACCATCACCAACGGCGGGGTATTCGGTTCATTAATGTCCACCCCAATTATCAACCCGCCACAAAGTGCGATTTTGGGTATGCACGCTATTAAAGACCGCCCTGTCGCCATTGACGGACAAGTAGTGATCCGCCCGATGATGTACCTAGCCTTAAGCTATGACCACCGTTTAATTGACGGTAAAGAATCTGTCGGTTTCTTAGTGGCAGTTAAAGAGTTATTAGAAGACCCAACCCGTCTTCTTTTGGAAATTTAATCGAAAATATGACCGCTTGTACTTTTAGCTACAAGCGGTCTGTTTTTAATAAAATTTGACAAAATCCGATAAACGCTCTATTTGAGTTCCCTTCTGAGCCACCTGAGCGACTTTGAATTTGTAGGAAAAATTTAGTGTTTGAGCTTACAAGGCAAGCGAGTTATAAATTTTTCCGTCAAGCAAATTCAAACTAAGCGAAGAAAGTGGCGAAGCAGGGTGTGCTTTCTTTTGGTTACTTTTCTTTGCACAAGCAAAGAAAAGTAACATAAAAAAAACCAAACGAGGAAACTCTATGAATCTACACGAATATCAAGCAAAACAAATATTCAAACAATACGGGCTTCCCGTAAGCCAAGGGATTGCTTGCAAAACGGCAGAGGAAGCCGTTGAGGCAATTAAACAACTACAAGGTGAACAATGGGCGATAAAGTGCCAAGTTCACGCTGGTGGGCGTGGCAAAGCCGGCGGGGTGAAACTGGTTCGCAATGAAGCCGAAGTGCGTGAATTTGCCGATAAATGGCTCGGCAAACGCTTAGTTACCTTCCAAACCGATGCTAATGGGCAACCGGTTAATACCTTATATTTAGAAGAAACCTGCAATATCGACCGTGAATTGTACTTAGGTGCAGTGGTTGATCGCTCCGCTCAAAAAGTGATTTTTATGGCATCAAGTGCCGGTGGTATGAATATTGAAGAAGTAGCGGAGAAAACCCCTGAATTAATTCACAAAGCGGTAATTGACCCACTCACCGGTGGGCAGGGTTATCAAGGGCGTGAATTAGCATTTAAATTAGGCTTGAAAGGTGATGAAGTTAAACAATTTGCGGATATTTTCGTGAAACTGGCTAACCTATTTGTTGAAAAAGATTTAGCTTTATTAGAGGTAAATCCACTTGTCATCACTAAAGAAGGGCAACTACTCTGCTTAGATGCAAAAATGTCGATTGACAGCAATGCTCTCTACCGCCACCCAGAACTTAAAGAGTTGCAAGACCCATCGCAAGATGACGAACGTGAAGCTGAAGCGGAAAAATGGAATCTCAACTACGTTGCACTAGATGGCAATATCGGCTGTATGGTAAACGGTGCGGGGCTGGCAATGGGGACGATGGATATCGTCAAACTTTATGGTGGTAAACCGGCTAACTTCTTAGACGTTGGCGGTGGTGCAACCAAAGAGCGTGTAGCAGCAGCTTTTAAATTGATTTTATCTGATCCGAATGTGAAAGCCGTGTTAGTCAATATTTTTGGTGGTATCGTCCGCTGCGATTTGATTGCTGATGGCGTCATTGCTGCTGTAAACGAAGTCGTGAATGTGCCTGTTATTGTGCGTTTAGAAGGCACTAATGCCGCACAGGGGCGTGAGATTTTAGCCAATAGCGGGCTGAGTATTCTAGCGGCATCATCATTAAAACAAGCGGCTGAATTAGCGGTAAAATCTGCAAATTAGGAGGAAAAATGTCGATTTTAATTGATAAAAACACAAAAGTAATTTGCCAAGGTTTCACCGGCGGACAAGGTACTTTCCACAGCGAACAAGCCCTTGCTTATGGCACACAATTAGTCGGCGGAGTTTCGCCGAATAAAGGTGGCACAACCCATTTAGGCTTACCGGTTTTCAACACCGTACGCGAAGCGGTAGAAGCAACCGGTGCAACTGCAACCGTTATCTACGTTCCGGCTCCCGGCTGTAAAGATGCTATTTTAGAAGCCATTGATGCCGGCATCCAACTAATTGTCTGTATTACTGAAGGCATTCCAACCTTGGATATGCTACAAGTTAAACAACGTCTAAACCAAACCGGCGTGCGAATGATCGGTCCGAACTGCCCGGGTGTGATTACCCCTGATGAGTGCAAAATCGGCATTATGCCGGGCAATATCCACAAAAAAGGCAATATCGGTATTGTTTCTCGTTCGGGTACTTTAACCTATGAAGCAGTTAAACAAACAACTGACGAAGGCTTTGGTCAATCTACTTGTGTCGGTATCGGTGGCGATCCGATTCCGGGATCTAACTTTATTGACATTTTAAAACTGTTCCAAGACGATCCTGAAACTGAAGCCATTGTGATGATTGGTGAAATCGGCGGCTCTGCCGAAGAAGAAGCGGCAGCTTTCATCAAAGAAAATGTCACCAAGCCTGTAGTCAGCTATATTGCCGGTGTCACCGCACCAAAAGGCAAACGAATGGGACACGCCGGTGCGATTATCAGTGGCGGCAAAGGAACCGCCGATGAAAAATTCAAAATCCTTGAAGATGCCGGTGTGACAACCGTCAGAAGTTTAGCCGAAATCGGTTCAGCTCTTAGAAAAATTTTAGGCTAAACTAAAAGTTCAAGCGGTCATATTTACCCATTTTTTTGTAAATATGACCGCTTGTTTTTTTGCTATTAAATTACTCTTTCGATTTCCAAATTAATGGGTCAACACCTTTATGGATAAGGTCTTGATGTTCTTCAATTCTAAACACTGGCTCTTTGCCACTTTTCACTTGGCGAAGATAGTCTTTTAAAATAATCCAGACAATCGGAGCAAGAATTAAGATAGCCACCAAGTTAATTACCGCCATTGATGCCATCACTGTATCGGCAAATGCCCATACAATCCCTCCGTCTCTTACTGCACCGAAGTACACAAAGAATAAAACGATGGCACGGAATCCCCACACAAACCACGGACTGTTTTTAATGTAGCGGATATTAGTTTCTGCATAAGCATAGTTACCGATAATGGATGTGAAGCAAAACAGTAAAATCACAAATGCTAAAAAGTGTAAACCAAATTCACCTAAATGGAATTGTAACGCACTTTGAGTAAGTGAAATACCTCTTAAAGTTTCACCACCATAGTTATTTGACATAAGAATGATCACTGCAGTACAAGTACAGACTACAATTGTATCTACAAATACGCCCAACATTTGAATTAAGCCTTGACTTGCCGGGTGTTTCGCATCAGAAGTCGCTGCAGAATTTGGTGCAGATCCCATACCAGCTTCGTTTGAGAACAAGCCACGTTTAATCCCCATTAGCATAGTTTTGGATACCAATGCTCCAAACATTCCACCTGCAGCAGCAGAAAAATCAAAGGCGCTTTCAATAATTAAAGAGATTATACTTGGCACTTTTTCAATATTCATACCTAAAATAATTACTGCAATAATCAAGTAGAATAATGCCATCATTGGAACAACTTGAGCAGAAACTTTACCAATACGCTTGACCCCTCCAGAAATAATTAACCCTGTAATCACCACTAATGTCATGCCTACGTAGACTGGGTTCCAATCCCACGCATTTTTGGTTGCTTCCACAATAGAGTTAGATTGCACAGCATTAAAAGCAAAACCAAAGGTGAAGATAAGCGTCACTGCAAAAGCAATAGCAAGAGAAGGCAGTTTTAAACCACGAGTGATGTAATAGGCTGGCCCACCACGAAACATTCCGTTTGGATCTTTGGTTTTATACAACTGAGCCAGTGAAGACTCAGCAAAGGCGGAACTCATTCCCATTAAGGCGGTAATCCACATCCAGAATACCGCACCCGGCCCACCCAAAGCGATTGCAGTAGCTACCCCACCAATATTACCAACCCCAACACGGCTGGCTAATCCAGTAGTAAAGGCTTGGAACGGAGTTAATGATTTCCCTTCCGTAGAACGTCCTCCCCACATTTCACGTAAACTTTGCGGAAGAAGACGCAGCTGGACAAAACCTGTTGTAAGAGTGAAAAATAACCCTGCACCGAGCAATAGGATAATCGTTACATCCCAAAGTGGACCGTCGATTGTGTTCACAATCCAAGTCAGTACACTCTCAAAAAATAGAATAATTGAATCCATAAAGACCTCTTAATTGAAAATAAAACTTCCACATTGTAACCGATTTAATATTTTTAAAAAGTTTTTTTAATACTTTTAATAAAAATTTTTAATAACTTATTAATTTAGCGTTTGAAAAAAACGCCTGTACCAGCATCAATGAAACTACTGTGAAATAATACCATTCCAAATAGAATTAATGCGAGTCCAAGTGTAAATTTTAATATCCAAACGATATTTCGATTAATTTGAGCTGAAAAATACCATTGGCTAACCTTAACTGCCTTATTTCTCGCAATGATAACAAGATAAGCAAATAAGCTTAAAGTCAGCCCTGTTCCTACTGCCATAGCTAATGCTGAAATAACCCCCCAAGCATAGAGATTGAGCGTATAAGAAAGAAATAAAACAAGAATAGCGCCAGAGCAAGGCCTTGAGCCAATACTTAATACCAACATCAGCTGTGCTTTCCAATCTCTCACTTGTTGCATTTCATTTGAAGTCGGTAAATGTTTATGCCTACAGCTACAATTTTCGGTATGAATATGCCCTTTCTGCGTGACAAGCGGTAATTTTCCAGCTTTTTTTTGCGAAATACGAATGGATTTAATGATAGGCTTTCGCGCTCTGTTCACCGTTCGATACACCTGGTAACACCAGTAAATGCCGAACAAGATCATCAAACCAAAGCTCCCCCGCTCAACCCATTTTAGGGCTAAATTAAAATATTGGCGAGAGAGAGTAAAAATCACCACAATCACCGTCACCAATGAAATTGCCACTAAGCCCTGCACCAATGCTGAGGCAAAAGTGATTTTCATCGCCTGATTTAATTTTGTTTTTTCAAAAGAAAGATAACTGCTCAGAATAAATTTTCCGTGACCAGGCCCAACTGCGTGAAATACTCCATATAAAAAACTAATAAATACTAAGGTAATACCGGCTTTACTTTGATTTTCAGCTAATTCATTGAGCGAAGCGGAAAGCTGTAAATTAAAGTTTTTTTGCCATTCCATCACTTTAAACAATATCATTGGATAAAGCTGATAAAGAGCAAATAGGCTCAAAAATCCTATCACTATCATTCCCCAATATGTTGCTTTTAATCGCATATAATCTCCACTTTTTGAGCAAATTGGACACCAAGAGAGTAATCTCCATTTTCAGGCATATCCGGTGATTGGTTTTTATCCAAACCGGAAGCATATAAGCGTAACTTACTATCTACTTGAGGTTGCACCAATGTTGCTTTACAACTTGCATTACTGATATTGACATCAGCAGGGCGATTATATTCCATCGCAATATAATAACTCGGTTCATAAGTATAGAATCTCACTTTACTCTGCTTTAATTCGTGAGGTTTAGCTAAATGAAAAGTAATATAAAAAATCACTCTGTTATTCTTGATTTCAAAGCGAGTCGCTGTGGGCTTTGTCGTAAATTTTATCGGCTGATTTTGACTATCATATAAGGTGCTAAAATAATGATTTTGCAATGCGGTTTGCACCATTTCTGCAGTGATATTCTGCTGAGTTTTTTCTTTATCTTGGCTATTTTTCACTTCATAAATTAACTCAGAAGAAGCAATTTCATCTAGCATCCATTCCATTTGGAAAGATTTCAACATTGAGCCTTCCACAATAACATTCGTTTTCAAATCAACAAATGAATGTGGGTGAGAAAAAACTGGCATTGAATATAATGCAATTAACGTGATAATCGTCTTAATAAATTTCATATTTACTTTCACTATAAAATAAAAAAGCGAACAAGTTCCCCCTGTTCGCATTTCAAGAATTTAGTGAGTTGGTCGATAAGCCGAGTTCTGTCGTGGACAATCATTCCTCTAGACGTACATTTACACATACGCTCAAGCAACCTACCCGAACTCTCAGCGGGCCACCGATTGAGTTCCTATTTGGTCTTGCTACGAGTGGAGTTTACCCTGCTGTGGAATGTTACCACCCACACGGTGCGCTCTTACCGCACCCTTTCACCCTTACCGACAAAGCCGGCGGTCTGCTCTCTGTTGCACTGGTCGTAGGCTCACGCCCCCCGGACGTTATCCGGCACTCTGCCCTGTGTAGCTCGGACTTTCCTCTCGTTTACTTGTCCCCCAGTTTACGTTTTCACGAATTTAGAGGCTTCAATAAACCAGCGATTGCCTAACCAACTCAGCACTAGAGTATAATGCTTTCGCAAAAAATTGCAAGGAAATAACCGCTTGTAGTTATTATGGCAAAATAAAAAAGGATTAAGTTCATTTAAAAACTTAATCCTCTTCGCTTTAATTCACTCGTAAAAATTACGCACGTTTGAAGTCTAAGTGAACCAATTAAAAAGCACCTAAAATTTTCCAATAAAATCAATGTGTTATTTAATCAGTTTATTTTATTTTTCCGAAACCACCTATATTTTTCCGAAACTCAAATTTTAACCAGCCTATTTTTTAGACCTCCAAATTACCCTCCAAAATATTTGGGTGCCCAAATGGTTGCCGCAGAAACCTAGCTGAATTGGTTAGAGTTAAGCAAACCAACTTATCATTGATTTTAAGTAAGATGACCGAAACAAATAAATAAAATTTACGCCCTTTAAATCATCATTAAAGGGCGTTTAAATTTTAGAATTTATAAACCATATTATCCTCATACTGACCGCTATAACTTGTAGGTATTAACAACTATTCGCTCTGCTCCCTCAAATGCTTACTTGCTGTTTAGTTTGGGTTGCTGAAGCCAAAAAAGCAACAGCTAATGCCACTAAAGTTTTCTTCATTTTTTATCTCTTTTTGAAAATTGCTGCCAACTGATTAGGGCTAAATCTCCATCCCTCATCGCTTTGCTTAATTAAGTTAAAGCACCACTCCGAACAAAAGTACTTATCCCGCTTTTGTTTAATCCCCAATACAATCCCAAACACGCCTCGCCAGTCATAAGGCTTGCCTTTTGTGCCGGCGAAATAGGCTTTAATTTGTTGCTCGTGTACGTTTGGCAGCTCAATTAAATCCCATTTGCCATCGTCAAGGTTAATCACAGTTTGTCTTACTCCACCGTCACGAGGACTGGAGCTGTAGCACTCATACCACACTTCTCTGTGATAGTGGTCTTTAGTCTCACTCTTTTGTACTGCTATTTCGCAATGCGAATATTTGCCTTTAGTGGCTTTGCGAATTAACCAATCTGTGAAATAGTCATATAGGCTACCACCCGAGCCTTTGTAAAGTGCTAAATAGACTTTATACATTAGCTTGCTCCTCTAAATAATCAGCATAAGTTTTCGTCCACCCCGCCGAATAATCATATTCAAGCGGATTTTCAGCTTGCTCTAAAGCCGCCTTGTGCTGGCGAGCAATGGTATGATTGTGGTTTTCGGCTTGCAGAATTGCAGCAAT
>NZ_SMAC01000022.1:33252-52701 GCF_004342115.1 Mannheimia haemolytica | reverse complement strand
TTGGGTGGAAAAGAATTTAAGCTCAAATTAATCTGACAGACACGGTAATTTAAAACGGGGGACTGTCAGATTAGGTTTGATCTTCTACAAATAAGCAGTGATATTACCCTATAAAAGTCAAAAACTTTTGGCAAAGTATTGCCAGAGGTTTTTTAATTTTCATCATATGGTGATGAATTAATTTGGTAGGGATTTTTATCGATTTCCTATAACACTTGAAAGTAAGAAAACAATCTACAGGCAGCCACAGCTCTTTTGAGCAGAGACTGCCAGAGTGAGTTTCATTTTCTATAGCTCTATTTGAAAATGATCTGGTTTTTTGGATCGTATTTATCTGCCTCAATAATTTTATTTTCTTCGAAGAATTTTTTCAGCATTTCGGCATCAATAAAGCCTGTATTGACATAGCTAGGGTGTTTTTTCAGTAATGGGTAGCCATCGCCACCAGCCGCAACATAGTCAGGCAGAGAAACTTTATAAGTTTTCTCTTTATCAAAAGGTTTGCCACCGATTTTAACATCAGAAATAGTTTTTGCTGTACGGTCGACTACCATTGAAATGCCGGCAAATTGAGGATAAGCGCCAGTATCAACTTCTTTCAGAGCAATAGTGGTGAGGGTATCTAACAATTCTTGTCCTTTTAAATCCACCGTTGCAATCATATTACCGAAAGGTTGAACAGTCAGAATATGTTTATAAGTTATTACACCTTCTTCAAGGGAGGTACGAATACCGCCGGAGTTCATAATCCCGATATCGGCTTTTACCCTTTCCATTTGCGATTGTGCAATTAAACGACCGAGATTGGTTTGTTGGAAGCGAATATGCTCACGTTTGCCGTCTAATAACCCTTTCACACGACCAACTTCAATATTAAGCTTTTTATCGCCCTCATCTTGATATTTTTTCAATAAGGTATAGGTTGCTTCATCGGCTTTGATTTCAGGCTGGTAAAGTCGGTATTCTTTAGTACCGTCTTCTTTTTTAATGGTTTTTTTTAAGTTGACCGGAATTAATTCATATTTTACCAAGGTAGTTTTTCCATCTTTAAACTCAAAATCAGCCCGTCCAACAAATTTGCCCCATTCGCCGGCTTGCACAATCCAAGTACCGTTTTGGAAGTCTGGTTTACATTCCTCACCCGGCGTATATTTGGCTTTGAATTGACCTTTTTCATCAATACAAACAGTATCGTGGGTATGACCGCCAATGATTAAATCGAACGCTCCTTTTTCTAAGGTACGGGCCATTGTTACATCACCTGGTGCATTAGTACCATGTTTACCGTCAAAATAGTAACCCATATGGGTTAAAGCGATACGTACGTCGGGTTTTTCTTTTTGATTAATTTCAGCTAATGTGTTTTTTGCTGTTTCAATAGGGTTTTTGAAAAAGGCATTTTCCGTTACATCTGGATTACCTAATTTTGCGGTATCTTCGGTTGTTAATCCGATAACAGCAATTTTTAGTCCGCCTCGTTCTAACATCACGTAAGGTTTTACAATGGGTTTATCCGTTTTTTTATTAATGACATTGGCCGAAATAAAGGGGAATTTAGCCCATTTTTCTTGCATAGAGAGAATTTGCAGTGGGTAATCAAATTCGTGATTACCTAGAACCATTGCATCGTAACCAATCGCATTCATTCCTTCAATATCAGGACGTGCATTTTGCATATCTGACTCCGGCACGCCTGTATTCGCATCACCTGCATTCAGCATTAATACCGAACCACCTTTTTCTGCGACCTCTTTGCGAATATTATCAACCAATGTTTTTTGAGCAGCGAGACCGTATTCGCCTTTATCACTTTGCCAAAAGTGACCGTGTATATCGTTAGTATGTAAAACCGTAAAACGATATGTTTTACCTGTCTCGTAGGCCATTGCTGATGTTGCACTAAGTAGTGCTACCGAAAGTAATGTTTTTTTTAAGCGCATAAATACCTCAGTAAGAGTGTTGGTTGAAAAATAGAGTTAACAAAACAAAATTAATATCCAAGTTATAGCGAGTAAAACCATCGCCATAAATACAGCTGCAGAGCCAATATCTTTAGCTCTACCAGAAAGCTCGTGGAAATCAGCCCCAATGCGGTCAACAACAGATTCAACCGCACTATTGAGTAGTTCTGTAACTAAAACAAGTAAAACTGTGCCTACTAATAATGCTTTTTCAATATTGGTTTCGCCTAGAATAAGCCCTAGAGGGAATAAAATAGTAGCGCACCAAATTTCTTGGCGAAAGGCGGCTTCATTAATATAAGCGGCTTTTAACCCCTTCATAGAGTAGCCAGCTGCATTGATCACATGTTGAAAATCTGCTTTATTGGTTGGTTTCATAGTAAATAAAATAAATAAAAGAGTTTAGAGAACTATTGTACTGAAAGAATGGTGATGTTCAAAGAACCTAAGGAAAAAATAATATGATAGCCATGGAATGTAAAAAACTTCACTTTTTTGTAAAAAAATCTGAAAAATAAACCGCTTGTTTATTCCATATTTGTTTATTTTCCGCTAATCTTATAAACCTATTTTTTCAGGCGGATAAATTTTATTTATCCTTATTTTTTGTTGTCTTACAGAAGTGAAGGGTTATGAGTCAATCATTATCATCAAAAATTCTTGGCGGTAATTTAGTATTACGTATCGCCATTGGTTTAGTGCTAGGGGTATTGCTGGCATTTATTAATAAAGAATGGGCTACCAGCATTGGTGTATTAGGTCAATTTTTTGTGAAATCACTACGTGCCATTGCGCCTATTTTAGTATTTGTATTAGTTTTGGCTGCGATTGCAAATAAAGAAGTTGGTTCAGATAGCAAATTAAAGCCGATTCTGGTGCTTTATGTATTAGGTACATTTTTTGCGGCATTAACGGCTGTTGTTTTAAGCTTTATGCTCCCAACTACATTAGAGCTTACTGCAAGCCCAGACGGTTTAACCCCGCCACAAGGCATTGGTGAAATTCTAAAAACCGTTATTTTTAACTTAGTTGATAATCCATTAGTCGCATTAAGTAATGCAAACTTTATCGGTATTCTTGCGTGGTCTATCGGTTTAGGGATTGCATTCCGCCATGGTTCGGCAAGTTCAAAAGCATTCTTAAATGATTTAGCTAACGCAGTTTCGTTTGTTGTGAAAGTTGTGATTGCATTTGCGCCTATTGGGGTATTTGGTTTAGTAGCTGAAACTGTTGCCATCAATGGTATTGATGCGTTTGAAGATTACGCACGTTTATTAGTAGTCTTAGTTGGCGCAATGTTATTTGTGGCATTAGTACTAAATCCATTATTAGTGTATTGGAAAATTCGCCGCAACCCATACCCACTTACATTTACCTGTTTACGAGAGAGTGGTGTAACGGCATTCTTTACCCGCAGTTCAGCAGCCAACATTCCGGTGAATATGAATTTAGCCAAGCGTTTGGGCGTTCGTGATGAGATCGCTTCTGTAGCTATTCCATTAGGTGCAAGTATTAATATGGCAGGTGCAGCGATTACTGTAACCGTATTAACCCTAGCGGCAGCTTATACACAAGGTATTCAACCTGATTTCGCAACAGCACTACTATTAAGCGTAGTTGCATCAATCTGTGCTTGTGGCGCATCAGGTGTGGCAGGCGGTTCATTATTATTGATTCCATTAGCCTGTAGTTTATTTAATATTCCAAACGATATTGCTGCTCAAGTAATTGGGGTGGGTTTTGTGATTGGTGTGATTCAAGACTCGGTTGAAACCGCATTAAATTCATCAACAGACGTATTATTCACTGCAGCAGTAAGTTACGCTGAAGATCAAAAATCAGCATAATATCTCTTCTTTATAAGGCAGGCTAAAAAGTCTGCCTTTATTTTTTCAAGTATTTTTGCGAACTGTGTCGAAAATCTGAAAATTTATTCTGAAAATATTAAGCATAAACGGCATACTCAGCTTTAAAAAGTAAGCCGAATTATGACTTTAGACCGTTTTTGTATTGCCCTGATTCTATTTCATCTGCCTATTTTATGGTTGCCTAAAGCGTTTCTATTTGTGGGTATAGTAATAGGAACCTTAGTGCTGATATTGAGTGTTTATCTACGCTCAAAATTAACGGCTGTACTCGGCTTATTGGTTTGTATTGGCTATATTCAGATCATTCAAGTTGCAAAAAATGCGGAAAAAACGACTGCTAGTAAAACGCCTGTTCAATTTGAAATCAGTAAAATCTTAAAACAAACCGATTATCAAACAGCGATTGCGACACTAAATACAGGCGAGAAGATCTACTTGAACTGGCAATCGGAACAGCCGTTGTTACTTAATCAATTCTATCAAGCCGAACTGGCTCTTCGTCCTATTTCAGCTCGTAGCAATATCGGTAATTTTGACCGACAGCGTTGGTATTTTGCCAATCATATCAATATGACAGCAACGGTTCGCAAGGTGGAAACATTAGCCAAAACTGATTATAGCTTGCGAACAAATTGGCTGAATAAAGTGAAAGCTGAAACGGACGCTTTGCCTACGCAAGGCTTTTTATTGGCTCTGGCTTTTGGTGAAAGGGCGTGGCTGAAAACAGAACACTGGGAGCAATTCCAACAAACCGCTACTGCCCATCTAATTGCCATTTCAGGCTTGCATATCGGGCTGGCAATGTTGTTTGGTGTTTACTTTGCCAAAGGCGTGCAATGGCTTTGCTTGAAAAGCGAGCTTACCGCATTACAAGCGGTCGGATTTTCACTTTATTTTGCAAGAATAGTTAGCTTCATCACCGCATTTGGTTACAGCTATTTAGCCGGTTTTGCCGGTTTTGCCGTGCCGACCGCCAGAGCGTTGCTGGCGATTGCGTTTGTCTTGCTTTGCCAAGTTCTGCGGCGACACTATACCCCTTGGCAATATTGGGGGAGAATAGTGGCGTTACTGATTTTAATTGACCCATTGAGCCTGCTTTCTGATAGTTTTTGGCTCTCAATTTTAGCGGTAGCAAGTTTAATTTTATGGTATCAATATTTTCCTCTTAGCCGATTTTTAAACGATGAATATCGTAAAAAAATCACAAAATTTAACCGCTTGTGGTTATCGCTTTTGCACTTACAAATCGGTATTTGGCTGATTTTCTCACCGGTTCAACTCTACTTTTTTGAGGGCATCTCTGCTTTTGCACTGCTTGCCAACCTGATTATTGTGCCGTTGTATAGCTTTTTGCTTGTACCGCTTATTTTATTTACGCTCTTAACCGACAATCTGTTTTCAACGTGGCTGTTGGCGGACTATCTTGCTCAATTTAGCCTATGGCTGTTAGATCCATTTTCTAATGCGTGGTTTGCATTAAGCCATTGGCAACAGTGGCAGTTACTTTCACTGAATTTATTGGTTTTAGTATTGCTGTATTGCAAATTATATCGGCTATCTTATAAAAAGTGGTTAAGTGCAGTAGCGGTATCCCTATTGTTCAATCTGAGTTTTTATCTCCCTAAGCTCTTTAATCAAACCCAAACAGAATGGATTATGTTTGATGTTGGGCAAGGGCTGGCAATGGCGTTCATTTATCAACAAAATAAAGCGGTAATTTACGATACCGGCTCCAGTTGGCAAGCAAATGATGGTAGTCGCAATTCAATGGCAAAAATGGAAATCTTGCCGTATTTAAAGCGAAATGGCATTGAGGTAGAGGCGATTTTTCTAAGTCACGATGATAATGATCATTCAGGTGGGGTAGTGGAGTTATTGCAAGCATACCCAAAAGCAAGGTTAATTAGTTCAAGCAAAGTGACGTATCACAATATAAATCCCGAGCCTTGTATTGCCGGAACATCGTGGCAATTTGGCGAATGGCAATTATTGGCAATTTACCCGTCACACATTGCAGAACGAGCTAAAAACCAAGACTCTTGCGTTATTTTAGCCAAAAACGACCGCTTGAAGATATTACTGACAGGGGATTCTGGCGTGGAACAAGAACGCCAATTTGCCCATCAGCTCGGCAAAATTGATTTTCTACAGGTTGGACATCACGGTAGCAAAAGCAGCACTGGCGAAACTTTATTATCGATTACCCAGCCAGCATTTGCAGTGATTTCTGCTGGAAGATGGAACCCGTGGAAATTACCGAATAAACAGATTATTGAGAAATTAAACAGAAGACATATTAATGTATTAAATACCGTAGAAACGGGAATGATAAGAGTAAAATTTTACCCAAGTTCTATTGAAATTGAGCAGGCAAGGGGGGCATTTTCCCCTTGGCATAAGCAGTTTTATTAAGGAATAAGAAAAATGCAGAAATATCAGCCGGAGATTCATAGGAGGCGTTCAATTCGTCTAAAGCATTATGATTACCGATCACAAGGATTCTATTTCATTACTATTTGTTGTAAAAATAAACACCATTTTCTCGGTGAGATTGTTGATGATGAAATGAGGCTTAATAAGATAGGGAATATTGTACGTCAATGTTGGGAAGATATACCCGATCATTTTCCAAATGTAAGCTTGCATAGCTTTGTGATTATGCCTAATCATTTACATGGCATTATTGAAATCGTCGAAACTGTAGGGGAAAATCATCATTTGCCCCATGTATAAGGGCGAAAAATGTTTCGCCCTTACGGGGAACATCACGAACAATCGGCTCTATTGTGCGTGGTTTTAAAATTGGCGTAACTAAATGGGTTCGTCAAAATACCGATATTTCTGAAATTTGGCAAAGGAATTATTATGAACACATTATTCGTAATGAAACATCGTACTTCCAAATTATTGAATATATTGAAAACAATCCCTTAAAATGGTTGGAAGATTGTTTTTGTTCATAATGTTATTCCCTTATAACCCTCATAAATTAAGGAACATCACTCAACGCATTTGGGTTTTTATTGATAAACATCGCATCGCCATAGCTGAAAAAACGGTATTTAGTTTCTACTGCGTGGGCGTAGGCATTCATCGTATTTCTATAGCCGGCAAATGCTGAGACTAACATAATTAGCGTGGATTCCGGTAAATGGAAATTGGTGACTAACGCATCAATGACTTTAAAGGTTTTTCCCGGGTAAAGGAAAATAGCGGTGTCAGAAAAGAACGGAGCAATCAATTTCCCATCTTTTTCAGCCGCTTGGGCGGCACTTTCAACCGAGCGTACTGATGTCGTACCAATTGCAATCACTCTTTTTCCTTTGGCTTTCGTTGCGAGAATTTTATCGACTACTTCTTGGCTCACTTCGGCATATTCGGCGTGCATTTTATGATCTTCAATGGTTTCTACCCGTACCGGCTGGAAAGTGCCGGCACCAACGTGCAATGTTACGAAGGCAGTATCCACCCCTTTTGCTTTTAGTTTTTCAAGCATTGCATTGTCAAAATGCAAACCGGCGGTAGGGGCGGCAACTGCACCTAACACTTTGCTATAAACGGTTTGATAACGCTCTTGGTCAGCATCTTCATCGGGGCGGTCAATATAAGGTGGAAGTGGCATATGACCAGCTTGCTGTAGCAATTCGAATAACGGTTGATCTTCGTTAAACACCAATTCAAATAGGGTATCGTGGCGAGCTACCATTGTTGCTGTAAAGCCTTTTCCTTCACCTAGCTTATCTTCCCCAAAGATCAATTCAGCCCCTTCTTTCGGTGCTTTTGAGGCTTTAACGTGAGCCAAGCAACAGTGTTCGTCTAACACACGTTCTACTAATGCTTCCACTTTACCGCCACTCGGTTTTCGACCGTAAAGGCGAGCCGGGATCACTCGAGTGTTATTGAAGATCAACAGATCACCTTCGTTGATATGGTCGTATAAATCCACAAATTGTTGATCGGCAAATTCGCCTGTTTCGCCATTTAAGTGTAATAAACGGCTGGCAGAGCGTTCGGCAGTCGGGTAGCGAGCAATCAGCTCATCGGGTAAGTTGAAATGAAAATCTGAAACTAACACGGTTATTCTATATCTCTATAGTATAAAAATAGCGGAGATAATAGCATAAAAAACCAAAGTCGTCAGATATGTATAAAGCTCCATAAAACGGAGTTTGCAAAACAACATAAATTTTTATAGACTAAAAACGTTGAATGTCTTACTTATTTGATCTTATGAAAACCCCACAAAATCTGATTTTAAGCACGGTATTGTTAAGTGCTTCTTTTGTTGCTGAAGCAAATTCTTCAAGCCTTGTACAACAAGCACGCATTGATGCAACTCAACAACAAATTGATGCTGCTCAGCAACATCGCCAACAGCAATACCAACAAAATCAAGCAGAAAAATTCCAGCCGAAAGCTGATGTACGGCTCGAGACACAAATCACTGATACACTTACTCTTTCCAATCACGAATTGCCTTGTTACCCCATTCATCAAATCACCCTCATTGACTATTCTCCTGACAATTCTCTGACTACCAGCCAATTCCAATGGGCGTTTGAAAAAGCAGCAAAATCACTTCATTTGACATTACCGCATTGTTTTGGGGGTGAAGGGTTAGCTGTGTTGATGAAGCAAATCCAAAATGAAATTATCGGCAAAGGTTATGTCACTACACGAGTGGTTACTGCGGAGCAAGATTTACGTGGTGGAAAATTAGTTTTAACTGTGATTCCGGGCAAAATACGCAATACTTTAGTGGTAGATAGCGGCAAAGTACCGCGTTTTACCAAGCTACACGCCTTAACCGGTTTTACTTTTGCCGAAGGCGATATTCTGAATGTGAGAGAGATTGAGCAATCGTTGGAAAACCTAAAACGGGTGCCGACGGCGGAGGCAAATATTGAGATTTTACCCAGCTCAAGCGAAAAAGCGGAGGTGGGAGACAGTGATTTAAAAATCAGCTATTCGCAAGCGTTTCCATTTCGCTTAAATCTCGGGCTGGACGATGCCGGCTCGAAATCCACAGGTAAATTACAAACCTCCGCCACTCTGTCTATAGATAATATTTTTTCGGCAAATGACCTATTCTATACCTCTTTTACCCATTCGATGAAACAAAAAGGCGATGATAACGGCAGGCGTGCCAGTAAAAATCTCACGCTTTACTATTCCGTGCCGTTTGGCTATTGGCAGTTAGCGTTTTCACACACTCACAGTCGCTATCACCAAGAAGTATTTGGTGCCTTTGATAAGAGTTATCTCTACGCCGGTGAAAGTGATACCGATAAATTAACGCTCTCTTATTTGCTTTATCGTGATGCCAAACGCAAAACGACCTTGTCCGGTTCACTTTGGTCACGCCAGTCGCAAAACTATATTGATGGAGCAGAAATCGGTGTCAACAAACGCCGAATGGCGGGCTGGGAAGCGGGTTTTTCGCATAAAGAATATTTCCCGACCGCTACGCTTGAGCTTTCGGCTAATTTCAAACGAGGTACGGCAGCACGAGGGGCATTATCTGCTCCCGAGGAAGATTATGGCGAAGGGACTTCTCGCCCTAAAATCATCACGGCAAGTGCAAGCCTGACGAAACCGTTTTTTTGGGGCAAGCAGCCATGGCAGTGGCAAAGTAGCCTAAATGCCCAATGGAATAAAACCCCTCTGGTTCCGCAAGACCGTTTTTCGATTGGCGGGCGTTACACCATACGTGGATTTGACGGTGAACTGACTCTTTCCGGTGAGCGGGGCTGGAACTGGCGTAATGAGTTGAGCTGGCAATTTAATCCGAGCCACGCTTTTTATTGGGCGGTAGATGGTGGTCGAGTGTCCGGTTGGGCAACGGAAAATCAGCTCGGACATCATTTAATGGGAACAGCCATTGGGTTTCGGGGTGGAGTTAAAGGGTTTAGTTATGACCTGTTTGCCGGTAGACCGATGCGAAAACCGGAAGGGTTTAAAACCTCAGATACCGTTGCCGGTTTTAATATTGGCTACAATTTTTAATAAATAATTGAGCGTATTATATTTAACTATATTGTGCTATTAAGGAATTATTATGAATAAGCATTGTTTTCGCACTATTTTCAGCAAGACCTTACAACGTATCGTGGTGGTATCTGAATTAGCAAAATCAGCCGGTAAATCAGAAAGTGAAAGTATGACAAGCGGTGCAATTTTACAAAAAATTTGCAAAATTCGACCGCTTGCGTTCAGCTTGTTCTGTGCGTTGGGATTCATTACCTTATCAGATAACGCTATGGCGGAAACCTTGATTATTCAAGCCGATAGCACCGCCCCGAAAAATCAGCAGCCGATTATTCTGCAAACCGCCAACGGGCTGCCACAAATCAATATTCAAACCCCGAACGATAAAGGATTATCGCACAACAAATATAGCCAATTTGACGTAGCAGAGAAGGGGGCAATTCTCAACAACAGCCGCACCAACATCGCCACCCAACAGGCCGGAATGGTGCAGGGCAACCCGTATCTTGCCCGTGGCGAAGCGAAGGTGATTTTAAATGAAGTCAATTCCAGCAAGCCTTCGGTAATGAAAGGTTATGTGGAAGTGGCTGGCAAAAAAGCGGAAGTGATTATCGCCAACCCGAGCGGCTTGCACTGTGACGGCTGCGGCATTATCAATTCAGACCGAGCAACTTTTACCACAGGTAAACCACAGATTAACAACGGCAATCTGGATAGCTTTGTGGTGGAAAAAGGCAAGGTAACGGTTGCCGGCAAAGGGCTGGACAACAGCCGAGTGGATTACACCGATATCCTCGCCCGAGAAGCGAAAATCAACGCCGGTGTCTGGTCGAAAAAAGAGACTAAAGTCATTACCGGCAAAAACACCGTCAAGCGGTCAAATTCGGACAACAATTTGCAAATTATTCATACAAATCAACCGCTTGCAGGGGAAGAAAAACCGCAGGTGGCCATTGATGTGGGTGAGCTGGGCGGAATGTATGCCGGCAAAATCCACCTGATTGGTACGGAACAGGGCGTGGGCGTGCGTAACGCTGGGCATATCGGTGCAAGTGCCGATACGCTCACCATTGACAGTCAAGGGCGGATTGTAAACAGCGGCACGTTCAACGCTCAAAGACAAGTGCAACTCAATGCCCAACACGGGATTGACAACCAAGGCAAAATTGAAAATAAACAGGGCAATATTCAGCTTAACTCGAAAGCCGATATTCAAAATAGCGGTTCCATCGTGGCGAGGGGCGGCAATATTCAGAAAAAAGCCGAAACTAAAATCCAGCAAAGTGGCGAAACGGTCGCAAAAGGCAATATCACCTACACCGCCCGCCAAATTCACGCCGACAAAAACTCACTGATTGCCGCTGGGGTGGACGTAACCGACACTGCACAAGGTGAAGTACGGAAGCTGGAAGCTCAATCTGTGGCAGGGAAAACTATTCAACTCACTGCCCCAGAAAAAACCACTGTGCAGGGAAAAAATATCGCTTCGGGGAAAATTAACGTGGCGGCAGCTGAGATTGATGCCAATCAGAGCCAAAATAATGCCCATACCGTTGAATACAGTGCAAAATCGGGCGATATTCAGGCGAATAGTGCGCAGTTTAGTGCAAATCAGATCAAGCTCACCACCCCAAAATGGCTTTCCACTGAAGGAAGCCAGCTAACCGCAGAGGTGATTGAGGCCCAACAAGCGAATTTAAATGCTCGTGGCTCGGTTTGGAAGCAGACTGGTGAGCAGGATTTTCGCCTAAAAGCAGAGAGTATCCATACTGACTCGGCTCGCTTTTCAGTGGGTGGACATTTTGAGATTGACGGTAATCGTTTAACAAATAACCAAGGGCTATTAAGTAGTGGCAAGCGTTTAGGGCTAAATTTAAATGATGCTGTGGATTCAGTCGATGGCAAATTGGTTGCAAAAGGCGAGTTATCTATTCGTGCTCCATTGCTGAATAATCAGCAAGGTCTGATTTTGAGTGGCGAAAAACAGGCGATTACGGTCAATACGTTAAAAAATCAATCGGGGGTGATCACCTCTCAAACGGAGCAAACCCTTGATATAACTAGCGAACTGCAAAATCAAGGCGGGCGAATTTCCGCCAGCGGTGTTGCGATTAACGCTCAATCCTTAGATAACCGTGAGCAGGGAGAAATTAGTTCAGTAAAAGAGTTAGCGCTCACGGTTTCCCAACAAGTAGATAATCGGCACGGTGTTATTCAAAGTGTGGGAAATCTCACCCTAAATAGCACGCTTTTGGATAACCAAGGTGGGGTACTGAAATCGGCCACAGATATCACGCTCAATGTACCGACTGTCTTAAATAATCGGATCTCGGAAAATGGCTCACTTATTGAAGCAGGTGGCTCACTTACGATGAACAGTTTCGAGGTGGAAAATCAAGGTACCTTGGCACGCCAACCTCAGCCAATACAGGGGATTATTGCATCGCAGTTTGTACTGAACAGCACAAAACAGCTCAATAATGAAAAAGGCGGTATTTATATCGGCTCATCAGCACGATTTACCCTCAGCGACAGCTTAAATAACCGTAATGGGGAAATTTTAAGTTGGGGCGATCTGGCTATTTTCGGCGGAAAATCACTCACAATGACGAATACCGAGGGAAAAGTTTCTGCAAATAATGGTTTGGAGATCACTGCCAAAGCGTTATCCGGTGATGGTGATGTACAAGCAGGCGATATTCGCCTGAATTTGCAAGAGAACTTTGATATTACCAAAGATATCAATGCGAATAGGTCGATGATTATTCAGACTGAGGGCGATATTCTCAATCGCAAAAAATTAGCCGCAAATGACCGCTTGCAGCTCACGGCAAACCAAATAACCAATGCACAAAATGCCCGAATAAGCTCGGCAGATACCCGTTTGACTGCAACTTCAACCGTCTATAACGAAGGCTTAATCAATAGCCGCTCGGACAACGATAACGCTCAAACTGTGATTAAAGCTCAAGAAATCCACAATATCGGCACAGGGAATATTTATGGCGATAAGGTGGCGTTAGGTGCGGAGAGGATACTAAATCAAGATAAAGACGGGACCTCTGCCACTATTGCTGCTCGTCAATCTCTCGGTTTAGCGGCTAAAGTAATTGAAAATAATACCCTAGTTTATGAAGCGAATAAGAAAAGCGGTTCATTAATATATAGCGGAGGAGAGATAGCGATTGGACGTCAATTAAATGAGCAAGATACCGTTATTGGCAACGCAGAGCAGCTACATAACCGCAGCAGTATTATTGAAGCTGAAGGGCGTATTCAGTTGAATGCGGATAAGGTAGCGAATGTAAATAGTCATTATCGTTCGGAATTGGAGACCACTGATCGCCAAACTGTGAACGAACATTTTATTTTGCCAAGAGATAAGCATAATCGAGGTGGAAGTGATGTATATGATAACGGGCATTTGCCGACAATTAATGTGAATCAACTCCGCAAAGGCTACTATCGCAAAACGTGGAGCTATTGGCAAAAGTATGATGAAGCAAACTTGCCGGTAATTACCGATATTAGCCAGCTGAATGCCACGACCGTATTGGCAAAACCCTATGCTCAAAGCTGTGCGAATGATGAAAGTGTAGATTGTACTCTATTACCTGCAGGTAATTATAAAAAAGATAACCCAGTATGGACGTGGTTTAATTTAACACCACCAGCTGAAGATGCACCGGAAATGACGCCTGAAATTATTCAAGCAATGAATGAAGAAGATTTAGCGAATCAGCATTTAAGTGAGGCAGAGCAGGAAAAATTACAGAAGGAACAAGGGCAAGGCATTGCACCGGTGGTTCCGGCAAGACCGATTGAACCTGTTAGAGGCTCTACGGAAACGGAAGCCCAATACCAAAAACGACTACAAACATATCAAGCGGAACTGAAAGCCTATGAAGCGGCAGAAGCGGCTTATCAGCGTTATGTGCTATTAAAACCGTTAATTGATTGGGAAGCAAAATATGGTGCCAATATTCAAGCATTAGATGAAGCGATTGCAAAGCACAATAAAGCGAATTTAAGCCAAGAATACCCGCATTTCTGGAATTTGTGGATTAAAGAGCGTATGGTAAAAGAGAATATCACCAAAGCCAGCTTACCGGCACAGATCTTGGCAGGTGGCGATCTCACTTATCAAAGCGATGAATTTATCAACGATAAAAGTTGGGTTATTGCAGGCAAAGCGTTAAACCCGATTGGTCGCAGTAGAATTGCCAACCTTGATGATGCAGATGCTGTTCGCCAAGATTGGGAACTGGGAAGGCGACAATTCTCTTTTACTGAGTACCACGGGGGCACAAGACGTCGCCACTCCCGCTACGATGAAAATGATGGTCCTCTCGCTCGTTTAAAAGAAGTCCATAAGGATATGAATATTTTTGTCGAGCTGGAAAATACTTCACCGACCGCTTATACAGATTATGTGGACGCTAAAGCAGCAAATGCCGTGAAGCCGGAAGGCAATCAGGTTGAACGGGGTAATCTACCCGATGCCCCTAATCCGCCAACAATGGCGATTGAACGCATACCAAGCCCGAATGCAGCCGCATTTGAGGTTCGCTCAATGACGGTCGATACCCGTTTGCCAAACCAAGGGCTTTATCGCATTAACCCTCAAGCGGATAGCCACGTTCTGATCGAAACCGATCCGGATTTCACCGATAAAAAACGCTGGTTAAGCAGTGATTATATGTTCAATGCCCTACGCCACGACCATAACAATGTGCATAAACGTTTGGGCGATGGTTTTTATGAACAGCGCTTAATTCGAGAGCAAATCAACCGCTTAACCGGCAGACAATTTTTGGGCGACTATACGGATTTTGATAGCCAATATAAAGCCCTGATGGATGCCGGCATCACCTTTGCGCAGAAATTCAATCTTCGGTTAGGCATTACCTTATCGCCGGAGCAAGTGGCAAGCTTGACCAGCGATATTGTTTGGTTTGAAACCCAAACGGTTCGCTTGCCAAGCGGTGAAACGGTATCGGTATTAGTGCCGAAAGTGTATGCCCTTGCACGCAAAGGTGATATTGACGGCAAAGGCAGCCTGATTTCAGCCGATGCGCTTACCATCAACAGTAAAGAGATTGTAAACCAAGGCACGATAGCAGGCCGCCGTTTAGCACAGTTTAATGCCGAACGGTTAGAGAATAGTGGCACACTCAGTGGTGGCGTGCTTGCTGCCAAAGTGAGCGGTGATCTAGAGAATATCGGCGGCAAGATTGAAGCGGATAAAGCGATTTTGCTGGATATTGCGGGCAATTTTAACCATACCTCCACCACTCGAACCACACAGATTGACCTAGACGGTTTCAAACGCGCTGAAACCAACCTTGACCGCAAAGCCCTACTGCACGTTAAAGATGAAAATGGACTGCTGCAAGTACAGGCAGGCAACATCACCTCAGCAGGCGCAGACATCATCAATGACGGACAGGGGCAGACCTACTTATCTGCAAAAAATCAGTTGAATTTGACCGCTTTACAGGTTGGTTTTGATGAAAAAATGGGCGGTGGCAATCACTATCGTAATGAAGCCTTGAATGATGTGGTCATTTCACGGGTGCAAGGCAAAGGCGATGTGGTGGTTTCAGGGAAAAACCTTTACAGTGAAGGAGCGGATTTGGATGCCAAAGCGCGTTTAGCGTTACTGGCTGAAAATGATATGGTGTTGGGTAGCGCAACACGTTCTCGCGATTATGAAGAGTATCACAAAACAAAAAGTGGTGGTGCGCTAGCGAAGAAAACAAAAACGACTTATGACAATATTTCTGAAACCGAACACAAAGGCACTGAACTAACCGGTGAAGACATTTTAGTGAAAGCCGGTCACGATATTCAAGGTGAAAGTCTTCTTGCCGTCTCACGCAGTGGCGATATTGATATTATCGGCGGTAATAATGTAACGCTCAGTTCGGCAACAAACCAACTTTCAGAACAGCATATTCGTGAGACAAAACGCAGCGGTTTCTTGAACGGTGGTGAAATCGGCTTTACTATCGGTAGCCAAAAAACACGCCAAGAGAACAGCTTAGAGGGGGCAATCCAAAGCACGGCACGCAATACATTGGGCAGTGAAGGGGGCAATATTCGGATTCAAGCCGGCAATAAAGCGAGCGTGAGCAATGTCGATGTGCTGATTTCCAACGAAAAAACCGCCGTGATTTCAGGCAAAAACGGGGTACGGGTTGAATCAGGGAAAGATGTTATTAACAGCACCGATAATTATGAATTTAGCCAGTCGGGCTTAAGCATTGCGTTGAGTACACCGGTAACGGATGCGGTGCAATCGGCACGGCAATCGGTGCAAAAAGCGAAGGCAACACAAAACGAGAAACTCAAAGGGGTATATGCGGTAAAAGCGGCGGAGGATGCCGTGATTGCAGCACAAAATGCTCAGAAAGTGGCAGAAACGTTGGGCAATCTTGGCAATGCACTCACAGAAAACCATGCTGCGGCAGAAAATCCGGCGGTGAAGATTTCAGTCAGTCTCGGCACGCAAAAACAGCAAAGAGAAAGCCGTAGTCAAAGCGTGACCCACAGCAAAAGCACCCTGAACGGCGGCAATATTGCCTTGATTTCGGGAGCGGGCAAAGTTGCGCTGGAAGGGGTGGATACCCGAGTGAAAGACACCCTGCTGCTTGACGGTAAGCTGGGTATTGAATCCAAAGGTGTTGCGGATACTTATCAAAACAACACTAAGAATAAGAATCACAGTGCGAGTGTGGGCGTATTTATCGGTTTAGATAGAGATAGTTTTGGTATTGGTTTTGAGGCAGGAGTGAGTGGAGGTAAAGGCAAGGAGAATATCGAAACTGAAACGTGGCAGAACAACCAACTGCAAGCGGGTAAAATTGTTACAAATTCTGCAAATGGTAAACTCATGCTGGATGCAACCAATGTCAAAGCAAATCATTGGGAAGGTGAGGTACAAGATTTTGAGGCAAGAAGTCGACAAGATATAAGCAAATATAAAAGCGAATACACAGAAGGCAGCGTACATGGCACATTGGCGGTAGGGACAACAGGAGTAAATGGTCATGTGGCATATAATGGAGCGAAGTTGAACACTGCTCAGGTGGAAAACCAAACTGCAATCGACATAGGCAAGGGTGGAATGGACGTTAAAGTGAAAAAGAACGCCCATTTTGAGGGAGCGGTAATGACTAGCCAAGCGGAGAAAGAAAACAACCGCTTCCAAGCCGGCACGCTGACCACCGGCGATATTGAAAACCACAGTGAATTGAAAACCCGAAGTGTCGCGATTAGCGGAGGGACAAGTGGGGTGAACCCGATGTCGGCACTGAGCTTACTGGGCAATAAAAACGAAAGCGAGCGAAGCACAACAAAGGCAGCGATTGGAGAAAATATCGCTATCACCCTCACCGAAGACCTAAATGCGGAAACTACGCTTAATCATCTCAACCGAGATACGCAAAACGCCAATCAAAAAGTGACGAAACACGATATCAGTGAGGTGAAAGAAACACAGGAGCTGGTGAAAGGCATAGGCGAGATTGCGGAAAAGGCTTATCAGATTTACACGCATAGTGAGCGTGAAAAAGTGACGGAAGCGAAGCTGGAATTGGGCAAAGCACAAGCTCAAAAAGCGAGCAAGGAAGAGATTGGTAAATTAGAAGCCAATTTAGACCGCTTGCAAAAAGAGTTTGATAAAAACTACGGCACGGGCAGTAAAACCAAACGAGCGGTGGAAGCGGTGACGGCAGCCTTGCAAGGTTTAGCGACGAAAGACGTGGGACAAGCGGCAGTAGGTTTAGCCTCACCATACTTAAATGCAGAAATCAAAAAGTACACCGAAGGCGATACCCAAGCTAACTTGATTGCTCACGCATTGCTAGGTGCGGTGGAAGCGGCTGCGGCAGGGAACAATGTACTGGCAGGGGCTGCGGCAGGCGCAGGGAGCGAAGCGGCAGCGGACTTTATAGTTAAAACCCTCTACAAGGGCAAATCCACGCAAGACTTAACCGAAGCCGAGAAACAGAATGTGGCGTTGCTAAGCCAGCTTGCAAGCGGACTGGCTTCGGGCTTGATAGGGGATAGTACACAATCGGCAGCGGTTGGGGCGGATATTGGGAAAAGGGCAGTGGAGAATAACTACCTCTCGAACTGGCAGGAGCAGAAACGCTCACAAGAATTAAAATCCTGCCATGGTGATGCCCGCTGTGAAAACCAAGTTCGATTATATTGGGGATTAGTTGATATTGGGCAAGATGTTAGTTTTGTATCAGGCGCCGTTGCTGGTGTTCCTGAGAATCTCGCTGAGAGCGTTGAAGGATTGATCTCCATGTTCTCAAGCCCAATAGAAACTATTGTGGCGATGAAAGAATTGATCGCAAGAGAAGATACGCTCTCCTATATTGCTAATATGACTAAACAGGAGTATTTAGCTAAACTCGATAAAATGCAGGTTTACTATGAACAGGCAGGGGCTGTAGGTTCTTTTAATGCCGGAAAAGAGTTTGGCAATATGATGACTGATGTGGTGACAGCATTAACCGGTGCTGGTGCTCTTGTTAAAACAGGTGTAGGGACAACGGCGAAAATAGTCACCAAATCAGGTAAAGAACTTGCGATTCCTAAGACCAGATCGAGCGCTAGTTTAGGCACTTGCTCATTCCACGGTGATATGGAAGTCAAAACTGATAAAGGTTATCGACAGATTTCCAGCATTAAAGTGGGCGATAAGGTGCTGGCGAAAAATGAACGCACCGGTATAACCACCTATCAGAAAGTCCAAGCTCATTACAGTAATCCATACGATTATACGGTGTATGTAGAAGTCGCAGACAGCAAAGGAAAATACCACACCATTGTGTCAAACAAAATCCACCCGTTCTTTACGCAAGTATTATCGGGCAGAGTGCCGATTTCTTCGGAGGGGCATTCTTACAACGGAGAGATAGCAAAAGCTCAGTGGGTTGATGCTCAACATTTGCAAAAAGGCTATCGCTTACTTGCTGAAAGTGGTGAGTGGCAGACTGTCACTAAGGTAGAAATCAAACAGGAAAGATTAAAAGCCTACAATATGACGGTAGAGAAAGATCATACTTACTTTATTAGAGGTACAAATGCCGATAATGAAGGGGTATGGGTGCATAATGATTGTTGGCACGCTTTACCGAATGATGCCAAACAGGTAAAAAATATTGATGGCTATAAAGCTTATCAGTTCACAGACCCGAAAGACGGGAAAGTGGTGACAGTAGTTCAAAAAGATCTCAATCGTTTTGAAACGCCAAACCATCAAGCCGGGGTAGATCCACATTTTAACCGTTTGTCTCAGCAAATTGATGCCGAAACGGGACGCTATTTATCGACAGATAATCCGGTAGATGGGCTATATAACCGAGCTTATTTACGCTCGGAAACGTTACAGAAAATTTATGCTAATTATGAAAAATTGCCAAATGGTAATTATCGAGATTTAGATGGAAATATAATCAAAGGTCCTATAGATATAGGTCATATGTATGGCTGGGAACATCGCCGATTATCATTAGCCGCAAAAGAATTAAATTGGAGTCAAAAACAATTTAATGATTATGTTAATGCAAGACCGGAGAGGTTCAGATTGGAAAATATGTCTGAAAATCGTAGCC
>NZ_SMAC01000022.1:0-33156 GCF_004342115.1 Mannheimia haemolytica | reverse complement strand
CAAATCAAGATAATTTAATACCATTGAGAATGTGTATTCGTTATCCTGAAAGACTAGATTTATTGGAATTGATGTTAAAAAAAGGTGGAGATGTTCATTATTTTAATGGTCAGTTTGAATTGATTGAAGGGATGAGAAAATATAATGGAAATAAACCTGAATTTAAAGCTGTTATTGAATTGTTAGAGAAATACGCTTAGGTTTGATTTTAATATTTGAAACAAATCCCCCCGTTCTTTACACAAGTATTATCGGGCATAGTGCCGATTTCTTCGGAGGGGCATTATACAATGGAGAGATAGCAAAAGCTCAGTGGGTTGATGCTCAACATTTGCAAAAAGGCTATCGCTTACTTGCTGAAAGTGGTGAGTGGCAGATAGTTACCGCAACCAAACCAAAGAGAAAAACCACAGTGCGAGCGTGGGTGTGTTTGTGAGCTTCAATGGCGACAGCTACGGCATAGGGCTGGAAGCGTCGGGCAGTGTTGGCAAAGGTAAGGAGAACAGCGAAAGCGAGACGTGGCAGAACAACCAATTACAAGCGGGTAAATTAGTTACCAATTCTGCAAACGGTAAACTCTTGCTGGATGCCACGACTGTCAAAGCCAATCGCTGGGAAGGCGAGGTACAAGATTTTGAGGCGAAAAGCCGACAAGACATCATCAAATACAGCAGCGAACAGGTGCAAGCGGGTGGCAGTGCTTCACTTGCCTTGGGTACAAGCAGTGCCAATGTAAATGCGGCTTACAACTCAGCCAAGTTGAACACGGCACAGGTAGAAAAACAAACCTCAATCGACATTGGCAAGGGAGGAATGGACGTTAAAGTGAAAAAGAATGCCCATTTTGACGGTGCGGTAATGACCAGCCAAGCGGAGAAAGAAAACAACCGCTTCCAAGCCGGCACGCTGACCACCGGCGATTGGAGAAAATATCGCTATCGCCCTAATCCAAGACCCAAATGCTGAAAGCACGCTCAATCAGCTTAACCGAGATACGCAAAACGCCAATCAAAAAGTGACGAAACACGATATTAGTGAGGTGAAAGAAACACAGGAGCTGGTGAAGGGCATAGGCGAGATTTGCAGAAGGCTTATCAGATTTACACGCATAGTGAGCGTGAAAAAGTGACGGAAGCGAAGCTGGAATTGGGCAAAGTGGAAACCCGTTTGAGAAATGAGGGAAAAACAAAAGAAGAAATCGCTCAACATCCTGAATATCTCCAATTAAAACGGGATTTAAACGATAAACAGCAGACTTTTGATAACGCCTACGGCACGGGCAGCAAAACCAAGCGTGCGGTGGATGCGGTGACGGCAGCCTTACAAGGTTTAGCGGCGAAAGATTCAGGACAAGCAGCAGTAGGCTTAGCTTCGCCATATCTCAACGAACAAATTAAAAAGTAGATACCCAAGCCAACCTGCTTGCCCATACATTACTGGGTGCGGTGGAAGCGGCTGCGATAGTCATATCCACCTTGAGCAATTTTCAGTTCAAGGTGATGACAGGGAGCAGCCATTATTGTTGCAACGGTGTATATTAATTTATACTGAAGGAAAAGAAGCTGCAGTATAGATACAAGCGGTTAAATTTTCTACATTTTTTGCAATTTGCAAAATTTCTAGGAATTTTAACCGCTTGTTGTTTTTATGGAGCTAGAACCGACTTTCAATAATTAAATTGATGTTTTTATCGGTGTAGGCATAGAGGCTCGGCAGGTTGCTACGGTGTTTGGCGTAACTAAATTGCAGCTTCGGCATCAGGCCGAGCCAGTGCCAATCTCGTTTCCAAAGCGTGAGGTTAGCACTTTGCACACGGTCATGGCGGATTCTGCCAAGATTAAGTTTTCCTCCCAATATAGCGGTGTCTTTGTAACGTCTGTCAGTATAGCCAAGCGTGAGGCGACTGGAAAGCTCGAGGGCTTGCCATTCTCGTTGCCAGCCAAAGCGTATGCCTTTAGTATCAGAGCTATATTGTTTTAACTGAGTTTTGTCTTGATTGAAATCAGTGCCGACAAAGAAAAATTGTTGTGGATTGCGTAACCAAAGCAATGTGGCAGAGGCAAGTTTGTAGCTGCCGTTATAAATCGGCAAATCAAAATAACGTTTTTTGCCGTATTCCAATGCGGTGGCGAGTTGCCAATGCGGTGAAAACCATTGTGCATGTTCAAGTCGAATTCCGTTTGTCCAGCGTTCCGAACGGTGATGTTTCCAGCGTTTTTCATAAAACGGTAACAAGCGGGTGGTTTGGTCGGATTTTTTGTAAGCGTATCCAAACAAGGTGCGATTGGTAATTTCATCATAATCGTGGTTATCCCAATAAAGTTCACCTTGGGTTTGGTTGTCAAAACTCACATAGTGTGAGTCGAACAGGTTGAAATCTCTCTGTAATCCAAACGCATAGTGAACACCATGTGCGGTTTGGGGCAACAAATTAGGTTGTTTTACATAGCCGGTTTGCTCAATGTTCGGCTGTTTCGAGGTTCGGTTAATGTTGCCGTCTCGCACATAATTGGCTGAAAAACTAAATTTCCATTCCTGTTTTTTTGCCAGATGTTGCTGATATTGCTCAATTAATGCGTGAACTTTAGGCGGTAGATGTTCGGCACTTTTGGCTTTTTCAAATTGTGCTTGGGCTTGATTAAGTTGCTGATCGTACAATAGAGCAATCGCCAGCTCAATTCTTACAGTGTTTAGTTTGGGTTGTTTGGCAAGAATGGTTTGGAAGTGCTGAATTGCCTGTGCGTAATCGCCTTTCAGTAGGGAAATTTTACCTTGTGCATAACGCAGTAAAATAGGGTCAATCTGCGTAAAATCTTGATAAATAGCGGTCAATTTTTCCATATTGGCTAATTGACGGCTATAAATGGCTTGAGTCAGCAGCTCCTCGGTTAATGCCTGATTTGCCCGTAATTCCGCTTCATTAAAAATGGGGGGGGATTGTTCAATCGCAACAGCTTGTGGTGCGGTTGTTGGCTGTGCTGTATGCTCAAGATGAGCTGGTGTCGTATTCGGATCTCGGGCAAAGAGTAGTGTCGGGAAAAAAGCCAGCAAAGCAATTTTTTTCATTGTTCGTCCTTAAAAACAAAGGGCTGTTGCCAGCCCTCTATGATTATCGTAATATGAGGTTATTTTTCAACTTTCATTACACCGAAGACGGCGTTATATTTGCTGACGTCACCGTTATTGGCATCTTCATTTTCCAATTCAATTGAACCTACGGCATCATTGAGTGTTTTACCGGCAAAGGTTGCTGAATATTCGCCTTTTAAACCCTCGTGGTCAGTAGCACTTGCGGTGCCGTAGAAGCTGATTTCATTAGTCGGTAATCTTACGGCAGGTGCGAGTTTGGTTTTATCCAGCCCAATTTCACCCAGTGTTTTACTGGTTACCTTACCTTCTAACGTATTATTTGCCCAATTGTTATCTAAGTGTAGGCTGAGTGTAACCTCACCATCCACTTTTGGTGCTTCGATCACCGTTTTTCCGTCCATCTGTTTTTCAATACGAGCAATTAGGTTACCTTTATACTCTGCATCGCCCAGCACTTCATTATTCCATTTACCGGTTTTGCCTTGCAGAGTATAGACGCTATATTCGGCACTATTCGCATTACTGCCTTCACTCTCCGCTGAAATACCATTGCTGTCACGCCCGGTTTTTAGCTGAACGTGGAACAGATTGCTGTTGTTTGCATCGGTAAAGAGTGCACCATAACTGGAATATGGCTGATTGACGTAGAGATAATTGATTTTTTGGCTGTTGCCGACCAATTTATCGTCTTTATAAGTGCCGGAATGCTGACCGAGATACTTATCACCCCGTTTGTTGAGTGTTTTAATGAATGGGCTGTTTTGCTCATTTTTTCCCAGCTCAAAACCAATTGGGTAGTTATATTCTGTCTTCCCAAACTCTTGGCTTGAGCCGAGAGGGGAGTTTTCGTCCGTTAAGCGATAATCGGTGTGATCGCCTCTTGCGGTGCTTAAATTCACCACGCCACCTGTTTGGCTGAGCGGTACAACACGCCACGTAGAGCCTTTGCTGTCGGTATTCACCGGCGTGATAGAAGTAATGACCTTAATTTCATCTTCACCGTTATTCCCTTCTTCTACCATTTTTTCGTTTGGTTTTTCTTCTGGCTTAGGTGTTGTTTCTACCATTTCTTTGTTTGGTTTTTCCTCTAGCTTAGGTGTTGTAGGCAATAACGGAGCTGGTGGTGTGACTTGTGGTTTTTGGGGGGCAGGGCGAGGTTGCTCTGCTGGGGTTTCTTCTTTTTTATCTTCCGTTTCGGCGTTGAGTTTAATTACTCGGTCATCTGAATTTTTCGCTACCACAGAAGGACCTTGGCTGGATTTGCAGCCGGTTAAAACAACAGAAACCGCTAATGCGGCAAGGGTTAGTTTGAATTTAGGATGCATAGATATTTTCTCCTTATAAAAACCATAAAATTTTAATGGATAAATTTACCTTTTGACAAGTAGGTAAGTTAAAAATTACATAAATTTTTTATGGTCTATTGTAAAAAACTCTTTTTTACAGTAATTTATTAACCTTAAAATTTTTAAGGAGATGATTGTGTTTAATAAAAAATTACTGGCTTTGCTAATTTCTGCCCAATTTAGCCCGCTTGTTTGGGCTGAAAGCAGCGATGATGTTGCAGTTTTGAATGAGGTTTCTGTGGTTGGCAGTACACCGAGTGTGGCGAAAGGTAGCGAAGTCACCCTAATGAAAACCAGTGATAAAATCATTGAAGGTAAAGAGTTTAAGAAACGTTCGGCAACATTGGGCAATGCGTTAGCCGCTGAGTTAGGCGTGCATAGTAACCCGTTTGGTGGCGGAGCGAGTAAGCCGATTATTCGTGGGCAGGAAGGGGCGAGAATTCGCATTTTGCAAAACGGTTCAGACGTGATTGATATGTCGAACCTATCTCCTGATCACGCCGTTGTTGCTGATTCACTGCTTGCCGATCAGGTCGAAATCTTGCGTGGTTCCAGCACCTTGCTTTATGCCAGCAGTTCGCCGGTAGGAAT
This sequence comes from Mannheimia haemolytica, assembly GCF_004342115.1. Lineage (GTDB taxonomy): Bacteria > Pseudomonadota > Gammaproteobacteria > Enterobacterales > Pasteurellaceae > Mannheimia > Mannheimia haemolytica. The sequence goes on along the minus strand of NZ_SMAC01000022.1, from coordinate 28,129 downwards.
TGTAAATGTGGTGGATAAACGTATTCCGACCGCTATTCCTGAAAAGGGATATGAGGTTGAACTCAATAGCCGTTTTGATACCGCCGCCAAAGAGAAAGTCGGCGCATTAGGGGCAACCTTTGGCATCGGTAACCACATTGCGGTGCGAGCCGAAGGGCTGACCCGCCATAGTGATAACTACCGTGTGCCGGGGATCAATTTAGGCGAGCGCTTAAACTATGTGCCGGACACTTACAATAAATCCAAAGTCGGCACGTTGGGCTTATCCTTTGTCGGTGAACGAGGCTATATTGGTGCCTCATACAGCAAACGGCGGGATAATTATGGCTTGCCGGGGCATAACCATAAATTTGATTTCTGTACCGGTCATATCTACGGTAATAAGCGGGATAAATACGCTTATACCTATCTCTATCCGCATTTGATTGGTGAGGAAAATATTGGGAGCAATCCGCACTTCCACTGTGGAACCAACCACGCCGAGGACGGCACACACAGCCACGATAACCCGTTCGGACACGCCCACGATCACACTCACAAAGGCCCGTGGGTGGATTTAGAATCAAAACGGATTGATGTGAAAGCCGAGCTACGCCAGCCGTTTAAGGGCGTAGATAAAATTAAGGCAAGCTATGCTGATGCCGATTATTACCACGATGAAAAAGATGCAGGCGTGCTTGCCACCCGTTACCATAAACAGCTGAAAAAAGATCAGGATTACGGCAAGCCGGTGAATATTTTCAAAAATCGGGGCAAAAATACCCGCTTGGAGGTCTATCACGCACCGCTAGGTGGCTTAACCGGTGTATGGGGTGTTCAGTATCAAACGCAAAAAAGCAGTATGAATGCGCCGAAAGATCGCGAAGTGAAATTCCCGCTGGTTGAAAATACCAATAAACAGTTCAGCCTGTTTGGGGTTGAGCAGTATATGTGGGATAGCGTTGCTGTTGAGCTTGCCGGACGAATGGAAAAGCAGAAGATTGAGATTGAGTATGATCGCAATGAAATCAAACGGTTACAAGAACACTACCGTATCAGTGGCGGCAAACAGGTTGAGCCAGATCTTTCACCCTATGATGAAACGGCTTATGCCTATTCCGGCACGCTTAACTGGTTCTTCCACCCTGACTATCAGCTTTCGTTTACTGCCTCGCACAATGAACGCTTGCCAACGCCAATGGAGCTGTATTATCACGGGCAGCATATTGCTACTAATTCGTTTGAATACGGCAATAAAGACTTGAAAAAAGAGCAGTCAAATAATGTGGAGTTGGGCTTGGGCTATCAAGCTGAACGTATTGGCTATAAAGTGAGTGTTTATTACAATCACTTTAAAAACTACATCTACAATGAAAATCTTTTCCGTGAAAATCAGCTATTTATGCGCCGTTATAATCAGGCAAAAGCCCGTTTTTACGGGGTAGAAGCAGAGGCAAGCTACCGCTTTAACGACCAATACCAAGCCACGATTTTCGGCGATATGGTACGAGGCTGGCTAACAAATTTACCACCATTGAAGATAAATAGCGATTATAGTGTGTTCAAAGATTATCTGCCGGAAAATGTGGAAAAAGGGAAAGATTATCTTCTATATCGGGCTGACCAAAACACCCCTCGTACACCGCCAATGCGTTTAGGTTTTCGCTTTAATGCGGAATTTACCCCAAATTGGTCGGGGGATTTAGAGCTGATCCGCACCTTTACCCAACGCCGTACGAGCCAGTTGGAATATATTACCGAAGGTAATACGATGTTGAATGTCGGGTTGTCGTATAGCAATAAGTGGAAAGAGCTGGATTACAAAATCAGTCTAAACGGCACAAACTTACTGAATCAGCCGGTGTATATCCACACTTCGTATCACCAATTTGTACCACAAATGGGACGAAATTTTATGTTGGGAATGGAGATGAAATTTTAAGTTCTCGACATAACAAGACAAGCGGTTATTTTTTCTTCAAATTTTGCAAAAAAACGGCTAAAAATAACCGCTTGTTTAAAACTCAGGTATTGGTAATTTGGATAAAATAGTGCTGTTTTTCCTTTCTTGTTATTTTCGGAGCTTACCAAAATTTCCTGTTTGTTGTTAAATAAGACAATTAACTTTATCCCTTTATTAAAAATATGGTTATTTATAAATAACTTAGCATCTGTCAAGAGAAAAAGTAAAAATTTATTGGTTGATGTTTTGCTTTAAGCACACTATCTTGTGTTTACTTTAATGAAAAACACAAGATGTAGTGTTTTACTAAGGTATTTTATAAAGGGTTAATAATTATGAATAAAAGTTTAATGGTAACAAAGCGTAATGGCACGCGCGAGCAACTCAATCTAGATAAAATTCATCGTGTGATTACTTGGGCGGCAGAAGGGTTAGAGAATGTTTCTGTTTCACAAGTAGAACTCCGTTCTCACATTCAATTTTATGAAGGTATTCGCACTTCAGATATTCATGAAACTATTATCAAGGCTGCAGCTGATCTAATCACTAAGGATACGCCAGATTATCAATATTTAGCCGCACGCTTGGCGATTTTCCACTTACGCAAAAAAGCTTATGGACAATTTGAGCCACCGCATTTATATGAGCACGTTAAAAAATTAGTTGCGCTAGGTAAATATGATGCAGACTTGCTGAGCGACTATACGCCCGAAGAATGGGAGACAATGAATGGATTTATTGATCACTGGCGGGATATGACGTTTTCCTATGCAGCAGTAAAGCAGTTGGAAGGAAAATATTTAGTGCAGAATCGTGTTAGCGGAGAGATTTATGAATCGGCTCAATTCTTGTATTTACTCGTAGCTGCCTGTTTATTTTCTAAGTATCCAACAGCAAGCCGCTTAGATTATATTCGCCGTTTTTATGATGCGACTTCCACTTTCAAAATTTCTTTGCCAACACCGATTATGGCAGGAGTGCGTACACCTACTCGTCAATTTAGTTCCTGTGTGTTAATTGAGTGTGATGATAGCTTAGATTCCATCAATGCAACCTCGGCTGCAATCGTTAAATATGTTTCACAGCGTGCTGGGATCGGTATTAATGCCGGCGCAATTCGGGCATTAGGTAGCCCCATTCGTGGTGGAGAAGCATTTCATACCGGCTGTATTCCCTTTTATAAACATTTTCAAACTGCAGTAAAGTCTTGCTCTCAAGGTGGTGTTCGCGGTGGAGCGGCTACCGTGTATTTTCCGATTTGGCATTTGGAAGCAGAAAGCTTAATGGTATTAAAAAATAACCGTGGTGTGGAAGAAAACCGTGCTCGCCATATGGATTACGGGGTACAGATTAATAAAATGATGTATCAACGTTTAATTAAAGGCGGTGAGATTAGTTTATTTAGTCCATCAGATGTGCCGGGGTTATATGAAGCGTTTTTTGCTGATCAAGCTAAATTTGAGCAACTTTATTTGCAATATGAGCAAGATCCGAGCATTCGGCAACGTAAAGTTAAAGCTGTAGAATTGTTTTCATTACTGATGCAAGAGCGGGCTTCAACAGGGCGAATTTATATTCAGAATGTCGATCATTGTAATACTCATAGCCCATTTAATCCTCGTGTCGCACCGATACGCCAATCGAACCTCTGCTTAGAAATTGCTTTGCCAACTAAGCCACTGGCACATTTTTATGATGAACAAGGGGAAATCGCATTATGTACATTATCGGCATTTAATTTAGGCACACTCAGCAATTTAGATGAGTTAGAAGAATTGGCTGATTTAGTGGTTCGTGCGCTAGATGCCCTATTAGATTATCAAGATTATCCGGTATTAGCTGCACGTAACAGCTCATTAAATCGCCGCGCATTAGGTGTAGGCGTGATTAACTATGCTTACTATTTAGCTAAAAACCAAGTGCGTTATTCCGATGGCAGTGCTAATAATTTAACTCACCGTACCTTTGAAGCGATTCAGTATTATTTATTAAAAGCATCGATGAATTTAGCCAAAGAACAAGGGGCGTGTGCTTATTTTGATCAAACCACTTATGCCAAAGGGTTACTCCCTATCGATACTTATAAAAAAGAAATTGATGAATTAACTCAAGAACCGCTTCATTATGATTGGGAACAACTACGTCAGGATATTCTGCAATTTGGCTTGCGCAATTCCACTTTAACTGCCTTAATGCCATCGGAGACTTCGTCGCAAATTTCGAATGCCACCAATGGAATTGAACCTCCGCGTGGCTATATTAGTGTTAAAGCATCAAAAGACGGTATTTTAAAGCAGGTTGTGCCGGAGTATGAACGTTTAAAAGCATACTATGAACTGCTTTGGGATATTCCTAATATGGACGGCTATTTGCATTTGGTTGGGATTATGCAGAAATTTGTTGACCAAGCGATTTCGGCGAATACAAATTACGACCCAAACCGCTTTGCAGAAGCTAAAGTACCGATGAAAGTATTATTAAAAGATCTATTAACGGCGTATAAATACGGGTTAAAAACCCTTTACTATCAAAATACCCGTGATGGAGCAGAAGATGTGCAAGACGACTTAGATGAAGGCTGTGCTGGTGGTGCTTGTAAAATTTAATAAGAACAGAAATAAAGGAGAATAACATGGCATATACTACGTTTTCACAACATAAAAATGATCAACTAAAAGAACCCATGTTTTTTGGACAAAATGTGAATGTGGCGCGTTATGATCAACAAAAATACGAAATTTTTGAAAAACTGATTGAAAAACAACTCTCATTTTTCTGGCGACCGGAAGAAGTGGATGTGTCGCAAGACCGCATTGACTATGCCCAACTGCCTGAACATGAAAAGCACATTTTTATCAGCAATTTAAAATACCAAACCTTGTTGGATTCCATTCAAGGGCGTAGCCCGAATGTGGCGCTTTTGCCATTAGTGTCTATCCCCGAGCTTGAAACCTGGATTGAAACTTGGACATTTAGCGAAACAATTCACAGTCGTTCTTACACACATATCATCCGTAATATTGTCAATGATCCATCAATAGTATTTGATGATATTGTCACAAACGAAGAAATTATTAAGCGTGCCAAAGATATTTCCGCCTATTATGATGATTTGATTCGTGACAGCCAACTCTATAGTTTGTATGGTGAAGGCAGTTATCAGGTTGATGGAAAAACCTGTGAGGTCAGTTTGCGTAGTCTAAAAAGACAACTTTATCTCTGTATGATGAGTGTGAATGCGCTTGAAGCAATTCGTTTTTATGTCTCTTTTGCTTGCTCATTTGCCTTTGCGGAACGGCAGCTTATGGAAGGAAATGCCAAAATCATCAAATTTATTGCACGTGATGAAGCATTACATCTTACCGGCACTCAGCATATATTGAATATTATGACCTATGGCAATGATGATCCTGAAATGGCAGAAATTGCACGTGAATGTCGCCAAGAGGCCTACGAGCTTTTTTTAAGTGCAGCTGAACAAGAAAAAGCGTGGGCGGAATACCTGTTTAAAGACGGTTCGATGATAGGGCTAAATCGGGATATTTTGGTGCAATATATTGAATATATCACTAATATTCGGATGCAGGCTGTTGGACTACCATTACCATTTAAGGCACGTTCCAACCCCATTCCGTGGATCAATGCGTGGTTGGTTTCCGATAATGTACAGGTAGCACCACAAGAAGTGGAAGTCAGTTCTTATTTGGTTGGCCAGATTGATGCTAAAGTAGATAGCCGTGATTTTGGCGATTTTGAACTTTAGACTATGATATACAAGCGGTTGATTTTTAGTGATTTTTTGCAAATTGCAAAATTTTCAGGAAATTCAACCGCTTGTATTTTTTATGCAGGGTTATCAATATCAATAAATTCAACATCTAAACCATATTCAACGGCTAACCATTCACCTAAGGCTTTTACGCCATCTCGTTCCGTGGCGTGATGACCACAAGCAAAATAATAGATTCCTTGTTCACGGGCAGAGTGGGTGGTCTGTTCGGAAATTTCGCCGCTAATAAAGGCATCACAGCCTTTTTCAAAGGCTAAATCAATATAGCCTTGTCCTCCGCCGGAGCAAATCCCGATTGTTTTAATCATTTTTTGTGGGCTATGAACAAATTCATCACATAAAATAACGGTGCGTTGTAACGTTTTTTCAAGTTTTTGTTTTAGTTCATTGGCGGAAATCGGATTTTCTAATTCACCGTACATTGGAATTGAATTAGGTCTGTCTTCTAAACCTTGTAGATTTTTTACGCCTAAATGCTTAGCAAGCTGGGCGTTGTTACCTAGTTCGGGGTGAATATCCAGTGGTAGGTGATAACCAAAGAGATTGATGTCATTCACTAAAAGCTGTTTAATGCGTTTACCTTTCATTCCTCGAATGCATGGGGTTTCGCTTTTCCAAAAATAACCGTGGTGGACTAAAATTGCATCGGCGTTTCTCTCAATCGCTTTTTCAATCAGGGGAAGTGTGGCAGTCACACCGGTAATGATTTTTTTGATTTCTCTTTTCCCTTCAACTTGCAAGCCATTTGGGGCATAGTCGTTAATGGCGGAGCTGTTAAGTTTGGTGTTCAGTATTTGTTCTAGTTCAGTATTGGTTATTGTCATTTTATCTCCTTAAACTTGGCATAATAATGGATGTAAGGGCAAAAAATTTTTTGCCCTACAGTGTAGCAGATAGTTGTCGCATTTACTCTTGTGCCAGAGCAGTAATTGGGTTTAATTGGGAGGCGTTTCTTGCCGGAATGTAGCCAAATACCACACCGATAAGAGTAGAGCAGAGTACGGCAATCACAACCGATTCAGGTGAAAGCATCATTTTAAAATTCGAGCCTAAGGTATTAAATGCCCAAATAATAGCACTTGCGAGCAAAATGCCTATTACACCACCAATCAGGCAAATAACCACCGCTTCAATTAAAAATTGTTGCAAAATATTGCGTTGTTTTGCACCAATCGCCATTCGGACACCAATTTCTCGGGTTCGCTCGGTGACGGAAACCAACATAATATTCATTACCCCGATACCGCCGACAATCAGCGAAATAAGGGCGATAGAGGAAATCAGCAAGGTCATTGTATTGGTGGTACTGGTAATGGTTTGTTTGATCGTATCACTATTCATAATAAAGAAATCTTTTTTGCCGTGTTTAGCTACCAACAATTCGGTAATGCTTTTTTCGGCAGTTTGGCTTTCAATATCATCTTTAATTTTAACCGTGAGTGAATCTATCTGTTTTGCACCTGAAATGCGTTGCATAATAGTGGTATAAGGCGCCCACAGGGTAAGGCTACTTTGGTTCATATTATTTGACTGTTGTGCCACACCAATAATCTGTAACGGTTTTTTATCCACTAGAATCGTTTTACCTTCAACAGGCTCTGTCAGCCCCAAATCTTTTTGAGTGTTAGGGTCAATTACAATAATCTGTGCCACATTTTTTACTTCCTCGGCACTGAAAAAACGCCCTGAAATCAGCTTTAACCCTTTCACATCAATAAATTGCTCTCCAACACCTCGTACTGAACCGGTTACTGCGGTATTACCATAAATCAATGTGGCACTGACATTGCTTGAAGGAGTAGTGCTTTCCACATAGCTTTGCCGCCCCAACATTAAGGCATCACTGATGGTTAAATTCTTAGTCAGATTGGCTCTTCTATCGCCAAAGCCGGTTCCATTCATAATATCCATCGTATTTGTGCCTAGGTTGTTGATATTAGAAAGGATTTGTTGTTGCGAGCCTCGACCGAGAGCGACTACGGAAATCACAGAGGTAATGCCAATAATAATGCCCAGCATCGTGAGGATTGCCCGCATTTTATGTGCCATAATTGCACTGGTTGCCATTTTGAAGGATTCAAACAGTTGAGCCCAAAAGCGAGTTTTTTGTGTTGTCGTTTTATTGAGAGCTGTTTCCTGAACATCAGCACGTTGGTGTTCATCTCGAATGATTTGTCCATCTTTAATTTCAACTACACGGCTGGCTTGAGCGGCAATGTTTGGGTCGTGTGTCACCATAATAATGGTATGACCTTCGTGGTGTAGATCTCGCAAGATTTCCAATACAGTTTCGCCACTTTTGGAATCTAATGCACCGGTAGGCTCGTCTGCAAGAATGATTTCACCGCCGTTCATTAAGGCTCGTGCAATGCTGACTCGTTGCTGTTGCCCCCCAGATAACTCATTCGGCTTATGTTGGGTTTTATCTGATAATCCTAACTTTGTTAATAACGTATCAGCTCGTTTTTTGCGTGATGAGCTATCCATTCCGGCGTAAATTGCAGGTAGGGCAACATTTTCGTTTGCATTCAAAGCTGAAAGGAGATTATAGCGTTGGAAAATAAACCCCAGTTTACGTTGGCGTAAATCAGACAGTTCATCTGCAGACATTGTTTGGGTCTCTTTGCCATCAATACGGCAAATACCTGAGCTTGCAGTATCTAAACAGCCAATAATGTTCATTAAGGTAGATTTGCCAGAACCTGAAGCACCTATAATTGCGACAAAATCACCCCGTTCAATACTGAGATTGATATTTTTTAGAATATGGGCTTGGGTTTGTCCCAAGCCAAAGTATTTATTGAGATTTTCTATTTCAATTAATTTCATACAAGCGGTTATTTTTCGACTGTTTTTTACAAACGATATGCTTTTTGCCTTAGGAACGCCAAAGGGGAAGTTTCAGTTCGATTTTTAATCCTCCCATATTACTTTTATCTAAATGAATAGTACCTTGGTGCTGTGTAGAAGATCAGACTTGATCTGACAATTCACTCTAAAAAGTGAGAGTTTCCCGTTTAGAATATGAGTGTCAAAAATCAATCTAAACAAAAAGGAAACTCTCATGTTTTATTCTAACAACCCTCTCATTAAACACAAGACCGGTTTATTAAATTTAGCAGAAGAACTGGGTAATATTTCTCAAGCCTGCAAAGTAATGGGAATGAGCCGAGATACATTCTATCGTTATCAACAAGCGGTTGAGCAAGGTGGTGTTGAAGCATTGCTGAATCAAAATAGACGCGTTCCCAACTTAAAAAATCGTGTTGATGAGGCAATAGAGCAAGCTGTTGTGAAGTTTGCATTCGATAATCCGGCATTTGGGCAGGTACGAGTCAGTAACGAACTCCGTAAACAAGGTATTTTTATTTCAGCAGGTGGTGTGCGTTCTATTTGGCCACGCCATAATCTCGCTAACTTTAAACAGCGTTTAAAGGCGTTAGAAAAAGCAGTGGCTGAGAAAGGCATTATTCTGAGTGAAAACCAAGTTCAAGCCTTGGAGCGTAAAAAAGAAGACGATGTGGCTTGTGGCGAAATTGAAACGGCTCATCCGGGCTATCTAGGTTCACAAGATACCTTCTATGTGGGGAATCTTAAGGGGGTTGGAGGCATTTATCAACAGACCTTTATTGATACTTATAGTAAAGTCGCATTTGCAAAACTGTATACGATGAAGACAGCAATTAGTGCAGCAGATATGCTCAATGATAAAGTCCTACCGTTCTTTGAGTCCCAAGGATTACCGATGTTGCGTATTCTTACCGACCGAGGCAGTGAGTACTGTGGCAAGGTGGAAAATCACGATTATGAGCTTTATTTAGCGATAAATGACATAGAGCATACGAAAACGAAAGTGAAGCATCCCCAGACGAATGGTATCTGCGAACGCTTCCATAAGACGATTTTACAAGAGTTTTACCAAGTCGTATTTAGGAAGACAATTTATATGGATTTAGCGACATTACAAGCGGATTTAGATGAATGGTTAATGTATTATAATCATCATTGAACTCATCAAGGAAAAATGTGCTGCGGCAGAACACCGATGGAAACATTACTTGATGGAAAACGGATTTGGGCGGAAAAGCATTTAAGCTCAAATTAATCTGACAGACACTATAATTTTAAACGGGAACTGTCAGATTAGGTTTGATCTTCTACAAATCATATTGATTAGACTCTAACTCATTTAAGCCTTCTAAACCATTATGCACAACTTTCATTTTAAATCCTTCTAATGAAAGTAATTCAGTTAGTAGCTCAGTAAACTCAATATCATCATCTATTAATAAGATTTTTGACATAAAATATTTCCTATAAAATTAAAACTAACTTTACAAAGGTAAAAATTATTATAACAATTGATGTTTTTTATTCTACCACTTTTATTTTGTGCCAAATTACATCTAATTCTTCTAATTTACATTCTTTTACAGTTCTTCCCGATTTTTTCACAGATTTTTCAACTTTTCGAAAGCGATGTTCAAATTTTAGATTTGCATTGCGTAAAATTTCCTCGGCATCGGTATGATAATGGCGGCATAAATTTACAATCGCAAACAAGAGATCACCTAATTCTTCAGCAAGTTCGGCGGAGCGAGCCGGATATTGTGCGATTTCTGCTTTGACTTCATCGAGTTCTTCTTCAACTTTTGCCAGCACATCGTGCGGGTTATCCCAATCGAATCCGACTTTCGCACACCGTTTTTGTAGCTTATTTGCACGGGTAAGAGCAGGCAAAGCAAAAGGTAAATCGTCTAAAATAGAATCTTGGCTACGGTGTTTTGCATCATTCGCTTTTTGTGCCTCCCAACTTTGTAAGGCCTCTTCGCTATTAGTAGCTTTCACATCACCAAAAACGTGAGGGTGGCGGTAAATCAGTTTATCGTGAATATCGGTTACTACATCATCAAACGTAAAAGCTCCTTCTTCTTTCGCTAATTGGCTTAAAAAGACCACTTGCAGTAATAAATCACCCAATTCTTCACGCAGAGCAGTGCGATCTTGGGTGTGAATCGCTTCCGCTACCTCATAGGTTTCTTCCAACAAGTGGGGCAACATCGTGTCAAAATTCTGTTTGAGATCCCACGGGCAGCCGTGTTCAGGGTGGCGAAGTTGGTTTACAACATCAAGAAATTGTTCAATGGTTGCCATAGTATTTCCTTTTTACAAGCGGTTATTTTTGATCAAATTTTTGCAAATTCTACCATAGCCCGTACTTTTTCGCTTATAATGCGGAAATTTATTAAGTATGAGCAGAGCAATGGCAGCGGAAAAATTAACCAAAAAACGCTTAATTCAAATTGTGGTGATGTTAATCATTCTTCTGATTGCGTTTTTTTATCGAACTTATACACATAGTTAGTGATCTGATATGTCAAGAAAACATATCAAAAACCGATAAATTATGCTTTAATAGCAACCATTTAGTGAACCCAACAACTCAATCCAAAAGGAATAATAATGAGCTGGTTAGACAGAATTTTAGGTAGAGACTCTTCGTCATCAAGCAGTGCAAAATCAAAAGTGCCGGAAGGCGTGTGGACAAAATGCACAAGTTGTGAACAAGTTCTCTATAGCGAAGAATTACAACGCAACCAACAGGTTTGTCCAAAATGCGATCATCATATGCGTATTGATGCCCGCACCCGTTTATTGAATTTGTTAGATAAAGATTCTGCGGTCGAAATCGCTGCCGACTTAGAGCCGGAAGATGTGTTGAAATTTAAAGATTTAAAGAAATATAAAGATCGTTTAACCGCCGCACAAAAACAAACCGGTGAGAAAGATTCTTTTATCGTGCTTGCCGGTACATTGCATAATATGCCGGTGGTTACGGCCTCCTTTAACTTTGAGTTTATGGGCGGCTCAATGGGTTCTGTGGTGGGAGCAAAATTTGTGAAAGCCGCGGAAAAAGCTTTAGCTGAAAAAATTCCGTTTATCTGTTTTTCGGCATCGGGCGGGGCTCGTATGCAAGAGGCGTTATTCTCTTTAATGCAAATGGCAAAAACCAGTGCGATTTTAGCCAAAATGAAAGAGCAGGGCGTACCGTTTATTTCTGTATTAACCGACCCAACTTTAGGTGGGGTTTCCGCAAGTTTGGCAATGCTGGGCGATGTGAATATTGCTGAGCCAAAAGCCCTAATCGGCTTTGCTGGTCCTCGTGTAATTGAGCAAACCGTACGTGAAAAACTGCCGGAAGGTTTCCAACGTGCCGAGTTCTTATTAGAACACGGGGCAGTTGATATGATCGTGCATCGTAAAGAGATGCGTGATATCCTTGCCCGTCTTTGTGCAAAATTAACCAATCAGCCAACGCCGTTTAAAGTGGCGGAATTGGTTGTAGAAAACGCAGAATAATTTAACTTAATCTGAATGAATACATTAAGCATACCTAAAGCCACGGATTCTTTGGAAACGTGGCTTTCCTATTTAGAACACGCCCATTCTAAACCGATTGATATGGGCTTAGATCGTATTCGTAAGGTCGCAACAGAGCTGGATTTACTCAAGCCTGCCCCTTATGTGATTACCGTTGCCGGTACTAACGGCAAGGGTTCGACCTGCCGTTTGTTAGAAGTTACCTTATTAAAAGCCGGATTTCGGGTTGGGGTTTACTCTTCACCGCACTTAATTCACTATAATGAACGGGTGCGAATTAACGGCGAAGTATTACCTGATGCCGACCACGTCCAAGCATTTGCAAAAATTAATGCAAAAAAGACCGCTTCACTCACTTATTTTGAGTTTAGTACGCTGTCTGCATTTGAGCTATTCAAACAAAATCAGCTCGATATTGTGATTTTAGAAGTCGGATTAGGTGGGCGATTAGATGCCACTAATATTATTGATCCAAACCTTGCCGTGATTACCTCGATTGATATCGACCACGTTGCATTTTTAGGCGATAACCGTGAAGACATCGGGCGTGAGAAAGCCGGCATTTTCCGTGAAAATATTCCGGTTGTCATCGGCGAGCCTGATTGCCCTCATTCGATTAAACAGATTGCTGATTCGTTAAATTGTCACGCTTTTTACCGGGGTAAAGACTGGCAGTTTGAAATTAAGAATAATCTGTTTCATTGGTATTCTGAAGAAAAATCCTTTACCGATTTACCAATCCCGCTTATTCCGATTCCAAACGCCGGCACCGCATTAGCAGTATTAATGCAACTGCCATTTGAAATTGATGAAAAGATTATTCGACAAGCCTTAAATGAAGCTCAAATGACAGGGCGTTTTCAAACCCTGACGGATACCGATTTTACTCATTTTTCTCAACCTAAACCGGCTGCAAAAGTAATTATTGATGTAGGGCATAACCCACACGCAGCACGTTATTTAGCTGACAAACTGCGGGAGTTAAAGCAACCAAATCAAAAAATCTATGCGGTGTTTAGTGCGTTAGAAGATAAGGATTTATCCGGTATTGTCGAGCCATTAGCTAATATTATTGATGAATGGCATTGTGCAGGGCTAGATTGTTGGCGTGGACAAACAGGCGAGGCGGTGTTAGCGAAATTGGTAAACGTTTTGCCAAATTCAACCGCTTGTAGCTATGAAAATGTGGCACAGGCAAGCCGAGTATTGTTTGAAACAGCCAACGAAAATGATATTGTGCTGGTGTTCGGCTCATTTCATACGGTAGCAGATTTTATGCTTTGGTTGGAAACCTAGTTCTACGAATAATCAACGTTGGTGCAAGTGTCCACACTTGTACCTAAAAGATAAAAAAGAGGCACAAGCACTCAGGCTTATGCCTCTATATATCTTTAAGGTTTAATTAAAGCACTTTCACAATCGCATCGGCAAGAGCATCAATGTTTTTGCTGGTAATGCCTGCTACATTGATTCTGCCTGAACGCACAGCATAAATTGCAAACTCATCTTTTAACTTATCCACTTGCTCCGGTGTTAAGCCACTGAATGAGAACATACCATTTTGCTCAGTAATGAAAGAGAAGTCTTTGTTTGCCCCTTTTTCTTTTAATTTCTGCACTAATTGGCTACGCATTTCTTTGATACGGTTACGCATTTCATCTAATTCCGCAATCCATTGTGCTTTAAGGTCAGGATCAGCCAATGCAACTGCTAGTGCACTTGCACCGTGAGCAGATGGGTTAGAGTAAAGTACACGAATAATCGATTTGATTTGAGTGAAAGCACGGTTGGCATCATCAGCATTATCTGCAATTAGGGTAAATGCACCGACACGCTCGTTATATAACCCAAAGTTTTTCGAGAATGAGCTTGCGACCAACAATTCACGGTTATTTTTCACAAAAGCTCGTAAACCGTAAGCATCTTCCTCTAAACCGTTTGCAAAGCCTTGATAAGCAAAGTCAAATAACGGCAACCAGCCTTTTTCGGCAGATAATGCTGCTAACTGTTCCCATTGTGCAGGTGTTGGGTCAATTCCGGTCGGGTTGTGGCAGCAACCGTGCAATAACACCACATCTCCGGCTTCCGCTTGGCTTAAATCGGCAATTAAATTTTCCCAATCTAAACCGTTAGTCTCTTTATTGTAGTAGCGATAGCCTTTTACATTCACGCCTACTGCATCAAAAATGCCGTTATGGTTTGGCCAAGTCGGGGTTGAAATCCATACATTTTTCGCATTCGTATGACGTTTGATAAATTCCGCCGCAATGCGTAATGCCCCTGTCCCACCTAAACTCTGTGCAGTTTTAGCACGACCTGAGGTAATCACTTCAGCCCCTTCGCCAAATAATAACGCTTGCGTTGCCGCATTGAATGCTTGAACACCGTCAATGGTTAAATAATTTTTACTGTTTTCCGTCTCTAATAAACGTTTTTCTGCTTCTTTTACCGCTTTGACAATCGGGGTTTTGCCTTCATCGGTCATATAAACACCGATACCAAGGTTGATTTTACCTTCACGGCTATCTGCTTTAAACGCTTCACCTAAGCCTAAAATTGGGTCTGCCGGAGCAGCTTGAATGTGACTAAACATTGACATTGGAGTTCCTCATCAAAATGAAAAATAAACAGTGAATTTATACGATTAAATTGCAGATTTAGCAAGAGCAAAAACACAAAAAATGTAATAAAACCTATAAATTATTTTAATGATTTATTGTTTAAGTTTTGCAAAACGAGTTTTCGATAATTTTCCACCTCCATTTTGGAGATTTTTTGCCCTTTTCGTTCAAAAATATCCAGCTCTGAAAAGCGTGCTTTATCCGATAAATAAAGCCGTTTTAAACTCACATACGCCGCTGAAAACGTCCGCTTGCCATGAGCAAACGCGGTTAAATTTTTCCAATCACGTTCATCTAAATTGTGTGTGGCAAGCGGTCGAAATTGTTCGAAATTTTGCAATTCCTCACAAATTTCCGTGAAAAATGGCTGAAGGGCGAAATCTCTGGCAAAGGCTTGGGTTGCCTGCTGTGCAAATAACTTTCCTTGCTCCGAAATCGGGTAAATCATCATTGCACTTTGATAACCACTGCTTGCCTCTTTATTCGGTGTGATTTGCACAAGTTGGAAACCACAAGATTGCCAAAATGCGTGGAGTGGAGTAGTTAGCCCAAAGCTCACAGAGATAAAATCAAGCGGTCGTTTTTCTACCGAATTGTGCAAAATAAACTGAGAAATCAACCGCTTGCCAACGCCTTGATTTTGCTTTTCAGGCAATACCGCAATCCGAGAAATGCGAATGGAATGCAATTTGCAAGCCTGCGGTAAATTCCCTTGAAAACAGAGATATTGAGCCACTAGACTGCCTTGCGGACGGCGTTCCCCTAGCCAAATGGCTTGGGTTAATTTTTCATCTAAACCACCCTCTTGCATTGCCCAAATTCCGCCGATAAGTTGCTCGTTTTCCTGTTGTGAAAACAAAAGCTGATTTTCGCCATCAAATAAACGGCGTAAGTCAGTTGGAGTGGTTTTGTAATGGGCGTTGGCGAGTAAGTGGTAGAAAGCGATTTTTTCCTGTAAATGCTTATTCGAATAACTTATATTCTTCGATAATTGCTTCTGCCACAAACGCTTTGCGTTTGAACGTTGCTTTAGCAACGGCACATAGTGTGAGCGAAGCGAATAAATCTCCCCCTTCCCCTCTTTGCTAAAGAGGGGAGATTTTTCTTCGGAAAGTAATAGCAACTCAGTCACAAATGCTTCGAGAGGATCATTTTCGCTCCACCGCAATGGTTGAGATAACGTCCAATGTTTAAACGGTTTATCCAACATTACCGGGAATTTCAGCTCAAATCCTCGCCCCGTGCCTTCGTAATTTTGGGTTGTTGTGGTTAAAACCACTTTTTCAAAATAGGCACAAAGTGTGTGGAGTATCGGCAAGGGTAGGCTAGCTGCCTCATCAATAAAGAGCCATTGGTTAGGTGAAATGTTTTTACTTTTAACTTGCTCGATTAAATTGTCAGGTGCGAAAAAAGGGATTTTTTGCTCTGCCGAACGCCAAAAACTGGGCAATGCAGAATAAGACCGTGCGGTAATTAATACCTTATTTTGTGCGGGTAACGCTTTTGCAAGTCGCCCTGCAAGGGTAGATTTGCCCCGCCCACGAGGGGCGGTAATCAAATGAATATCGGCAGGATCAAGCGGTAGATTTTGCAAAATATTTTGCTGTTCTTGCGTTAATTGGTAAATTTTTGAAGGAATTTGACCGCTTGTAGCCGGTAATTTTGGCAAATTAGTTCTGACTTCAAAACCAAATTTAGCGACTAATTGTTTAAAATGTTGATAGAAATTCGGGCAGGCAATAGCCTGATTTTCGTTCCAACGTAACGCATCGAAATCTAATTCATTTTCCAAATTATCCCACTGAGGACAAAGCAAAAATAAAGTACCGTTTTCTTGAATAGTGCCGGCAAGTATTGCAAAAGCATCTAAGTTAAAATTCACCCCATTTTCTGCTTGCATAGTATAAATGGCAAAAGGGTATTCTTGTCCTAAAATCGTTTTGGCATTGGAAAAGGGGATAGCTTTAAGCTGATGATTTTCGGGAATGTAAAAATAGCCTTGTTGAATAAAGTCGGCATTGTTAGGAGATGTTATGATTGCGATCGTTCTCATATAACTTGTAGGAACAGCTCCTGTGCCTGTCCGATTATAATGGAGTACTGGAGGGCACAGGACCCTCCCCTACAAGACTATATTTTTTCTGAAAGATACGGATCTTCATACCCTAAACTTTGCATAATTTCGGTTTCGAGGCTTTCCATTTCCACTGCTTCATCTTCCTCAATATGGTCGTAGCCGAGCAGATGAAGTGTGCCGTGAATCGCCAAATGAGCCCAATGGGATTCGGCTGAAATACCTTGTTCTTCCGCCTCTTTTTCCATTACTTGACGACAGATGACTAAATCACCCAATAGTGGCATTTCGATTCCTTCGGGGGCCTCAAACGGGAAAGATAGCACATTGGTTGGCTTGTCTTTACCACGATAAGTCAGATTTAGCTCGTGGCTTTCTGCTTCATCGACAATCCGAATGGTGATCTCACTCTCAGGGAAATCATCGGTTTTTGCCTCAACTGCGAGGGCTTTTTGTACCCAAGTATAAAATTGTTGTTCACTTGGTAAGTTTTCGGTATTTTCGCAGGCGATCTGCAAATCAATATATAAATTTTCCATTCGTTACCTTTTGCAAATTATTGCCATTTTTTGGCGGCTTGTTGGTCACTCTCACGCCCTTCAATCCAACGTTCACCGGCTTGGGTTTGTTCTCGTTTCCAAAATGGGGCTTTGGTTTTGAGATAATCCATAATAAACTCGTTGGCGTGGTAGGCATCACCTCGATGAGCAGAACTCACACCGACTAATACGATTTCATCACCGGTATGCAGTTGCCCAATGCGGTGAATCACCGCAACGCGTTGTAAATCCCAACGAGTGCGAGCTTGAGCCACAATTTCTTGCAATGCTTTTTTAGTCATTGCCGGATAGTGTTCAAGAAACAAACCGGAAACATTATCGCCCAAATTCATTTCACGTACTTTACCGATGAATAGAGTGGCTGCCCCCACGCTATGTTGTTCACTGAGCCATTGGTAAATGCTGTTTTGGTCAAATTCAGCTTCTTGTACTTCAATCAGGGTTTCAAACATTTTAGCCCCCGGTTACCGGTGGGAAGAATGCCACTTCATCGCCGTCTTTGATCTCCGTTTCAAGCGGGCAGATCGTTTGATTAATTGCAACCAGCAGTTTGCCTTTTTCAAGGGCAAGTTGCCATTTTTTACCCTGTTGGCTTAAGTGTTCACGCAACGCTTCGGCAGTGGTAAAAGTAGGCTCAACATCTAGTCTATCCGTTGCCACAAGTTCACGCACTTGGGCGAAAAAAAGTATCTTAATCAACCTTGAAATCTCCTGATTTTCCGCCGCTTTTACTAAGTAATCTTACATTTTCAATAATCATATCTTTTTGCACGGCTTTACACATATCGTAAATAGTCAGAGCAGCAACACTAGCTGCGGTTAATGCCTCCATTTCCACGCCGGTTTTGCCGGTTAGTTTACAGAGTGATTCAATTCGCACTTGGTTGCTTTCCGGCAACGCCTCCAGTTGAACTTCCACTTTAGAAAGCAATAACGGGTGGCAGAGTGGAATCAGCTCCCAAGTTCTCTTCGCCGCCTGAATACCGGCAATTCGAGCGGTTGCGAATACATCGCCTTTGTGGTGATTACCACTGACGATCATTTGTAATGTTTCGGCATTCATTCGCACAAATGCCTCCGCTCGGGCAATGCGTACGGTTTCTTGTTTCATTGAAACATCAACCATATTGGCTTCGCCGTTTTGGTTGATGTGGGTGAAGGTTGTCATTTGTTTGTCTCTTTAAATTTGATTGTAAAATTAATATTGAGCGTTTTCTTGTTACTTTCTTTGCTTGTGCAAAGAAAGTAACCAAAGAAAGCACACCCTACTTCACCGCTATCTTCATTTTATTTGAATTTGTTTAACGGAAAAATTTAAAACTCGCCAACTTCGTTGGCTCAAACACTAAATTTTTCCTATAAATTCAAAGTCGCTCAGGCGGTTCAGAAGGGAGAAGCTGGAACATTACAAGCGGTTATTTTTAAATAAAAACTTGCAAAAATCTTAAATAATGTACCGCTTGCCCCTATTTTCCGCCGTAGCGATTGCGTAAACTTTTGAGGACAACTTTTCGTGTTTGAGCCAACGCAGTTGGCGAGTTTGAAAAGTTCGTCCCAAAAGTTAGCAACAAGCGAAGGATTAAGGAAAATCTGGGGTCGCCTTTCTTTTGGTTACTTTTCTTTGGCGAAGCAAAGAAAAGTAACAGAAAAAACACGCTCGGTGGTTGTTTAACCACCGATACTCGCCAAATTATTCCTGACCCCACTATCCCCAATATGCAAATAGTGGTGTTCTCGCTTGCCTTGTAAGGAAGATTTTAGGCGGGTTTCAAGCTGTAACTGTTGCTCATCGCTTGCCAGTAAATCACGAATATCAATCCCTTCTTCACCAAATAAGCAAAGATGCAGTTTACCAAGTGCGGAAACACGCAAGCGGTTGCAAGAGGCACAGAAATTTTTCTCGTAGGGCATAATTAAGCCGATTTCGCCTTTAAAATCAGGGTGAGAAAGCACTTTTGCCGGGCCGTCAGACATCGCTTTGGGTTGTAATTGCCAGCCTTCTTGTAATAAGCGGGTCATCACCGATTGACCAGAAAGATGTTGAGCTTGGAAGAAACTATCCATTTCACCGGTTTCCATCAGCTCAATAAACCGCATTTGAATCGGCTTGTCTTTGATCCAAGTGAGGAATTTATCCAATTCAGGGGCGGTATATTGCTTCATTAGCACCGCATTGACTTTAATTTTTGGGTAGCCAATTTCAAAGGCTTTATCAATACCCTTTAAAATAGATTGCAACTTGTTCTCGCCGGTAATCAGTTGAAATTGGCGTGGGTCAAGGCTATCAACACTCACATTAATATCGGTAATACCGGCTTGTTGCCACAGTTCAACATCACGCTCTAGGCGATAGCCGTTGGTGGTTAGGGCAACTTTACGGATACCGGGTGTTTGTGAAATAGTGTGAGCGATTTCGAGGAAATCTTTGCGTAAAGTTGGCTCACCACCGGTGATACGGATTTTTTCCGTCCCTAAATTGGCAAAGGCTTTAGCCACCCGCTGGATTTCATCAACGCTAAGAAAAGTTTGCTTATGTGAAGGCGGCTTATAGCCATCAGGCAAGCAATAATTACAACGGAAGTTACAAACATCAGTAATGGATAGTCGCAAATAAGTATATTGACGCTGAAAGCGATCAACTAAACCTGAAACGACATCATCACCCACGTTTTTAATTGGGATAATAGACTGCATTTGACACCTTTCTAAACACGAGAGGACAACCCATTTCTAAGTTATCCTTTGAACAGCTTTATGCTGTTACTGGCATAAATTCCATATCAAAAATTTGTCTTTAATTTTTAGAGTTAGGAAATAATGCTCGGAGTCTTCAATAAATTGGTTTTCATTTTATGGTGAGAAACCTAATTAGGCAAGAGGTATAATTTAAATTGTATGCTCTACCTATAAAAATCTGGCAACCGTTGCTTAGTTTGATTTATATCATATTAATGCCGAGATAATTTTGCTATTTTAGCTAACGTTTTTAGTTCGAGGTGAGAATGGATAAACGTAGCCGATGGTCTTGTTTAGTAAATGAACAAGGCGAAATATCAGAATGGGAAGACAAAGCAGGGGCAGACTATTTTGCTGAATTACCGCAAATTTGCCACTATGCACAGGCATTGCTCTATTCAGATAAAAATAGCTTGCAGTTTTACTATAGTTCAAACCATCAATGGCTTAAGATCAGCCTAGAACGCCACCAATCGTTTGTATTGACTCAAGCAGAGCATACCGATTTGCCTTATGGACTGAGTAAAAGGGAGATTGAGCTTCTCACTCTAATTAGCAGTGGTTTGAGCAATGAGGAAATCGCCAATGAGCTTTGTATCAGCAAACGGACAGTTGATAAACATATCGAAAATATTTTTGCAAAAACACACACCGAAAGCCGAACCTTATTAGCGGTTTTTGCTATTACCGAACATTTAGTCTGTTTGCCTACACCGGGAAAGCTAACCCAATCCATTCTTGCCAGCTTTAACATTGAACAACTGGCATTGCAAATTATCGCGAAAAAACAACCGCTTGTAACGCCTTCAACTCGGCACGAACTACCGATGTTTACCATAAGCCACCATCATACTCGCCCGATCATTATTGGCGTGCCTTATGTTGAACAGGGTATTGGGCAAATTGATACCCGAGAGTTACTTAACGGCACTCAACTTGCGGTTGAAACCATCAATCAACAAGGGGGGATTCACGGTAGAGAAGTGCAGATTGCAACGGCAGGGTTTTGCGTTAAAGATAAAGCAAGTATTCTTCAGGCATACCATCATTTATTTGATCAAGAAGTTGATGCCATTTCAACCGCTTATGCGTGCTACTTGCCGGAAGTACACGAATTAATTGCAACTAAAGGCATTCCTTATTTGCATATTGCAACTCATAGTGGCTCAAATAAACTTGCCCAAAATTTACCGAATCAACGAATTGAAAATATGTTTCAGGTTTGCGCCAGTGATGTAACCTATGGCTTAGGTATATCTCACTTTCTGCAATATTACCGTTACCATTATGCCCCTTGGCTTCAGAATAAAACGGTGATGGTGGTAACGGTGAGTTGGCAAAAAGTTGATATCGGTATTGAAAGTTTAACCCTAAGTTTGCGGGAGCAAGGCTGGAATGTGGATTATCTGGAACTCACCCAAGAGCAAGATAATTATGCCAAATTAATGACACAGGTGCATAACCTCACGCCATCCATTATTGTGTTTGCCTCTTATTTTGCAGAAGATATTGTACAGTTTTATCAAACGTTCATTCGCAACCCAACAAATGCCATTATTTACAGTATTTATGCACCTTCGGCGTTTTTGCCACACGAGAAACTTTGCGAGGGCGTTCTCTGGAGTACCAATAGTGGGTTAAGCGAAAATTATTTAGGCAGACAGTTTAGCCAACATTACGAACAATTTTTCGGCAAATCGCCCACTTATTCCCAAGCCAGTATTGCTTATGACCAAGCAAATATTCTAGCAAATGCGTGGAAACAAAGTGTTTCACCTCGGCATTTTAAAGCCGTCTCTAATGCGATCCGCTTACAGCCACATTATGGGGTAAACGGCACTTACTATTTTAATACCGATAGCCAAATTGGATTAACTTACGCAGAAACCCACGACTTATCTATCAGCTTGCCACAGTTGGTTTACCAAATCCAACAAGGGCAGAGCCGTGTGATTGCACCGGAGTTGTTTGCCAATGCACAATTTATCTTACCGCCGTGGTTCTCTGAAAAAGCCTAAAATTTCACTACATATTTTTGCCTTAGATCAAATTATTCTCACTCTTTCGAGGTAATAGGTATTTTTACTTATTTTTATACCTCTTGGGAGTTAATACAATGCCTCTGTCTTTAATTTTTAGTGTATTAAGTGGGGTAATTTATGGCTAAGATGAAAAAAATTGCTGTATTTGTCGGTATTATGGCATTAGGTGCTGCGGTATTAGGTGGCACACAATATGCAATGAAAGCCACCAGCTCAACAGAATTTTGTGTGAGCTGCCATTCTATGACTCACCCACAGGCAGAGTGGGAAGGCAGTGTCCATTTTTCCAACCGTAAGGGAATTCGAGCCGAGTGTTCGGATTGCCATCTACCACAAGACGGCTTGCATTATGTCAAAGCTAAAATCATCGCATTAAAAGATGTTTGGCACACCGTTGTAACCAATAAATTACCTGATCAAGAAGCCTATGAAGCCCATCGTCTAGAAATGGCACAACGTGTTTGGGCAGAAATGAAAGAAAACGATTCTATGACCTGTAAAAGCTGTCATAGTTTTGATGCGATGGTACTTTCTGAACAAACAGAAGCGGCACAGAAAATGCACAAACTAGCCCAAGAAACTAATCAAACCTGTATTGATTGCCATAAAGGAATTGCCCATTTTATGCCTGATGTGCCGGTAGATAATGCCGCAGCAATGGGCGAATTAGCTAAACACGGTGCGGAATTTAGCACAAATGATAAAACCCTTTATACGCTCGCAATGACTCCAGTGCAGCTCGCTCAAGGTGGAGAAATTCGCTTGTTACCTTATGCAGAATTACATCAATGGACAGCAGAAGGCGAGCAGGTTAAAGCAACGGTTAATGGCTGGCAACAAGAAGGTGCGGAATCTGTGGTGTATATGGATTTAGGCAAGCGTATTATGGTTGCTCTTCTACCTGATGACGCTCAAAGCAAAGTGAATGTCACAAAAACAGTGTTTGATAATGTCACCAACTCAAATTGGAAAGAAATCAATTTTGAAATTACTGCTCCTAAAAATGCAGTCACTGCCAATATTACTGCACTAAATCATTTTGGCGATAACTTAAACCAAACACACTGTAGCGGTTGCCATGCACCGATTGGGGCAGAACATTACACCGCAAATCAATGGATTGGGGTGGTAAATTCAATGAAAGACAGAACATCTATGTCGGCTGATGATGTGCGTGCGGTGACTATCTATCTCCAACGTAATGCAAAAGATGTAGCAGGCAGTTCCCATTAATTGTAACTTAGAGGATACCGAGCTTGTGAGCCTAAGTGTCTACTGATAGCAGAGATATGGTAGCAAGCCGTAAAGCACCTATTACAAGCGGTCATTTTTTCCTAACATTTTGCAAAAATTACCGTCGGTTCTTTACCAATGGATACACGAGAAATGGTTTATCCACTCGACTTTAGAAAGGTGTCTATTTTTAACTTAACTTCAAACGAGGTTTATTATGAAAAAACAAGACAGTATTGACGTAAGTCGTCGCGGTTTTCTAAAAAATTCATCATTAAGCTTAGCTGCCGGTGCAGGTTTAGCCAGTGGTACTACCGGTGTAGTGGGGGCATTAGCTTCCACCAGTGCCAAAGCTGCCGAGATGAAAACAGTAGTAACTGCTGCCCACTGGGGGCCTTTAGGCGTAGTGGTAGAAAATGGCAAAGTGGTGAAATCTGATTCTGTTTTTGAGATTTCTGTGCCAAATGAATTGCAACACGTGGTAGCAGACCAAGTACACGGTGAAACACGAGTAAAATACCCAATGGTGCGTAAAGGCTACTTAGAAGGTAATAAAGATACTACTATACGTGGGCGTGATGAATGGGTGCGAGTTTCGTGGGATAAGGCATTTGAATTAGTTGCGAATGAAATGAAACGTGTTCGTGAGGCTCACGGGGCGAATGCTATTTTTGGTGGTTCTTACGGTTGGTATAGTTCTGGGGCATTACACGCTTCCCGTACACTGTTACAACGCTATTTAAATGTTACCGGCGGATTTGTTGGCGTAAAAGGCGACTATTCTACCGGTGCAGCTCAAGTAATTATGCCACACGTTTTAGGTACAATCGAGGTGTACGAACAGCAAACCAGTTGGGAAGTGATTTTAGAAAGTTCAGATATTGTGGTGCTTTGGTCAGCTAACCCGTTAAATACGCTACGCATTGCGTGGACTTCAACCGATCAACAAGGTATTGAATACTTTAAAAAACTCAAAGAGAGCGGGAAACGCATTATCTGTATTGACCCGGTAAAAAGCGAATCTTGTGAATTTTTAGGTGCAGAATGGGTACCGGTAAATACCGGCACGGATGTTGCGTTAATGCTCGGTATGGCTCATACCTTAGTCGCTGAAGGCAAACACGATCAAGCATTCCTTAAAAAATACACCACCGGTTTTGAGAAGTTTGAAGAATATCTGCTCGGTAAGGCAGACAATCAACCGAAAGATGCAAAATGGGCAAGTCAAATTTGTGGTGTGCCAGAAGAAACCATTAAAAAATTAGCCACTGATTTCCAATCTAAACGCACAATGTTAATGGCAGGTTGGGGGATTCAACGCCAACGACACGGTGAACAAGGGCATTGGATGTTAGTCACCCTAGCTGCAATGTTAGGTCAAATCGGCTTACCGGGTGGTGGTTTCGGTTTAAGCTACCATTACTCAAACGGCGGCGTGCCGAGTGCCACAGGGGGCATTTTAGGCTCTATCACAGCAAATCCGGCAGTAGAAGCCGGAGCGAAAACCTGGTTAGATGAAACATCAAAATCTTCATTCCCGGTGGCTCGTATTTCCGATGCACTGCTCAACCCGGGCAAAACCATTGATTACAATGGCACACAAATTACTTATCCTGATATCAAAATTGTCTATTGGGCAGGGGGTAATCCGTTTACCCACCACCAAGACACCAACACTTTGGTGAAAGCGTGGCAAAAACCGGATACTATTATCGTCAATGAATGCCATTGGACACCAACGGCTCGTATGTCTGACATCGTGCTGCCGGCAACCACCAGCTATGAGCGTAATGACTTAACTATGTCGGGCGATTATTCAATGATGAATATTTTCCCGATGAAACAGGTGGTCGAACCGCAATTTGAGGCAAAAAACGACTACGATATTTTTGCCGAACTAGCCAAACGTGCAGGCAAAGAAGCGGAATTTACCGAAGGCAAATCTGAAATGGATTGGCTACAAAGTTTCTATCAAACTGCATTTGAGGCAGCACGCAAAAATCGTGTGATTATGCCGAAATTCGAGAAATTCTGGCAAGAGAATAAACCACTTTCTTTTAAAGCATCAGACAAAGCGAAAAAATGGGTTCGTTATGAAGAATTTCGTAATGACCCACTCCTAAATCCATTAGGCACACCGTCCGGCAAAATTGAGATTTTCTCTGAGGTGATTGCCAAAATGAATTATGATGACTGTAAAGGTCACCCAACTTGGATGGAACACGAAGAATACTCGGGTAAAACCACCGCAGAAGAACCGTTGGCATTGGTGACTCCACACTCTAAATGGCGTTTACACAGCCAGTTAGCTTACTCATCATTACGCAAACAATATGCGGTTAATGACCGTGAGCCGGTGTTGATCCATACTGAAGATGCCGCCGCTCGTGGCATTACAAGCGGTGATATTGTGCGTATTTTTAACAAACGTGGTCAAGTATTAGCCGGTGCAGTGGTGACAGATGGCATTATCAAAGGTACATTAGCCTTGCACGAAGGAGCTTGGTACGATCCGCTCGATCTCGGCACCAGCGAGCAACCGCTATGTAAAAACGGCAACCCTAACGTGCTAACCCGTGATGAAGGCACATCAAAATTAGCACAGGGTAACTCACCAAATACCGCTACGGTACAGGTTGAAAAATTCACCGGACAAGCACCAGAAGTAACAGTATTTAAAGAGCCTAAATACACACAAGGCTAATTTCATATAACCAAAGGCACAGTATAAAACTGTGCCTTTTCTATGTTGCAAGCGGTTAAATTTGCTTAATTTTTTGTAAAACTTTCTATTTTTTTGACCGCTTGTTACAATAATCCACTTTTACTTTTCAGGTGCATTTTATGACAACCCTTACTTGGTACGGCAAAGAAGAAGCCGTCAAAAAAGCAAAACAAACCCCATATTGCCTATTGCGTGAGTTGCCGGACTTCTCGCATAATATTGCCCGACAGCCGACAGCCGACAGCCGACAGCCGACAGCTCAGCTTCTGCTGAAACCTTATCTAAAGTCAAGCAAAATTTAATTATTCAGGGTGATAATTTATCAGCCTTAAAATCTCTTTTGCCCTTTTATGCGGGGCAAGTCAAATGTATTTTTATTGATCCTCCCTATAACACAAAATCGGCCTTTACCCACTACGATGATAATTTAGAGCATTCCGTTTGGCTTTCAATGATGTATCCACGCCTTGAAATTCTGCGAGATTTACTTGCCGAAGATGGTTCAATTTGGATCACTCTTGATGATAACGAAAGTCACTATTTGAAAATTATGCTTGATGAAATTTTTGGGCGGAAGAATTTCATTTCTAACTTAATTTGGGAAAAGAAAAGGAAACCATCTTTTTTAGGCAAAGTTGGTAAAGTTACAGATAATTTATTTTGCTATGCAAAAAACAAAAATGAATTAAATGACTTAACTTACCTTGAGACCTCAGGTGATGAAACCTATCCATTATACAATGCTGGAAATTCAAGAGAAATTTTAGTTTTCCCTCCTCGTTCTATAAAATTTAAAAAACATAGTGATGGATTATATAAGCCAACCATTTTTTCTAAAAAAACGAGTTCAATTACGTTGATTTCGGAATTAATTATTGAAGATCAATGGAATAAAAATACAGTAGAAATTGAAGGTGAATGGCGGTATAGCCAAAAAAGTATTGATGAGCAATTAAAAAATGGTGATTACTATATTATAAAAAGTTTAGACTTTCGACCAAGGAGAGTATTTGAGCGAAGTGCGGAAAAGAAAAAAATTCATAACTTAATTAGCAGAGCTCATTATGATATGGCAACAAATGAAGACTCTGCTAGTGAACATCTAGAATTATTTGGGGAGGATATTGCAGAAGATTCATTTGATTATCCTAAACCTGAAAAATTAATCCAATTTGTATTAGAAGCATCGACTGAACCATATGATCTCGTCCTCGACAGCTTTCTTGGCTCAGGTACAACTGCAGCAGTTGCTCATAAAACGAACCGTCGTTATATCGGTATTGAGATTGGCGAACATGCTAAAACCCATGTTGTCCCACGGTTGAAAAAAGTAATTGAAGGTGAGCAAGGCGGTATTTCAAAAGCAGTAAATTGGCAAGGTGGTGGATCGTTTCGCTTTTGTGAGTTAGGCGAGGAAGTATTTGACGCATTCGGTTCACTTAATCCGAACATTCGTTTTGACGATTTAGCCGCCCATATTTGGTATTTAGAAAATCATTTCCCTTTGCAAAAAAACAGCGAAAAATCACCGCTTGTCGGCACTTTCAACGGCAAAGCCTACTATTTTAGGCGATAAACGTCCGCAGAGTGGTAATGTTCTGACACGAAAATTAATGGCGGAGTTACCATACTTTGCTGAATTTATTCAACAGGGAATGGATATTGTGGTATATGGCGAAGCGTGCCGTTTAGGAGAAGTGCAGTTAGCTGAAAAGAAAATTACATTTAAACAGATTCCATATGATGTAATGTCTCGTTAATAGTAGGAGAAAAAAATGAAATTAAAAAATTACCAAAATGAGGCATTAAACCGTGTCAGCCACTATTTTTCGGCTTGTTTGCAATCTGATGCAAAAACCGCATTTAGCCAAATTCAACCTGAATATAGTTACAAGATCCCAAGTGAACACAGTAATTTGCGTGATGTGCCTTATTTGTAGAAGATCAAACCTAATCTGACAGTCCCCCGTTTTAAATTACCGTGTCTGTCAGATTAATTTGAGCTTAAATTCTTTTCCACCCAAA
>NZ_SMAC01000021.1 GCF_004342115.1 Mannheimia haemolytica | reverse complement strand
CAAACATTTCCAAATGAGGGCTATGTTGATAGATAAGCAACCGCAAGCGATGGAAGTAATACGCCGCCGTGTTTTTGTTTACATTGACCAACTCAGATGCTGTTCGGGCTGTTACCCCTGCAACAAACTGCTCAATGAGTTTGTTTTGTTTGTACTGACTTAGACGACTTTTTCTCATTTGGGTATCTTAACCTAAATGGAGTTTTTAGTCGTTATCTAGGACAGCCCCTTAAATTATAATGCTTGTTTGATAAATTCAGCCATTTGTGCGTGCGGAATTGCACCAACTTGCTGGGCAATCACTTCACCATTTTTGAATAATAGTAAAAATGGAATGCTGCGTACGCCAAATTGTGCTGGTACAGATGGATTTTCATCTACGTTCATTTTGACAATTTTTACTTTACCATCAAATTGTGCATCAACAGATAAATCGTCAAGTACGGGGCCGATCATACGGCAAGGACCACACCAAGGCGCCCAGAAGTCTAATAATACCGGTACATCTGATTTTAAAACATCTTGTTCAAATGTAGCATCTGTTGTATGAATGACATTGCTCATAAGTTTATCCTTAAATATTAAATTAAAAAAAGAAACGCCCTAACTGGCAAGTTAAGGCGAACAGTTGTGTATAAGATAGAGATTAATCTATAAAATTTCAAGCAAGATTTACCAATTACACCAATAAATATTTGCATAGTGAGATTTTATTATCTCTTCAATTAAAAGTAGAAACGGGCTATATCTAAACAACTGCAACAAAAAGGGCTAATCACTAAGATTAGCCCAACTCGTTCTCAACAATAATTAGAACTTCACACCGAAACCGGCAAATAGGACAACCGGATCAAGTTTTACTTTTACTTCGTGTTGCATATCATTAGTTACGCTTGGCGTTTTGAATTTCGCCGTGGTTTTGATACGGGTGTACCACGCTGAGGCGTTGAAATAGATGTTATCGGTTAATTTCACATCAACACCGAGATTCGCCACCGGTCCGAAAGAGTGTTTTTTCACATTTAAATCCGTTACCGCTGCATGTACTGATTTTGCGTGGTAAAAACGGGTATAGTTCAGACCCGCACCGATATAAGGTTTCACTTTAGCGGTTGGTTCAAAGAAATAGTATTGAGCATAAAGGCTCGGTGGTAATTGTCTTAAGCTCACAACACGACCTAAATTCGCATTTGCACCTAATGCCGGCACAATCGCATTGATTTAATGCGAGAATGGCGTTGCACCTAATAATTCGATACCCACATTATCCGCCAACATATAAGTGGCCGTTAAACCTAACTGGGTGTTGTTTTTTACTTTTAAATCAATATCAACCGCAGTTTTCGTATCTGAACTTGAATTTGCCTTAACATGCACAGCACCGGCACGGAATATCACATCACCAGCTTGATGTGCCATCGCAGTTCCAGTTAATAATGCCCCACCTAAAATAATTGCTAAAGTTGATTTTTTCATTTTCATATCCTCAAAAATAATTAGAATACCTATAATGAGGTAAACTTTAGCAGAGTGTAAATGAAATGAAATAGAAATGAATTGATATTTATCAAACTTTTAACACAAAGATACCCAACAAGAGTTATTTTATTTATTTTTGTGATCTTTTTCACATTTTTACTTGAAAATTATTTACCAAGCTCCATTTAATGTTTCAACAAGAGATGTAAATAAAAATTTACACTTTCTAAACTCATTGTAAGGAGAAAGAAATGAATTTTGAAAAAATGACCACAAAACTGCAAGAAGCCTTGGCAGAATCCCAATCGCTTGCAGTTGGAAAAGATAATCCTTATATCGAACCTGCCCATTTACTGTATGCGTTAGTAAAACAAGATGGTGGATCTGTTGCCCCTCTCTTTACCGCATTAAATATCAATGTGCAAACCTTAATTAGTGAATTGCAAGCTATTTTAGACCGCTTGCCGCAAGTTCAAGGCGGTAATACACAGGTTTCACAGCAATTAGTGAGATTGTTAAATCAGTCAGACAAGCTCGCACAACAATTTGGCGACAGTTTTATTTCCTCTGAATTGTTTGTGTTGGCAAGCATTGAGGATAATGGCGATTTAGGTAAATTATGGAAAAAATTTGGCTTAAGCAAAGAAAAACTGACACAAGCTATCAGCCAAATTCGAGGAGGAGAAACCGTGAATAATCAAAACGCAGAAGAAACCAGACAAGCATTACAAAAATATACGATTGATCTGACCGAGCGTGCCAAAGCTGGCAAGCTAGATCCGGTAATCGGTCGTGATGAAGAAATCCGCCGTGCGGTACAAGTTTTACAACGCCGCACTAAAAATAACCCAGTATTAATCGGTGAACCGGGGGTCGGTAAAACTGCGATCGTAGAAGGCTTGGCACAGCGTATTGTAAACGGCGAAGTGCCGGAAGGCTTGAAAAATAAGCGTGTACTTTCGCTGGATATGGGAGCATTAATTGCCGGTGCGAAATATCGTGGTGAATTTGAAGAGCGTTTAAAAGCGGTTTTAAACGAACTGGCGAAAGAAGAAGGGCAAGTTATCCTCTTTATTGATGAAATTCACACGATGGTTGGAGCAGGCAAAACAGACGGAGCAATGGACGCCGGCAACTTATTAAAACCAAGCCTTGCCCGTGGTGAATTGCACTGTGTGGGGGCTACAACCCTTGATGAATATCGCCAATACATTGAAAAAGATGCAGCCCTTGAACGCCGTTTCCAAAAAGTATTGGTGGACGAACCAACGGTTGAAGATACGATTGCGATTTTACGTGGTTTGAAAGAGCGTTATGAAATCCATCATCACGTTCAAATTACAGACCCTGCCATCGTGGCGGCGGCAACGCTTTCGCACCGTTATGTGTCTGACCGTCAATTGCCGGATAAAGCGATTGACTTGATTGATGAAGCCGCTTCAAGCCTGCGTATGGAGATTGATTCTAAACCTGAGCCGTTGGATAAATTAGAACGCCGCATTATCCAACTCAAATTGGAACGCCAAGCGTTACAAAAAGAGGAAGATGAAGCGAGCCGTCAGCGTTTAGCCAAATTAGACGAAGAAATGGCAGCGAAAGAGCGTGAATATTCCGAGCTGGAAGAAATCTGGAAAGCGGAAAAATCCGCCTTACTTGGTACACAGCATATTAAATCGGAGTTGGAAAATGCCCGAATTGCGATGGATCAGGCTCGCCGTGAAAACGATTTCGAGAAGATGTCGGAATTGCAATATGGCGTGATTCCAAACTTGGAAAAACAGTTACAAGCGGTCGAAAATGGCGAAAAAAATGCAGATGCTCAGCTCCTCCGTACTAAAGTCACCGAAGAGGAAATTGCGGAAGTGCTTTCAAAAGCAACGGGCATTCCTGTTGCAAAAATGATGGAAGGCGAGAAGGAAAAACTCCTTCGTATGGAAGAAGTATTACACGCTCGGGTTATCGGGCAAAATGAAGCCGTTGATGCGGTGACAAATGCGATTCGCCGTAGCCGTGCCGGACTTTCCGATCCGAATAAACCGATTGGTTCATTCCTATTCTTAGGACCGACCGGCGTGGGTAAAACCGAGTTAAGCAAAACCTTAGCTAATTTCTTGTTTGACGATCCTGATGCTATGGTGCGAATTGATATGTCTGAATTTATGGAAAAACACAGCGTATCCCGCTTAGTGGGCGCACCTCCGGGCTATGTCGGCTACGAAGAAGGCGGCTATTTGACCGAAGCGGTTCGCCGCCATCCATATTCGGTAGTGTTACTTGATGAAGTGGAAAAAGCTCACCCTGATGTGTTTAACATTTTATTGCAAGTGTTAGATGACGGGCGTTTAACCGACGGGCAAGGCAGAACAGTCGATTTCCGCAATACGGTAGTGATTATGACCTCAAACTTAGGCTCGCATTTAATTCGAGAAAATGCGTATAAAGGCTATGATGTGGTTAAAGAAATGGTGATGGAAGTCGTCGGACAGCACTTCCGCCCTGAATTTATCAACCGTATTGATGAAACGGTGATGTTCCACTCACTTGGTCAAGAGCATATCCGTTCGATTGCGAAGATTCAGCTACAACGCTTAATCCAACGCTTGGCAGAACGAGGCTATGAGGTGACAGTAACCGATGCAGCATTAGATCATATCGGCAAGGCTGGTTTCGATCCGCTGTTCGGAGCAAGACCACTGAAACGTGCGATTCAACAAGAGCTTGAAAATCCGCTTGCTCAACAGATCTTAAGCGGTAAATTATTACCGAATAAAGCCGTTACGGTGGATTACCAAAACGGGCAGATTGTTGCAACACAATAATGTCTCCGATGGTGCGAGCGTCCTCGCTCGTACCTTACAAGCGGTGGATTTATCGTAAAAATTTGCAAAAAATTGCTCGAAAATGACCGCTTGCACAGTAAAAATTTTCATATTGCCCTTCATTAATTTTCATAAGCTAATGAAGGGCTTTTTATTACTCTTTTTGCTATCATTAACGGCGTTTATAACCAATACAATTACAAGGAGTAATTTATGAGCCAATTATTTCCGGAAGCAACAATCCGCACTCAAGCCCCGTATCGTAATGATATTGTAGGCAGCTTTCTACGTACCGATGCGTTAAAAAAAGCCAGAGAAGATTTCAATCAGCAAAAAATCACCCGTGACGAATTGCGTGAAGTCACACGCCAAGAGGTCAAAAAATTAGTTGAGTTGCAAAAGCAACACGGTGTAAAAGCAGTCTCTGACGGTGAATTTAGCCGGACTTGGTGGCATTTAGATTTCTTAGCTGAACTTGATGGAATGGATTGGCAAGAAACCGAAGTCTTTAACGTGAACTTTACCGGTCATAAACCCAAAGGGCAAACGGTAAAAATCGTGGGCGATATTGATTTCTCCGAAAGCCACCCTTTTGTGGACGCTTATCGTCTTTTAAAAGAAGCTGCCGGCGATTACCCAACCAAATTCACGATTCCGGCACCGACAATGTTACATATTATCTGCTGTGTGCGTGCGGAAGATTACCAACCGTTACCACAATATCAAGACGAACAAAAACTGTACGATGATATTGCTAATGCTTATATCAAAGCAATGCACAAATTCTACGATATGGGGCTACGTAACTTACAATTAGACGACACCAGTTGGGGACAATTCTGTGCCGAAGATAAACGGAAAGAGTTTGCAGCCAGAGGATTTAATTTAACTGATTTAGCGGAAAAATATGTCGCATTATTAAACCGTATTGTTGATGCAAAACCGGCGGATATGTCAATTACGATGCACATCTGCCGTGGTAACTTCCGTTCTTCTTGGTTCTCGGAAGGCGGTTATGGACCGGTTGCCGAAGTATTATTCGATAAATGCCGTGTTGACGGCTTCTTCTTAGAATACGATACCGAACGTGCAGGCACTTTCGAGCCACTACGCCACATTAAAGATCAACAAGTGGTACTAGGCTTAATTACCTCTAAATTTGGCGATTTAGAAGATAAAAATGCGATCATTGAGCGTATTAAAGAAGCGGCTCAAATTGTGCCAATCAATCAGCTATGCTTATCACCACAATGCGGCTTTGCCTCCACCGAAGAAGGCAATATTTTAACCGAAGCCGCACAATGGGCGAAACTAAACTTAATTAAAGAAATTGCGGAAGAAGTTTGGGGTAGCTAATCCTCTATAATACAAATAGCCGAGTAAATACTCGGCTATTTTAGTTTGTTTTAACATTACAACCAGAAGAGATACCCAACAGTCGCAATCACAAAGATAGAGATAATATTTAGCCAGAAACCAACTTTAATCATCTCACTTTGTTTAATTTGCCCTGTACCAAATACAATCGCATTCGGTGGGGTGGCAACCGGCAACATAAAGGCGCAAGATGCTCCTAGACCAATAATTAAGGCTAATCCGACCGGTGGCATATTTAATGCTTGTGCTATAGAGATGAAAATCGGCACTAACAAAGCCGCACTGGCTGTGTTAGAGGTAACCTCAGTTAGGAAAATAATAAATGCTGCCACAATTAAACCAATTAGGTAAAAATGCCCCCCTTCAATTAGTGAGACGACCCCATCAGCCATAATTTTGCTCGCACCAGTTTGTCCTAATACAGCACTTAACGTCAAACCACCACCAAATAGGAATAATACCCCCCACTCGGTGTTTTCTTGAATCTGTTGCCAATTTGCGACACGAGTAATGCAAATAAGTGCTGCGGCAATCAATGCAAGAATGGTGTCAAAGCTCGCAATTTTGCCATTAATTCCCAGAAATGCAGAAATAATAGGGTTAATTTTATCACCAAAAATCCAACCAAGCGCAATAAAGACGAAAATAGCCAAGGTGATAATACGAGAACGATTTAATTCAATTTTCTCAAATGATCGATCAAAACTAACTGAAAAATTTGGTTTAAATACGATATATAGTGTTGCAATCATTAATGGGAATAAAATTAGCATAATTGGCAAACCATATTTTAACCAATCAGCAAAAGTCAGATTCAATTGAGAAGCAACAATCGCATTCGGTGGGCTTCCCACGAAAGTACCCATTCCACCAATACTGGCACTATAAGCAATTCCTAATAACACGAAAAGATAAGTATTGTGGTTCTGTTTCTGATCAAGTTTACTTAAAATCCCCATTGCCAAAGGTAACATCATTGCAGCTGTAGCTGTATTACTCATCCACATTGACAAAAACGCTGTTACCGCAAATAAAATAACTGCAATCGATAATTTACCTTTAGCTAATGCCATAATTTTATTGGCAATCATACGATCTAGCTACTGAATGTGTAATGCTGTCGCTAAGGCAAAGCCTCCAAAAAATAAGAAAATCGTTGGATCAGCAAAAGCAACAAGAGCTTCTTTTGATTTAACCAGCCCCAGTGCTACAGCCAAAATCGGAATTAATAATGCCGTAACCGTAACGTGTAATGCTTCTGTTAGCCATAAGACGGCAATGAAAATTAACAATGCCAACCCCTTATTGGCTTCAGGCGTAAAAGGCAAGGTATTTAACAAAATAATAAATAAAATAGCATCTGCAACAAAAATCAATGTAGCGAGCCAACAAAACTGCGAAACGCAACCACGAAAACTACGAAAGAAAACAGGAGCTTTACTTTCTTAATTTTAATGGTTTTTTAACGCCCTTTAAATCACTATCAAAGGGCGTTTAAATTTTTAGAACTTATACACCATATTATCCTCATATTTGCCGTTATAACTTGCCGAGGCATTAACCACTATTCTTTCCGCTCCCTCAAACGCTTGCCAGTTTTCTTTTCTGTTTTGAACCATATAGTGAATAAAGCGAATAAACTCGCTTTTGGTTGAGCTAAAGAAGATATAAGGTGGTTTAGTAAGGTCTATCAACCGTAAGAAATCAATTAAATCAAAGTAATTTTCCTGCTTATAGCTTTCCTGCCTTGTGCAAAGATAAGGTGGGTCAAGAATCAATAATACTTTCTCTTTGTCGTGAAATCTCGGCAATAATTGATGAAAGGACTCACTAACCACCTCAATATCATCAAGATAACCCGTTGCTTCAGGATAGTCACTTTGCCGCACACAGTGCCAAAAATCGTGCTTAAATAACTCATCTAAAGTTGCAACTTGCTCACCGCTAAACAATAACCAAGAACTTAAGCATTTGAGGTCTTTAAACCCCTCAAAATCATTGATTTTATTGATGATTTTAGCTTTAATTTCATTGCTAATTCTCTTATTTTTTGGTATAATTTCATCAACAATTTGGTAGATTTCTTGGCGAAGTTGATTTGTCTCTTTGATATGGTTTAGCCGTTCGGCGTAATTATCAAAATCATTATAAATCACTCTTGCTAACGGTTTCTCACGCTTTGCGGTATGTGCAAGCAACCCACTCCCACCAAAAACATCTATAATAGTCCAATCTTTCCCGTCTGCTTCAATATTTGCATTTAACACCTGTTTGAAATGGGATAAAAACATCCGTTTTTGCCCTGAAAAGGGTAAAGGAGCTTGTTTAAATACTTTCTCTATCTCACAATGCTTGCTTGCTGTTTAGTTTGTGCTTTCGATGCCATCGCTGCAACAGCTAACGCTACTAAAGATTTATTCATTTTCTTTCCTTATAATAATAAAAAAGGGGGATTCCCCCCTAATTAGGTTTACTGAAACATCAATTTATCAATCCGGTATGCCGTTGTAGAACAGGTTACCTGCCACATAATAATTCTGATCTCTCGGTGGATTTACCGGCTCTTGCTCAAAATGCCATACGCCATCAATCAGTTTGCCTTCGTGTTCAAGGGCTTCTGCTCCTGTAGTTTCTGAGGTGTCAGCAGGTGTTTCTGCAGAATGTTCAGTTTCAGCGGTGAAACCCCCACCACCTCCGGCTCACGCATTGCAACTAAGTCCGGAATCACTAAATAAATATAAGCCGGCTTGAGCATTACATCGCCACCGCCCTCGGGAATATAGCTATCCGGATAAAGATAAGTGCTGTGAGTTTCAGATAGCAACTCAAAACTAATTTCTGTGCTACCGCCCGAGGTTTTGACAATATAGCCAAACTTACCCTGGAATTGTTGCGGGATCGGTAATTCATACTGTTTACTATTGATTTCAGTAAAGTTCACCTGCCACAAATGCTGGCACATCGTGTGGTAAAGTTTTTGGCGTTGCTCTTCACTTAACTCGTAATCATTCGGGTTACGAGACAGGAATTTTTCAAAACGCTCTTGCCACTGAGTGTTGTATTTTTCAAAAGTTTTGTATTTTTCGACCGCCTCCAAAACGGCATTGATGTTATTAATGGCAACAGCATCTTGCTGTGGCATTGTAACCGCCTCAGCTTGTGGTTGGCTTGGCTGTGCTGATTGCTCACGTTGCTCAATAACCGCTAGCCGGCGGTTAATGTCGCCGACATCTTTGCCAAGTTGGTAGAATGTTATAGCAATCGGGTGGTTTTCGTGGTTTTTGTGTTTAGTCATTGTTAAGCTCCTTACTGCTATCTGACTTTGCTTGGTTGTAAATTTGGAGTAAATCCGGCAGGTTGGCTAAAAAGCTATCGCCGGTAATGATTGTGCTATCTAACTGCACCTCAATGATGAGGTCATCAGTCAGGTCTAGTTCAATGATAGAGGTCATCTCCACCTCCTAGACTCTTGTATAGTCGTGCGTGAGTTGCACAACGCCATACATAATCGTTTTTCTCTTACCCTCTGCGGTAGTGAGTTGCAAGTCATAATTGGCACTTGTCCATTCAGCTCGAGCAGTTTGCTGGTGACTAAAATGTAACACCATCTGACCAGCCTCTGCTGTCTCAATACTGCCATCATCAGTAGAGAGAGCAATCAGCACCTCACCTTGATAGCTGACTAAGTGCAAATCAAACCGCAAATCCTTTAACGCAAGAGGTTGTCCGGTGCTGTCTTTAATGCTGAATCTAAAACTCACATCATCGCCCCGCACTAATTTTAAGTTTTGCTTTTTCATTAAATCCCCCCAAGTCTAAATGCCTTCGGATACTGCTTGCGGTGTACCTCCGCTTTATAAGCGGAGTAGCAGTGCTTTGGGTCTAAAAATAAGCAATTCACAAAAGAGTGCCAAAAACGCCAACGTTTTTTCGGATTTTCCGCAAGCACTGCACCACGGTAGCAACGGCTAGAAAATGTTTCGTCCGCTGCTCCACCGGTGAGAGCGTTAAAGAGTTGATCTATTGCAATTAAGACGTGGTAGCTCCACGATTTTAATTTAGTCAGTTTGCTCATTGTTTGCTCCTTGCGGTAATTGATACATCGGCTCAATCGCCTGAATCTGCTCTAAGGTTTCCGCTTGCTCTAGGCGGTCTTCGTATCCTTGCCGTTGCCCTGCTACAATAGCAGCCACCGTTTGATACGCCATCGCTTTTTCGTAGGCTTTTTGGCGTAGCGTGTCGAGCGGTATGCCTCGCATTTGCGCAATTAACTCAAGGGTTGGCGTTTGTACGGTTGGGTCAGCCACCCACGCTTTTGCCTCTTTCGCTTGCTCAAGCCAAGTGTCACGCTCAAACTGAGGCGTTTCGTTGTATTTGGCTAAATCATTGATAAAGGCTTGTGCTTTTTGGTTAATCTCTGCTAACTTTGCAGATTTTTCAGTGGAAATGACCGCTTGCATATCCACCTTAATTTGCTCATACACAAATTCGCCATTTACAAATCGCTCTTTGCCGTTTGCTTTGGCAAGGTAGGTCTGATATTGCTTATCCGTGAGTTTGGGTAATGTGTTAAAATCCAAATCCGGATACAGCCCAATAAACTCATCATCAATTAGCTCATAATTGCCTTGCTCATCAATCACATTCACAAAATATGCCATTTAATAACCCTCCACTTTAACAATCAAGTCGATATGTTCCGACGCTCCCCCAAGAATTCGGCCAATATCTATCCATACTTGTCCTTTGTTATTACCTTGTTTACGGACTGCCCACGCTACTTGGTGTTCTACGGCTTCTGTTGTATACATTGGACTTAAGGTTGAGCTACTACTGCGAGCAAGCTGTGCATCCACATACAACACCTTATTCGGCATTGCCGTCCAAAGCGGGATAGGGATTAATCTCCCCCAATAATCTCTGTTAGCAATACCTACTGCATTCTCCTCTTTTGCGAACCAAATATCCCTAAACTGTTTCAGATGAAAAAACTGTTCAATTTTACCGTCCGGATAAACCACTACCTCACCGACCAGCTCCATTTTCTTCGCTGTGCCGTTATCATCAGCACTATTACCGTTAATAGTACGGGATTTTGTGCTACGACTGACAGAGGCTTTAACAGTATTAGCAATATCGCTAATTAAAGCGACTGTGCCACCTTTGGCTGGCATAAATATCTCGTGGCTGCCTTGTACCCACCATTTAATACGTTTATCCGGCAAAGGCTCATACCGTACTGTAAAATTACCTTGATTGCCTCTTCTTACTACCTCAAAGCCAGCATAGTCCCCATTATTTGCAACAACACTTAAATAACTGCCGTTGTAATGTAAAATACCGTTGCCGTGACTAAGTGGATTATTCCGGATGTCCCCCCAGTCTGTGCCATCAATCCTTTGCCATACCGGAGCTGCCTCATTACCGGTAAATGATGATTGCACCCAAACGCCATTATTTTGTCCTGCTCTCGAATGAGGGATATAGAGCATTGCATTTGCACCAGCTGCACTTAAGGTAAGTCCTACACCGTAATTGTAAATATTGCCTAATTTAGTCGTGTTAGCCTCTCTACCGGCAACCCCCCAGACTGTATTTTTACCAAGAAGAGTATTCAAATTTTTATTTTGATTAGCAGTGTCAATTTTAAATGCCGCATCATATAGAGGCTTAGCCATCTTACGCACCCAAGCCGTAGTCGGCACTTGGTCGTTATTGGCGTTATCAGCCGGTGCGGTGGCTTGGATTGTGCCATTGACTTGTACTCGGTCTCGCTCATTGTCGGTGGTTTTACCAATACTCAAATTGTTAGTCTTGCTATACCCCTTAAACAACACATTCCGTTGCTGTGCTGCATTCCACAATGCTACTTCCCAAAATACGTTCTTGTCAGGCATTGCCGCTGCCATCATCGTCGCTTTGGAAGACTCGCTTGTGCCGTTTTTAACGTAATAATCAACACTGCCAATAATTTTGTTTTTTCCTACCGGGGGATTGGCAAGGTCATAGCCCATATCGACCATTTGCAGGTATGGCTGATAACGTTCATCATCACGAGCCGCTCTTAGACGATAAGCAGACTCTAGTGTGCCTGTTGTTTTAAAAGTGCCTTGATACAATCCATCTTTTAAAAACACCACCTCACGCCAATCTAGAATCAAATCCTCATTGTTAAGGTTGATAGCACTCTCAAAGGTGCGTTTTAAACTTGGATAGGTGATACGCAAGTGAGAATAACCAGAGTTATGATAGAGTTCGGCAATAAAATAATAACGACCTGTCTGCGGTAGATTGCTGTAATTATGTTGCGTCCCAGAGTTATGAAATGCTTGGGTGTAATACCCCCAACCACTTTGATAAGGGATTTGCATTTCTCTAAACCAATCCGACCGCTTAGCCGCATTTAAGGTTGTAGCAACATTGCCACCCCGTACAGGGATTAGTTTAGTGCGGATTGCACTAATCTCTGCCTGTAAGTCTGCCTCGTTTGGCGTCCAATCTGTGCCGATTGAACCACGCTCAAGCTGTATTCTGTCAATACGGTTATTATCTGTTGCGGTTTTCGGGTAAAAATACACATTCAGGTGCGTGTCGTTAGGCGTTCGCTCTCGTCCCTCACTCATCGGCTTACGCCAAATGCCTTTACCTTGATAAACTCCATCACGAATTTTGACCAGTTTTGCCAACTCGGTAGTGCCTTGAGAGTTATAAACGCCAATTCCGGTACGTTGAGAGCCAAGTTCACCCCATAGAGTGACTACAATCTCTTCGCCTACTTTCGGAGCCTCAGCCAATGCGTATCTGACTGAGTACGCATTCCCGTTGTGTGGGGTGTTGGATTGAATGAGGAGGTTTCGTCCGCCTACTTTAATCGCCTCGACTTTCTCATTTGCCAATGTCGCTTTTTGTTCTGCTGTTGCTGCTTTATCATAGGCTGCTTTAACTGCTGAAGGGGTTGCAGACTCAGTTGTGCTAGTTGATTGGATACTCGCATTTAACTGCACAATGCCTTTTTGCGTTAGGCTTGCGTGGTCAATCTCGTGAGTATGCCCAGTTAAATCATTACTATTTTTGCTGGTAGCTGTGATTTTTTTCGGGTTAATGCGTTGTCCTGCCTCGGTGAGCAATCTACGCAGATAGAGCGTGCGGTTTGCTAGGTGCTTAATTGGCTTATTGGTTACACCGTTTTCTCCTCCGTGGACTGGGTCATTTTCTTCAATTCTGTAAACGTGGTTTTCCCACTGTGCGGTTTCTTGTACACCTGCCATAATTTATCCTTAACTTGAACCGTGGTTATATGTGCCGTTGTAGGTTGCTTTATTGTTATATCGAATTGGAGCTGCTTTATAATCCAAAACTGCAAGAGAGCAACGAGCCGGAGCAAAATTGCGTAAGACCTTACGGATATTGCGAGCTTGCTCATTGGTAATCGGGTTACTCAACCTAATCGCATAGTGCGCCCAGCGTTCGTTTTCGGGGATTCCGCTCACATAAGTGCTTTCATACAGCCGATTTTTCAGTCCCTCGTCAATCTCAACCTCTCCGAAACCTAGTCTGCGTAATACTTCACGAATTGACCAAGGCGTGCCTTTTAGTTGATGTAGTTCGATTGCTCTTTTAATTAAGGCTCGCTTTGAGTTTTCGCTATCTGCAACCAATAAGCCGTCATAGCCGGTTACCGACCATTTTTCTGCCAGCAATGGGATACATTCGTCGCCCAATAAATCCACCAGCGTAGTCATAATTTGCGAAGTATCGAGCAAATTTAACCGCTTGCTTAAATCCGCTAATGCTTTATATTTAGGGTCTCGCACAATAATGTCCGCATAGTGCAAGCTAGCCATCTCTACGCTCCTCTTCGACTTCTACGCTGATTGCTGTGCAGTTCGCCCATTCTGTTTCGTTGATAATAGTTTTGACTGGCTGAATTAAATTCACATCGTAAACACCCTCAACTCTTAAAGCTGAAATGATGGCCGACGGCACAATGTCTAAACCGAGTTTTTTAGTCTTGTCTGACAAATAGAGTTGTAATGCCTCTCGGGCTTTTGCTTTTACCAAATCCTCACGGTAGCCATCTAACAATATTAAACGTGCCGTAATTTGATAACGGCGTTCTGTGGGCTTAATAACCTCGACCATATCGCAAAGTGGGCGTAGCCGTTCGGCACTAACGTGTTTTTTAATATCATCAAGTAATCGGGTATCCGGTAACCCTTTTTGGGTCAATACCGCAATTCTTACCAAGCCACCCCTAGGCGTAGAGATATTCACATCTGCAATATCTTGGGATACAGAGCGGACGTGGTAATCATATGCAGCGATAGAGCCACAGTTACTAAAGGCTTCCGGTGCGGCTAAAATTCGCTTACGGTAAGGTTCATCTTCTTCCTGCATCAACCCACCGCTCGTAATATCAATGTTTTCAACTGTTACTTTATAATTAGTTGCCAGTGCTGTTTTTAGTTTACTGACTCTTCCTGATTCCCAACCATTACCGATAACACCAACCTGATTACACTCTGCATCAATTTCCACATAGGTAATTAATGGAGTAATAACATCGTCATTG
The DNA here is from genome assembly GCF_004342115.1 of Mannheimia haemolytica. Lineage (GTDB taxonomy): Bacteria > Pseudomonadota > Gammaproteobacteria > Enterobacterales > Pasteurellaceae > Mannheimia > Mannheimia haemolytica. The sequence continues at coordinate 38,721 of NZ_SMAC01000021.1, read as the reverse complement.
AGCGTTGAAAAGTATAGCTCGTCATTAATTGCCACCTGCGTTCCTTTAGGGATAACTATAGCTGTATGTTCACCACTTACTGAAAAGCGTAGTAAAGTACGGGCAGGTTTATCTCTAAGCCGATAACAACCAAAAGTTTCCCCGCACAAATCCAACGCAATCCCCGTCGCAAACTGCGGAAAGGTTTGTAAAAAGGCGTGATTAATGCCTTTGCGTAATAACTGCTCACGGTAAGCGTAGGTTTGAATAATGGAACGCTCAATATGTGCAGGTTGTAAGATTTTACCGGTGCGTTTTTCATAATCGGCAATCGCTTCGGCAAGTACGGTTTTTACATCGTCATCAATGATTTTAATCGCTTCTGTCATTGCCTATCCTTATACCGTTGTTCGGTAAATTTCACGATAAACATCATCGGTTAAGTGCCACATCACAGTAAAAATAAAATGCGGAGCTGAACCGTCCACCAACACTTCTTCAACCTCAATGCGTTTTTCCCATTTTTGCAAGGCGGTTGTAATTTCCCGTACAAAATTCGGGATAGCCACATCTTCAGGGTAGTCAATGTAGCGAAAGTGGTCAGAGCCAAATTCAGGGCGTAAAATATCCGTGCCTTTTTGGGTTGAAAGGATATTGACAATACAAAGATGAATATCATCAATACCTTGCACCACCTCAACTGTATCGGTTGAGGGTGCAAGTTGCCAGTGGGTTAATTGAATGGAAGTTTGTCTGTTCATAGCCCTGATGATACAGGGCTATCTTTAAAAGGGATTTTAAACTGGTTTAAAGAATTACTTATTAGGTTCAGGGCTACCGCCGTGTTTATGTGTGCCAAGCTCTACCGTGCCTTGTTTCACAACAGGAGCAGAGACTTCTTCGTCAGAGGTGATTTTACCGGTAGCGTGCAATGTGCCATTGACTACGGTGTTTGCATTAATCGTAGCCCCACCTTGAGCCGTTGCGGTTAAATGCCCGTTAGTCTTCACTACCACATCGCCGGTTTTGCGATTATGCGAAATCTCCGTGCCATTGCTGAATTTCTTAACCCACATATCGCTATCGGCAACCGGTGTCGGGTCTTGCTCGTTATAAATTGCCCCAAACACACAGCCACCTTCGCCTTGTGCATCAAGTAGCATTGCCACCAGCTCGCCCACATCGGGCAAACAGTAAAACTGATTGCCACCGGCGTTCGGGGTCAAAAACGACAGCCAAGCAGTTTCTAAATCTTCCAGCGCAGGGATTTTACACCGCACTTTGTGCGTTTTCGGATCAACAGCGGATACAATCCCTTCTTGATAAGTCGCCCCAAAATTATGCGTTTGCATTGCCAGCCTCCATACCTAATGTGATTAAATCATCGGCAATAAACTCCAACATTCTGACCTCAATATGAGTAGTATAACCACCGCTACGGCTAATCGTATGGCGTGATGATTTAATCAGATACTTGCCACTAAACACGCCAAAGTTACGCAATAAAATCGTTGCTCCGGCAACCAATTTAGGATTGCCGATAAGCTCAATATCACCAGCCGCCTGATCTTCATTTTGCGTAGCCAACGCAGCCTCACCCCGTGCATCAATCTGTTCTTGACTTTCGCCTCGTGTGATGATTTTCAGCGTATCTTCACTGGCTGATTTAGCTTGTTTTATATTCGGGCGTAAGGCTTTTGCCTTTTTGCGTTTTTTCACCACTTTTTTACCGCTTGTATCATAGCCGCTGATTTCCACTGCCTTTGCAGTGTCTTTAATCCGATCTCGCAAACGTAGGGAAATAGTATCCCGTTCTTCCAACATTAACACCGGCTCACTTTGCCCCAGTTCGCTTTTATCGGTAAAGACCAGCTGATTGCCCACGATTTTAAAGCTGTGATGATACTCTCGGGCAAGGCGTGCCAAAAACTCCACGTCCCGCTCTTGATATTGGGTGATCCGTTTAATCGGGATAGCCTTAATCTTACCGACTACCTTTAATTTCAGGTTATCTGCTACCTTTGCCACCACCTGAGCAAGAGTCGTATTCTCATAGGCTTTCGGTTTTAAAGTACGGTTGGCTTTGCTGATACCGGTGCTTAGAGCTTTTAAGTTAATAGTGGAAGGCTTATAACTATATTCCACTTCATCAATTTCAAACTCACCGATGCCCGTCAGAAATTCGCCCTGATAGCCAATCGCCGCTTTGAGCTTATCCCCCTGAGTCGGGAACCATTGGCGTATCCATTTGCCTTGAATGTCTTCAAATTCCACAGTGAGTTCGTCCGATTGACCTTCCAAATGGTCGATATAGGTCAGTTGCACCAAATGTGGCTCAATCTCGGCAGTGATATTGGTTTTTTCATAAAACAGTGAAAAATCGGGCTTCGGTACATTACGCATCACGCCCCCTTAGCCACGGTGGCATATTTTCATTATTCGTTGGCTTAACGTTAAGTACAGGGATATAAATTGTTACCCCTATCGGCAACACCTCGCAAAAACCGATATGCGGATTGGCATCAATAATTCGACCATATTCAAACGCATTGCCGTAGTATTGATAGCTCAAGTTATCCCAACGCTCACCCTGTTTGACGATATGTTTAAGCAACTGTGTCATTTTCTGCCTCCTCATCGGTACGCAGCACAATCCAAGCGGTCATTTTTGCCACCGGTTTTGCTAGATGGTCAAAGCTGTCTGTGACCTCTGTCAATGCACTCTCTGCCGGTGTAAACCAATTATCCCAGCTATTTGCCGAGGCATTACCCAAACTGCTTCGCATTGTTTGCAAACTCTGATAAATCTCGCCGATTTCCTCGCTAAAGACCACTGCTGCCGGTAGTTTCTCCTGCAAACCGCCCAAGGTCGCCGATGAGCCGGTCAAATTACCAAAATGCCCCAATGCCCCGTCTAAATTCGCTAATGCAGCGGGTAAATATGCCAATGCAGTTGCCGGGTCATTTTTCAACTGCCGAATAATCGCCACGGTATTTTGCACTTCGTCAACTAAGCGTTTGCCGCTGTTATAAAGCTCCACACCTCGGCTGACTGCTGTTTTGATTTGAGATAGGGTAGTTACCGCACCGCTTGGCAAAATAGAGCCAAGCAGTGAGCCACCACCAAAATTTAACGCCTCACCCAACACACCACCGTCATTATCGCCCACAAACTCTTTCAGGCTGATTTGCATTTCACGAGCGAGGGCATTGCCTCTGCCATCGGTGAACAATGTGGTCGATGAAATATCGACAATTACATAATCTCCCTTATAACGACTGCCCCAAATTAACGCCAATGCCGCTTGCTTCGCTTTGGCTTCAAGCAAGGCTTGATAACGGCTCTCTACACCGCCTATGGTATGGTGCAACCGAAGAGAAAAATTAAGTTCATTTAGCTTTTCGCCCATCGCTTGTAAACGAGGTTTGCCTTTTAGCACAGCGTGTTCGGCAAATTCGGCGGTATGTTGCTCGCTAAATTCAGTTAAATTCACCGGCTCAAAGGCAATATTGCCTAACATAAAATACATAAATCACTCCTAATAGGCTCTACGGCTTCGTTGGTCTAGCACACGATTGAGCAATTTCTCAAACTCATAAGCACTCATTTGCAACTGCTGCATAATTTGCGATTGAGCCTCTTGCGTAGCATTACCGTTTACATTGATTGTCGGGTTAAAGTTCACGACTATCTGCGGTGCTTGCGAGCTTTCCTGCTGTGTTACCGCATTTCGGTTGAGTGGTTCATAATTGCTAAAAATCGACGAATTTTGACCGCTTGCATTGGTCGCATTTGGGTTAAAATCAGGCGTTTTCAGGCTGCCTTGATTTAAGCCAAGCAGATTGCCGACAAAGTTTGCCCCGAATTTCACATCGTCCCAAAGTGAGCCAAAAAAGCCTTTTTGCTTACCTAAAATCGGTTGCAAAACAGGTTGAGTGAAACCCATAGCACCGCCATAGTTTAAGCTATCCAGCATTCCAACACCCAAACGAGAGGTCGCTTCTTTCGTCATCACATATTCGCCCTTATGCACAATACCGGCAGGGGTATATTTACCGCCTTGCCCGGTGAAACCACCGCTAGAGAACCCTGTATTGGCTGCCATATCTGCGGTTTTGCTGAGTTGTCCTGAGTGTTCTTTGCTGATGACTTGGGTAGCTACATTGCCAATTTTTGCCCCCATTTTATCCACATCATCGCCAAAGCCTAAAAAGCTCTTAATGCTTGCTACAACAGAGCTGACTTTTTGGCTAATACTGTCGAACATACCAAAAGCCGCAGACTTAATCCCATCCCATAAACCAGAGAACCAAGCTGTTGCTCCTCCCCATATTGTTTGGATATTTGTCCAAGCTACACTAAATAAGCTAGTAATCGTAGTCCATAACTGCCCGAAAAAAGTGGCTACACCATTCCACACAGAAGACACCCAGTCCGTCACGCCCGACCAAACACCTTTTACCCAAGTCCAAAATTGATTGAAGTAAGCGGTCACATTTTGCCAAAGATTTGCAAACCAAGGGGCAATGCTATCCCAATGGCTATAAATCAAGTAAGCACCCGCTGCGATTGCTCCAATGACTAAGACAATAGGATTGGTCATTGCTGCAATTTTGAGGGCGTTCATTGCCATAGTTACCGTTTGAATAACAAAAGAACCAGCTTGTAAAACGCCTCGTAAAATAACAAGTCCAGCAACCAAACCACCTACAAATTTAATCGCCTCTTTATGTTTTGATACAAATGGCACAAGCCATTCCACCGCAGATTGCAAGCCTTTTGAAAACCCTTTTATATCTTCGGCAAAGACAGAGCCAATATCCCCCACAAAGGTTTCCCACGCTCCTCCTAAAGATTCTAGGGCAGCACCTAATGTATTTGTTTTAAGGTTAATGCGATCTTGAAGGCTGGCTTGTTCACGCATTTTACTCAGCATTTCATCTAAGCCTTTTTGACCTTTCATAGCCAAAATATCAGCAAGACGCCCACCTTCAATGCCAAACAGCTCTTCTGCAACTAAACCTACACCTTTGTCACCGAATTTTTTGCGGATTTTTTCAAATTTCGTCATTTCAGCCAGCATTCCATCAATGCCTTTGAATGAGCCGTTTTTATCCCAGAAATTAAATTCTACTCCGACAGCCTCCATCATCTCTCGAGCTTCGGCTTTCATTCCTTTGGCTGCTGCCTTGAGCATTTCCGGTCCTTTATTCATACGGCTTAACATCATATTTAAGCCCGTACCAAAGGTTGAACCCTCTAAGCCTTGCTGACCTGCCATTGCTTCAATCGCCAGCACTTTTTCGGTATTCTCAGCCCCTGTAAGTTTCATTGAGTTCAGTTTTGGAGCATAGTATTTCATCGATTCATACATCTGCTCTTTACTTAAACCGCCGGCAAACATTGCTCGTTGCAGATAATCGGCTGCTTGTGGTAACTCATTTTCATTGAGCCGGTGAGATTCCATAAACTTCGCTAAAAACTCTCCACCACTTTCCTGATCCATATCAAGCAAGACATTCAGTTCGGCAGAAGTTTTTAATGCCCCTCCGGTCAGCACATCATCAGAAACACCTTGTTTCTTTAATGCCATTGCGAGCTTGTAGAAATCTTTTTTTGTTCCCGGTAAATCTGTCCCTAATGTGTCAGCAATCTTGCCAATCTCTTCAAATTTCCCGAAAGAACCATCTGCTTTCAGCATTGAAATTTTAAGATTATTCGCAGCTTCTTCTTGCTCCATATAGGTTTTCATCACGCCGACACCCATTGCCGCAGAAGCTACCGTTCCAATTATTTTCCCTTTAAGCTCGTCTCGGTTTTCTTTAGCTTGTGTATGACGTTCCATTGCATTGCGTAATTTAGTTTGCTTAGCAATAGATTTTTCTAATTCTGTACTCCATTTGCGTTGCTCTCGGCTAATATTGGCAATTTCTTTGCCAATTTTTTTATATTCCTGTTGCATAAGAGCAAGCCCAGCACCACCTTTACTACTGGCTCGGCTCATTTCTGCATAGAGAGTAGCTTGTTTACTACGCAATGCAGTAAGCTCAGAACCTAATTTAGAATGGCTTTGCTGATTTTTAGCGACAGCCTGTTCTAATTGTTCTAGCTTTTTCTTTGCTCCTGAAAAAGCACCGTGAAAACCTGATGATAGGCTTGCACCAATTACCATTCCGATAGCTAAATTATTTGCCATTGGTTAAATCCTTAGCGTAAAATAGGGAAAGTTTAAGGAGGTGGTGTATGCTGACTAAATTAAATAATCGAATTACTGAGTGGGCTGGTTTCGAGGCTTGTGTAACAAGAACAGAATGCACCGCTAAATGGTTGTTAGCGGTAGCATTAGTCGGTTGGAGTATCTTCTACTGGTTAGATGCGATTCAATCTATACAAAGCCTAAGCGAGGGCGTTAGTTTTGTACTCATTTATGGATTGATTTTGACAATCTTGGCGTGGGTTGGTGTGTATCTAGCTTGGGGCGTCGCCATTTTACTTACTTTAGCCACCGAACCCTTTATTTGGCTCTACCGTAAAATCTGCCCATAACCGGCTTTTATTTGCCTGTTCATCTGTTCTACCCATTTCGGAATATCCACTAAATCCAATTCTAAAAGCTCGCTTGGTGAAAACTTAAACCACCAAGCGAGATCAGCATAAACGGTATCTAGTTCACTTATTTGTCGGACTTTCCCTCAATAAGCATATCTTCCAATAGGTTATTTAAGCCCTTAATATCGGCAGCATCGAGTTCATCAATATCTTCCGGCACAAGTGTGGTGAGCTGTTGAATATAGAAGCGTAGAATTTTTACGCCATCTTTTTCAGGGTCAAACCCTTTTTCATCAAGCAAACGAAAATCTTTACCTTTTGGACGACGTACATCTAAGGTTTCAATAACTCTACCATCTGGTAAAGCGATAGGGTATTGCAATTTATAAGTGGTTTGTACACGAAGATTGGTTAATACTTGTTGAGCTGCGTTAGCCATAAAAAAACTCCTTTGTGAGTGGTTGTTGTTTAACTTCACAAAGGAGTTTACTTAAACGGTGTTTAAATTGATTTTAAACGGCTTTAAAGATTTTACTAACCGATATTGGTGCGGAATTTTTGCAACACATCCACCCCGTTCACACGGTAGATATTCGCCAGCACATCAATAAATAACAGCTCACGACCGGCAACGGTCTGTTTAATTGAATGTACATTTAACGTGTCGGCAAATTCGGCATTTTCTTTGTTTTTATGCCCTGTGCCGCCGATTTTACCGGCAGACACATTCATAATGGTGACCATCGGCTCTTCGGCTGCCAAGCCCTGCGAGTTAAACACTTGCAGGTTAGAGCGGATTTGCAACTGAGTGTATTTATACGGATTAAGCATTACCGCACGCACTTCCGGATAAAAACTGTCCCAAGTGATTTCTGCTTCAATCGCATTCGTGCCGGCAGGTAATTTAATCACACCGTGCATTCCAAGGCCTTTGTGTTCGATAAATTCAAACTCAATATCGGGGATTTTGACCTCATTCACTCGCCCCATTTGGCTGTTGCCGTTAATGTAAACATTTCCGTTTACAATTTGGTTAATTGCAATACTCATTTATTTCCCCTTATCGTTGCGACACCAAGTTTGCCAAGTATTTACGGGTCATCACAGATTTATTGCTGATACGTTCACCCGGAATTTTAGGAGTGTATTCATACACAATCGGGACTTGCCCACGGCTGAATGCATCAACCAAGTCATATTCATAGTCTAAGCTCACCGAATAACCTACCAACGATTTCTGCGTACGCAGGAAAGTGTCGATGGTTTCAAGGAAGCTATCCAGCAACGCATCATCAATCGGTAAATCAATAAACTGCAATTCGGCTTGGCGAATGCTTTCATCAATAATATCGCCTGTGCGAGAGGCGACTTCAAAGTTGCTGATATGGGTCACAGTCGGGAAGTTAGACGAACGGTTGCCCCATAAGCGGAAGCCTGTGCCAAAACTATTGAAAATGGTGGTAATCCCTACCGCATTGAGCAGATTAGTTTCGCTTTGCTTATCGTCCACCCGAGCCGTCAGCGGAATTTCCAACCCGATCACCCCTTTCAGCTCTTTATTGGAAGTGCTGAACCAGTAGCCCTTCTCCACATCAATCAACATACGCAAACCGGCGGCGTGGGTCGCAAGGCTTTCAAGAGTATTGCTTGACCCCAACGCATACGGGAAGAAATGGCGTACGTTCTCATTGCTTGCCGAGGCGTTAATCGTCCCTGCCGGGCCACGTCCTTGAATAGCTTTTGATAAGCTCGTCCCTTTCGGCAGTTGAATATACGCCTTAGCGTGCAGTTGGTCGGCAAGGGTGGCAAGGGCAGCGGCACAGCTTGCGGTTTTATCAAATTCCGGACAGATTAAGATTTTGGCATCCGCACCGTAAAGGTTAAAACCATCACGCAATAGTTCAAAACCTTTGCGTTTACCGGTTAAGCTATCCACCCCGCCTTTAATGTCCTCTTCGGTCACTTTGCTCGGGTCAGCATAGATATAGCTAATTTTCGGGGCAGACGGTGCAGAGACAAAGGTCACCACGCCGGTTTGCAGATCGACCGAATACCGATCAGCATTCAGCACGTTTGCACCGTCTTTCACTCTCGTCACCGCAATAATGCCGGTTTTCGCTGTTTGAGCGGTCAGCGTATTGCGATCCAGTGTGAGGACTTCATCGGTCACGGTAGTACGGTGGCGGGAAGGGTCAAGCACATTCACCACATACACTTTACCCGCTGCGTAACGAGCTAAAATATCAAAGGCATCAGGTAAGGTGAAGCCTTGGTTTAAAATCGTGCCGAATTTGGCAAAATCTTTTTTGGTTAAACAGACGGTCAATTCATTAACTGCGCCGATTGGGGCAGTACCGACAATGCCGATAATGGCACTATCAACCACCGATACCGGCACAGAGCCACCGTTTACTCGTTCGGTTTCAGAACCGTGGTGAAACGTCATAATATTCTCCTTGTAGGGTGCGTTTGCCAACGCACCGTAAAATCAGGTGATGTTGATGGTGCGTTAGCAAACGCACCCTACGATTTAAGTTTTAAGTCCGGGCGAACCAGGCTGGTCTTGACGGCGAAGATGAGCGGTTACAAATTTTGGCAGATTTTCGACCGCTTGGTGTTGCACCTGCTGAGTTTCGGTTTGCAAAATCAACTGATATTGCCAAAGCCCGGTTTCTTCGCTTGAGCCATTAAAAAATTCATCAATCAACCAACACTCACCGCAGTTTTGAGGCTTAAACCCCACAACCAATAACCGCAATTTATCCAGCAAATCCAACGCCCCGACATCATTATGCAAATCACGGGTCAGCACCGTTAAAGCAATCTGAACGTGGCGAACCTGCAGCACCGCTTGTGTAGTGCGAGGTTTCTCAAATTTGCTTGCCAAATAGCTAATCAACACCGCACCGTTAATGTGCGAGAGATGATAGGTGCTTGGGTCATTCGGGAAGAGTTCCACCTCCCACTCGGGCAATGCTTGCCGCAAGTGTTGGCAAATATCTTCTAAAATCGGTTGTGTGGCTGACATAATCTTTAATAACGACTGGTATCAATGCGAGCGTTCGCCCGAACTTCATATTCACTGTTATCGGCTAAAACATCGTCTTCTAAAATTTGACTGCTTTCAGCAATGCCTAAATGCAGTTTGCCTGTTGCAATCTGTTCCAACTCTTTCACCGCTTGTTGGTAGGTTTCCTTCACGGTGTCCGGCATTTTGGTTTCAGGACGGCGGGCATAAAGCCAATAACGGGCAAGGGTTAATGCGTGCTGATTAATAAGCGTAGGCACATCAGCCAGCGGCAAGGTATAGCGAGAGCGTAACGCTGCATCAATTCGCTCATTTGCCACTTTAACTGCCGTTTCAAGCATCTTTAAATCAGGCTCGGTCGCTGTCGGTTCATCATTACTGAGCTGCACCACAATCTTGCGACTAAACGCCGTGAGTAGCTCATCAATCTGCACATACATTATTTTTTATTCCCTTTTGGTTGCTCTGCTTCTGCAATTTTTGCTTCAGCCAGCTTCACATCATCTTCCGTCACTGCATCTTCAGGCTTAGGTTCACCTTCGGGTTTTGGCTCATCTTCAGGTTTTGAGGCATTTTTAGGTGGTTTTGGAACAGCTTCTACCGCTTTTAAGTTGATCGCATTGTTCTCAGCTTGTTCAGCGGTGAGTTCAATTTCTGCCCCCACCTCATAGCGTTTGCCATCGTGTAAAATTGGGGTATGTAAAACAATAAATTTAGCCATCGTTTTTTCCTCTATGTAATGTGTTTGAGATAATGGTGCGTTAGTAAACGCACCCTATGGTATGTGGCTTATACGGCAGCTTTAATTAAATAGCCTGCTGCCGCACCCACTAAATGAGGTTTGTGAATATCGGTCGTGCGTACCACTTCAATTTTGCCGCCACTCTCTTTATAAGTATCAACAAATAAGCCTTTTTGACGGCGAACCGTGTAACCATAAGACGGCTCGTAAACCGTGCCTTTGCCTCCGGTCGAACGAGGAGCAACATACGCCACCACAATATCTTTGCTCCAAATATCTTTGAGCTGACCGCTTTCTTCATACACCGCTTCACCGATTTTTACGGTCTCAATGCCGATCAGTTTGGCAAACACCTCAGGGGTAACAATCGCTACTTGACTGTATTTGAGCTTTTCAACCACTGCCGGATGTTCTTTTAACGCTGCCCACACATCACCGGAAATCACACACACATTCGGTTTACGACCGATAGCCCGCTTCACGGCACGAATAGCGGTATCAAATACCTTAAACACATCAGCATCTTTATGGCTGAATTGACTGGTGCCGGACAGCGTGACTTTATTGTCTGTTTCATAACGGCTTTCATCTAAGGCGAGGGTTGCAACCGCTTTTTCACGACCTAACGCAATCACATCTTGGGTGGTATTTAAGGCAAATTGACGTAAAGAAAAAATGGCTTCGTTCTCTTCACGATAATCAATGGCATATTCCACATCGTGTTCTTCTAACGCCACATCAATCGCCCCAATATCTTCTGGATCTAAACGGTTAGATGAACCACGCAAGTTACGCACGGTAGAAGGCAATCGGAAAGCTAAACGCCCGAAAGTTGGGATTTTGCCTGCTTCCTTTTCGATTTCGACAGTCGGCATTAAGGTCTCGGCAACCAGCTCGTTATTGTGATAGCCTTGTGCCAGCTCGGTTAAAACGGGGTCTTGTACACGCAGTTTTTGTAAGTTATGAGTTGTCATTAGTATTCCTTTTCAGTTGTGGGTTAAACATTAGCGATAAATCGCATTAAATGCCGCAGCGTAGCCTACATTGTGGGCTTTCATATAAGCTCGCACTTTTTGGTCGGCTTCAATCGAAACTGGATCTGTGCCTTCAGCATATTCCACTGCTTCCGCTTCTTGTGGGTTGGCTTTATCTGCTGTGGCATATTCTCCAAATTGGATAATCTGTGGTGATTGCGACATTGCAGACTTAAACTGTGAAACCACATCTTCGCCCTCATTAAATTCCGGCTCACGACCGGCTTTTAATACTGAAAGGTTATTTAAAGCCTGCACAAACGCCGCTTTTGCCACCGGGGCAAGTTTGCCTTGCTTGACTAAACCTTCACAAAACTCTGCATTACCAGCTTTTTCAGCTTCCAGCTCTGCTTCCATTTTCTCTGCTTCGGCTTGGGCTTTTTCGGCTTTCAACTGCTCGTTTTCCGCTTTTAAGCGTTCAAGCTCTTCCTTCTCTTCTGCACTCATTTCAGGTTCTCCTTCTGGTTGTGCGGGTTCATTAAAAATCGGTTCAGGTGTTGCCTGTTCGGCGTGTACCTGTTTGCTAATTTGGCTTCGCATTGCCTCTTCTTTCAGCCAATCAATTTCGTGTGGGGGAAGAGCTTTATCGGCTTTTTCAAGCCCGAACTCACTCACCAACCAATCACGAAAACGACTAAATAGACTTGCAACCCCCCATTCAGAAAAGACGACAAAATCATCATCTTCTGCAAATTCCACCTGCTTTAAGCCTTTAACCGCCGGTGGCATTGCCCCTAAAAACCCCACGTGGCGTAGCGATAACACGCCTTTATGTGGGTTATTCGGGCTATCAGGTAAGTAAAAAGCAGCCGAGACTTTTTTGAATTTGCCGCTTGCCACCATTTCTGAAAACTCAGCGTCTAGCTGATCTACTTCTGCTTTTAGTACATCGCCCTCAAGGGAAAGGGCTTTTACCCACCCCCACGCAGGGTTGTTGGATTTCGGGTGTCCGATCACCAGCGGAGCTTCGTGAAATTCGGGGTTATAGGCAGCAACGGTCTGTTGCAACATTTCAGGGGTAATGTCAATTAACGTGCCGTTGGCGTCATAACGCTTACCGGCTTTAAAAATTTCAATTTGGGTCATATTGCCTCCGTGATGGGGCAATAATAAGGATTTGGAGAGAAATTAGCTTTTAAACTGGTTTAAAGATTTTTCGAGGGTGTTTTAATAAAGAGGATTTATCACAATCGGCAATACCGTTTAAATACCGTTTAAATGCGTTTAACAGCGTTTAAATTTTTTGAGTCGAATAATCAGGCGAATAAAAAATAAAAACGCACAGAGGCGTTTTTATGCGTTAAATTTGATTTTAAGCGGTTATTTTCCCATACGACCGATAATTTGCCCTAAATGCCACTCAGCTTTGCGTAAAAGTAACTGCTCATCTTTATCGCCTACGCCTAACCACGGGCGAGCCGGTACAGTCACTTTTTTGCCTCGTCCGGCTTTACCGCCGAATTGATGCAACCGTGCATACACTTCCTGCGAGCCAAACTCAACATTATCACTTGTAACATTGTAAGCCGTTTTATCGGCAAGGTAGCCGTCTTGCCGTAAGATTTTAGTGGACTTACCTCGTTTACGTTTTAAAGCAAGCGTGCTACTGGCTAACGGTTTCCAATTGTTGCCATCGGGGTCTTGTTCCGCTTTAAAGCGTGCAGTGTGAATTTTCTTTAGGGTTTCCCCTAAAATGCCATACAGTCGGCGAGGTTGTTCCAGCTGATTTGCAATTTGTTGTAACGATTTGACCGCTTGGGTGTTGTTGAGGGTGATTTTGATCATTAAGCAAATCTCAGTAAAATATAGATTGGGTAATGTTGCCCTGATATATTAAGGAATTAGAATATGATGGTAAATGCAGAACAAGCAATAGAACTGGTTTATGATTTATTGCTTTCCCGTCAATGGTTAGTCACAAAAGCTGAAAAATTACCACTTGACCCATTATCAGAAAAAGAAGCCGTTATGTTTCTTTATACATTAGACCAACAAACAGAGGCGTCGTGGTTACAACTTACTCCGGAACAACGAGCTACTGCTAATGGTTTAATTATGGATTTCATCGCTAAATGTCTGACATCAACAAAACAATGGCTTGTTTCAGATAATATAGTTCCCGAACTACAAGCCATTGAAATTATCAAGCACGAGATTTTTCTCTCTCATAATTCGCTTGTAATGCCAAACTAATTAAGTGCCGCATAGTGTTAATAGCTGACATTGGCACTATTTCGGCTACTTTAAAGGAAAGTTGTTTTTCTGCCATTTTGTTTCTCCTATTGATTAAAAAATAATTTAGGGGTATAGTGAATTTACACAATGTAGCGGTAGTTTCCTAATTGGTAAAGGTTGTAGGTTTAACCTACATTATAAGGTTCGAGTCCTTCGCCGCTACATTTCTCCCAATAGCACTTCATACTTTGAACTTTTCAATCCAGTTGTATCTTGGAATAAACTACCTGTAACCGCTCGATTCAGTAAGACTTTCTGCCGTCCTTTTGCTCCGTGTCTATCTTGTAAAGTTGCATCATAATTGACTTTTACGGCAATTTTGGTTTGAGCTACGTCATAGATAAAGAGCAATGTAGTTTCTGCTTGTTGTTTTTCCAACAAGATGGCATTTGGGTATTGTAACTTTGCAGGCAACTTTTCCCAAAATTCCAACGGTACGGCAATACCGGTATTTTGTTTTAGCTCTCGTAGAGCGTGTACCATATCGCCTTTTGTTATTGCAATAATTGCAGATTGCGGAGCTAAATTGATCTGCTGTAACCGTTCAATCACCGCAACAGGTAGTACCCCTAACAACTGCATATTCTCTACTTGGGATAATGCACTTCCTTTAGCATTGGCAACATCATTTACCCAATTTTTAAAGGCTTGGTTATGTAACTTTGCAACCGGCTCTTTTGCCAATAAATCACTGACTGCTTTGGAGGCAAATATAGGATCGGCGGTAACCATTTTTTGCATTAGCAACTTATCTACATTTGCTGTTCTCCCGGCTTTGAGATTATCAAAATTATGCGGTGTAAAACCCACATCAACCCCTTTCGGCACAGTTACGACTCGTGAATTGCCTGTCCGCACGCCTACCGTTTTTTGTTCAAACTCAATTTCAGGTGGTGGGCTGACGGTTTTACCATCGTGCTTGAGGTCAAAATCATCTAACGCTTGCACGGTGCAGTGGCAACCGTAGGCTTTTATTGGATAGTGATATTTCCAAAACGGATCGTCATAACGCAGCACCAAGCCGTCCCACGCCACGTGCTGTGGGCGAGGGTGGGCGTTGTCGTTGTGTTGATATTCCCAATAAGGCATATCCTCCGCAAGCTCTAAATGTTGTTGCAAACGTCCACGGTTATACGCCCCGTAAACATTGGTATCGTAAATAATCCGTGTTCGCCAATTTCGTCCGCCGTTGTACTCCCAGCCTGTTTTTGCCACAACCTCATCAAACCGCTTGCGAAAGTTCTCTAAGGTTTCGCCGTTGTGAATAGCCTCATCCACCGCCTTGCGAAACTCACTCAACACTTCATTACGATTCGCCCCAGCCACCACGAAAAAATAGTCGTGCTCTTCGCCCAGAATATCAAGGTAGCTATTCGTGCGGAGATTGAGTTTTTTCTCAAAATATTGGGCTTGCTGTTTAAAGGTAAATTTACGCATTGCGTTTTGCCTTAATTTCATCGTTTACCGATTGTCTGCCTGCAAGCTCTGCCACCGTTGAGCCTAACGCCAACAGCTCGCCATATTCGGCAAAGCTTAATTCAGGGATAAGGCTATCTAGCTGACTTTGGAAATCCTCCAGACTATCTGCTTGAGCGAGTTTATCTCTCACCCCTTGTAGCCAATCGTCCACCATTGCTTCTCCCTCGTGTTCTAGCTGTTCCAAAATTGGCACAGGCATTGGCACTTGGGTTCGGCGTTGTCCTTCGCTAAATTCTGTGGTATTTGCAGATTTTTCCGCTTTTTCGACCGCTTGCACCTCAATATCACCCGCCTCAAAGCCATATTCACGCTCAAAGTAGGCTTTGGAAAAACGCACGCCCATTGCGTGGAGTTTACTGTCTCGTTCAACTTGGTCGGTGTTGATGGCTTCTTGCTCGTAAAATTCAAACTTCGGCAGTTGTTCCACATTGAAGTTATATTTCACAATCCACTGCAACAAGGTGTTGAAGGTGGCTTCAATCATCGCTTGGTCGTCCGAGCGAATATCTTCCATAACTTCCAAGCCTACTTGTGCACTGGCACGGTTGCTTTCTTGCTCGGTGGTTTGGTTTTGCCCAAGTAGGGCGATATTGATCTCTGCCTTGCAAAAATTGAGGAACTTTTCAAAGGCATCGGTGCTGGCAGATTTGCCCGCTGCATCTTTGATTTCGACCGAACTATCTTCAGGGATAACCGCAATCGCTGAGCTAATCATTCCCTCTAGGGCATCAGCTAGTCGCTCTTTATCTGTATTGTGAGCTTGGCGAGGGTGTTTGCCAATCAACCACGGTGAGCCGTATTTTTCGGTAAATTCCAACCAGTATTTGAAACCGCCTTTTTTAAAGGTCGCCGCCCAAAAGCAGAGGGATAAATCGCCTAAACCGTAGGGATTATCTTGGGTGGCTTCTTGCGTAGTAAGCAAGAACTTATCATCTGGTAATAATTCGCCGTCCGCCCAGTTTTCTTTGGTACGGAAACGCAGTAGGTTTTCGTCGTCAAACATAAACCATTCAGGCTTTTTACCAATGATTTCTGTTGGCACAAATAACTCACCCTCTTTTGCCCAAATAACCTCGCTGATATGGTAGCCATAGAGTGCTGCATTGAGCATTTCGGTAATCAGGTTATTCATCGGCAAGCGGTTAAATATTTGATAAATCTGCTCGTCCACTTTCTCATTGTTAGTGGTGGTAATTCGCCACTCTAAGCCTTTAATCGCCGCTTTTCGACGGCGTACGCCTGAGCGAACTTGCCCGTCTGATAACAACTCACGGTAAACGGAAATATCTTTCCCCATTCGTTTTAAAATCGGGTCAGGGTTCGGCAGATAATAGCCAAATGCCCAGTAATCAATACTTCTGGCACGGGTGGCAATTTCACTAATTAAATTATTCTTCTTTGCCATAAGCTGCACTCGCTAAAATAAAAGATAAAAGAATTCCCCAACCCCAGCCGTCAATGTTGTTAATAAATAGGTAGAATGAGGCACACATCATTAAACAAAGTGGTACATATCTCATTTGTTAATATCCTTCTGTTAATTGTTGGCTATGGCGTGGACGGCGTGATACCGGCTCAACTGGCATTTGCACTAATTGTCGGCTGGCATAATGAGCCAACAGCAAAGAAATTGCGGTATCACCGTGTCGTTTGCTTTTCCCATCTGCACTTTTAGTGCGTTTATCCGGTATGCGTGGTACGCCTTTGACCACCTGAAATGAACGCAAATCAGCCAAAATATCCGCATCTTTTGGAATAGCTTCCAGCTCGCCGTCTTCCAATGCCGCTTTAAAGGGGGCGGTGTGTTCCCGATACCATTTTTCCGATAACTGCACGCAGTCAATCAAGGTGCTAAATTCATCTCGTGCAGCTTCGGCTAAATAGCCACCATTGCCTCGGGCGTCAAAAGCCCCACCGGCAAAATGCGGTAAGCGTTTAAGCATAAACATCACGATTTGCTCTTGTTGCTTGTAGGGCATATTGCCAAGCTCAACAATAAAGGCGACTTTACGAACAAGGTTTTGTTGCTGAGCAAGCACCACCAGAGAGGTCATATCGCCGCTGCGTGCAAAGTCTTCGCCCATAAAATGCAACAAATCAGGGTTAAGGGTTGCCAATATCGGCTCAAGTTCTAATTCACACCATTCGGCAATCTCCGCATAGCGTGTCGGTTCAGCCACAAGGCTGAAACCATCTTTTGCCGTAAAGCGGATAACAGGCGTGGCTTCGCTCATCTGCCGTTCAATCAAAGCACGAGAGAGCCATAAGCCTGAGCCGAACTTCGGTACGCAGAAGTATTCTTCCAATGCGTCTTCTTCGCTGGCGGTGTCGTTGAGTAGGTTTTCAATCCACTCTTTTTCTGCTTCCGGTGACCACGTTTTTTTCGTCACTACTTGGCAGATACGTTGATATAGCCCATCACGGCAGGCATCTTCAATCGTAATCGTATGCACAGAGTAGCGTTTGCGGCCGGCACGGCTATCGGTAATCAGTTCATTAAACAGATTTTCCGAGCCGTTGTGGGTCGAAATAATACGGACTTTCGCCCCCCACATTGTGAGAGCTAACGCCGCCTTCAAGACTTCCGCTAAGTATTCGTGGAATGCCGCCTCATCAATCACCACCACGCCCTGCATACCACGCAGGTTTTTCGGATTACTGGATAATGCCTTGACCTTAAAACCCGATGAGAAGTAGATTACATAGGTTAAGATGTCTTTATCTTCGTCTTCAAAGATCTCTTCTTGGATTTCTCCAGCCACACGATTAAAGGCTTTTGCCCACATTGCGACAGCATCGATATATTCACGTGCCATCTCTTTATTTGAGCCAATGTAAAATACATCAGAGCCACCGTCTGATTTGCGGGTGCTTGCGATTAAGGCGTTATCTGCTGCTTCTGCCCACGTTAAACCGCAACGGCGGGTTTTTTCGGCAATTTTGAGTTGGCTGTCGTCCGCAATCCACCGCTTTTGATAGCCCAATAACAGTTCGTTAGGATTAAAAGCGTGAATGCTCTCTAAAAACGAACGGCATTCAGGGGCTAATTCATTCAGCGGTCTGTTATTGAGTAGTGCCATTATGCAATTCCTAAAATTTGCTCTTTAATCGTACGGACGGTTTCAGCGGATAAACCCGCTTGCACCACCACTTTTTCAGCGGTTTCAGCGGCTTGTTGTGCGACCTCTTTACGGATTGCCTGTTCCCGTTTAAAACTCAAACTTTCGGCTTGTTCTAAACGTTGAATAGCAGACGAGAGCAAAGCAAGCTGTTTTGGCTCAATACCGCCTTCTTGTTCGCCTAATTTCAATGAGGTTTCAAAGGCAATTTGCTTGACCATTTCCATTAGGGTTTTGCCAATATCGGTTTGTGGCATTTCGCCGAATTGCTTAGTCCAAATTTCGGCAACTTCCCGGGCATTACGGATTTTTGCCCCTAAGCGTTCCATACGGCTTGCGTAGCGGTTTAATCCGGTTTTGCTTAACAGCATTTCATCAGGCAAGCCACAATCCCGAATTAAGTCATTAATTTCTTCTAAAATTTGTGACTGAGAGTACTGCTTATCACGCAACATCATCGCCAGTTGGGTTTTAATATTCGGCGGCAGTAAATCGACTTTTGATGCTCGACCACGAGTATTTTTCTCGCTCATTTAAACGCTCCTTAAATACCGTTTAAATTTTAGGGCGAGGGCGTTTAACGCCACTTACCACAACACGCCCTTGAGCAACATCTAAGCCACGCTGGGTAATGCTTGCCACCATATAGCCATCTCGCAAACGTTCTAAGGTAAGTAAGCCTTGCTCTTCAAGCCAACTTAAATGGGTGCGAACTAAATCACGGCTAATATCGTGACCGTATAAATCTAGGCAATCACTAATAATTGACTCATTGGCATCATAGCCGGCTTCCGCTAATGAGCGTAAAATCACCAGCCGTTGGTCTTGAGTGAGTAAATCTCTTAACGACATATCATTCCTTTAATTTTGCTTCTAATAACAAGCCGAGTTGGTGGCTGATACTATCCACCTGCTTTGAGGTGGCTTTGGTATCGCCTTTTACATCAGTGACTAAGGTTTTCAGCTTTTCCACGTCCACCGCACTTGGCAGGTTTTCTACCTTGGTTTCTAAGGTGGTTAAGCGGTTATCGTGGCTTTTGGCAATTTCCAGCAATTCACCAAGATCATTTTTCTTGGCGTATTTGCTATCTAGCTTGAGCCAAAATGCCGTAACAACAATGGTGAGTAACGCAGAAATAAAACCAAAGTTAGCACGGATAGACTCCCAAAAGACTGTAAATAAATCCATTATGGCTCCCTCCGTCTTGCACGCCCTACAGGGTTTTCTACGCCCTGTTTAATGGCAATCGCTAATAAATCTCGGCGTTGTGCAACCTCAGGATGATTTTTTAAAAAACGCCAAATTTGCCAGCGTTTACGTAATTTTTTAATGTATTTCATTTTGGCAAATTTCCTCAAAAGTCAGATTATGAGCAAGAATCTGACGTTTCGTTTCCAGCGTATCCGCACGGTTCGGATAAATCAGACTGAACGCCGTGCAACCTGTTGTTGTCACGGAAGTAACCGTGTTGCTGCAACTTGTCATCAATATCGCTAGCAGAGCTGCGAGTAACTTTTTCATTGTTTTTCTTTGATATATACACATATTTTACCTCTGCTTTTTTTTGCTCAATTTCAACCGCTTGTTGCTGTTTTTCAGCTTGTAATATGGCATTCTTTTTACGCTCACGTTTTAGTTGCCAGCTTTTAAACAAAGCATAAGACAATATTGCTGCGATGACGCCAATCACGCCTAAAATTTGTTGCATTAACATCCCTCCTCCTCTTTAAATGTACTTTGTTGTTTATGGATACCCCCTTTAATTTTGGCTTGATAGCTGGTTACTACACCCTTAGCGGTAGTTGCCCCAAAAAGATAAATCAACACATTATTTAATAGGCTTTCGGCATAAGGTTGTTGGGTAATTACTGCATAAACCATTAAACCAAATACACACAATGTGCCAAAAAACTGCACGGTGCTAGTGGTGGATAATGTGCCATTGGTTGAGAGTAGTTCTTTAAATAGTTTTGCCATTTTTAAACCTCATTATCTTGTGCTGCGTATTCTAAATTGCCTGCCACACGATTGACCCAACCCTTACCAAAAGTGGGGAAGTTGCGTAATTTTGTGTAAAACTTCAGACGTTCGGCATTAAATAGCATTAAGAGATCGCTTTCAGATTTTGCATTAATTGCCTGCAGGGTAATATTGCCAATAATGCCATCATCCGCTACGCCTACTGCACGCTGTAACATACGACTAGCATTACCAAAACCGTGATTAACCACTGCGTCGAAAAATTGATAAGCAACTGCTGGCTTAAGCTCTGCACAACGATAACGTTGCCAGAAGGCTTTTTCGTAGATTTGGTAGGCTTGCTCACGGGTCATATTCTTCATTGCATACATATAACCATTAGCAACCGCGGTACGTTTGGTAATTCCCCAGTGGGTTTCTCCGCCCGGGTCTTGTGGGTGATTGACATAGCCGCCCTCGTGTCCGATTAAACGGTCAAAAATTTGGCGAAAGGTAAGATTTTGAGACATAGCACACTCCTATTAAAATTGCTTTAAAAGGAGTTTAAAGAATTTGCTGAAAAATTGATTTTAAACGGGTTTAAAGACTGCGTTCTTTTAATACACAAAAAGCCCTGAAAATGATCAGGGCTGGGAAAAAATGATTTACATCTCAAACATACTCATCTGCCTGCGGGCAACTTCGTCCTTATGGACTTTCTTCACAATTTTATATACCCACTGCATTGATACATTGTACTTACGAGCCAATTCACGGTGATTGTTACCGTTAAACTCTTCGTAAATTTTCATATCTCGCTCATTAAGAGCCATCAACAAATTGCGAGGAATATAAATTACCTCGCCACCCCAGTTTTGAGCCATTTGTTGGGCAATATCAATACCGATTTGCTTTGCCTTTTCGGGGCTAAATTGGCATTTTTCTTCTAATGCGACTTCAATATGTTTGGCTAAATCGGTTAACACTTCCGGGGCTTTTTCTTCAAAAATATCCACTAATTCCATTGTCTATTTCCTATCCAAAAACCGTTTCGGTTATTGTATAAAAAACCATTCTTATTTTGTGAAATATTTTTTTAAACTCAATCTTAAAACCCGTTTAAAGCCTGTTTAAATCAGGTTTTATCGCACTTTCAAAAAGTTAAAAAGCCACCTTTTGGTGGCTTGTGTTATTTGGGTTTATGAGCTAACCAAATCTGATACTCAGGGCTATTTTTAACAACCTCTTCACGTCCTAAATCAACAAACCGTTGCACATAGGCAATCGCATTGCGTGTTTTTTCCAGTTCGGCTTGTTCGGCTTTCATTGTTTCGCGTTCGGTTTTGCCGGTTCTCACCACAGCAAAATGGACTTTTTGCGTTTCATACACCGATTTTAAATAGTTATGGTTCGGTAGCGGTTCAATTTTCTGCCCGTTTTCCATTGCTTGCTGACGTTTTTTGCGTATGCTTACTACCGTTTCAGATAGGGCTTGAGCCAGTAGCAATGAGCAAGGGTAGAGTGCTAATACATCATTGAGTATTTTCAAGGCTCTTGAGTTATTAAGGTTACTTTTTTGCGGTTTAAATAAGCCTAAATAAGCAACCATCGGTTGAGCAACACCGTGTGTTAATTGGCTGATTTTGCCGAGTAGTTCACGCCCGGCTTCATCTTCTACGAGAGCTTCTAGGTGTATATCACTGTGGCAAATCGGGCATCTACATAACTTCATTGTACCACTCCACTAATTCATCGTAGCTTATCTTTGGATCAACTGTGCAACTTTTGCTTAGGGCTTTAATCATCACACGTTTATGCCATTTTTTGAGGATTTCAAGCATATAACTTGCATCTCCAGCCTCTAATGCAGAGACATTTAATAATATTGTTGGTCTAGTTTTATTATTGATAACCTTACGCATATAAGCATTTAATGCTTTTTCGCTTGGGTCGTTTAAAAATCCGTGTTTGCCCATTGTTATCCATACCGCTCGGATTTTATGAGCAATTTGGCTTTTTACCGCTGTTTCCCCTGTTGCCGGGCTGTAAGCGGTCGGTTTTTTGCTGCGTTTGGCAAAATATTTTACTTTTGCTCCTTTGGTTTGCAGTTCGTGTAAGACTTTGTGCAACTCGACCACCGTGCATTTGGTCGAGCTGGTTTTATTGGTGAGCCGTTTCAGCATTTCACGGTAGCTTAAATCGTCCATTGCTAGTTGCGACTTGGCAATATGGATAAGCTGGATTAGCTTGGCTTTGTCTGTCATTTGTTACTCCGATAAATAAACAATTAAAAACGTTATCGCTTTTGATTGCCCACTTAAAACAAACGCCACACCTGTTTCTCAGCTAGACGGATGATGTGGCGTTGGTTGGGTTGAGCTGTTACATAATTTCCTCCCTCATCGTTTTTTGTCGTTTTTTAACAAACCGTTTAGCATTCTTAGCTCTGCGGATAATCCACTCTAATTCATCAAGCATTAACTCAATAAACTCTGACTCTGTCATATCCTCATCATCTGAGTACTCTGCAAGAAATGTGTCTAACGGGAGTTCTCTATACTCCAACAATGCTTGGTAACAGAATTGGCTTTGATCGTCATTTGCATCCAAATCCAAAATAGCTAGTGAACCCTCTAGGTGGTATTTCTTAAAAAATTCGTTTTTATTCATTTTGTTGTCCTTTAAATAACTCGGGGTTAAATGGGCTGTAAATGGGTTTTAAATCACTTCAATCAACTCTAAGCCATCTAGTTTCTTATATTGACGAGTCAGTGCAGTTGGTGATGGAAACATAGGTGAGTAGGTTACTATTTTTTCATTCAGTTTTTTTTTGCTCATTAAACCTCTATACTCTTTCTTCTCCTTAGCATTAAAAAAAGGGCGTTCTTTGCGATACCAAACTTCTTCTAAATAAGGGCGAATTTCGTGTCCTTCTTTTGTCCAAGCTCCATCAATTTCCCCATCAACATACACAGCCAATTTTAAAGATCGCTTAATTTGTACAACATCTACCGTGAGTAAATGCTCTTTGTATCTAAATTTAACTCTCCCTATGATACTATCTAGCTTTTGCTTAATTTCTTTCCATTGTTCTTCTGTAATAGCCATTTTTACCTCATCTCTATCAATGTTTACGATTTGCCGTTAATAACTTTAAATGCACCTTTGGCAATAAATCCTGCACCGTACCGATATACACTCCACTGCGAATGGCATCATCTTGGTTTAAATACTTTTGAGCTTGTATCAACTGGATAATTGCCTCATTTAATTGGCTGTTAAGTTGTGCTTTTACGGTTTCTGTCATCACTTCCCCCTAAAACGGTTTATTGTGCATACGTTTACAAAATTCCGCTCGTTGTTCCGCCCAGTCTCGGTTAGCGGTCTTTTTTGCTGATAATTTTGCAACTTCCCAATGGTCTTGAGCTTCCTTATAGTTGCCTTTGCGTTCTGCTTCAGCCGCTTTCTCGGCATAATGTTGGTAGCGGTTAAATTTTGCTTCTGTTGGTTTCATTTCGTTCTCCTGTGGTTAAAACACTTTATAAATGCCCTTCTATCTTGTTCCCCTCTTTGAAAAAGAGGGGCTAGGGGAGATTTTTAAAGGGCATTGAAAAGGGTTTTAACTTCTGTAGTGCAACCACATCACGAAAGCCGCAAACGCAAGATAGGCAAGAATTACTATCGATTGATCACTCATCACTTCACCTCCTGCTCAAACGGCTTGATAATAAATTCCTCTTCGCCCGATTTAATGTTAATCCCCTCAATCGCTGATACTGCTTGCGGGTCGGCTAAAACTGCCTCTTTATTCACTTCCTGCTTGGTGCGGATAAATTGGTGTAGCCCAAAGTTTTCTAATAACTCAATCACACTCTCCGCATTTCGCACACTTACCGACGGCGGTTTTACTCGCCATTGCACTTCGCCTGTAACAAATGAGCCTGTTTTGCACTTGCCGTTATCGGTTAATTCATTGCGGTGGACTTCGCACCACATCTGCACACCTTTTTGCATTGGCTTAATATCTTCTTTTAATGCATCTATATGTTGAGCATAACTGGCACTAATAGCAGCTAATTCATCATTCATTGCCGTAGCTAAACGTTGCAATTCACGCTGTTTATCACCAATGATTTTTATAGCCACTTGCACTTCATCTCGGCTTTGATAAATCGCACTTTGGGTTGCACTTTTTACTCTGGTTGTTTTTTTAGTCATTATTTTGCTCCTTAACTTCATCAAATAATCCCATTGCTTCTGCCATACCTAACATTGCTTCATAGGTTACTAAGCAAGATTTCTCGTTACCTTGTGCGGTAATCTGGACGCCATATCCAACTCTCTCTACCACACTGACCTTTATAACTTTGCCGTGTATATTGGTTGTGGCATTACAAATATGTCTTGTAATTGCCATTGGCAGTTTTTTATATTGCACCCCCAACTCTGCAAGCTGAGATTGACATTCTGCTTTTGTAATGGGTGTTTCATCGGGTTTTGCCATTTTGTCTTTCCTCTTTGTTTGTACAGGTATAAGGGTAAAAATCTTTATTTACTTTCGGGGTAATTCCGCCTTTTTTATCACCGGAATAAATCAGGTACACCACGTTATCTATACAGATTTCAGTTAAATTGTTGCCGATGTAATTTTTAGCTTGTTTGCTTTGGACTAAATCACACCCTACAAGCCCTAAAAGGGCGGTTAATAGTGCTAAGGTTTTCATCTGTTTTTCTCCTAGTGAATTGCTGCTTGTCGCCACCACACTCTGATACCTTCCAGCATGGTGTAGTAGCCTTCCCATCTGCCTAAATCTTCGCTTTTACCGAAGCTGTAGCGGTAGGCTTTACCCTCATAAATCAAGCCTTGAGCAATGTGCTTGTTATTGCCGATTTCCACCTCAATGCGGGGCTTAATACGGGTAAAATCAATATTCAGCACCGTAAAGCCAAGACTGTTTAAGCGGATAATTGCCTTTTGGGTTTGTTTTAAAAAACGGCACGCTGCTTGGTTGGTGCGGTTAAAACTGTGTTTGGGTTTTGGGGTTCTCATTGTTAATCTCCTGTTGAGAGTAAATCTTTACGTGCGAGCTGAATTAAATCGGCAGTTAAGGGAATCATTCGGTCTTTTGCTACCATCGCTGCTAATCGTAAGGTGTGTGTCAGAATCCGTAATCCGCCACCAGTTTCAGTAATGGCTTGCATTACCTTGAGTGCTTCTTGGTTTTCACTCAACCCCCACGCTTTGGCTACCGCTTGGGTATCTTCTTTTTTGGTTTTCTGGATACTGGTGCGTTTGGCACTGCGTGACCAAAGTCGCCCATATTCGTGAGCAGGGTTAATTCCGCCTTTCATTCGGGTGTAGACTTTGTCATTGCCAATCAGCACTAAGCCAACACCAGCTCCGATGTCACTTTCATTCACTACTTCTTCTTGTAACAGCCTTAATTCTTCTAAGGCTTCGTAAGGTAAATGGTCTGCTTCATCAATAATTAATAAACCTGCTGTGCCTTTCATTTTGCGAACAATTAAACGAGCCAATGTCCCTTTGCGGCGTGGTGCATCGTTCATTCCAAGTTCAAGAGCAATTTCATATAACACCTCACTTAATGAGGAACGAGAAGGGCTTGCGGTAACCAACCATACATTCGCATAGCGTTTACGATACTCTCTAGCCGCTTGTGTTTTACCCACGCCACTCGCACCGTGAATAATGGCAAGCACGCCAGTATTTTGAGCAAATCGTAACGAACCGAAAATTTGGTTTGCGGTTTTGGTTTCAATAAAACTCGGAGCTTCGACAAACTCTCTTTTCTTCGCCTCAATACGCTCTAAATAAGCAATCAGCTTTGCTTCAAGTTCTTCATTATTGCCTTTGTAATTTTCATTCAGGTAAGCCGATAACGCCCCGGCATTAATCCCGGCTTCTTTGGCAACTTTCCCCTGAGAACTGCCGCTTTCGGCGATGTGTTGTTTAATTTGGTCGATTAATGTCATAATGGTGTCCTGTTTTTGTTTGGAGGTTTTTATGCTCTTTCGTTCTTTAACAGATGATGAAATTCATCAAATAGCCCTTGATTCTGCTCGTGCAACCTTCTCTGGTTTTAAGTTAAAACGAGCAAATGCCATCGTGATGAAAAATTGCATTACTTTGTTTAAACTTAGTACAATCAATTTTTGTTTAGCTGAATACCATTCCTCTTTTCATCATTTAACTTCTATTGATGATCTTGACGGTATAATGCCGACAGTAAAAAAAGTGGCTCAGATGTTAAGCCTTCAAGAGTCTAAAGCTCTTATTTGGCTACTTTACTTAAAATGGTTGTTCGTAATGCGTCAGCGTAGTCTTCAAGTTTTGCTTGAAAATTCGGCTGATTTAATTCAAGGCGAAGTAATTGCTCAACCGCTTCCAACTTTTGTGAAAGCAGTGTTAGCTTTTCAGCTTGAAACATATCACGGTTTACCAGAATGGATTCCTGAGTTTGATTCTGCTGAATTTTGGCAATCCCTTTCTTGAAAGCCTGTTCAAATTCACTCTCTTGTTGCTCTTTGAGTTCCTTGAAAATCACTCGGTAAGCTTGCCCTGTTAATGTCATTTTTTACTCCTTAAAGGCGTTTAAACCCTGTTTAAATCTCATTTCAAGCGGTCGTTTTTTTAGAAAAATTTGCAAATTTTTTGCAAAAACTGACCGCTAGTTATTCCACTATGCGAAGTTGTTTCTCTTGTTTCAGTAACACTTCATCAAAAATACTGATCTCTTCGGTTTCTTCCACCACCGTTGCTTTACGCACAGTGTTGAAATCCACGATAAAATCTTCTTTCACCAGCACCTCTTTTACCTTCTTCTCTATCGGCTCAGGCACGTCCACTTGTGGGGCGAGGCTTGCCAGTTCGTGAGCTTCCAGTAATTCAAGGGCTTCGGCTTGAGCTTTGGCACTTTTCACTACTTTCTGATATAAGCGACCTTGCTCACGGCTTGCACTGGTATCACCAAATCCTTTCGCCTCTCGGCAAACCGCTTCGGCTAAGAATTGCCCCTCTAGGTTGTACACATACACGTTGCCGTGTAAGTCATCGGGGTCGAACCGTGCCACTACTTTCTTATCCGTTATCCCTATCAGGCTTTCTGCCCAGTAAACGTTAGTTAAGCCGTAAAGTTTGCCGGCTGCTTTCAGCGTAAAACTGCCGTTGCGTTTAATGCTGACCGTTTCTGCCTGTAAGAACAGTAACCGCAACTGTTCAGGGCTGGCTTGTCTTACGTTGCTTGGGTGGTAATCCCGCTCCCAAACTTGGTTAAAACTCAATTCTCCTCGGCACATTTCGGTATGGCGTTCGGTTTGAGAGTTGTACTCTTCTATCCCTGCTGCTATGGCTTTCAAGAATGTGTTGTAATCCACACCGTCTTTACCGCCGTTATAGTTATCAGGGGTTTCTTGTGCATTTCTGCCCGTATAGAAACCACTTAATTCAGGGCGTTTATCTATTTTCTCGCCAATTCCGCCTCGCCCGAAAGCACGTTCAATCGGCTTGGCTTGCCCGTGTCCTTCACCATAAAGAATTGAGGTAAAATGCACATCAATCCCTAAAATCGGCATAATGCCTTTCGGGTCTAACTCGGTATGTTTAAAGCGGTAGCGGTTTTCAATACCACCGGTCATTGCCTTATTCGCTGCTGCTCGGGTGTTATCCAGCGTGAGCGTTTTCGGTATGCCTACGTTAAAAATCACATCCATTAATGCGTGGCGTATGCTGTCAGTATTCTCCGAAATCGATGTTCGATAACCTAAAATCTTGCGGGTGCGAACATCTTGCCAAAACCACGTTTTAGGGCGGACAATCTCGCCGGTGTGCCATTTCACAAACACATTGTGTTGATAGCCATCGCCGTTAATCCATTCTCCTGCGAGAATATCTTTCACCGTGCGTTGTAGTGCCGGCACTAACTTGGCAACCGCATTTGCTCCTTCCCGTTTGAGCAAAATCACCTCGTAAGGCACTTCCGCCAACACTCGGCGTTGGAAAGTCTGTAAACTTGCCATTTGCCAGCCGTATTGCTTGGCGATGGCTTGGGTTCGGCGGTAACTTGCCCGTAAATCCGGCTTTTCAGGGCGGAGGTAATCCGCCAAAAAGCAGTCCCACGCTTCTTCAGTAATCTTGGCTTTCAGCTGCGGCTTTTTACTCCTACCGCTTTCGGAAATTAAGATCGCCTGCCATAAATGGACGGGGTGACCTTTCACTTTGTAGTACCAATTTTTTAAAGAACCTTGCGACACATTTTTAGCGGTTGCTGCTCCCGCTTCTGCCTGCGTATAACTAAACCCTTGGTCGAGAAAGGCTTGCAACTGCATACAGGCTTCTGCCTTGCCTTTTGCTTTATCCCTGCCTTTATCGGTGGCATTATTGAGCCTTGCGATAAGTGCGGGGTCGTCTCGTTTGGGTTGTAGTTCTGCCGCTTGCGGTATTACCGCAAGGGCGGCGTTTAGTCTAAGTTGTTGTTGGGTTTCAATGGGTAGGCTGGTGAGGTGGTATTCGTAAGTAACACCTCTTACACCTTGAATTTGTCGTTTTTGCCATCCTTCTTTGGTTGCCAATCTTGAAACGCTATTCGGTAATTCTGGAACTCCAGATAATCCTGCGATTTCTTTGGCTAAAAACCATTCCTTCATAAAAGCTCCTTATTCGTAACGAGAGGGCCAAATTTCCTGCGGTGTTTTACCAATCGCTTTTGCAATAATTTGCTCCCCTTTGGGATATGGCTTATCTAACGCATTACGAACTGTGGTTTTTGCTAATCCATTCTCAATACCTAACTGAGATAAGGACTTACCGATTTTCATCAGCTCACCACGAATTTCGAAATTACTCATATCTCGAACTCTTTTATTTCTTGCCATTTTGTGAGATCCTTGAAAGTTAGTTTTAGAAACTACTTAAATGATGTAAATCATTTAACTACAGAACGAATAATATAGTGAATTCCAAATGAATTCAATAAGAGAATTCAAAAGAATTTAGTGTTTTTCGGTTTTATTTAATTAACTAATTGATTTTCAAGAGAATTTGTTTGTAAATTTTTTTGAATTCCACTTGAATTCAAAAGGGGTTTTATGAATTCTATAATTAGAAAGGAATGGTTTACGGCATCTGAAGTAGCTGGAATGGGAAATTTACCTGAACAACCATCAAATGTAACAAGAAGAGCTACCAAAAATAATTGGCTCAAAAGACAAATAGAGGGAAAAAGGGGGGTTGCTTTTGAATACCACTACAGCTCTCTCCCAATAAGCGTGCAGCAAGAGTTAGGCTTTGCTCAAACGGCAGTAAAAGAAGAGCCTAGAACATTAGTGGCAGCCCAAACTGCAGATGAAATGGAACGTGTGCCGTTTTATAATGTACAGGCTTCAGCAGGCTTTGGTGCTTTCAATAGCGAGGTGTATGCCCCTGATGACTATATTGGGCTAAGTAAACGATGGCTAGATGTGCGTGGCTTCTATTTGAGCTATCTTGCATTTATTACCGCTTCAGGTGATTCAATGTACCCAACCATCAGTGATGGCGATATGCTATTGGTAAACCGAGCCACCACCCAGCCTAAAGACGGTAAAATTTATGTGTTCCGCCAAGGCGAGCAGCTTTGGGTTAAACGTGTGCAAGGCATTATGGGCGGTATTCGCTTAATCAGCGATAATAAAGAGCTATACAGCCCTATTGATGTGATTTTTGATGAAACGTTAGATTTTGAGGTTATCGGGCAGGTTGTGTACATTGGACACGAGATGATTTAAACGCCATTTAAAGCTACTTAAATCATTTTTACTTTTTCGTTGTTTTAATGGTACAAGCGGTTAGTTTTAGCCATTTTTTCGCAATTCATTATTTTTACTTTTTTCTACATAAAACAAAGGGGCAATGCACCGCAAAGCCCCTGTTTTCAATACTTCTGTTTCACTTATTCCCGAAAAATTCCGCCAAATTCCTATTATTCTTTTATTTCTTAGTTTTAATGGTTCTATACAATCAAGCTATTGCGTGTATTTTTACTCGGTTCAATAAGAGGAGTATTTTCCATAAAAACCTCACAAAATATAGATAATCAGTGGTATCACTATATATAAAAAAACGATATAGGCAAATATAATTGTTGCAAAAGTGTGAAGCTCATCAAAAAATTTAACACTAAAAAATAAATTGCTTAAAGATACAGCACCTTTGCAAAAATAAATCAAAATTACACCGCTTGTAGCGAAAGGTATTCAATCTCTAACCCAAATAGTGATTTTGCCAATGCTTGAGTCATTGCATAACTACTGAGAGAGCCTTTCGCCTCAGCCAGCACAACTCGAGTAACGGGAATATCGGCAAGCCCTAAAAATAATCGATAGTTCAACGCGCTTTGCAACGGTAAAAAAGTAGGATTAAAAGCTGCATTCTCAGTATATTTACCACAAACAATACGCTCACCTACTTGCAGTGCAACCCCACTAAATGCGTTGCTGTAAGGGGCATAAGCATTATTGGCAGCAAAAATTGCCGCTTGTTGTAAATGATCGCCCTTAACCTCAAATTGTTGCGGTTGTTCATCAAATAAGACTTTCTCAATCCCTAAATCTTTCGGTCCAAAACTATCCGGCAAATAGCTATGGAGCAAATTATTTTGGCTATGCGGTAAATGTACTTTTAAGCTTGCCGCACTGTTTAATTCATTCATAAATTGGCGGCAATGCCCACAAGGGGTATAGTTCACAACCACATCTGTTATCAAAGTTTCCCCTGCTAAAAATGCGTGCGAGATTGCACTTTGCTCTGCGTGAACGGATTGTTGCATACATTCCCCGGAAAACTCTTGGTTTGCCCCAAAATAGAAATCTCCGTTTTTGCCAATCGCAACCGCCCCTACATTAAAATCGGAAACTGGTGTAACCGCATAACAGGCAGCAATGGCAATGCAATATAAAGCCAACTCAACACGAGAGCGTTTAAATTTTTCACAGAGTTCATCAACCACTTCATAAGAGGGCTGCCCGTGAAAATCTTGTTTGATAAGTTGCTCAATAATAGCCTGTGTAACTGCACAGTTTTTCTCTGCTTTTAATTGTTCAAAACGCTCTGTAATGTCTGTTCGAAACATACGGTACCTCCGTTTAATGTTTTTTATAGCTGCAAATCAGTATCCCTGCCGTAATCAGTATGGCACTAATAATATGGTAAGAATGAACTGATTCATTTAATAAAATAATACTGAATATTGCTGCAAAGAGCGGCGTAAAATTAGTCATTACCGCTCCTTTAGCAGAACCGACTATTGCAATGCCGAAATTCCAAAACGCATAAGAGAGAATAGAAGGGCCGATAACCAAATAGCCTACCCCACTCCATTGTAAAGCGGTCAAATTTGCTAAATTTTTTGCAGATTCTGCTACATATTCATAGATAAAAAATGGCGTTAACGTTAGAACTGCCAGCCCCACTAATACGGTCAAAAACACCGTATTGCTTATACCTTGTGGACGTAGCCGAATCACACAACAATAAACCGCCCAGCTTATAGTAGAAGCAATCGCCCATAAATCACCTTGATTAATTGCCAAGCTGAATAAGCGAGTTAGCTTCCCTTGCATCAATAGCCACAGCACTCCCAGCAAACTGATTATTGCCCCACTTAGAATAATCGGGCTGATTTTCTCCTTAAAAACGAGCCGATTTAAAAATAGCACCAATACAGGCGAAATAGCTAAATAGAGACTCGCATTCAATGCTGTTGTCGTTTTTAAACCTTCATATAAGGTAGCCGGGAATAAAATTACCCCAAGCAGACCTAATACCCACATCACACCTAAACGAGGTTTTAATAAGTGCATTACCCGCCAAGTTGGGCGAAAAAAGAGCAAAACTAAAATTAAAAAAGCCGGCAACCAACGCAAATAGGTTAAGGTAATAGGCTGAACTGCCCCACTTAACACTTTGCCTAATACAAAATTCCCACCCCAAAAAAGAGTAGCAACGATTAAACTGAAATACCCCAATTTCAGTGATGATGAGATCATTGATGACCTCGTTCTACAATCACACCTACACTGCTTGCTTGGGCAACCGCTTTCGGCTTATGCAGTTCAATCCGAATCCAAGAAAGTTGATACTCTTTTTGTAATAGTTCCGCCAGTTGATAGGCAACAGTTTCAACTAATTTGAAAGGTTGAGATTCAACAAAATCCAGCACTTTTTGCGATACTTCCGCATAATTCAAGCAATATTGTACATCATCGGTTTCTGCCGCTTTGGAAAAATCCCACGCCATATCAATGTTAAAAACCAAGCGTTGCTTAATCGTATGCTCCCAATTGTAAGCCCCAATGGAAGCAAAAGCGGTTAGTTCTCGAATAAAAACCTTATCACTCATTTTTCGTCCTGTTTTATTTTCTGAATTTCTGTAAAATATAGCACAAGATAAATTTAATCAGGAAAATTTATGAATTTAATTCCCTATTTATTGATCTTAACCGCCTATTTGCTCGGCTCGATTTCCAGTGCGGTCATTTTTTGTAAGCTGGCAGGCTTGCCTGACCCAAGAGAAGTCGGCTCACACAATGCCGGTGCAACGAACGTACTACGAATTGGCGGTAAAAGTGCCGCATTAGGTGTGCTTTTATTCGATATTTTAAAAGGCACATTACCGGTGGCGATGGGGATTTATTTTGAACTCTCTCCCTCACAACTCGGTTTCATCGCCTTAGCGGTTTGTCTTGGGCATATTTTCCCGATTTTCTTCCAATTCCGTGGCGGAAAAGGCGTTGCCACCGCATTTGGTGCAATCTCCGCATTAAGCTTTATTGTTGCAGGCGGTGCTATCGGCACTTGGCTACTGGTGTTTTTAATCTCCGGCTATTCTTCTTTAAGTGCCGTCTTCACTGCCTTGGTCGTACCGTTTTACATTTGGTGGTTCGAACCACAATTTACTTTCCCCGTCGCCTTAGTTTGTTGCCTATTGGTTTACCGCCATCACGATAATATTCAACGCTTATGGCGTGGGCAGGAAGACAAACTGTGGGATAAATTCAAGAAAAATAGAGCATAAAAATAGGCATAGTGAACCGTTCGCTATGCCTATTTGCAAATTATTGCGGAAAAATCACCGCTTGTCTTCTCGACTAAACCGCTAAATCAGCCTCATCGCCTCGATTTTGTAGCCATTGTTTACGATCTTCCGCTCGTTTTTTACCCAATAACATATCCATAATTTCAAAGGTATTCAATTCACCCTCTTCTGCCGTATCATCAAAGGTTAATTGCACTAAGCGGCGAGTGCTTGGATCCATCGTCGTTTCACGCAACTGACTCGGATTCATTTCGCCTAAGCCTTTAAAGCGTTGCACATTTGGCTTGCCTTTTTTCTTGGCAAGGCGAGCTAAAATTGCCTCTTTTTCCGCCTCATCTAAAGCATAATGCACCTCATCTTTACCTATATCAATACGATAAAGTGGCGGCATTGCCACATAAACGTGTCCGTTTTGCACCAATTTCGGGAAATGACGAAGGAATAACGCACACAGCAAGGTAGCAATATGCAAACCGTCAGAATCCGCATCGGCAAGAATACAAACTTTGCCATAACGCAACTCTTCTAAATTATCGCTATCAGGGTCAATTCCCAAGGCTACCGCAATATCGTGTACTTCTTGTGAAGCCAATACTTGGTCTGATGAAACTTCCCAAGTGTTTAAAATCTTACCACGCAGCGGCAAAATGGCTTGATACTCTTTATCTCGAGCTTGTTTTGCCGAACCGCCGGCAGAATCACCTTCTACCAAGAAAAGTTCGGTACGGCTGAGATCTTGAGCAGTACAATCCGCCAGTTTGCCCGGTAAAGCCGGACCACTCACCAATTTCTTACGCACCACTTTTTTCGCCGCACGCATACGGCTCTGGGCGGAACTAATTGCCATTTCAGCAATTAATTTACCTGTCTGCACATTTTGGTTAAGCCATAAACTAAAGGCATCTTTCAAGGTGCTATCCACATAGCTTGAGGCTTGACGGGAAGACAAACGCTCTTTGGTCTGCCCTGCAAATTGTGGCTCTTGAATTTTCAGAGAAAGCACATAAGCACAACGGTTCCACACATCATCAGCGGTTAATTTTACCCCTTTCGGCAATAAATTATGGATTTCGCAAAACTCCACCATCGCCTTTAATAAACCGTTACGCAAGCCATTAACGTGCGTGCCGCCTTGTGCGGTCGGAATCAGGTTCACATAGCTTTCCGCTACTAACTCGCCCCCTTCCGGCAACCAAGTTAATGCCCAGCTTACCGCCTCTGTTTCAGCAGTAACATCACCAATAAACGGTGGATTCGGCACGGTTTCATAACCGTTTAATGCCTCGCTCAAATAATCAGATAAGCCGTCTTCGTAATACCAACTTTCTTCGGTATTGTTGATTTTATCAATAAAATTGATGGTGAGTTTCGGGCAAAGCACCGCTTTGGCTCGTAACAAATGGCGTAAACGACTCACCGAAAAACGAGGGCTATCAAAATATTTTGGGTTCGGGTAAAAACGCACTGTCGTGCCGGTCTGTTTTTTCGGGCAAGTACCAATTACCGTCAGATCTTCCACTTTTACCCCGTTGGCAAAGGCAATCGAATAGACTTCTCCGCCACGTTTAATCTGAATTTCAACCCGTTCGGACAGGGCATTTACCACCGAAATCCCCACCCCGTGCAAACCACCGGAAAACGTATAGTTTTTATTGGAAAATTTACCGCCGGCGTGCAATTTCGTTAAGATAAGCTCCACCCCTGAAATTTTCTCGGTGGAATGAATATCGACCGGCATTCCCCGCCCGTTATCCACCACTTCCAACGAATTATCAGCATGAAGAATCACATCAATTTTATCTGCAAAGCCGGACAACGCCTCATCGACACTATTATCAATCACCTCCTGCCCCAAATGGTTTGGACGTGTGGTATCCGTGTACATTCCCGGGCGAAGCTGCACGGGTTCAAGATCTTTTAGAACGGTAATTTCATCCGCCCCATAGCGTTTTTCAGACATTATTCTTTCTCTTAGGCTATAAAATGAAGCTGAATTTTAAGGAAAATTCAGCTGTTTTGCAAAATTTTGGTGAAAAATGACCGCTTGTCGCCAAGATATTGATTCTCTGATGAAAAAATTTATAATTAATAAAACGCTAGTTATTCACTAAGGAATAAAAAATGAATCAAATCAAATCAAATCAAATCAAATCAAATCAAATCAAATCAAATCAAATCAAATCAAATCAAAATAATTTAACCTCTTTATTCCAACTCGCCAACTCTTTTTTTAACTTGGGAGGTTGGAATGTCGAATAATAATGCTAAAAATAGCAATCTTTCTAACGCTAAAAAAGCCAAAAGTGACGAATTTTACACACAATATCACGACATTGAGAAAGAGATGAATGCTTATCTTGATTTTGATCCTGATGTATTTCGTGGCAAAACCATCTTGTTGCCTTGCGATGATCCTGAATGGAGTAATTTTACACTTTATTTTGCACAAAATTTTGCCAGACTTGGTTTAAAAAAATTAATTAGTACCAGCTTTGCTCATAGTAGCAAACCTCTCAATATCCCCTACCAACCAAGCTTATTTGAAAGTGAAGATTCACAATTTAATGCCCTAATTTCACCACTTAAAGGCAAGATTTTTACGCTTGACAAAGATCTGAACAATGACGGCAAAATCGATCACCACGATTTAGCGTGGAAATATTTAAAAAGCGATGGCGATTTTCGCTCTGATGAAATTAAAGCCCTACGAGATGAAGCCGACATCATTATTACTAATCCGCCATTTTCTCTATTTCGTGAATTTATTACGTGGATTATGGAAGCGGATAAGAAATTTGCGATTATTGGCAATATGAATGCGATTACTTATAAAGAAGTTTTCCCATTGATTAAAGATGACAAAATTTGGTTAGGGAAAGGATTTACTAGAAGTTGTGCACATTTTTTTAGTCCGTATGAAAGTGATAGCGAATATCTAGAGTTAGATAGATTTGAAAAATTAGGCATAGCTGTTCCGAAAGGATTATTTGTTACTCGAGTAGCAAGCATTCACTGGTTCACCAATATAGAACACGGTCGCCGTCATCAACCATTACAATTAATGACAATGACGGATAATCTCAAATTCAATAAAAAACTAGACGGTAAAAATGCCTATCAACAATACGATAATTACAATGCAATTGAAGTACCTGAAACCAAAGCAATACCGAGTGATTTTGACGGAGTTATGGGTGTGCCGATCTCGTTCTTGGATAAGTATTGCCCAGAGCAGTTTGAGATTTTGGGAGCAACGCAACGTGGTTGCCACGATGAAGTGCCTGACACAAAGAAATACGATGATTATTGGGAAATGAAACAGAATGGAGAAAAAACAGGATCAGGCGGAGGGAAAACGAATGAAAATGCCAATTTAGCGACAAATGATGGAAAAAAAATTATTTCATCAATTCTGTACTGTTCATTTTATTCTCTGTGATAGCTTTGATTAATGGTGCTGAAAATACCGATTTTCATTTTAAATTGCAAATACTTGTCAGAAACACGCTTGATCTATGTCTAATATACTTCATTTTTTAACTTAGGTATGACGATGAGAGCACTTATCCACACTTTTCGTAGCACGACTTTAGACATCACGATTTTACGTCTTAGCGTATGTCTAATCTTCTTTACTTTCGGTATGACAAAATGGTTTGATTTTGAGGTGGAAATCCTTAAGCCGATGATCAGTCCGACTTGGTTGAATTTTCTCTATGAGTGGCTAGGCTATCACGGCACAAGTTATTTCTTAGGTGTGGTTGAAGGGATTGCTTATATAGCACTTGCCGTTGGCTATTGGAAACCTAGGTGGGGAATTATCGGTTCAATGACAGTATTACTGGTTTCATCTGTTACACTTAGCCTGTTGCTACAGCTTGGTTTTAACAGCTTTATTTTCAAGGATATTCTACTTATCGGCGCAGGATTAGTATTATTAAAATACGATCTAAACCGCCTTTACCCCCACGAATAGCTCACGTTGTTTTTTGATCTGCCCCAAAAGTTGGACTAAGCCGTGAGTAATACAGAACTCACTCCTTGAATTAAATGAAAAGATGGTCATATTGTACAATCCACTTATCAACGTATTTTTATCCGCCATAAAAAGTAGGTCGGGCATCTATGCCCGACAATTTTCCGATATATTCAACCATTGTACCGATAATATAAATTTTCGGGCATTTATGCCCGACTTGGAGACAAAATGCAAACGAAATTAAATACCGAAATCACCATTGAAAAACTGTGCGAAGGTTTTCAATATAACGAACTTGAAGGCAAAGGCTTATTTGGTTTAAACGGTAAATTAACTATTCAGCCTGAATATCAACGTAACTATATTTATGCGGACGGTAAAAAAGATGTGGCGGTTATTCACTCTATTTTGAAAGGCTATCCACTTGGTTTGATTTATTTTAATCAAACAGATGATGATAAATTTGAAGTGTTAGACGGTCAGCAACGCATTACTAGTATCGGGCGATTTGTTACGAATAAATTTGCCATTTTAGATCAAAATAATATCCCTTGCTATTTTTCCAGTTTGCCTGAAGATAAACGCCAATTCATTTTAAATACCACGTTATTAATTTATGAATGCAAAGGCACTGAAAGCGAAATTAAAGAGTGGTTTAAAACCATTAATATCGCAGGCGTACCACTCAATGAGCAAGAATTATTAAATGCTGTTTATTCAGGCTCATTTGTCACCCTTGCTAAAGCAGAATTTAGCAATTCTCAAAATGCCAATGTGCAAAAATGGTCGGCATTTGTGAAAGGTTCAGTTATTCGCCAAGATTTTTTGGCTTGTGCGTTAAATTGGGTAAGCAAGGGAAATATCAGTGATTATATGAGTCGCCATCGTTTTGATGAGAATATCGCTGAATTGAAAACTTACTTTACTACCGTGATTGATTGGGTAAATACCACATTCTTTGATGCTAAAAAAGAGATGTGTGGTTTAGAATGGGGCAGACTTTATGAAAATTATGGCAAGCAAGCTTATGATTTAAGCAAAATTAATGCTGAAATTGACCGCTTTTATGATGACCCTTGTGTGAAAAACCATAAAGGTATTTGGGAATATGTATTGGGCGGAATGACAGATAAACGTTTGCTAGATATTCGGATTTTTGACGACAAAACAAAAAAAGATACCTATAGCAAGCAAACCGAAAAAGCCAAAGTAGCCAATCACTCTAACTGCCCATTGTGTGCTGTGAGCGATAATAACAATAAAACCAAAATTTGGACATTAAAAGAGATGGAAGCCGACCACGTTAGTGCCTGGAGTAAAGGAGGGTTAACTGGAGCAGAAAACTGCGAAATGTTGTGTATCAGCCATAATCGAGCAAAAGGAAACAAATGATAATTTTACAAACGGTTAGTTTCAACGAAAATTTGCAATATTTGTAGAAGATCAAACCTAATCTGACAGTCCCCCGTTTTAAATTACCGTGTCTGTCAGATTAATTTGAGCTTAAATTCTTTTCCACCCAAAT
>NZ_SMAC01000020.1 GCF_004342115.1 Mannheimia haemolytica | reverse complement strand
GACCCCATACCGAACTCAGAAGTAAAACGCAGTAACGTCGATGGTAGTGTGGTGATTCGCCATGTGAGAGTAGAGCATCGTCGGGTTTTAATTTATTTAGTGAGTTTATTAGAAAGTATAAACTATATTTTAGTAAACTGACTAAATGAAAGAATTTGATTGATAACCAGAGTGCTGTGGCTCTACCTGACTCCATTCCGAACTCAGAAGTAAAACGCAGTAACGCCGATGGTAGTGTGGTGATTCGCCATGTGAGAGTAGGGCATTATCAATCTATTAATTTAGGAGCGGTAGTTCAGCTGGTTAGAATACCTGCCTGTCACGCAGGGGGTCGCGGGTTCGAGTCCCGTCCGTTCCGCCAATAATTTAAACCGATTAGCATAAGCTAATCGGTTTTTTCTTTTCTATCGCTTTTGTATTTTTATAGATTTAATTCTGTTAAAATTTGCAAAATTTCCTGAAAATATACCCGCTTGTATGGCTGAGCTTGACCCTATTATTGAACAATTTCTCGATACACTATGGCAAGAACACGGTTTGTCTGAAAATACCGTTGCCTCTTATCGTTCTGACTTAGAGCGTTTTTCCGATTATTTTTCTGAACCTAAAGCATTTCTGTCTCTCGATCATATCGACTTACAAGGTTTTCTCGGCGAGCGTTTGGAGCAAGGCTATAAGGCGACAAGCTCTGCCAGAATGTTGAGTTGTTTAAGGAAATTTTTCCGTTTTTTATGCCTTGAGCATTATCGCCAAGATGACCCGACTTTAACCCTTTCTTCCCCTAAACGGGGTGCTTCTTTACCCAAATCCTTAAGTGAAGATCAGGTAATGGATTTGCTAGATGCCCCGAATACGTTAGATCCGATAGAGTTACGGGATAAAGCAATGCTGGAGCTGCTGTATGCCACCGGTCTGCGGGTAACGGAGCTGGTGTCGCTTTCGATGGATAATATCAGCCTCAAACAAGGGGGGGTGAGAATTATCGGTAAAGGGGATAAAGAGCGGTTAGTGCCATTGGGCGAGGAGGCGAATTATTGGATACAGGAGTTTTTCCAGTACGGTCGCCCTATTTTGCTGAATAATCAGCAGTCTGATGTTGTATTTCCGAGCCGGCGAGGGCAGCAGATGACAAGGCAGACGTTTTGGCATCGGATTAAGCACTATGCCGTGCTTGCAGGTATTGATGCAGATAAACTCTCGCCTCACGTGCTTCGCCACGCCTTTGCGACCCATTTGGTCAATCATGGGGCTGATTTGCGAGTGGTACAGATGTTGCTGGGGCATAGTGATTTATCGACCACCCAGATTTACACTCAAGTGGCAAAAGCCCGTTTGAAATCGCTTCATCAGCAATTTCACCCTAGAGGATAGGTAATAGGCCAACTAATTCGTCTTGCCAAAAAATCAGCGGTGTACGGTTGCGTTCCCAAACAGGTATGCCGTGATTTTGCCAAATCTTTTTCATTTCTTCCCGTTGAGCCTTGCCGTAGCATTTTACTTTGCCTAGTTGCCCGATTTTAATAGAAATAGTTGATTGAGCCAGCTCTTGGGGCAGTTGCAAGCGGTGATTTTTCCCGTTTTTTTTGCAAATGATCTCTTGTTGTTGGCGAATAATAGTACCGAGCTGATAGAGTAATTCCACTTTGGTTTCTGTGGGAAGTACTACCTCAAATGGCGGAATGTCGGCGATCTCTTCGGTAACGTAAATAGCTTGTTGATAGCGTCTGATAATATTTTCGCCGACTTTAACCTGTGGGTTTTTATCGGCTTTTGCAAAAATCAGTTCAGAAATGACCGCTTGTAGCTGGGCTTGGCTTGGCATTCTCACTCCGTTTTGTTCCAGCCAAAGGCGGCTAAGTTGCTGTTGCTTGGCAAGTGAAAATTGCCCAAAGCCGTTAATGTTGAGTTGTTGTTTTTCCCCTGTTCTTGACTTGAGTTCATCGCTTAATAGCTCTTCTATCAAGGCTTGCTGTTCTGCACAATGCTGAGCGGAACGGGCAACCATTTGGCTGAAGTGCTGCCAACGTTGATTGAGTAGTGGCAAGATGCTATTGCGAAGGAAATTACGGTCGTAACGGTTATCGGCATTGCTTTCGTCCTCAATCCAACCTAGCTGATGTTGAACGGCATAACCCATCAAATCTGACTTAGTAAAAGTGAGTAGCGGTCGAAAAACGGTAAAATTTTGCAAAAAAGTGACCGCTTGCATCGCCGATAATCCTTTGACTCCACTGCCTCGCT
The DNA here is from genome assembly GCF_004342115.1 of Mannheimia haemolytica. Classification (GTDB taxonomy): domain Bacteria; phylum Pseudomonadota; class Gammaproteobacteria; order Enterobacterales; family Pasteurellaceae; genus Mannheimia; species Mannheimia haemolytica. The sequence goes on along the minus strand of NZ_SMAC01000020.1, from coordinate 51,283 downwards.
TGAGGGCGAGCAAAAAAGTTTCGGCTTGGTCATCTAAATGGTGGGCGGTGGCGAACACTTCATTGGGCTTAAGCTGTTGTTGAATGGCTTGGTAACGAGCTTCTCTCGCCCCGTTTTCAACGCCGTTTGAGCTATCCACTCTGACCTTTTGTAAAATAAAGGGAATATTTAACCGCTTGCAATATTGTTCGCAAAAGGCTGCCCAGTCGTCCGCATTTGGGCTTAGCCCGTGGTGGACATAAATTGCCCTAACGTGAAATGAGGTGCGGGCAAAAAGGTGGAGTAGTACCACCGAATCCACCCCACCGCTTAAGCCGATTAAAAAGGCGGTTTGGTTCGGCAAATGCGTTGCACACTGGGTTTGAAAGCGGTTAAAAAGTGTCATTTATTTACCGATGCAAAATGAGCTGAAAATGTTGCCTAATAAGTCATCAGAGGTGAACTGGCCGGTAATTTCACTTAAGGCATTTTGCACCATACGCAACTCTTCCGCTAACAATTCGCCGGCTAAGAATTGAGTAAGCTGGATATGCCCTCGCTCTAAATGCTCGGCAGCGGTTTCCAATGCTTGCAGATGACGGCGGCGAGCCAAGAATCCGCCTTCCGTAGAACTTTGGTAGCCCATTGATTTCTTCAAGTGTTCACGCAATAAATCAACGCCGACTTTGGTTTGGGCAGAGAGGCGAATCATCGTGAAATCGTCCACCTGAATTAAGCCTTCCTGCTCGCCGGATAAATCGACTTTGTTGCGAATTACGGTCACAGGCATATTTGCCGGCAGTTTGGCTAGAAATTCCGCCCACTCTTGTCGGAACTGATCGGCTTGTTGCTCGGTGCTGTCAATCATTAATAAAACGTGGTCGGCTTGGGCGATTTCTTCCCAAGCACGCTGAATGCCGATACGTTCCACCTCATCACTGGCATCACGGAGACCGGCGGTGTCGATAATATGCAACGGCATTCCGTCAATGTGAATATGTTCACGCAACACATCACGGGTTGTGCCAGCAATATTGGTTACAATCGCCGCCTCTCGTCCGGCTAAGGCGTTAAGCAAGCTTGATTTCCCTGCATTCGGGCGACCGGCGATCACTACTTTCATTCCTTCACGCAGAATCGAGCCTTGTTTCGCTTCACGGCGAACACCGTCTAATTGAGCGATAATCTCATTTAATTTTGCCTCGATTTTACCGTCTGCCAGAAAGTCAATTTCCTCATCGGGGAAGTCAATCGCCGCTTCCACATAAGTGCGTAAATAAATTACTGAATCAACTAACGCATTGATTTTATTAGAAAATTCGCCCTGTAGTGATTTCAGGGCTGAACGAGCGGCTTGCTCGCTGGTGGCGTCGATTAAATCCGCAATCGCTTCAGCTTGGGCAAGGTCGAGCTTATCGTTTAAAAATGCCTGTTCGGAAAATTCACCTGCTCGGGCAATGCGTAGCCCCTTAACTTGTAAAATGCGTTTGAGCAGTAAATCTAAAATAACCTGCCCACCGTGTCCTTGAAGTTCAAGCACATCTTCGCCGGTAAAGGAGTTGGGAGCTTTAAAAAATAAGGCGATGCCTTGATCCAACACAGTGCCATCTTCGTCTTTAAACGGCAAATAATTTGCGATACGGGGTGGCAATGTTTTGCCTAATACGGCTTGAGCAACGGTTTCGGCAAGCGGACCGGAAACTCGCAGAATCCCCACACCGCCTCTGCCAATCGGTGTTGCTTGAGCAACAATGGTGTCTTTCATTTTCTTGTTTATCGTAGGGGCGAGTCCTGTGCTCGCCCGCAAGTTATCATTGGTATTTAGGCGGGCACAGGACCCGCCACTACATATCGCTTATCATACCGAAACCCACGCCAAAGGTAAAACAAAAGCCGATTGATTGGGGTTGACTTAAAAGGTAGAATAACCGCTCTTTATTTAACCAATTCAACCATTCTGAATGTCTTTAGAAAAACTATTACTCCTACGCCGTTTTATTTCCACCACCGCCTTTTTTTCAATGCAAAGCGTGTTTTTCTTTTATTTAAGCTAGATAACGCCCAAATCGCTTTTTTCCTTTCATTGCTGTTGTTTTGTAATCAGGCATTGGCAATTTTAGCCGGCATTTGGGGGGATCGCTACGGCTTGGCAAAAATGATGTTATTGGGCTGTTTATTAGATGTGGTTGCCTATATGCTGTTTTTAGCAGCGGATAATTACCTCATTTTATTGTTGGCAACCACTTGCTTTGGGTTGGGGAGTTGCTTATTCGGCACTAATGCCAGAGCCTGTTTACTGGCGATTGCCGGCGATGAATATGCTGCTAAAACCCGTTTACAAGGCAAATATCTAAAAGTCACCAGTATGTCTTCAATGCTCGCCCCGCTGATTATTATTCCGTTTATTAGGTTTGAGATGATTGAAACGCTGATTTGGATCTGCTTTATTTTGGAAGCCGGCTTGTTTGCGTTTATGGTCAAGCCGTTTTATTCGGTGGAAGGCGTGAATGGCGGCGTGAAATTTCGTTTCGCACAAATTAAGGAAATCATCAACAAAGAGTTTTTGTTCGCTCACTTAATGCTATTTGTGCCACTGAGTGTGGCATCGTCCTATTTTATTATTTTTCCGTATTTATTCGACAATGTCCTGCACGCACCGGAGCATTCGCCGATTGCGTTATTCATCAACGGTGTTTTAACCGTCAGTTTGCAATCGACTTTTTCTCGTAAAATCAACCTCACCAAACAGCAATTAATTTGGATTTCGCCGTTATTAGCGGTGGCGATTATTGCCCCTTGGTTTATTGCGGTAAAAGTCGCAACTCTGACCGCTGCCTATATTTACACCGTGATTTTTACGGTGGTGGAAGTGTACGCCCTCACAGCAATGGCAAATTTACTGGTGAAATTCGACAACGGCAAAAACCGAGGCTTTATTTTTGGCTCATCGAGGCTGATTTTATCGATCACCACAATGATGACAATGAATTTAGTACCGCTTGTCTTTTTGGTGTAAACAAGCGGTCGGATTTAGTGGATTTTTTTGCAAATGAAAGGAATCGTTTAATACAACACGTCTGCCAGCCATAGTCTGAATTTTAAGCTCAAATAGCTAGTGTAGCCGGTGGTGTGGTGGGCGATTTTACCGTCTTTGATAATCAAGATGGTTGGGGTGGCTTGAATGTTCCAACCTCGAGAGAAATCACCGCTTGGGTCATTCAAAGTAGCGAAAGTGTAGCCATTTTCATTGAGATAGGCTTGTACGTCATTTTCATCGCCGGATTTCAGGGCAACACCTAAAACTTCCGTGCCGTCATTCGCTAATTGTTGGATATTCGGCGAAACCACTTGGCAATAGTGGCACCAACTTCCCCAAAAATAGAGTAGCATCGGCTTCTCGTGGCTTAATTGGGCGATTACTTTCGGCTGGTGTTGAATATCATAATGCACGGTTTGCTCAAATTGTGCCGGAGCGGAGGGCGAGCGATACCAATCAACCACCAGGCTAATAATGATAAACAGGCTGCCGTAGAGGAAAATATTTTTAAGTAAGCGAGATATGAGTGATTTTTTCTGCATAATATAGTTATCTTAAATAGCAAAAACCTGTGAAATGCCTTCACAGGTTTTTTATTTGAGTTTGATTAGAGAATATCAAGCAATTCCACTTCAAACACTAAGGTCGCAAATGGTGGAATTGATGCTCCTGCACCACGTTCGCCGTAGGCTAATTCTTGTGGAATGGTTAAACGCCATTTTGAGCCAACCGGCATTAATTGCAATGCTTCTGTCCAACCACGAATTACTCCGTTTACCGGGAATTCTGCCGGCTGACCGCGTTTTACCGAGCTGTCAAACACGGTGCCGTCAATTAATGAACCGGTGTAGTGAACACGCACGGTTGAAGTCGCAGTCGGTTTTTCGCCTGTGCCTTCGGTTAAAATTTCATATTGTAAACCGCTGTCGGTAACGATTACACCGTTTGCTTTTTTATTCTCTTCCAAGAACGCTTTGTTTTCGGCATCAATCGCTTTGAATGCTTCTGCTTGAGCCGCTTCCGCACGCTGACCTAATTCTTGTAATGCAGCGGTCACTTCATTGATGTCGATTGCCGGCTCATTGTTGTTTAACACATCATAAATACCACGGGCAACGGCTTCTGCGTTTACGTCCATTCCGCTGCCTAAAAGTTGCTGACCAATTTGTAAACCGATGCCGTAACCGCCTTTTGCTTCTACTGAATCTAATCCAACTGAATTGAAATCTAATGCCATTTTCTGTTCCTTTTGAGTTTATTGAATACTGTATTGAAAGAAATACGATTCACTTAATGGGGGTGAAATTTAAGAATACAAGGTGTGAAATGAACAAGCGGTTATTTTTCTGCAAAATTTTGCAACAAAATAACCGCTTGCAGAACATTAGAAAGTTAAATATGGAGCAACTTTCTCAATGGTTGCATCGCCAATGCCGGGAATGTTCGCCAGTTCTGCTGCATTTTTGATTTTACCGTGTTTTTTGCGGTATTCTACAATCGCTTTGGCTTTTGCTTCACCAATGCCGGTAAGCGATTGTAATTGCTCTTCGTTGGCAGTGTTGATATTCACTTTTTGTGATTTTTTCACTGCTGACATTTTTTCTGTTGCAGCTGCTTTCATTGGGGCCGCTTTTTCAGCGGTTGCGGTTTTGGCTGAATTTAAGGTTTCATGAGCAGTTGCAGCTTTCTCTGCGGTGGCGGCTTTTGCTTCCTGAGCTTTCACTTTCATTGTGTCGCTTGCAGATGCGGCTTTCGCTTTAATCACGTCCGTTTTTTCTGCTGTGGTGGCTTTTACTGCGTCCATTTTGTTTTTAGCGGAATCTTTAAATGATTCGGTTTTGGCTTTTGCTGTCGCCATTTTTTCCGCAGAACCGGCTTTTAACTCCGCTGCTTTCTCTTTTGTTGCTTCTTTAGCCACAGTTGCTTTTTCGGCAACAGAGGCTTTAACTGCGTTCATTTGTTCAGCCGCAGTAGGTTGAGTGGTTTGTGCAAATGAAGTAGCTGAAACAGCCATTGCCACGCCCAATGCTAATAATGTTTTTAATGCTTTTATTGAAAATCCTTAAATATAAAAGAGGGAAAATAATTGAAAAAAACTGTATTTTAAGACTGAGGCTTTAGATAAAAGTTCAATCGGTAGGTATAAATGGCTCGGTTGTGGTTAAAACAACCGAGTATTGAGGCTCACTAGAGAAGTAACATACTGCCCCATTTGATAATATCGAAGAAGAATTTATTATCATTGGTGGCAACTTTATCGCCTGATTTCCCTTCTTGGCTATTGGTTTCTTCGATCATACCGCTTTGATACTGCCCTTTTACCACTGCCAAATCATTTTTTGCATTGGTGCGTAAGGTCGCACATTGTTTTTTCGGTAACGCTTCAACCGCTTCGTTATTTTTCAGTTTTTTGAATAAATATTGAGCGTAACCCATTGATTTTTCATCATTTTGAATGATTTTTACATACTGCTCCCCGATAATCTCTTCAAGCGGATAGAAAAATACATATTGTGAGAAAATATAAGAATCTTCTTTGGAAAAATGCTCTTGCTGAATACGGGTTAAATTGGGGTAGATACACTGTTTTGCCTGTTCGCTGGCAATTACCCATTTTTGAGCATTTTCTTCCGAAAGCACATAATCGGCATTGGCAAATTCGCCCGGGAATGCTTCCGGTTGTTGCGGTTCATTGCTGCTACAAGCCGCCAATAATAAGCCTGTAGAAAGTAGCACTATTTTTCTTAACATTCTGACCTCTGTTTTAAAAATTTGGTGCATTGTAACAAAAAAACAGCGGCTGACCATTGCAAATTTTCTGCGAAAAATGACCGCTTGTTTTTATCCCTTGGCTGAATCTGTTAAACTATCAGCAATGATTTCTCACAATAAATAGACTGATGACACAAGATTTCTCCACCCATACGCCAATGATGCAACAATATTTGCAACTCAAAGCTCAAAATCCGGACATACTATTGTTTTACCGAATGGGGGATTTTTATGAGCTGTTTTATGATGATGCGAAACGAGCGGCAGCATTGTTGGATATTTCGCTCACCAAGCGAGGGCAATCTGCCGGTGAGCCGATTCCGATGGCGGGTGTGCCTTATCACGCAGTGGAGGGGTATTTGGCGAAATTGGTGGCGTTGGGGGAATCGGTAGCAATTTGTGAACAGATTGGCGACCCAGCAACCTCAAAAGGGCCGGTAGAACGCAAAGTGGTACGGATTGTTACGCCGGGAACAGTTAGCGATGAGGCATTGTTACCCGAACGCCAAGATAACTTGGTGGCGGCAGTTTACGAAGAAAAAGGCACATTTGCGATTGCTACGCTAGATATGACCTCCGGGCGGTTTTTAATCAGTGAACTTGCTAGCAAAGAGGCTCTATCCGCCGAGTTACAACGTGTACAACCGGCAGAAATTCTGTATGCGGAAGATTTTTCCGCTGCCTCAATTTTAACGAATTACAAAGGGTTACGCCGCCGTCCGGTGTGGGAATTTGAGCTGGTAACGGCGATTCAGCTGCTAAATCGCCAATTCGGCACGCAAACACTTGCCGGATTTGGGGTGGAAAAAGCGGTGGTGGCACTTTGTGCTGCCGGCTGTGTCTTGCATTATGCCCAAGAAACGCAACGCACCGCTTTACCGCACATTAACGCAATTCATTTGGCACAACATAGCGATACTATTTTGCTCGATGCAGCTACTCGTCGCAATTTAGAGCTGACCCAAAACTTAGCGGGTGGCACGGAAAACACGCTGGCGGCGGTGTTAGATAAATGTGTGACCCCAATGGGGAGCCGTCTGCTCAAGCGTTGGATTCATCAGCCGATTCGAGATTGTGGTAAATTACAAGCCCGACAAAAGGCGATAACAGCATTGATACAATATGAGCGAATGTCGGATTTACAGCCGTTATTACAACAAGTCGGCGATATGGAGCGGATTCTCGCCCGAGTGGCGTTGCGTACGGCTCGCCCTCGTGACCTCACCCGACTACGCACTGCATTGGCTCAGTTACCGGAAATTGCAAAAAATTCACAAAATCTGACCGCTAGTATCGATCAGCTTTTGGCTCAACTGGCGGATTTCAGCCCGTTACACGATTTGCTGGAGCGGGCGATTATCGAAAACCCACCACAACTCATTCGTGATGGTGGGGTGATTGCAGAAGGTTATAATGCCGAGCTTGACGAATGGCGGCAACTTTCGGACGGGGCAACGCAATATCTGGAAAATTTGGAGATCAGAGAACGTGAAAGCACCGGCATTGATTCGCTGAAAATCGGCTTTAATGCGGTTCACGGCTATTACATTCAGATCAGCCAAGGGCAAGCACACAAAGCCCCGATTCACTATGTTCGCCGCCAAACGCTCAAAAATGCGGAGCGGTATATTATCCCTGAGCTGAAAACTTACGAAGACAAAGTGCTGAAAGCAAAAGGGGCATCGCTTGCCCTTGAAAAACAGCTTTATGATGAACTGTTTGATGTGTTAATGCCTCGCTTAGGCGAATTGCAATTAGCGGCGATGATGCTGTCTGAACTTGATGTCTTAACCAACCTTGCCGAGCGAGCTGATAGTTTAGGCTATGTTTGCCCGAGCTTTAGCCCGATGCGAATGGTGAATATCAAAGGCGGCAGACACCCGGTGGTGGAGCAGGTTTTAACCGAACCGTTTATTGCCAATCCGGTGTTTTTAAATGCCCAACGGCATTTATTGATTGTAACCGGCCCGAATATGGGCGGTAAAAGCACCTATATGCGACAAATTGCCCTGATTACGCTGATGGCTTATATCGGCAGTTTTGTGCCGGCAGAAAGTGCGGAAATCGGCCCGATTGACCGCATTTTCACCCGTATTGGGGCAAGCGATGATTTAGCCTCTGGTCGCTCAACCTTTATGGTGGAAATGACCGAAATGGCAAATATTCTGCACCAAGCTACGGAAAACAGCTTGGTGTTGATTGATGAAATCGGGCGAGGCACTTCAACCTATGACGGTTTATCGCTAGCGTGGGCGTGTGCCGAATGGCTGGCGAAGAAAACCCAGTCACTCACTTTGTTTGCAACCCACTATTTTGAACTTACCGGCTTGCCGAATCAGCTCAAAGGGGTGGCAAATGTGCATTTAGACGCGCGTGAACATCAAGACAGTATTGTGTTTATGCACTCGGTGCAAGAGGGGGCCGCCAGCAAAAGTTACGGCTTGGCGGTGGCAGCCTTGGCGGGTGTGCCAAAGCAAGTGATTCAACTGGCAAAGCAGCGTTTGGCACATTTGGAGGAAATTTCCCACCAAACCAAACAAGCAAACGAACATCCACAGGCGGATTTGTTGTTTTCCGATGGTTTTGATTTGCAAAAAAATGAAGCAATTCAACCGCTTGTAGTAGAAAATGAAGTTGAAAAAGCCCTGAAAGCCCTTCAGCCTGATGAACTTACCCCAAGACAGGCTTTGGACGAGTTGTATCGCTTGAAAAAATTGTTGGGGTAAATTGAAAAAATAACTAAGAAATCGCCCCGTTTAAGGGGCGTTTTTGTTTAGAACGTATGTGAAAACTCAATATAGACACGGTTTTTGTCATAACTATAGAAGCTATGATTGCTTTTTACCTTGTTATATTGCCACGTTAAGCGAGGGGTAATACCCTTAAAATGCAAGGCTCTGTGCCAGATGCTGGCTTGCACACCATATTCACTGTTACGTTGTGTAATTTGGAAAATCGGCATTGGGGCTCGGTATTGTTTGCGGGCGTAGCTGGCACTTAATTGGGTTGAAAGCCCGTTTTTCCACTCTTGTCCCCAACCAATAGAAACACCTCGGCGAATAAAGCTATCATCTAAATCACGGGGGCTGGTGCGGTTAAAATTCGCCCCCACAAACCAATATTGCCGGCTGTTAGGGTAAAAATAGAGGCTCGGGGCAATAAAATGATAATTGCCGTCTAAATGTTGGCGGCGAGTGTAACGCTGTTCCGCATATTCGTAGCTGATTGCAGATTGCCACTGTGGAGTAATCCAATATTGCCAGCGGGCATTCACACCGCCTGCGTTGGAGTAGCGTTTGGTGCTTTCGGTTTGGCTTGAGCCACCGGCATACCACATCTGCTCAAAAAACGGCAACAAGGTGATTTTTTGTTTTGCATTTTGATAACCCAAGCCGAGGCTTTCTCTGAGCGAATATTCGTTATATTTTTTGTTATTCCAGTAATATTTGCCGTTTCCGTTTAAACGAAACTCGTGGAAGAAACCATTGCCCCAAGACCACTTTTTATCCGCCTCAAAGTGAAAGCCGACCCCTTGGGCGGATTCTTTTTTCGGTGCAGTCCAGTTGCCATAGGTCGTGCCTGCATTTGGAGCATTGTTGATATTCGGGTCATTCAAATAGGTTAAGCCGCCTTGAAAACTCCATTGATCTTGCTTGCCAATCGCCTCCAAATAGCTATTGACCGCATTTGCAATTTCTTGCGGTAATTTGCCCGCTTGTAACTTATAAAATTGAGCCTCTGCGGCTTCATTTTCCCGATTTTCAAACAATGCAACCGCTAATTGCATACGGATTGGCTGATTTTCAGGGTATTTTGCCAGTAGCTGACGGTAGCCTTTTATTGCCTCTGAATAATTTTGTTTTGCTTTGGCATTAACTGCCTCCGCCCATTGTACAACTTCGCTGTTTTGTTCACTGGCGGGTAATTGTTGATAAATAGGCAGTAAGAATTGAACATTCTCAGTGTGGTTAGTGACCAACGCAGTTAGCATTGCCGAGTTGAGCAACTCAGGCTGTTGAAGCAGCTGTTGGCTTGAAATAGAGATCGATTGCCGGTGAGCCTGTGCATTAACCGCTTGTGGTTTGGCTTGAGGTTCAGGCTTTTCTAATGTAGGGTTTTCCTGCATTCGCTGGTTATCCATTTTTTCTTGAAGTTGAGCCGGTATGGTTTCCGCAAATGCCAGGTTTGAGGTAAGGATTAAAAGCGTTGAGACTATTTTTTTCATAAAGCTATCTTTTATTTGAATAGAAAAGGCTATTTTTCAATAGCCTTTAGTTAAGAGTTTTGAGGTTGTTTTGCTATATTTTTCATTAAGTTAAATATATAGCTTTAAATATACCTACTATATGCTACTAAATAAAGTATGCAATATTTGTTATGCTTTGTAAATAAGAGGAAAGAGATCTATTTTGGGTAGAAAATAGCTCATTGCTTGGAACTTTAAATGGTTATTTCACCAACTCAACCACTTCCTTCGTCAATTTCCCAATCTCCTCCCACTTCTGTTCCTTAATCAGGGATTTCTCCACAAACCAAGAGCCGCCGCAGGCGACTACGTTGGGAATGGCGAGGTAGTCGTTGATGTTTTGTGGCGAGATGCCGCCGGTCGGCATAATCTGTAAGTTGCCGTAAGGGCCGAGCAGGGCTTTAATCATTTTCACGCCGCCACTGGCTTCGGCAGGGAAAAATTTAACTGCTTGTATGCCAAGTTCGAGGGCGGCTTCAATCGCCATCGGGTTGTTCACACCCGGTGTAACAGGCAAACCTAACACTTGGCAATACTTAACGATAGTCGGATTAAAACCCGGAGTCACAATGCAATCCGCTCCAGCGTTTTTGGCAGTTAAGACTTGCTCTTTGGTCAGCACTGTGCCTGCTGCAATCAATACTTCCGGATAGTTGGCTTTCACTAATTTAATTGCCTCTTCAGCTGCTTCTGAGCGGAAAGTGATTTCCACCACCGGCAAACCGTTTTCGGAAAGGGTTTTCGCCAGCGGTAAAATATCTTCTGCTTTATCCAAAGCAATCACGGGAACAACTTTCAGTTGTCTTAATTTTTCAATGATTTGTTCGGTGGTGTAACGCATTTCTAGCCTCATTATGTTGTATTGCAAGCGGTCGCTTTTGTAAAAAATTTTGCAAATTTAACCGCTTGTCGTTGTGCTATTGTTGGTCTAAATGGATTGTTCAAACTGCGATTTCAAATGAGTAGTGGCGGATTTGGCAATAATCGCCCCTTTGTGCTGAATGACGATACCGGCAACGGCATTTCCTTGTTGGCAACAGGTAACGACATCTTTACCCAATAAGTAACCGTTAAGGAAGCCGGCATTAAAGGAATCGCCGGCGGAAGTGGTATCGACCACCTTCTCTACCGCAACAGTTGGCACAAAAGTACGCTCCCCGTTTTGCAACACCGTTGCCCCCAGAGAGCCTTGTTTCACCACAATGGTATGAATGCCATATTGAGCCAGACGGTCAAAGGTGGCTTGCTCATTCATATCGCCCCAAAGCAGTTGCTCGTCATCAAAGGTCACGAGAGCTAAATCGACTAATTGCAACAGCTCGGCATAGTGAGCTTGGGCAGCAGCCACACTTTCCCACAGTTTCGGCCGGTAATTGCTGTCAAAGGCGATTTTCACCCCTTGTGTTTTGAGCTCACGCAACTGTGCAATCAGCAAAGTGCGGTCGTTTTCCGGCAAGATGGCAAGGCTGATACCGCTCAAGTAAACCATATCCACCTCGTGTAACGCCGAGAGTGCTTTTGAATAGTCGGGGTGTTGCAACAAATAACGGGCGGCAGATTGATTTCGCCAATACAGGAATGTCCGCTCGCCCTGCTTATCCAACTGAATCAGATACAGCCCCGGCTGGCGGTGCTTGTCACGCTGCCAACATACCTTGACTGAGTTTATCCGTACCAAGAGCAGAAATATAACGCACCTCAATCTGTTCAGGCGAACTCACCCGAGCCAAATAGGTAGCGGTGTTGAGAGAATCACCGCCGTAGGTTTGTCGCATATTGCCAAAGGGTTCGCCGTTGAGTTCGATCATACATTCGCCAATTAGAGCGATTTTTTTCATTGTTATCTCCTATTTGAAATAACGTTTTGCATTACCGTAGCAAATACCTTTTACCATATTGCCAAGTAAATTCAGATCGTTCGGTGCTTCACCCCGTTCAACCCAGCCACCAATCATTTCGCAAAGAATACGGCGGAAGTATTCGTGGCGGGTGTAAGATAAGAAACTACGGGAATCGGTTAGCATACCGACAAATTGGCTAAGCAAACCTAATTGTGAAAGCTGTTGCAGTTGGCGTTCCATTCCATCTTTCTGATCATTGAACCACCAGCCTGAACCCAATTGGATTTTGCCAGCAATGCCGCCGGTTTGGAAATTGCCGATCATACTACCGAGCATTTCGTTATCACGCGGATTTAAGCAATATAAAATGGTTTTCGGAAGTTGATCAGTTTGATCCATACTGTCTAATAAACGGGAGAGTGGCTCGGCAAAGGTGCGGTCGCCAATGGAGTCAAATCCGCTGTCTGCCCCGAGTAACTTAAACATACGGCTGTTATTATTGCGGATTGCCCCAATGTGCATTTGCATCACCCAGTTGCGTTTGTGGTATTCCGTGCCTAACCAGACTAATAATGCCGTGCTGAATTGTGCGATTTCCTCTTCTGCAAGCGGTTGATTTTGCAATCTTTTTTGCAAAATATGGGTAAGTTTTGTTTCATCAGGAATAGCGGCAAAACGTACGATTTCAATGCCGTGATCGGCGGATTTACACCCCTGCTGATCGAAATGTTCAATCCGTTTTAGTAGTGCTTGCTTTAATTGATCGAAGCTGTTGATTTCAATATCCGCAACGTTACCGAGCTGCTCAATGTAGTCATTAAACAGCGGCAGTTCGATTTTAAATGCTCGGTCAGGTCGGAAACTTGGCACAACCTCAATGTCAAAGGTGCTATCTTCCGCAATCGCTTTGTGGTATTCCAAAGAATCAATCGGGTCATCAGTAGTTCCGACTAATTTCACATTCATCTGTTGCATAATGCCACGGGCGGAAAATTCAGGCTGTTGCAGTAATGCTTTGCCTTGATGCCAAATTTTTTCTGCAGTTTGTGGCGAAAACAGCGTGTCAGTAATCCCAAACGGACGGCGAAGTTCTAAATGCGTCCAATGGTAAATCGGGTTGCCGATACATTTTGGCACAGTTTGTGCAAAGGCTAAGTATTTACTGTATTTATCAGCATCGCCTGTAATTAAACGCTCTTCCACACCGGCAGAACGCATTGCCCGCCATTTGTAGTGATCGCCTTCCAGCCAGATTTCGGCTAAATCATTAAATTGGCGATTTTCCGCAATTTCTTTTGGGTTTAAATGGCAGTGGTAGTCAAAAATCGGCTGATCTTTGGCATAGTCGTGATAGAGCTTTTGTGCCGTTGGAGTTGAGAGTAAAAAGTCTTCACATAAAAATTGTTTCATATTTAGCTCGAGATTGATTGGTAACAAAGTAGGGGTAGGTGTTATTGCCTACCCCAATAGGTTAATGGTGACGTTTTTCTAATTCTGCGACATTGTTATCGACCACTTCTTTGGAGAGTGGATAAACAAATTTCAGCAGCAGGAAAATAATAATACAAGAGATTGCCGGCACTAGTGTGGCAACATTATAGACCGCATTTAAAGTCTCCTGACTTTGGCTTGGTGCTTTGGCGACATAGCCGACATAACTTAATGCGAAACCACCGAGACCACCAGCAAGCGCTTGCCCGATTTTGCGTGCAAACGAGTAAACCGCATAAATCGTACCGTCTTCTCGTTTATTTGTTTTAAGATATTGCGCATCAATAATATCCGTAATGAAAGCCCAGATCACAACCATAAAGTAGTTTAAACCCAGCAATGCAATCAGAGCGGTAGCTAAATAGATCCAAACATTTTCCAATTTTAGGAAAAAGAGAGCGAGATAAACTACACCGGTGAAGAGTAGCGCGATTGCGGCAGACTCTTTTTTGCCAAAGCGTTTGACAATACGTTGAGCAAAGGGGGCTACTACAAATGAGGCGATCACAGGCAGCATTCCTCCGATAGATAATCCGAGTTTGTTATTAAAGTAATCAACGTAGAGATAGGGATTCATTGTGCCGATCAGTAGATTTGCCAATAACAGAATAATCGCAACTAAAATGAAGATCATTAACGGTCTATTACTAAATAGGCTGGTAAAGATACTCTTTACATCGGATAAACAATCAGCATTGTTGTGGCGTCTTCCTTCCTTTTCAGGTAACTGCACCCGTTCACAGGTATTGAGCCAGCAGTATTGATAGAGGAGAAATGCGATCACCATAAACACTCCCATCACAATAGTAAACATTTCAGGCTGAATGACCTGTTTACCATCAACTTCTTGGTAAATTACCAATGGGATACACAATGAGATAAATAGTAGGGCAATGTTAGCACCTATTGCACGAAATACGGAAAGTGATGCGCGATCTTCTGGTTTGTTGCTGATAACAGTGGCCATTGAGCCATAAGGAATATTTACTGCTGTATATGCAAAGCTTCCCCAAATAATGTAGGTCACACATACATAGATAAGTTTTGCTTCATATGCCCAATCTTTCACGACGTGTAAAAACATTAAAAAGCCAAAGATACAAACAAATGGCGATGTTCTGCGTAACAGCCCTCTGAACCGCCCTTCTTTGAAAGGCTTAATTGTATCAACCAATCGCCCCATACCAACATCAGTAAAAGCATCGATGATACGAGAGACTAAAAATAAAATACCGATAACATAGCCTTCGATTTGTAATACATTGGTATAAAACAGCATTAAGAAGAATGCAGACATCATAAAGCTGAGGTCATTGGCAATATCTCCTGCCATATAAGCAAGTTTATCCTTTAGACCAAAAGGTCTTTGTACTGAACTCATGAAGAACTCCTTATTAGGAATAATGGATTAAATATGGGTATCTTTATAACCACAGAATGCATCAACTGGGCTAACGCCTTTAAACTCAGAATTACCCATTAATTTTTCGACTAGCAGTTCTATTGTTGGCTCTTTACCATCATAAGCATTGATGTAAGTTTTTACTTGTGGAACATCAACTAAATGGAATGGGCATTGTACGGAAACGAAAATTGTAGGTACTTCATGCACATAAAATGGAATATCAGGTGTTCCTTTGGTAGCTTGCCATACAATACGCTGAACAGTACTCATTTGAACATTTGCAACATTGATAATGAGATCATAGTGATCGGTTAATGTTGTAATTGGGCGTTTTTGCGAGTATTCATTACGGATGGTATTCACTTGCTCTTCATCTGACATTTTGAGGATATTATCCATAGGTGATGTATAAATAGAGACCGTAAACCCTTTTTCTGCCAGTTTTTCTTTTAGGATTTCTGTTGCGCTACGTTGGCTACCTGCAACCATTTTACCGAATCCACCATCTGTGCCTTTGACATTCACAAGTAAGACTCTTGGAAAACGCTCAACATTAATAGGTAAAATATCTTGTTTATTCTTCACTAATGTGATTGCTTTATCTGCGACATCACGGAAGATCACTTTATGTTCTGGTAAACCTATTTTTGCCAGTGCTTGTTCTTTAGGTTCAAGTAATGTTTCTTTCGGGCGATTATGTAATCCTAATTTTGCTTTTAATCCTAGAATACGGGTAAGAGCATCGTTTAGACGTTCTTCTGTAATAATGCCGTTTTTATAGCCGGCCATCATATAATCAAAATCTTCATCAGGATCATTAAAGAAAAGGAATAAATCGCAACCAGCTGCAATCGCTTTCGGCAGCATTTCACTGCGTTTCATAGCGGATGTCATTGCAACCATATGACTTGCATCTGTTACAACAACCCCGTTAAAACCTAATTTACCTCGTAATAAATCAGTTAAAATTGGCTTTGAAAGTGTTGCGGGTAAACAGTCTTCATACGATAAATTAGGGTTAAAATGTTGCTCGTAAGCTGGTAGATGGATATGACCAGCCATTATTGAGGGTAAACCGGCATCAATTAGACCTTGATAGACTTTTCCAAAAGAGTTATCCCACTCTTCACAACTGAAGCTGTTTACGCTAAAAGAAAGGTGTTGATCTCTTTCATCGACCCCATCTCCAGGGAAATGTTTGGCTGTTGGCGCAATTCCGCTTTCTTGAATGCCTTTCATATAAGCTAAGGACATTTCCAGTACTTTATCTGGATTAGAGCCAAAAACCCGGTTAGAAATAATTGGATTTCTCCAGTTATAGCTAATATCAACGATAGGTGCAAAACTCCAGTTACAGCCAATAGCGGCTGCCTCAATACCTGCTACACGCCCCATTTCATAAGCATATTTGGCATCACCTGTTGCACCAATTTTGACCTGTAAACCAATTTCCGTTCCATCACTACAAGCACCGTTACCTCCAGCTTCAGTGTTAGCCGCAATTAATAGAGGGATTTTGCTTTTGGTTTGTAAAATATAGTTTTGGTTATAAACTTCTTCAGCCGGACCTGGGTTATAACGTACTGCACCAATATGGTAGCGGTTTAAAATATCAGTGAGATATTCCTCTGTTCTACTCGATCCCATATTCACAAAAAGTTGTCCTATTTTTTCTTCTAGAGTCATATTAGCGATAGTGCTGTTTACCCATTGAATGTCTTCATCTTTTAAGTAATAAGGTTTTTTTGTTAAATCAACAGACATAATTTCTCCTATTTACGCTTCAAAACCGTGAAATACGGGATCAAGCGGTTAGATTCGCATTGAATTTTGCAATTAATTGAGATTGATATTGAAGAGTGAATTTTTGGTAAACCAATTTTCCTAATGTCTCTAATACCAACTGATTCCAGGAGTTATCTTCATCTCCACATAATATAGGGAAGAAATTGACCCCAGCTTCATTGGCACTATTTAAATCCCCAGGAGAATCTCCAACCATTAAAATATGATTTGGCTGATATCCATATTGTGATAATTGGTTTAAACAGTGAGTTTTTGTTCCTTCATCTTGCCCATAAACAAGATCAACAAAAGGCAGTAAACCATGCCGTGTCCACTCATCAATAATTGCTTCATTATTTGCAGAACTTACTACGGCGATATCAGCAAATTCTTTAATAATAGCAAGAGAGCGTTTTACTAAACGAAATGGTCTATCTTGTGTATGTAGAGTTTTAATCCCAATATTGACTTTTTCTGACCACATCAATGCAAGTTGAAGATCATGAGAAGGGTGCTCTTGTATAGCTTGAATAAGCGAGCGGTTAGATAATTCAGAAGTTGTATTTACCCAATGTTTTAATTGGCTGAAATTTTTGTCATACCCATACTCTTCCAGAGAAATAACCAACCCTTTAAATCGGTTGATGCCGCGTGTTTGAGAGTACAGATTGATTCTATCCCAAATTTCAATAAAACGATCTCTATCGGTAATGTCAAAAACTTTAACAGCAGAGGGGCCAAAACACTCCTCATGCTTAATGTTCATTGTATCCATTGCACATCCATCCGAATCAATGCATACAATAAAGTTGTGCTTAGGTGTAAATATTGTCATGAGATTCTCCTATACTCCACTATAAGCGGAGAAACCTCCATCAATCGGTAATACCACACCATTTATGAAGCTGGAATAATTTTCATCCATTAAGAATAAAATTCCCCCAATCAATTCATTCGCTTCACCAAAACGTCCCATTGGGGTATTAGTTAAAATTTTATTCGCTCTAGGAGTAGGGTTTCCTTCATTATCGAAAAGTAACCCTCTATTTTGGTTGCTAACTAGAAAGCCAGGGGCAATTGCATTACAGCGGATTCCTACCCTAGAGAAATAAACGGCAAGCCACTGAGTAAAATTACTGATGGCTGCTTTAGCTCCAGAGTAAGCAGGAATTTTAGTAAGAGGGGTGTAGGCATTCATGCTTGATACATTGATGATACTGGCTCCTTTTTTACCAATCATATCTTTTGCAAATACCTGAGTAGGTAGCAATGTACCTAAATAGTTGAGATTAAATACGAATTCAATGCCACTTTTATCTAATTCAAAGAATGATTTTGTACTATCAGTTAAGTTAAATTCATGAAATTCATTATCGGTGGTGGCTTTAGGACTATTACCTCCTGCACCATTAATTAATGTGTCACAAGTACCAAAGTCTTTGTTGATGGCATTGCGAGTTTGCTGAATACTTTCTAAATCAAGCACATTGGTTTTATAAGCTTTGGCTGCTCCTCCATTTTGCACAATAGCCTGTGCATATTTTTCTGCTGATTCAAGGTTAATATCTAATAGAGCTACTTTAGCACCCGTTTTTGCTATTTCTTGTGCAAAAAATGCACAGAGCACACCTCCAGCTCCCGTAATAACGACAACTTTATCTTTGAAATTATGGTTTTTTGAAACATTCATATTGCTTATCTCCTATCAGGGGTGATTAAAGTATGGCAAATATACTACCACTTTTACAACTGGTAAACCAATTGTTAGTAATTTTGTGATATAGATCACAAAATCACGACACACTGGTTTACCTCTTGTTAAATTTAACTAAAATATGCTTTAATTTACTGTTGTTTCTTGGTCTTTTAGTATGTAATGTGCTATTTTGGTAAACCTTTTTAAAATACTATAGAGAAACAAAATAATGGCAGCGGAAGATCTACGCTCTTATAAAAAAATCGGGCAAGAATTAAAAGCAGAATTATTAAGTGGTGCATACAAAGTAGGGGATAAATTACCGCCGGAGCGTGATTTATCTAATTACTTTAATGTCAGCCGTACCGTTATTCGTGAAGCACTGATTATGCTTGAGCTGGAAAATTTAATTGAAGTGCGTAAAGGCTCCGGTGTTTATGTGATTAATTTACCCAAATCAAATGCTGAGGAAACAGAAGAGTTGCCTGATGTTGGTCCTTTTGAACTGTTGCAAGCAAGGCAGCTATTAGAAAGTAGTATTGCCGAGTTTGCTGCTATTCAAGCCACTCGGGCAGATGTTTTACACTTAAAAGAGATTTTAGAGCGTGAACGCAGGACCTTAGAACACGGTGATGAAGATTATGTTGCAGATGAAGATTTTCATAAAGCGATTGCTGAAATAACGCAAAATGAAGTGATTATCCGTATGCAAAAAGATTTATGGGAGTATCGAACCAATAGTCCGATGTGGAAAGGGTTACATTCACATATTCCCGATCAAAGTTACCGCACGTTATGGTTAAAAGATCACGAAAATATTATTGCGGCAATACAGCGAAAAGATCCTGTATTGGCTCGAAAAATGATGTGGCAGCATTTGGAAAATGTAAAACAAAAGCTGTTTGAATTATCGGATTTAGACGATCCGAATTTTGATGGTTATCTGTTTAATGTTAGCCCTTTGGCTGTTAATTTTTAATTAGATGAGGAGTTTACTATGGAACAAGCATGGCGTTGGTATGGACCAAACGATCCAGTATCTTTAGATGATGTAAGACAAGCAGGGGCAACGGGGATTGTGACAGCGTTGCACCATATTCCTAATGGGCAGGTGTGGTCGGTTGAGGAAATTAATAAACGTAAGGCATTATTAGCTGAAAAAGGGCTGGCTTGGTCGGTGGTAGAAAGTGTGCCTGTTCACGAAGAAATCAAGACTCAAACCGGCAACTATCAGCAATGGATTGATAACTATAAGCAAACCTTGCGTAATTTGGCAAGCTGCGGCATTGATACGGTGTGCTATAACTTTATGCCGGTGTTAGATTGGACTCGTACCGATCTGGAGTATGAAATGCCTGACGGCTCAAAAGCATTGCGTTTTGACCAAGTGGCGTTTGCGGCGTTTGAGTTATATATCTTAAAACGCCCGGGAGCGGAAGCCACTTACTCATCAGCAGAACAAGCCGAAGCCAAAGCCTATTTTGAGCAGATGAGTGACGCTGATATTGCAAAATTAACCAAAAATATCATTGCCGGTTTGCCGGGGTCTGAGGAAGGCTATACGCTCGAAGAATTCCAAGCACAGCTTGACCGCTATCAAGGGCTCTCGGCTGAAAAATTCCGTACCCATTTAGCCTATTTCTTAAATGAGATTGTGCCGGTTGCACAAGAGGTGGGCATTCGTATGGCGATTCACCCTGACGATCCGCCTCGCCCGATTTTAGGCTTGCCACGCATTGTTTCAACCATAGAAGATATGCAATGGTTTGTGGAAACTCAACCGCTTGCAGCCAATGGCTTCACGTTCTGTACCGGTTCATACGGCGTATTAGCCGAGAATGATTTGGTCAAAATGGCAGAGCAGTTTGCAGATCGCATTTATTTTGCTCACTTACGAGCTACCCAACGTGAAGAAAATCCACAAAGTTTCCACGAAGCGGATCATCTTGCCGGTGATGTCGATATGTTTGGCGTGGTGAAAGCATTACTTACCGAAGAGTATCGCCGCAAGGCAAATGGCGATCACCGCTTAATTCCAATGCGTCCGGATCACGGCCATCAAATGCTCGATGATCTGAAGAAAAAAACCAACCCAGGCTATTCTGCGATTGGTCGTTTAAGAGGATTAGCGGAGTTCCGTGGATTGGAGTTGGCACTTAAGAAAGTCTATTTTAACGATTAGCCTTATTTATTATAATGCCCTCTACTGTAGAGGGCATTTTATAGTTTGATATGTTCAAAAAATATTTCGGCGAAATAATCCTTTTTCTCGTTACCTTTATTGCTGCAGCGGGGTGGTTTTTCTCTAAACACGCTTTAGTTGGATTACCGCCTATTGGCTTTATGGGAGGGCGTTTTATATTAGCCTCTTTGATTCTTCTGCCTTTTTCTTACCGAGAGCTGTATCGTTTAGATAAGGTTCAAGTTAAATATTCGGTGATTACCGGTCTTACTTACGGAATTTATACTATTTTTTGGGTATTGGGGCTGGCTTTTAGTACAGTGTTTGGTGAAGGGGCTTTTTTGGTGAGCCTTGCGATGCTGATTGCTCCTTTGCTCTCTTGGTTGATATTCAAACATACGCCACCGAAGATTTTTTGGTTAGCCTTACCCATTGCATTAAGTGGGCTTTACTTTCTTTCTGCGGAGAAAGGCATCTTTCATTTTTCCTTAGGCAGTACGATTTTTCTGGTGTCATCAGTGTTTGGGGCGTTATATTTTGTGTTAAATAATCAATACGCCAAACAAGTCTCATTGTTTCCATTAATTACTATCCAATTGGCGATAGTCGGTGCGGTCTGTAGCTTGTATTCCTATTTTATGGAAAGTTGGCATTTCCCGATTCCCACCGAAGTGTGGCTCTGGTTTGCCGCAAGTGTATTGATTGCGACAAATTTACGTTTTTTAATGCAAACACTGGGGCAAAAATATTGCCATATTGGTACTTCTGCACTCATTATGTTACTTGAGCCGGTTTGGACATTGTTATTGAGCGTGATGTTATTGGGGGAACAACTTAGTGCGACAAAATGGCTAGGTTGCAGCCTGATTTTGATAGCATTGATTATTTATCGACTCCCTATTCTACGACTCAAAAAATAGGTAAAACAAAAGCAAATATGCCATAGTATTGGAAGCAGTTAGGCATTTTAGAGTAAGTAACAAGCGGTCATTTTTGCAAAAAATCTTGCAAAAATGACCGCTTTCTTTCTTTTATCCGTTCAATCTATGTTAAAATTCTACGTTTTTATAAGATGAGAGAGAGAAACGTGGAACAGAATTTAGTCGAATTTTTAACCAAAACCTTAGATGATTTAAAGGCACAAGATATTTTAGCCATTGATGTGAAAGGGAAATCTAGCATTACTGATACGATGATTTTAGCCACCGGTACATCGAGCCGTCACGTTGCTTCAACGGCAGAGCGTTTAATTACGGAAGCAAAACAGGCTGGGTTCGAGGTATTTGGAGATGAAGGTAAAGCAGTTGCCGATTGGATCGTGGTCGATTTTGGGAAGGCAATGGTTCACTTGTTGCAATCCGATAGCCGTGAGATGTACCAATTAGAGAAACTTTGGGCGTAGCAGTTCAATAAGGAACGACAAGCGGTGATTTTTGCAACATTTTTTGCAAATTAAACCGCTTGTAAGTGAAAGAGAGATGAAAATTCAATTAATTGCGGTTGGCACTAAAATGCCGGCGTGGGTAACGACAGGGTTTGAAGAGTATCAACGCCGTTTTCCGAAAGAGATGCCGTTTGAGTTGGTGGAAATTCCGGCAGGAAAACGGGGCAAGAATGCTGATACTAAACGCATTCTTGAGCTTGAAGGCAAAGCAATGTTGGCGGCAGCGGGCAAGGCAAAAATCGTGACTTTGGATATTCCGGGCAAAGCGTGGACAACCGAGCAGTTAGCCACTCAGTTAGAGGGCTGGAAAAACGATGGGCGAGATGTAGCGTTATTGATTGGCGGCCCGGAAGGATTATCACCGGAATGCAAAGCCGCTGCCGAGCAGAGTTGGTCGTTGTCGCCTTTAACCTTACCTCACCCACTGGTGCGGGTGGTGGTGGCGGAAAGTTTGTATCGGGCGTGGTCGGTTACCATTAATCACCCTTATCATCGAGAGTAGTGAGTCATTTTAGATAGTGTTATATGTTTGGTAAATTAGCAAAATTCACAGCTTCAAACCAGCGAGAAAAGGTGCGAGACGGGCAGGCAGAAAGCAATCTGTATGCCCGCCGTGCCTTAGTTGCGTTTCTGGGGGTGTTGGCGTTAAGTGGTGTTTTATTAACCAACTTGTATCACTTGCAAGTGGTGAATTATGAGGACTACCAAACCCGTTCAAACGGTAACCGCATTAAATTGTTGCCTGTGCCACCGGCTCGAGGCTTAATTTATGACCGTAACGGTAAAGTATTGGCGGAAAATTTAACCTATTTCGGGCTGTTTATTGTGCCTGAAAAGACGGAAAACATTGAGCAGACTTTAACCGAGTTGAAGGATATTGTTGGGCTGACGGACGAAGATATCGAGAATTATCATAAAGAGAAAAAACGCAGTTCTCGCTATACCCCAATTATGCTCAAAGGCAATTTGAATGAGGCTCAGATGGCTCGTTTTGCGGTGAACCAATACCGTTTTCCAAGTTTAGATGTGCAGGCGTATTATAAGCGGAATTATCCTTACGGCGAGCTTTTAACCCATATTATCGGTTATGTGGCGAAAATTAACGAAAACGATAAGAAAAAGCTGCAAGAAGCCGGGAAATTCGGCAATTATGCCGGTTCGCACGATATGGGGAAATTGGGGATTGAAAAATTCTATGAAGATCAGCTCCACGGTGTCACCGGTTTTGAAGAGGTAGAAATTAATAACCGAGGGAAAGTAATCCGTAAATTGCGTGACCAAGCAGGGGTTGCCGGTAGCAGTATTCGCTTGAGTATTGATGTGGAATTACAGCAATATGTGATGTCGTTAATTGCTAAGCATAAAGGGGCGGTGGTGGTGCTTGACCCTCGTGATAGCAGTATTTTAGCGATGGTCTCAAACCCAAGTTATGACAATAATTTATTTGTGGGCGGTATTTCAGGGCAGGATTATAAAGCATTATTGGACGATCCAACCCGACCACTTTATAGCCGTACTACACAAGGCACTTATCCACCGGCTTCAACTATTAAGCCATTTATGGCGGTGGCAGGTTTGGAAGAGGGAATGATTACCCCTTCTACCACCATTTCAGACCCCGGCTATTGGATTTTGCCCGGCACTACACAACGTTATCGAGATTGGAAACGTAGCGGACACGGTGCAACTAATGTGAATAAAGCAATTACCGAATCGTCTGATACCTTTTTCTATCAATTAGCCTATAAAATGGGGATTGATAAAATGTCGGATTGGATGAAAAAATTCGGTTTCGGAGTGAAAACCGGTATCGATATTTTTGAGGAATCCGCAGGGGTAATGCCAACCCGTGAATGGAAACAAAAACGCTATAAAAAACCTTGGGTGCAGGGCGATACTATTCCGGTTGGGATTGGGCAGGGCTACTGGATTTCGACCCCGTTACAGTTGGCGAAAGCCACGGCGGTGTTAATCAACAACGGGCGGGTGAATACACCGCATTTAATGCTTGAAGTGCAAAGCAGTAATTCGGTTACGCCGTATCAAGACCCATTGTTGTATGAAGATATTAAAGGCGTGCCGGATGTCTATTGGAATTTAGCAAAACAGGGAATGTATAACGTAAACCACGCCGCAAACGGTACGGCACGAAAAGTGTTTGCCGGTGCATTTTATCATTCAGCAGGGAAAACCGGTACGGCTCAGGTGTTTAACTTAAACGGTAAAAATTACGATAAAAATGCGATTAAAAAAGAGTTGCACGACCACGCTTGGTTTATCGGCTATGCTCCTTATGAACAACCTAAAATAGTGGTGGCATTAATTTTAGAAAATGCAGGCGGTGGTGGTAGTGCCGCGGCTCCTGTTGCTCGTCAGATTATGGATTATGCTTTGAGAAAAGGCATTGGTGAACAGCCGGATTCGCAAAATTCTGAGCAAAATAAACCGCTTGTCACAGAGGAACATCATGAATAGTGGCTTTAAAAAACTTTTCTGGAAAATTTTTTCACTCGATCTCCTTTTATTATCAGGATTATTAGCTATTACCGGTTATGGTTTATTAGTACTATATAGCGCAAGCGGTGCAAATGAGCGGATGTTTACCAGTAGACTGATTCAAGTTTCGCTAGGGCTTGGGCTAATGTTGATAATGGCAATGGTACCTCCTCGCTTTTATCAAAAAGTTTCGCCTTATCTGTATATTTTCTGTCTGATATTATTGATTTTGGTGGATTTGGTCGGCGAAACCAGTAAAGGAGCGCAACGTTGGTTGAATTTAGGATTTGTTCGCTTTCAGCCTTCTGAGATTGCCAAGCTCGCTGTGCCACTGATGGTAGCCACTTATTTAGGTAAGCGGCCGCTTCCTCCGAGTTTTAAAGATACTTTTATCGCCTTAGCCATTATTATTGTGCCAACCTTATTGGTGGCAATTCAGCCCGATTTGGGAACATCTATTTTAGTGTGTTCTGCCGGTATTTTTGTTTTATTTTTGGCAGGGCTAAGTTGGAAATTAATTGGCGCAGGTGTGGTGTTTTTAGCCGGTTTTATCCCGATAATGTGGTTTTTCTTAATGCACGATTATCAAAAAACCCGGGTGATGACCTTAATTGATCCTAATAAAGACCCGTTGGGTGCCGGCTATCATATTATTCAATCCAAAATTGCGATAGGCTCTGGTGGCATTAATGGAAAAGGCTGGATGGAAGGAACGCAATCCCAGCTTGAATTTTTACCTGAACCGCATACCGATTTTATTTTTGCAGTGTTAAGCGAAGAGCATGGTATGATAGGTGTGCTGATTTTATTAGCGATTTATTTGTTTATTATTGCCCGAGGTTTAGTGATTGGCACAAAATCGGATTCTGCTTTCGGGCGTATATTATCAGGTGGTACAGCCCTTCTATTTTTTGTTTACGTTTTTGTAAATATTGGTATGGTGAGTGGTATTTTACCCGTAGTCGGTGTACCATTACCGCTTTTCAGTTACGGCGGAACCTCCTATGTGACGCTGATGGCGGCATTTGGTTTGATGATGTCAACCTATGTTCACCGTAAGCGTGTAGGTAGTAATAATCCTTATGATAAACTGAAATAAATTAAACTTTTGCTTTTTTGCGGTATCAAAAAGCAGTGAAACGATCATCGTTACAAACAATAACGACATCCACATAGAGGAAAAAACTTATATGAGATTAGGTAAAATTGTAACCCTGTTGTTAGCTGGATTTCTGACATTTAGTTCATTAAATTCTTTGGCTGCGACAAAGAATACAAAAGCTAAATCGAGTATTTTAGCCAAGAAGCAAGCAACTTCTAAAGCAATAAAAAAAGTAGGTATTTCTAAAGTTAAGAAAAAAGAAGTAGTGGCTAAAGCTACAAAAAAGAAAACAATTTCTACTGTTACAACTAAGCCGATTAAATCTACAAAAAAGCTGGCTCGCAAGGTTGTCAAGAAAACGGTAACCGCTAAGAAAAAATTGGTAAAAAAGCAGCATAAGCCACTGGTCAAAAAACATTTCCAGACTGGTGTTGCCAGCTATTATGCAAATTACTTTAATGGTCGCCGAACCGCTAATGGGGAGACTTTCAATAACGCAAAAATGACGGCTGCACATCGAACTTTACCATTTGGTACTTTAATTGAAGTGACGAATTTACGAAATGGTCGTTCTGTGGTGGTGCGTGTAAATGATCGCGGACCTTATGCTCACGCACGGGTCTTGGATTTATCATCAGCCGCAGCGAAAAAAATCGGTATGCACCATTCGGGGACGGCAAGAGTGAAAATTGCGATTGTTGATAAGTCAAAATTGGGATCGACTAATCAGTTTTATGTAATGAATTAATTTAAGAGGGAATATGAAAAAAACATTAGTGAAAGCGATGAGCGTGGTAGGTTTTGCGGTTTCAAGCATTGCCTATGCGGATTTAAACACTAACTTCAATTTATCGGCGCCCCAGATCAACGCACAAACCTATATTTTGATGGATTACAACTCCGGTGAAGTTTTAGTGAGCCTAAATCCGGATCAACGTCAATATCCTGCATCATTGACCAAAATGATGACTAGCTACGTAGTTGGTGAAGCCCTAAAATCGGGAAAAGTGCAAAACAGTGATATGGTGATAGTCACCGAAAATTCGTGGGCGCAAAAATTCCCCGGCTCTTCATTAATGTTTTTAGATTTAAACAGCAAAGTTTCAGTAGGTGAGTTGATGAAAGGGCTGATTATCGTCTCGGGTAATGATGCCTCTGTGGCGCTTGCTGAACATGTTTCAGGCTCACAAGCGGCGTTCATTAATGAAATGAACAAATATGCCCAACAGTTTGGCTTAAAGAATACTCACTTTACCACTGTTCACGGTTTAGATGACCCTGAGCAATATTCTTCTGCTCGTGATATGGCGATTATTGGTTCGCATATTATTCGTGATCAGCCGGAAGAGTATAAAATTTATGCGGAAAAAGAGTTCCAATATAACATCAAAAAACCACAACCAAACCGCAACGGATTATTGTGGGATAAAACCATTCAAGTTGATGGTATGAAAACAGGGCATACTGATAAAGCCGGCTATAACTTAGTCGCATCAGCAATTAACCCGAATACACGTTTAATTTCTGTAGTGATGGGCGTGCCAACTTATAAAGGGCGTGAAGTGGAAAGTAAGAAATTACTGCAATGGGGCTTTGCGAACTTTGAAACCATTAAATCTATTCCGGCAGCTCAATCGGTGGCAGAGCAAAGTGTCTATTACGGTGAAGTCAATAAAGTACAATTAGGCTCGGTGCAAGATAGCTTTGTGACTATCCCGAAAGGTCGCTCGGCAGATTTAAAAGCCCGTTATGAGTTAGAGAAGAAAAACCTCGAAGCTCCTTTAGCAAAAGGGCAGGTAGTGGGTAAAATGATCTACCAACTTGACGGCAAAGATGTTGCAAGCACTAACTTACAAGTCTTACAAGATGTACCGGAAGCCGGTATTTTCGGCAAAGCGTGGGATTGGATTGCCCTTACTGTGAAGAGCTTGTTCGATTAATCTTGTTATTTGCCTTTTTATCCCCATCTAGGGAGCAATGCAAGCGGTGTGATTTTGCAAAAAATTTGCAAAATTTCACCGCTTACCGTTTTAGATATGAATGTATAAAAAGTGTAGTGGCGAAAAATTTTTCGCCCCCCGAAGAAAGAATAGAATAAGGATCAAAAATGTCTCAACCCAAAGCGATAAACTTACAAGATTTACCTCAAGCCAAATTAAAAGATCTGCTAGAGTTTCCGTGTCATTTCACGTTCAAAGTGGTGGGAGCAAACCGAGAAGATTTGGTTGATGATGTGGTAGTGGTCACGCAAAAATATGCCAAAGGCGATTACAATCCACGTCAGCAAAAAAGCTCAAAAGGTACCTATAATTCCGTTTCGATTGATATTGTGGCGGAAAATATTGAGCAAGTAGAAACTCTCTACACGGAACTTGCCAAAATTAATGGCGTAAGAATGGTATTATAATGCGAGGGGCGAATGACATTCGCCCTCAATTTTTCAATAAAGCGATGTTGGAAAATAGAAAATGAAATTAATAATTCGCCAACTAGGCATTCAGCCTTATGAAGAAATTTGGCACCAAATGCAATCTTTCACAGATAGCCGTGATGAGAATACCGATGATGAGATCTGGCTGGTTCAGCACCCGGCTGTGTTTACGCAAGGATCGGCAGGCAAACCGGAGCATTTGTTAAATCCAACCAATATTCCGGTGGTGCAAAGCGACCGTGGCGGTCAAATTACTTACCACGGCGAGGGGCAGCAAATTATGTATGTGCTGATTGATATCAAACGGCTGAAATCCTTGGGTAAAGAAGTGTCGGTTCGAGATTTAGTGACTGCCCTTGAGCAAACCGTGGTACAAACGTTGGCAGAATATGGCATAGAAAGTTATCCAAAAGCCGATGCACCCGGGGTGTATGTGGACGGCAAGAAAATCTGCTCACTTGGTTTACGAATTCGAAAAGGTTGCTCTTTCCACGGTTTGGCATTAAATATCAATATGGACTTAACGCCTTTTCAAAACATCAATCCGTGCGGTTATGCAGGGCTGGAAATGTGCCAATTAAGTGAACTGGTTCATCGCCCTGATTTGCGTTGCGAAGAGGTTGCTCCAAAATTAGTGGCTCATTTCAGCACAATTTTAGGCTATAATAACCAACAAATTATTAACAATTAGGATAAAACACAGTAATGGCTACATCGACAGCTCAAACGACGGCAACTGCTACAGTGAAAAAAATGAGCCCTTTCAAAATGGAAAAAGGGGTGAAATATCGTGATGCCGCCAAAACCTCTGTGATTCAGGTGCGTAATATCGACCCGGATCAAGAACTCTTAAAAAAACCGGAGTGGATGAAAATCAAACTGCCGGCAAATTCGGCAAAAATTGATAGCATTAAAAACGGTATGCGTCGCCACGGCTTGCACTCGGTATGCGAGGAAGCCTCTTGCCCGAATTTACACGAATGTTTTAACCACGGTACTGCAACCTTTATGATTATGGGGGCAATCTGTACCCGTCGTTGCCCGTTCTGTGATGTGGCACACGGCAAACCGCTTCCGCTTGACCCGGACGAACCTCGCAAAGTGGCAGAAACGGTGCAAGATATGAAACTCAAATATGTGGTGATTACCTCAGTGGATCGTGATGATTTGCCCGACCGTGGTGCGGCTCATTTCTCTGCGACCGTGCGTGAAATCAAAGCCTTAAATCCGCATTGTAAGGTTGAAATTTTAGTGCCTGATTTCCGTGGACGTGTGGAGCAAGCGGTGGCAATTCTCAAAGAAAATCCACCTGATGTCTTTAACCACAACCTAGAAAATGTGCCACGTCTCTATCGTGAAGTTCGTCCGGGAGCGGATTACAAATGGTCGTTGGAATTATTGAAAATCTTCAAGCAAGAGTTCCCGCATATTCCGACCAAATCCGGCTTAATGGTAGGCTTAGGTGAAACCAACGAAGAAATCTTGGAAGTAATGCAAGATTTACGAGACCACGGCGTGACGATGCTCACCATCGGGCAATACTTACAACCAAGCCGCCACCACTTAAAAGTGGAACGTTATGTGCCACCGGCAGAGTTTGATATGTTCCGTGAGGAAGCTGAAAAAATGGGCTTTGAACACGCAGCCTGCGGACCGTTCGTGCGTTCTTCTTACCACGCGGATTTACAAGCGAAAGGCGAATTGGTGAAATAAAATCGATAAGGGCGAATATTATTTGCCCTTTGTTTTTGTGGTTTGCAAAGTTTTAGCAAAATTAAACCGCTTGTAATCTCTTCTAATTTACTCTTCTATAGATAATTTCGTTGTTGCGAATTATTTTCATTGACTATTTGTTATAGAAAGTTACAATTCAACTTTCCATTTCTTTTTGGAGTTCCAATGAAAAAATTACTATTAAACAGCGTATTTGCTGCCACATTGCTTGCTTTTGGTGCAACTGCCAATGCCGAAATTAAAACCATCACTGATGTATTAGGGCGTGAGGTCAAAGTTGATGTGCCTGCTAAACGTGTTGCACTGACTTTCTATTACCCTGACTATATTGCGGTAACCGGTGTTGAAAATTTCGATAAGGTAGTAGGGATTTCACGAGAGTTTTGGGAAAAGTTCAACCCAGGCAGTTGGGCATTATTTGCAGAAAAAATGCCAAATCTAAAAAACATTGCCGATCTTGGCTATGTGAATAGTGGTACTTTTTCAACAGAAAAAACCATCGCATTAAAACCAGATGTGTTAGTGCTACCTGAAATTCAATATCAAGCGTTAGCTAGTGAAATTCCACGCATTGAGCAAGCTGGCATTCCTGTTGTAGTAGTAGATTTCAACAAGCAAACTGTTGAAAACCATACAAAAAGCGTGAGAGTTTTCGGTCAGCTTACAGGCACTGAAGAGAGAGCGGAGAAAATTGCCAAAGAGTATGAAGAGGGCATTGCTGATATTCAGAGCTGTATTGATAATGCAAAAGTAAGTAAGCCGAAAATCTATGCTGAATTTGGTAATAAAGGCCCGAAAGAGCATAGTTTTACCTTTGGTAAAAATATGTGGGGAGCGATTGCCGAAACGGTGCGAGGCGATAACATTAGTGCCCCGTTTGTAGAAAACTGGGGGCAGATTAACCCTGAGCAGGTGTTAGTTTCTAAACCTGATGTGATTATGATTTCAGGTACGGAACTAGGCAACGACACTAACCCTGAGATTATGTCGATGGGGATTAATATTGAAGAAGCCGATGCTCAAAAACGCTTAAAAGGCTTTATTGAGCGTACAGGTTGGAAAGAGTTACCTGCGGTAAAATCAGGGCGTGTTTATGGTTTATATCATACAGCTTCTCGCTCAATTTCAGATTTAGCGAGTGCTCAATTTATGGCAAAAGCACTTTATCCTGAATTGTTTAAAGATATCGATCCTGAAAAAACGTATTTGGATTTCCACAACAACTACTTACCAATTACGCCAAAAGGCACATTCTTTATGCAACTGAAATAAAAACAACAAGCGATCATTTTGCAGATTTATTTTGCAAAATGACCGCTTGTATTCGCTTTTACTATTTGCGGTTCAAACAGCAATCAATATTTAAACATTTGCGAAGCGGGCGGATAATCGGCGAGCCGTTTCCATCATATAAAATCTCAATATTGACATTATAGAGTCTCTGAATAATATCGCATTCCAACACATCACAAGCTCTGCCTTGTGCGTGAATTTTCCCCTCGCTTAATAGCATCACACTTGAGCCGCAAGGCTTAAATCGTGCAGCACCATAATTGTAATTAGGTTATTCGCTCGAGTGTAGGCATTCACATATTCAAGTAAGTTGATTTGATGATACATATCCAACGCACTGACAGGCTCATCTAGCAGCAGAATGTGTGGTTTACGTAGCAATACTTGTGCGAACATTACCATTTGCCGTTGCCCGCCACTTAGCCGCATAATATCTTGATGAGCTAGATGTGAAATACCGAGTTTATCCATAATATCAACGGCTTCATTGAGTAATTCATCGCTAATATACATATTCAGGCTATCAAGTTGCCCTAATAAAATAACCTCTAAGGCACTGAGTGAGGCCTCTACCTGTGTGTCTTGTGGCATATAGCCAATTTCTTTACGCCAACTATGCAAGTGGCTTGAGGTTAATTTATTACCGTCAAAATCAATTGTGCCTTGATGAGCAATTTCCCCAAATAGAGTTTTAAGGAGAGAAGATTTACCCGCACCATTTGGGCCAAGTAAAGTATAGATCTTGCCTTGTTCAAAATGTAGATTGATTTTATCAGCCACCACTAAGTTTCCACGCTTAATAGTTACATCGTTTAAGTTGAGCATAGAAAATCCTTATCGTTTCGCCAATACAATCCAGAAAAAGAACGGCACACCGACTAATGCCGTAATAATACCGACCGGAAATAATGCGCCCGGCACAAGGCTTTTTGATAGCACGGATGACATCGATAAAAATGCCGCACCCACTAACATTGAACCGGGCAGGAAAAAGCGTTGGTCTTCGCCTAGCAACATTCGGGCAATATGCGGGGCAACTAAGCCAATAAAGCCGATAATGCCTACAAAGCTAATGCAGGTGGCTGTCATTACAGACACAATCAGCAATGTTTTCATTCGTAACCAAGTTAAGTTAATGCCTAAGCTCAATGCTCGAGCTTCGCCCAAACGCAAGGCAGTTAATTTCCACGCATCTTTGAATAATAATAAAATACAGACTGTAGTTACGCCAAAGGCAATTGAGATAGTCTGCCAAGTAGCTTTAGTTAAATTACCGAATAGCCAAAACAGAATTTGTTGGGATACCTCAGGTGCAGAAATAAATTGCACCAATGACAGTAAAGACTGAAATAAAAACAATAAGGCAATTCCTACCAGCACTAATATTGCCGAGCTAAAACGTCCTAAAGAGGAAAAGGCAAATAAAATGGCGGAAGAAAATAGTGTCATCACAAAAGCCCCGACAGGTACAGAAATTTCGGTGGGTAAACCAAATCCACCAAAGGCAATCACAATCGAAGCACCAAAGCCGGCTGCAGCTGCTAAACCCAATGTATAAGGGCTTGCCATTGGATTATTAAGCAAAGTTTGAATTTCAGCTCCGCCAACACCAAGTGCTGCTCCAACCACCAATGCCATTATTGCCATTGGTAAGCGTAGCTCATAGACAATCACTTTGGTGGTTTCTTCAATTTCGCCTAATTGGAATAAGGCTTTCCAAACTTCATTAAACGGAAGCAGGGAAGGGCCTGTCATAATATCGAAAATGAGGCTGAGTAAACAAATGAGTAAGAAAAAGAGTAATAAAAAACTGCGTTCTTTTCAATAGTTCGGTGCTTTTTAGCTATTTGTTGGGGAGAGAGCGTTGTTTGCATAAAAATGTAATGTTTGAGAATTATTATCAGACAGGATAAGAGAAAAGATCGATAAATTCAAGAATATCCAAGATACCGACTAAAGTATTCAACTAAGTTCTTGAGTAGCCCTGTCTTTTACAGTAAAAAACTCCTGAATAGCGGCTTCTTCTAAAAGAGTATAATTCTGCCAAATTTCGGTTACAGCATTTCTTAAAATCTCACCTTTCTTAACTCTTGATGACATTCCCAAGAATACCTGTTCTAAGAAATCTAAATCGGCATAATGAGTTAATGCTTTTCGTGACTGTAACCAGTTAAACATCGGCACAAATTGTTCAGGAAAAATCGTGCGTTGTTGTTCGATTTGCTGAAAGATCTGTGCTTGTACCTCATTTAAATCTTTAGCAAATAACCGTTGGAAATGTTTAGCGAGAAAATGGTCGATCATAATATCCGACACAATGCCTTTATAACGCCCGAATGTGCCTTGGAGTAATTGGGTTGTGAGGCTGTCCGGTCGGTCCGAAATCTTATCAATCGAGCGGTGTAACACCACACCGCTTTTTAAGTTATCCGCTAAATTGAGATGCGGAATTAAACCTTTATAGAAATCACCGGCAAAGTTGCCATATAGGGTCTGTTGCTTGGTTTGGGTGTCAATTTCAAGTGAAATCAGCGAATGGGTAAGAAAATTCATTTATGCTCCAAGTGCAGTTTGGTGATACTCAAACCCAAACTCGTTGGTTTCTCCTTTCGGTACAAACTCAAATAAATGCGTAATGCAATTTGGAGCATCGCTGTCTTGGTGCGAAACAAAAAGCAGTTGCGTTTGGCTGTTAGTCACTAATTGTTCAATGAACTGTTTGACTAATTTGCGGTTAATGCCGTCTAAACCTTGTAACGGTTCGTCTAGAATCAGAATTGATGGGTGTTTCACCATTGCTCGGGTAATCAAAAGTAAGCGTTGTTGCCCCCACGAGAGAGAGCGAAACGGCTTTTTGGCAACATTGCTTAAATTGAGGCGTTCCAACCATTCCATTGCTTTTAATTGCAAGGCATTCGGCACTTGTTGATACACGCCGATGCTGTCAAAAAAGCCAGAAAGAATGACCTCCATTGCGGAGCAATTTACCCGATAATCCATATGCAACTGGCTGCTGACATAGCCGATATTTTTCTTAATATCCCAAATGGTTTCGCCGCTTCCCCGTTGTTTGCCAAATAGTCGGACTTTATTGGCATAAGATTGTGGGTGATCGCCGGTGATAATCGAAAGCAAGGTCGATTTCCCAGCTCCATTCGGGCCTTTAATCCACCAATGTTGTTTTGGCTCAACCGTCCAACTGAGGTTGTCTAAAATTTTCTTTTCGCCGTATTGGATAGTCACCTTTTCCAGCTCAAACGGATTGATGTTTTCGGGCAGACTGTTCAGTGGAGCGGCACTTTCAGGCAAAGGAACGTTCACATTCTGTTCTGCAAATTTTAGCTGAGAATAGACCGCTTGTTGTTCAATTTCTGCTCGCTCTCCTTGCAGAATTAATGATAAATTATCTAATAACGCAATATGATTGGCAGCATCAGGAATATCGTTAAAACGATTTACAATCAGCACTAACGCCATTTTGCTTTGTAGTTCGGCAATCAGTTGTTGCCAATATTGCACCGACTGCTGATCCAGCCCTTCAAACGGTTCGTCTAAAATGAATAAATCCGGCTCGCTCACTAACATTTGGCAAAATAGCACTTTGCGGCTTTCACCGGTGGAAAGGTGCATAAACGGGCGTTCAAGCAGATGTTGAATATGCAATTTGTGGGCATATTCCTCACATAATGCCTCTTTTGGACTGCCATTTAAAATTACTTGTCGTGCGGTTAAGCCGAAATCATCGGGCGAGACACTATCGTTGTTCCGATCTTTGAAAATCTGATCCAACATTTTTTGTTGTTGCTCGAAAGAGAGGAGCTGAATATGTTGGAACGAATTACCATAGTCGCCGGAATAGAGCGAGATTTTATCCTGTAAAGCGAGTGAAAAAGCTGTTTTGCCTGAACCGTTTCCGCCTACGACCACCCAAAAGTCATTGGGTTGGATCTGTAAGGCGTCAATCGTGAGTTTATGTTGTTTAACCAGTGAAAATCGGGCATTGGTTATTGTAAGTGAAGGCTGTGTTTGCATATATTTCCCGTTTTAACTTAGTTGTGTCCCGCTGACGAACCAATCCGCTCGACCGTTTAAGAAATCTTGCACCGACATTGGTTTTTTACTCGCCGGTTGAAGTTGGGTAATATTCAGCACGCCCTGTTGGGTGGCAATTTGAATCCCGGTTTTATCCACATTAATTACCGTGCCGGCTGCTTTTTCTTGGTGAGGTAACACCGTGGCTTGGTGAATTTTGATACTTTGCTCAACGCCATCAACGGTTAAGGTTAAAAAACTAAACGGCCAAGGGTTAAAAGCTCGGATATTGCGCTCCAGTTGAACGGCTGGGAGTTGCCAATCCAATTTAGCTTCTTCTTTGGAAAGTTTCTCGGCGTAATTGGACAGTGCTTCATCTTGTTTTTCCGCTTTGAATGTGTGGTTGGCTAAACCGTTTAACACCTCAAGCAATGCCAGAGGGGCAAGTTCTGCCAGTTTGGCATACAAGGAGGCGGAGGTTTCATTCGGCTCAATCGGGGTTGTGACTTTATGTAACATATCACCGGTGTCTAAGCCAACGTCCATTAGCATAATGGTTACGCCGGTTTCTGTATCACCTGCCCAAATCGAACGCTGAATCGGAGCTGCTCCACGCCAGCGAGGTAGTAGCGAACCGTGTACGTTTAGGCAACCATATTTAGGAGCATTCAATACTGCTTCAGGTAGAATTAAGCCGTAAGCTACCACCACCATCACATCGGCATTTAGGGCTTTCAGTTCAGCTTGAGCCTCTTCCTTACGCAGGGATTTGGGTTGGTAAACAGGAATGTTGTGAGCTTCGGCCAGCTGTTTTACCGGGCTGGCTTGCAGTTTTTTGCCTCGCCCGGCAGGTTTATCCGGCTGAGTATAAACCGCAATCACGTTATGCTCGGAATCTAATAAGGCTTGTAAATGTTGAGCGGCAAAATCAGGCGTGCCGGCAAAAATAATATTGAGTTTTGACATATTTTTTATTCGTTCAAGTTATCAATGAAAGACTTATTAAACCATTAAACAGCACAAATAAAAAGTGGCTTGAATATGGTATCATTGCCACATTCAAGATAAGAGAATCAAACAATGGAATTTTTTATCCCCAAAGCGGATACAATTTTTGAAGAAGAGATTAAAAAAAGCCGATTTATCACCTACCTTCGCCATACTGAGGGTATGGAGCAGGCCAAGGCATTTTGGCAGGAGCTGAAAATTCAGCATCCGCACGCACGCCATTGGTGTTGGGCAACGGTGGCAGGCTTGCCGAATGATTCGCAACAATACGGCTTTTCGGATGATGGAGAACCGTCCGGTACAGCAGGTAAGCCAATGCTCAATTATTTGCTTGGATCAGGCTTGGGGGAAATTACAGCGGTGGTGGTTCGCTACTACGGTGGTATCCAGCTTGGCACCGGCGGCTTGGTGAAAGCCTATGGCAATGGGGTGCAACAGGCGTTATTGCAGTTGGAGCGGATTCGCAAAGTTTTGCGAAAAAACTACCGCTTGCAATGTGAATATGAGCAGTTTAATACCATTTCTCATCTCATTAGCGAGAAAGATATTGTGATTGTCGAGCAACTTTTTAGCGATAAAGTGGATTTGTTGCTGGCATTTAACCCGAGCGAGGTTGAGGCCTTTGCAGATGAATTAACCCAACGCTTTTCGGGCAAGCTCGCATTAATAAAAGAAGAAATCTAGTCTATGCAATTTTTTTCCATTATTCGTATTGTTGGCATTTTGGTGATGTGTTTTTCATTCACAATGCTTGTGCCGGCAACGGTCGCCCTAATTTATGGCGATGGCGGTGGGCGGGCGTTTTTAGAAGCCTTCGCTCTGAATTTTATGGTCGGTACGCTGCTTTGGTGGCTGTGCCGTGACAACAAAAACAAGCTACGTTCCCGTGAGGGCTTTTTGATTGTAGTACTGTTTTGGGTGGTGCTGGGTTTGCTCGGGGCTGTGCCTTTTATTATTTTGGAAAACCCCGATTTAAACGTGGCGGAATCCATTTTTGAATCCTTTTCCGGCTTAACTACAACGGGTGCAACCGTCATCACCGGCTTAGATAGCTTGCCCAAAGCGATTTTATTCTACCGCCAATTTTTGCAATGGCTAGGGGGAATGGGGATCATTGTGTTAGCGGTTGCGATTATTCCGCTGTTAGGCATTGGTGGAATGCAACTTTACCGTGCGGAAATGCCCGGACCGCTCAAAGAGCAGAAAATGCGACCTCGCATTGCGGAAACGGCAAAAGCGTTGTGGCTGATTTATCTCAGCCTGACGATTCTGTGTGCGGTCGCATTTTGGCTCGCCGGAATGACGGTGTTTGATGCCATTTCGCATAGCTTTTCCACGGTTTCGATTGGCGGATTTTCTACCCACGATGCCAGCATCGGCTATTTTAATAATGCGGCAATTAGCTATATTACCGTGTTTTTCCTGCTACTTTCTGCCTGCAACTTTGCATTGCATTTTGCGGTGATTGATCGCATACGAGATGCACAATCACGCAAAAAAGGGGGTATTTTAAGCCGCTTGTATTGGGGCGATTACGAGTTTCGTTTTTTCTTGATAGTGCAGTTAGGGCTTTTCTTGGTTTGTACCTTGGTGTTAGTGGGTTACGGTTATTTCGATAATACCTCTGTTACGATTGAGCAAGCGTTGTTTCAATCGGTGTCCATTTCCACCACGGCCGGCTTTACTACCAATGATTTTAGCCAATGGAGTTCGTTTTTACCCACGCTGTTGGTGCTGTCTTCATTTATCGGTGGTTGTGCCGGCTCAACCGGTGGCGGCTTGAAAGTGATTCGGGTGTTGCTGCTTTATTTACAAAGTAAACGTGAAATCCACCGCTACATTCACCCCAATGTGATTCAACCGATTAAATTAGGCAACCACGTTTTATCGGAACGGGTGGTTGATGGTATTTGGGCGTTTTTCTCGGCGTACTTTTTCGTTTTCGTGATCTGCTGGCTTGCTACCATCGCTTGCGGAATGGAAACCTTTGATGCTCTAAATGCGGTAATTGCCTCACTAAATAATCTAGGTCCTGCATTAGGGAGCGTGAGCAGCAATTTCACCCAAGTGCCGGACAGTGCCAAGTTAGTGCTGACTTTTGCAATGGTATGCGGACGTCTGGAAGTGTTTACCTTGCTGGTGATTTTAAGCCCTGTTTTTTGGAAAGATTAAATGAAAACCTTAATTCTCTATTTTACGACCGATGGTCAAACCAAAAAAATTGCCGAACGATTGGCGGACGTGATTACTCACGAAGTCGAGCTGATTTCGCTAAAAGATCAAGCGGTCGATTTTGCCGAAAAAATTGCAAATGCCGACCAAATTGTCATCGGTGCTTCAATTCGCTATGGGCATTTTAACCCGTTGGTTTATCAGTTTGTGGAACAGCATTATCCGGCATTAAACGCCAAGAAAACTGCCTTTTACGGTGTGAATTTGACCGCTCGCAAAGATAATCGAAACACGCCTGAAACCAATACTTATGTGCGTAAATTTTTAGCTAAAGTGAAATGGAAACCAACCCACATTGAGGTAATTGCTGGGGCATTACTTTACCTACGCTATAAGCCATTCGACCGATTGATGATTCGCTTTATTATGAAAATTACCAAAGGCGAAACCGATACCTCCAAAGAATATGAGTACACCGATTGGCAGCAGGTGGAGAATTTTGGCAAATTATTAGCCAATCAGTTATAATCAAACTGATCTAAATCAAAAAAATGTAAATTTATTTAAATGTTGTAGAAATTTTAAAGATTTTGATTATAATCGCCAGCCCACGTTCTTGCGAAGACCGTGTTTAATCATTGAATGAAAGGAAAGCCCCCTATGAGTATTTTAAAAGAGTTCCGTGAATTTGCGGTAAAAGGTAATGTTGTTGATATGGCTGTCGGTGTGATTATCGGCGGTGCATTCGGTAAAATTGTTTCTTCATTAGTTAGCGATGTTGTAATGCCACCTATCGGTTGGTTAATCGGTGGCGTGGATTTCAAAGATTTAGCCATTGAAATCGCCCCGGCAAAAGAAGGTGCGGAAGCAGTGATGTTAAAATACGGTGCATTTATCCAAAACGTATTTGATTTCTTAATTATCGCACTTGCGGTATTCGGTATGGTGAAAGTGATTAACTCACTGAAAAAAGCTCCAGTTGTAGAAGAAGCTCCTGCAGAGCCAACAGCGGAAGAGAAATTATTAACTGAAATCCGTGATTTATTGAAAAAATAATTAACTGATTTTGAAACAAGGGCTATTTTAGAATATCTAGAATAGCCCTTTGTGTTATGGTTAAAAAGAAAAAAACCGACATAAAGTCGGTTTTTTTCATATCTGTTCGATATTACGCTAATTTTTTGATTTGCGCTGCTAATTTAGATTTGTGGTTAGCCGCTTTGTTAGCGTGGATTAAGTTTTTAGATGCCATACGGTCTACAACTTTTTGCATTTCAACGAAAGCCGTTTGAGCTGCTGCTTTATCGCCTGCTGTTACTGCTGCATATACTTTTTTGATGAATGTACGCATCATTGAGCGTTGGCTTGCGTTGTGTTGGCGGCGTTTTTCAGATTGAACCGCACGTTTTTTTGCTGACTTGATATTAGCCAAGGTCAAACTCCTAAAATATCTGTGTAAAAATTAGATATAAACAAAATCGTTGTTTATATTGCCTATCGATAGTTTTTAATTCATTTTCAACGAGACACGTGCTTGAAAATAACACCGTTTTTCTGATAGAAAACGATAGGGCGAGATTTTAACAGTTTTTTTCTGATTTTCCTATAACAAACTGCTAAAATTATGATCGATTTTTAGGATCAGACTACAAACGGTCTGATTTTTCAATAATTTTACTAATATTACTCTTTATTATGAGCAAAAAACTTTTAAGATCAGGAATGATCGTAAGCTTTATGACCTTAATTTCTCGCATACTCGGCTTGATTCGAGACATTGTGGTGGCAACCATTTTAGGCACAGGCGTGAGTGCCGATATTTTCCTGTTTGCCAACCGTATTCCCAATTTTCTTCGCCGTTTGTTTGCCGAAGGGGCATTTTCTAAAGCCTTTGTGCCGGTGTTGGCGGAATATAATGCGGATAATGATCCAAACAAAACGAGAGAATTTATTGCCAAAGTATCGGGTACATTAGGAGGTTTGGTAACTGTTGTTACCCTTGTGGCAATGATTGCCTCGCCTGTGGTTGCCGCTCTTTTTGGTACAGGTTGGTTTTTAGATTGGCTTTACGACGGGCCAAATGCCGAAAAATTCACCCAAGCCTCTTTTTTGCTCAAAATCACTTTCCCTTATTTGTGGTTTATTACCTTTGTGGCGTTATCCGGTGCGGTGTTAAATACCATCGGTAAGTTTGGGGTGATGGCATTTTCCCCGGTGTTGCTGAATGTGGCGATTATTGCGGTAGCGTTATGGGGCAGAGATTATTTCGATTCCCCGGATATTGCCTTAGCGTGGGGGGTATTTTTAGGCGGCTTATTGCAATTTTTATTCCAAATTCCATTTATGAAAAAAGAGGGCTTACTGGTTAAGCCAAAATGGGCGTGGAAAGACGAAGGTGTCACTAAAGTCCGTAAATTAATGATTCCGGCTTTATTTGGCGTTTCCGTTACCCAGCTAAATTTACTGCTAAACCAAGTGATTGCCTCGTTTTTGATTACCGGCTCGATTAGTTGGATGTATTATGCCGACCGCTTAATTGAATTTCCGCTCGGTTTATTTGGAATTGCGATTTCCACCGTCGTGCTGCCAAGCCTTTCCCGTATTGCGAAAAACAAAGAACTCACTGAAATCCAACGTGGAGAACACTTTCAAAACACAATGGATTGGGGGGTGAGAATGGTGCTGTTGCTCGGCATTCCGGCAATGATCGGTATGGCAGTGCTGGCTCAGCCGATTATTATGACAATGTTTATGCGGGGTAAATTTGGTTTTGAAGATGTGCTGGCAACCTCTTATCCACTTTGGGTAATGTGCTTGGGGTTAAACAGCTATATGTTGATTAGCGTGCTGGCAAACGGTTTTTATGCCAACCAAAACACCAAAACACCGGTAAAAGTTGGGATTATTGCCGCCTTAAGTAATATTTGCTTTGGCTTGGCGTTTGCTCCGTTTTTGGGATACATTGGTTTAGCGTTAGCTTCTGCGTGTTCGGCATTAGTGAATGTGAGCTTGCTGTATGTGAATCTCTCAAAAAATGGTTACTATAAAGTAAGCCATAAAACCGTGCTTTTTGTGTTGAAACTATTCATCGCCGCTTGTGTAATGGGGGCGTTGGTTGCCTATTTCACGCCTGAGATTGAACTTTGGGCATTAATGACAATGTGGCAGAAAGTGTATTGGCTGATTTGGCTGATGATCTTAGCCGGCGGTAGTTATTTTGCCTCTATTTTGGTATTAGGCATTCGTAAAAAAGATTTCCGCTCGGCATAAAATGAAATCATTAAAACTGAAAATCCCGCCGCCGGCTTGGTTCTTGCTTTGTGCCGCTTTAATGTGGCTGGTAGCTCAATATGTGCCGGTGAGCTTGCCGAATTATCAGCATACAGCCATATTTTTTAGCGGTTTAGCTGTGGCGATAATTGGCGGAGCGGTTGCCGTCTCGGCACTTTGGGTCATACACCAAGCGAAAACGACATACAGTCCTTTTCGACCACAACATACCGCTAAATTGGTCACTTGGGGCATTTACCGCAAAAGCCGAAACCCAATGTATCTTTCGTTACTGTTAGGTTTGATTGCGTGGGCATTATGGTTGGGGGCAATGTTGGCGTGGCTGGTTTTACCGCTGTTTGTATGGTTGATAACCTATTTCCAAATCAAGCCGGAAGAGCAAATTTTAGCCCAAAAATTCGGCACACATTATGCCAAATATTGCAACCAAGTAAGGCGTTGGCTTTAAATGCAAGCGGTGAGATTTTGTTGGAAATTTGCAAATTTTTCCGAAAATCTCACCGCTTGTGGGGTTAGTGATTGAAATCAGCCGTCATTAAGTCGTGCGAGTTGTCCATCGCTAAATTGATAAAGCGTTCATACTGTTGCAGCACGTCGGCAATCAACTCTTCTTTGGTCATATATTGCACATCATAACCTTTCCGCCCGTCTAAGAAATAAGTAATCGGCTCGTAAATGGTATTTTGCTCAATGTTCGGTAGGTTGTCGTCACCTACCACCAAATCCGATAATTCCCGTGGCACACTTTCAATGCCGTAAATGAAATTGCGTAAATTTTCTTTCACCACTTCAAACTCTAATTTCGGGTTTTGTTCGTTGGTGAAATTCATTTTAGCGATTAAGCCATAGCTTTCAAATTCCTCGATAAGTTCTAAAAATGCCGGTCTGGCAACTTTAATAAAGAAGTGACGGACATCTTGCTTATTGCTTGGGTTGATGATTTTCTCCAAGCGTTGTTTCCAATCTTTACCCGCCCAATGTTGGCTACCTTGCGAGAATTTTTTGTTGAAGTATTGGTTATCTACCATTAATCCTTTCCATAAGCCGATACAGAGAATCAGCATAATGAAGGTAAATGGTAAGGCGATAATCAGTGTCATTGTTTGCAGAGAAGCCAAGCCACCCGAATAGAGTAGTGATAACGCTAAGATGGCTAATAATGCTCCCCAAAGCACGCTTTGCCATTTCGGTGCATTTTCTTCGCCTTGTGAAGCAATGCTGTTGAGAACAAAAATCCCCGAGTCGGCAGAGGTGATAAAGAAAATACTGATAACAATGACGGCAACGAAAGAGGCAATAGAGCCAAACGGTAATTGCTCAAAAAAGGTAAATAACAGTTGTTCGGTATTGCCGCTGACTTCAGCTAAAGCACCGGCAGTTTGTTGTTCGAACCAAATGGCAGAGCTGCCGAAGCTGGTCATCCATAAAATGTTAAACAGCGATGGAACAAATAGCACCCCTAAAATAAATTCACGAATGGTTCTGCCTTTAGAGATCTTGGCAATAAACAAACCAACAAATGGCGCCCAAGATGCCCACCATGCCCAATAAAGGACCGTCCAGCCGCTTAGCCAGCCTTGATGTTCCGGTTCATAAGCGAAGGTACGGAAACTCATCTCAAGCAGCGAGCTAAAATAATAGCCTAAATTTTCGGTGAAGCTTGAGAAAAGTAATAGAGTTGGGCCGGTGATTATCACAAAAATAAGTAGCAATCCGGCTAATGTGAGATTGATTTCACTTAAGATTTTAACCCCTTTGCCTACGCCCGAAACGGCAGATAACACGGCAAGAGCCATTGCTACTGTTACGATAATCGCAAGAACAGTAAAATTGCTCTGTTCAATTAAACCTAGATTGTTAAAGCCAGCACTGACCTGCATCACCCCAAAGCCAAGTGTAGTCGTTAAACCGAAAATCGTGCTACAAAGGGCAATAATATCAATTAAATGCCCCCAGAAGCCTGAAATACGATGTTTTAGTAAGGGATAAAATCCGGAACGAATAGTGAGTGCTAACTTATATCTGAAGCCAAAATAAGCAAGAGCTAAGGCAATCACACCATAAATTGCCCAAGCGTGAATACCCCAATGATAGAACGTTGTCATCATCGCTTCTTTCATACGCTCCGGCTCAGTTAAATTTTGTTGGACGGGTTTAAGGTAATGCAAAATAGGTTCTGCTACCCCAAAATACATTAACCCGATCCCCATTCCGGCGGCGAATAACATCGCAATCCAAGAGCCAAAACCA
This sequence comes from Mannheimia haemolytica, assembly GCF_004342115.1. GTDB lineage: Bacteria > Pseudomonadota > Gammaproteobacteria > Enterobacterales > Pasteurellaceae > Mannheimia > Mannheimia haemolytica. The sequence continues at coordinate 7,596 of NZ_SMAC01000020.1, read as the reverse complement.
AATTCAGGCTCATCGGTATCTGCCCCTAATTTAATATCACCCAATCGGCTGAAAGAGAGAAAAATTAGAAACAGGAAAAAGATAGAGCCTGCAAAAATATAGAACCAGCTAAAATGTTGGAAGAGACTATTTTTGATGGTATCAAGTGAGGTTTGTGCTTGCTGTGGAAAGATGATACAGAAAACGGCAACAAAGCTGACAAAGAGTAAACTCGGTAGGAAAATCGGTATCCTAAAGGTACTTCCTGTGTTTAATTTTTTGATTAAATCCAATGCTATTTCCTCTATTTTTGAATGGTTAGAGGCTTGAATATAGCAAAAAGATATAAAAATAACAAATTTAAGACGTATTGGTAATAATATTGCAACCTAATGGGTTTGGTAAAAAAATCGGGAAATTTGACCGCTTGCACATTCATTATTTGCGAGTAGAATATTTTTCATTTATAAAAAACGAATAAAGAATGCACACACAACATAACGCTCAAAAAATGGTTTTGCCCATTTTACTGCTGATTTCCCTTTCTCATTTGTTGAATGATTTAGTTCAAGCAGTAATGGTTTCGATCTATCCAATGCTAAAAGAAAATTACCAACTGAGTTTTGCTCAAATTGGTATGATTTCACTCATTTATCAAATTACCGCATCTATTATTCAGCCGGGTATTGGGCTTTATACCGATAAATACCCAAAACCGAATTTATTGCCCGTCAGTATGCTGATTACGCTTCTTTCCGTGATTTTACTTGCCTTTTCGCTGAATTTTGGCGTGTTACTGATAGCCGCTGCGTTAATGGGGATAGGCTCTGCCATTTTTCACCCTGAAGCCTCTCGGGTGGCTCGAATGGCATCGGGCGGTAAATTTGGTACAGCTCAGTCGCTTTTCCAAGTAGGTGGAAACAGTGGATCGGCGTTAGGTCCGCTCTTAGTTGCATTATTTATTGTGCCGTTAGGGCAAAGTGCGGTGATTTGGGTTGTTGCATTTGTATTATTGGCATTATGATGGGTTTTATATAAAGTAAGCCGTTGGGTGAAATATGAAGCCAAACCGCTCATTATTTCACCAAACCATATTCAACAACGCTTACACGGTAAATTATTAGCCAGAGCATTATTAATTATCGCTTTATTGATGTTAGCGAAATTTATTTATATTGCGAGCCTCAGTAACTATTTCACCTTTTATTTAATGGAAAAATTCCAACTCAATATAGCAATGGCACAGCTCTCTCTATTTACCTTTTTAGGTGTAGTTGCTTTAGGCACTTTTGTCGGCGGGCCGATTGGCGATAAGATTGGACGAAATGCGGTGATTTGGTTCTCTTTCTTAGGTATGGCACCTTTTGCTTTGTTGTTGCTTCACGCAGATCTCTTTTGGACGATTGTGTGTGCGATTTTTGCCGGTTTTATTATGTCATCAGCGTTCTCCGCTATGGTGGTTTATGCTCAAGAAGCCGTATCAGGCAGAGTAGGGCTGATTTCCGGCACAATGTTCGGTTTAATGTTTGGTATTGGCGGCTTAAGTGCCGCCGTATTGGGTTTTTTGGCGGATGAATATGGCTTGGAGAGTATTTTTAAAGCCTGTGCCTATTTGCCACTACTTGGTTTTGCTGCATTAGGGCTACCAAAACGAAATATTTAACGTTTTATTTTTAGCGTTTGACACCAGCTTTTTTCATACCCAATAAGAAAACCCCCACCCCAATCCAAACCAGAATGTAGCCTACAGCACGTTCGGCGGAAAGTGTCTCATTAAAAATCAGCACACCGCATAAAAATTGCAGGGTAGGTGAAATATATTGCAGCATACCGAGTAGCGACATTGAAATGCGTCTTGCACCCATTGCAAACCATAGCAATGGTAAGGTAGTGGCAATGCCGGAGCAGAGTAGCACTGCCATTTGTAAAGGATTGAGTTCACTGAATACCAAAATGTTTTGGTGGTAACAAAAGCAGAGATAGGTGATGGCAAAAGGCGACATCAGCAAAGTTTCTAACGCCAAACCAGACAAAGGTTCCATTGGGGCAAGTTTACGAATCAGCCCGTAAATACAGAAACTGGCGGCTAGAATCAATGCGACCCACGGAATTTGTCCGGCAGGAATAGCAAGCCATAAAATGCCGCTAATTGCAAACAGCAGAGCCAATAATTGGGCTTTATTCAGTTGCTCTTTTAGAATAAGCCTACCGACAAACACGTTGAAAATGGGGTTGATAAAATAACCTAGACTGGCATCTAAAATATGCTCATTGACGATTGCCCATAAGTAAACCAGCCAGTTCACGCCAATCATAAAAGAAGAAAGCACGAACAGCCCGAGTACCTTTGGCTGTTTAAAGGCATTAATAACCGCTCGCCCTTGTTGGAAAATCAGCAGCAGAAACACAGCAAATAGGGCAGCCCAAAGCACCCGTTGAGCCAAAATTTGCTCGGCAGGCATTCCCGATTGGTTGATCGGATACCAATAAATCGGAAAGGTTCCCCAAGTTAAGTAGCACAGTAGGGCATAGTGCCAACCCTGTAATTTGCCTGAAATATTCATTTTGCTTTCCTAAACGAGTGTACAAGCGGTCATATTTGTCGATTTTTTTGCAAATTGCAAATCACAAAACGGCATAAAAAATTAGGCTTTTTCAATGCCGAAAGAAATAACCTCTTCAATTTTTTCCGCATCCATTGCCAGCATTAACAGCCTATCAACCCCAAGGGCGACACCTGAGCAGTTTGGAAAACCCGCTTTGAGTGCGGCAAGAAAACGCACATCTAGTTGCTGTGGCTCCAGCCCCATTTTTTCACGTTGCAGATTATCTTGCTCGAAGCGATGAATTTGCTCATCAGCATCGTCTAATTCGTGGAAGCCGTTACAGAGTTCCAAGCCTTTGTAGTAAAACTCAAAACGTTCGGCAACACGGTGATCTTCCGAGCTAATTTGAGCTAATGCCGCTTGGGTGGAAGGGAAATGATAAACGGCAGTTGGTCTTTCTTGCCCGATATTGGCTTCGACAACCTCGCTGAATAAAAATTGTAACAAGGTGTCACGCTGTTCATCATCATCACATTGCAAGCCGTGTTTTCGGGCTTTTTCCACAAGTTGTGCTTTGGTGGCAGAAAGCGGATCTAATCCGACATAGGTTTGGAACACAAATTGATAGCTGAATGATTCTGCCGGTTCGCAGTCCAAAATTTGTTGCAGTAAATCATCCACTTCATTGATTAAGCGATACATATCAAAATGCGGGCGATACCACTCCAGCATCGTAAATTCAGGGTTGTGTCGCTTACCGGCTTCCTCGTTGCGAAATACTTTACACAGTTGGAAAATCGGTCCACTCCCAGCAGCAAGTAGTCGCTTCATATGATATTCCGGGCTGGTCATCAGATGGAGTGTTTTCGCCTCAGGGGAAAAAGGCGATTGAAACTGCGTATTGAAAGTCGAAAGATGAACGTCTGTCACCGAAAATTCGCTTAAAATCGGGGTTTCTACCTCTAAAAGCCCTCGATCGGTAAAGAACTTGCGGATTTCCGTAATGATTTTTGAACGTTGGATCAGGTGAGGAATAGAGGCTGTTGGTTGCCAATCAATATTATCGAGTTGTAAATTGTTCATAAAAAATGACCGCTTGAAAATGTGAGGCTATTTTAGCCTAAAAAAGTGAGTTGCCCTAGTTACCGATCAAGAAAAATAAAGAGAGGGTTTTAACTTTTTTGCAACAAATTAAATTTTCTCATTTTAAACATTAGAAATTTTCTTTCTATCACTGTCCAATTAAGAGCCATTCTCAATACCTTTATAAGCTTTATTACCTTTTTTGAGGTAGATCACAAAATTACATTTTTTATGTTACAAATTTGTAAAAATAGGTTATCTCATTGCTCAAATAGTGGCACAATATGATTACTTTTTAATGAATTAAGTTATTTAACTTTCGGAGTGCATTATGCAAAGTGTTAATTTTGATGTCGCGATTATAGGTGCCGGTGGTGGTGGCTTGCGTGCTGCTATTGCGGCGGCTGAAGCAAATCCAAATCTAAAAATTGCTTTAATTTCAAAAGTTTACCCAATGCGTAGCCATACGGTTGCAGCAGAAGGTGGTTCAGCGGCGGTAATTAAAGATACCGACTCTTTCGACAATCACTTTAATGATACCGTCGGTGGTGGTGACTGGTTATGTGAGCAAGATATTGTGGAGTATTTTGTAGAGCATTCGCCGATTGAAATGACACAATTAGAACGCTGGGGTTGCCCTTGGAGTCGTCGTGAAGACGGTGAAGTGAATGTTCGCCGTTTTGGAGGAATGAAAATTGAGCGTACTTGGTTTGCGGCGGATAAAACCGGTTTCCACATTTTGCATACTTTGTTCCAAACTTCGATTAAATATCCGAATATTGTGCGTTTTGATGAGCATTTTGTGCTGGATATTCTCACCGACAACGGTGAAGCTCGTGGTTGTGTGGCAATGAATATGATGGAAGGCACACTTGTTCAAATCAATGCAAATGCAGTTGTGATTGCAACCGGTGGCGGCTGCCGTACTTATCGCTTTAACACTAACGGCGGTATTGTAACCGGCGACGGTTTATCAATGGTGTATCGTCACGGTGTGGCTTTGCGTGATATGGAGTTCGTACAATATCACCCAACAGGTTTGCCAAATACCGGTATTTTGATGACAGAAGGTTGTCGTGGTGAAGGTGGTATTTTAGTTAATAAAGATGGCTACCGTTACCTGCAAGATTATGGTTTAGGACCGGAAACACCAATCGGCAAACCGGAAAACAAATATATGGAATTAGGCCCTCGTGATAAGGTTTCACAAGCATTCTGGCAAGAATGGCGTAAAGGGAACACCTTAAAAACCGCAAAAGGCGTGGACGTAGTTCACTTAGATTTACGCCATTTAGGTGAAAAATATTTACTTGAGCGTTTACCGTTTATTTGTGAATTAGCGAAAGCCTATGAAGGGGTCGATCCGGCTAAAGCGCCGATTCCTGTTCGCCCGGTGGTTCACTACACGATGGGTGGTATTGAAGTGGATATGAATGCGGAAACCTCAATTAAAGGCTTATTCGCAGTAGGTGAATGTGCTTCATCAGGCTTGCACGGTGCGAACCGTTTGGGTTCTAACTCATTAGCAGAGCTTGTGGTGTTCGGTAAAGTTGCCGGTGAAAATGCGGCTCGCCGTGCGTTAGAAGTGACTGCTCGCAACCAGCCACAAATTGATGCACAAGCAAAAGATGTGGTGGCTCGCTTGCACGCATTAGCGAACCAAGAGGGTAATGAATCTTGGTCGGATATCCGTAACCAAATGGGTGATGCGATGGAAGAAGGTTGTGGTATTTACCGTACCCAAGAAAGTATGGAAGCGACTGTAAACAAAATCCAAGAGCTAAAAGAGCGTTATAAAAACATCAGCGTAAAAGATAAATCAAGTGTGTTTAACACTGATTTACTCTACAAAATTGAATTAGGCTTCATTTTAGATGTGGCTCAATCCATTGCTTGCTCTGCGGTAGAGCGTAAAGAATCTCGTGGGGCTCACCAACGTTTAGACTATGTTGAGCGTGATGATGTGAACTACTTAAAACACACACAAGCGTACTACAATGCAGAGGGTACACCGACGATTAAATACAGCGATGTGAAAATCACTAAATCACAACCGGCTAAACGTGTGTATGGTGCAGAGGCTGAAGCCCAAGAAAAAGTCAAAAAAGCAGCAGAAGCTCAAGCACAACAATAGAGAAGGAGTAGTAAAATGGCAAATTTAGATAAAATGACCATCGAAGTGCTACGCTACAACCCTGAATCAGATAGCGAGCCACATTTAGACAGATATGAAGTGCCGTATGACAGCCAAACTTCACTTTTAGATGCATTGGGCTTCATTAAAGACGAATTAGAACCGGAACTTTCTTATCGCTGGTCTTGCCGTATGGCGATTTGTGGTTCTTGCGGAATGATGGTAAACGGTAAGCCGAAGTTAGCTTGTAAAACATTCCTGCGTGATTACAGCGGTTTTATGCGAATTGAGCCGCTGGCGAACTTCCCGATTGAGCGTGACTTAGTAGTGGATTTAAGCCACTTTATTGATAGCATCGAGGCAATTAAACCTTATATTATTGATAATAAAGCACCGGAAGGACAGCGTACTAAACAAACGCCGGCACAATTAGAGAAATATCGTCAATTCTCAATGTGTATCAACTGCGGTTTATGTTATGCGGCTTGCCCACAATTTGGTTTGAACCCTGAATTTATCGGACCTGCTGCGATTACATTGGCTCACCGCTATAACTTGGATAACCGTGATAATGGTCGTGAAGAGCGTATGAAGCTACTCAGCAGCAAAAACGGTGTTTGGAGCTGTACTTTCGTGGGTTACTGCTCGGAAGTCTGTCCGAAACACGTCGGCCCTGCTTCGGCTGTAAACCAAGGTAAACTTGAAAGTGCGAAAGATTATGTTATCTCAATGATCAAACCGAGATAGGAGGAAGAAATGTCAGCAACAAAACGTAGACCTTATGTAAGGGGAATGAAAGCCAGCTGGTGGAAAAAACTCGACTTCTATAAAATGTATATGGTGCGTGAAGCTACCTGTCTTCCAACTGTTTGGTTCTGCATTGTATTATTTTATGGAGCAGTTGCGTTAAGTAAAGGAACATTTGCTACCGATTTTGTGGATTTCTTACAAAATCCGTTAGTTGTTATCCTAAACATAATTTCATTGGCAGCAATGTTATATCATGCGGCAACACTTTTTGTGATGACACCTGCCGTCATGTCCGTGATGGTTAAAGGTAAACACTTACCAGTCTCGGTTGGAAGAAATATTCTTTGGGCAGCAACAGGCGTAATTAGCGTAATTGCATTAATCTTGGTTTATATTTAAGAAGGGGAAGAAAATGAGTCTTGATCAAAACCCAAAACGTTCAAATGAACCGCCGGTATGGTTGCTTTTTAGTGCTGGGGGAATGGTAAGTGCATTATTTTTCCCTGTGGTAATCTTTATTATCGGTTTATTACTGCCATTCGGGTTAGTATCACCAGATAATATCATTTCCTTTGCCCATACTTGGATCGGCAAGCTCGCTATTATGGTATTAGCGATTTTCCCTATGTGGGCAGGAATGCACCGTATCCATCATGGATTACACGACCTGAAAGTTCACACGCCAGCAGGTAATGTGATTTTCTACGGATTGTCTATCTTATACACAATTCTAGTAATCATCGCAGTCGTGCAGATTTAAATGAGAAAGACCATCTTGTATAAAGCAGATGGTCTTTTCATTTTTAATATGCTAACAAGCGGTCGAATTTATAAGAAAATTTGCAAATATTAGAAATTTTGCCGATAAAACGATCGTTTTGTATTAAATATCTGCAAAAAAGATCTTTTTTCAAATTTTTTACAAAAACCGCTTGCGTTGTTTTTGTTTTTCCCTATAATACGCAGCACACAACGACGCACTGTTGTGAACATTTAAAAGTTGAATTCGGTGCGTCGTTTCTTTTTGTTCTTTAACAATTTATCAGACAATCTGTGTGGGCACTTGTTGATTGACTTGATTGAAAAATATTTTTTTAATTTTGA
>NZ_SMAC01000019.1 GCF_004342115.1 Mannheimia haemolytica | reverse complement strand
AATGGCGTTTTAATCACAGTGACTTAAAATCTCAAATATCCTTTTTAAAACAATTGGTTAAGGGTAGTTTAGGTTAGTTATCTAGGACAGCCCCATTAATTAAGCATAATAAGCCGAGCTAAATTTTAGAACATCTCTTGAATTTGCTAATTTAACCCTTATTATAAATCGTTGAATTAATTAAGATAGAAGAACAAATGGGTAGAAAACGAAGTGCGAGTTCATCACGTTGGCTTGCAGAACATTTTAAAGATCAATTTGTGCAAAAAGCACATAAACAAAAATTGCGTTCACGGGCGTATTTTAAGTTAGATGAAATTCAACAAACCGACCGTTTATTCAAACCGGGAATGACGGTGGTGGATCTCGGTGCCGCACCGGGCGGTTGGTCGCAATATGTGGTGACGCAAATCGGCAGTAAGGGCAGAGTAATCGCTTGTGATATTTTAGATATGAACCCGATTGTAGGCGTGGATTTCTTACAAGGCGACTTCCGTGAAGAATCGGTGCTGAATGCGTTACTTGAGCGAGTAGGCGAAGACAAAGTGAATGTGGTGATGTCGGATATGGCTCCCAATTTCAGCGGTATGCCGTCGGTTGATATTCCTCGTGCAATGTATTTAGTGGAATTGGCATTGGATATGTGTCGCCAAGTATTAGCAACCAAAGGCAGTTTTGTGGTTAAGGTATTCCAAGGCGAAGGATTTGATGAATACCTTCGAGAAATCCGCTCGCTCTTTAGTGTGGTAAAAGTCAGAAAACCGGAGGCGTCTCGAGATCGGTCTCGAGAAGTTTATATTGTAGCGACAGGTTATAAAGGCTAGAAAACAAGCAAGCGGTCATTTTTTATTAACATTTTGCAAAAAAATTGGAAAATTCGACCGCTTTTATAGTAATCTTGAACAGTTTTTTATTCAGCAGATAGGGGATTAACCTTGAACGATATGGTTAAAAATATTTTACTTTGGGTGGTGATTGCCATTGTGATGATGACAGCCTATGAAGGTTTTAATTCTAATTTCAGTGGTAGCTCAAATACAGTGCCATATTCGACTTTTTTAAGCGATATTAAAGAAAATCGTTTAAAAGGGGTCGATTTCAAACAGAATGATGACACCATTTTGGTGACGAAAAATGATGGTGCAACCTACCAAACCGTAATGCCGATGTATGATGAGTACTTAATGGCAGATTTAGCAAAAACCAATGCAGTGATTACCGGTCAGCCTGCTGAGCGTCGTGGCTTGCTCTCGCAAATTTTGATTTCTTGGTTCCCAATGTTGCTGTTAATCGGTTTCTATGTGTTTTATATGCGACAAATGCAAGGTGGCGGAGGACGTGGTGCAATGGGCTTTGGGAAAAATAAAGCCAAAATGTTGACCGCAGACGAAGTTAAGACCAGATTTTCTGATGTAGCCGGCTGTGATGAAGCCAAAGAAGAAGTAGGCGAAGTTGTTGAGTTTTTGCGTGACCCAACTAAATTTCAAAAATTAGGTGGGCGCATTCCAAAAGGGATCTTGATGGTAGGCCCTCCGGGTACGGGTAAAACCTTATTGGCGAAAGCGATTGCAGGTGAAGCACGAGTGCCATTCTTTACAATGGCAGGTTCCGACTTCGTGGAAATGTTTGTAGGTGTGGGTGCTTCACGGGTGCGTGATTTATTCGACCAAGCCAAGAAAAATGCCCCTTGTATTATTTTTATTGATGAAATTGATGCGGTAGGGCGTAAACGTGGTGGTGCAGGTTTCAGCGGTGGACACGATGAGCGTGAACAAACCCTCAACCAAATGTTAGTTGAGATGGACGGCTTTGAAGGCTCTGAAGGTGTGATTATCATCGCTGCAACCAACCGTGCCGATGTGTTAGATGATGCCTTAACTCGTCCGGGGCGTTTCGACCGCCAAGTCACGGTCGATTTGCCGAACGTGAAAGGGCGTGAGCAAATTTTGAAAGTTCACTTGAAAAAAGTACCGCTTGCAGAGGGAGTTGACCCGATGCAAATTGCTCGTGGTACGCCGGGTTACTCTGGTGCTCAATTAGCAAACTTGGTGAACGAAGCTGCCTTATTTGCTGCCCGTAAGAATAAACGTGTGGTAACGATGGAAGATTTCGAAGAAGCCCGTGACAAAATCAATATGGGGCCGGAACGACGTTCAAATACAATGACGGAAAAAGAGATCATCAATACTGCTTACCACGAAGCTGGACACGTTATTGTTGGCTATTTAATGCCGGAACACGATCCGCTGAATAAAGTGACAATTGTGCCTCGTGGTCAGGCGTTAGGTTTTGCTCAATTCTTACCGGAAGGTGACCGTGTAAGCGAAACATTTACCAAATTGGAAAGCCAACTTTCCACCCTATTTGCAGGGCGAATTGCTGAGGGCTTGATTTTTGGTGAAGATAAAATTACCACAGGGGCTTCCTCTGATATTCATCGAGCAACCCAAATTGCACGAGCAATGGTTACTCAATGGGGCTTCTCAAAAGAATTAGGCCCGATTTTCTATCAAAATGAAGATGGAATGGGTGCAATTAAGGGCGTATCGGAAGAGTCGCAAAAATTGATTGATGTGGAAATGCGTAAGATCATTGACCGCAACTATCAACGAGCGAAGCAAACTTTGGAAGAAAATATGGACATCTTACACGCAATGAAAGATGCCTTATTGAAATACGAAACCTTAGACAGCAAGCAAATTGATGATTTAATGGCACGCCGTCCGGTGGGTGAACCATCAGGTTGGACAGATACCCCAACTAAAGACGATAACGCCACTCCACCAAGTGGTGAACAGGCAGCGGATGTAAGTTCAACTTTAGAGGATAATCCAAATAAAGATAATAACATTGGGGATTCGTTAGCCGATACCAAAGCGGAACATTAATCTAATTGTTTGCTAGAAAGTTAGAATAAGAAGAAATCTGTACTCTAAAGGTAAACACCAATATAGAGTGCAGATTTTTTTATTAACCTAAATTTAAATATGCTCTCTATGGGAATAAAGGACAGCATCAAAGTTGTATTGTGAGCTGTCCTTGTTTTTTTAGGGTGATTTATTCATCACTCTTATTTTCTTTCTTGGTTATTTTATCTTCAGGTAAAACTAAATTCAAAATAAGTGCTAATAAGGAGCCGACCGTAATACCTGAGCCAAAAACTTCTTTAAAGAAGTATGGAAGCTTATCCAATAGCTCAGGTCGAGTTGTTACGGCCAGCCCACAACCGATAGAGATAGCAATAATTAAACCGTTTCGTTTGCTACGTTGAATATTATCTAACATTTGGATACCGGCTGCGATAATCATGGCAAACATCATTAAGCCTGCACCGCCAAGCACAGGTAACGGGATAGACACGATTAATGCTCCAAATACAGGAAATAAACCGGCTAGTACAAGTAATGCGCCTGTAAATGCTACAACATAGCGACTGGCTACACCGGTTAATGAAATGACCCCAATATTTTGTGAGAAAGAAGAAAAGGGAGTTGTGGACATAATTGCCGCAAATGCTGAGCCTAAACCATCACATAATACACCTCCACGTAAGTGTTTTCCGGTAATTTCAGTTTTAGTTGCATTGCCTAGTGCTAAGAAATTTCCGCTAGATTCTACAATGGTAACTAAATAAGCAATTGACATTCCGATGATACCGGAGATTGGAAATTCTAAGCCAAAATGTAGAGGTTGTGGTAACGCAAAAAGTTGTGCTTCTTTCACGCCATTAAAACTTACCCAACCCAGAGCTAGCGAAACGATATAACCTATCATCATACCAATCACAATAGCAGCAGCTGAAAAAATACCTTTCCCCCATTGTACTAAAGCAACGACAATAATTAATACAAAACTAGCCATTATAAGATTTTCTGGGGTTGCATAGTGTGGATCAGTACGCTGACCACCAGCAAACCAGTCTACTGCAACAGGAATTAAACTTAGGCCAATCATCATTATGACAGTACCTGTTACCACGGGTGGAAAAAGCTTACGGATATAAGGCATAAAAAAACTGCCGATAATCATCACTAGAGAGCCAACTAAAGAGGCTCCCATAATGCCGGCAATGCCACTTTCACTGAAACCAATCGCTAATGCTGCTGCAACAAACGTAAAGCTAGTTCCCATTACACTCGGTAGTCTAATCCCGATTGGGCCAATACCTCGACATTGAATAATAGTGACGATGCCTGAAATTAAAAGTGCAGCATTAACTAAGATTATAGTATCCGCAGTAGAGAGTTTGAGTACATTCCCTAGCACTAAAGGCACAGCGATAATGCCACCTAAAGCGGCTAATAAATGTTGTGAGGCAAGCAATAAGCTCAGCCCGAAAGGCGGTTTGTCTTCGACAGAATAAAGTAAATGGTTCATAGTGATTCCTCGAGAGTTAAAAAATGTCGGCATTATACTGAAGTTTTTTTAATAAGCAATCGTTTGCGTAATTGTTTTTATATAAGAGAGTGATTTTTTATTTTCCCTAACTGATAAATGACAAGCGGTAAGATTTTTTACGCTTTTTGCAAAGCTAATCCGAATGTTTGTACCAATTTCTTTCCAGTTGTAACAAAAAATTTACTGGTAAAGGCAATCATTCTTTACTACAATCCGAACTTATATTTTATAAGAATAATCAGAGGTTATTATGCAATTTATCAACATCGCAAATGAGGGCGTGAAATCCCTTTCGCCTTACCAAGCAGGAAAGCCGATTGAGGAGCTAGAGCGTGAATTAGGGATTCAAAATATCATTAAATTAGCCTCGAACGAAAACCCGTTTGGTTTTCCTGAAAGTGCAAAAAAGGCGATTCTGAATCAGCTTGACGATTTAACCCGCTATCCGGATTCAAACGGCTTTGAATTAAAAACCACTATTGCCCAAAAATTTGGCGTACAAGCCAATCAAATCACCTTAGGCAATGGCTCAAACGATTTATTAGAGCTGTTTGCCCACACCTTCGCCGGTGAGCAAGATGAAATTATCTATTCTCAGTATGCGTTTATTGTGTATCCGTTGGTGACGAAAGCGATTAATGCCGTTGCCCGTGAAATTCTGGCTAAAAATTGGGGACACAATTTAGATGCCTTTTTGGCTGCAATTACCGAAAAAACTAAATTAATTTTTATTGCCAACCCGAATAATCCGACCGGTAATTTTTTAACCCAAGCGGAAATTGAGGGCTTTTTAGCTAAAGTGCCGGCAAATGTAATCGTGGTGCTGGACGAAGCTTATACCGAGTTTACTGCGCCTCAAGAACGGGTGGATTCGTTTGGCTTATTGGCAAAATACCCGAATTTAATTGTGTCACGTTCACTCTCTAAGGCTTACGGCTTAGCCGGGCTTCGGATTGGTTATGCGGTTTCAAACCCTGAAATTGCGGATTTATTAAATCGTGTTCGCCAGCCGTTTAACTGCAATAGTCTTGCCTTAGCTTCAGCGATTGCGGTAATGAATGATGATGAATTTGTCAAAAAAGTGGCAGAAAATAACCGCTTGGAAATGGCTCGCTATGAGGCTTTCTGCCAAGCAAACGGCTTGGAATATATCCCTTCTAAGGGCAATTTTATTACTATTGATTTCAAACGTCCTGCCGCTCCGATTTATGAGGCATTACTGCGTGAAGGCGTGATTGTTCGCTCGATAGCAGGTTATGGAATGCCGAATCATTTACGCATTAGTATCGGTTTACCGCAAGAAAACGAGAGATTTTTTACTGCCTTATTGAAAGTGTTAGCTTAACAAGCGGTTACCTTTTATGAAAATTTTACAAATTTAAAGAGAAAAATGGAAAAACTAACTTTAACCCCGATTTCCCGAGTAGAAGGCGAGATCAATTTACCTGGTTCTAAAAGCCTGTCTAACCGAGCCTTATTATTAGCCGCCTTAGCCACCGGTACGACTCAAGTGACCAATTTATTAGATAGTGATGATATTCGACATATGCTCAATGCCTTAAAAGCGTTAGGCGTGAAATATGAGCTATCGGACGATAAAACCGTCTGTGTAGTTGAAGGGATTGGTGGAGCTTTTAAGGTTCAAAACGGCTTATCACTGTTTCTCGGCAATGCAGGCACGGCAATGCGACCACTTGCAGCAGCATTGTGTTTAAAAGGGGCGGAAACAGCTCAAATCATTCTTACCGGTGAGCCAAGAATGAAAGAACGCCCGATTAAACATTTAGTCGATGCTTTACGCCAAGTAGGGGCAGAGGTACAGTATTTAGAAAATGAAGGCTATCCGCCGTTAGCAATTAGCAATAGCGGTTTGCAAGGTGGAAAAGTGCAAATTGACGGCTCGATTTCCAGCCAATTTCTAACCGCATTGCTGATGTCTGCCCCATTAGCGGAAAGCGATATGGAAATTGAGATTATCGGTGATCTGGTATCAAAACCTTATATTGATATTACCCTTTCGATGATGAACGATTTTGGTATTACGGTTGAAAATCGAGATTACAAAACCTTTTTAGTTAAAGGTAAACAAGGCTATGTTGCTCCACAAGGTAATTATTTGGTGGAGGGAGATGCCTCTTCTGCCTCTTATTTCTTAGCCTCCGGTGCGATTAAAGGCAAGGTAAAAGTAACGGGCATTGGTAAAAAATCGATCCAAGGCGACCGCTTGTTTGCCGATGTGTTGGAAAAAATGGGGGCAAAAATCACTTGGGGAGAGGATTTTATTCAAGCCGAGCAATCCCCGCTAAAAGGCGTAGATATGGATATGAATCATATTCCTGATGCGGCAATGACGATTGCAACAACCGCTTTATTTGCCGAAGGAGAAACAGTTATCCGCAATATTTATAACTGGCGGGTAAAAGAAACCGACCGCTTGACAGCAATGGCAACCGAATTGCGTAAAGTCGGGGCAGAGGTAGAAGAAGGGGAAGATTTTATTCGGATTCAACCGCTTGCGTTAGAAAACTTCCAGCACGCTGAAATTGAAACCTATAACGATCACCGTATGGCAATGTGTTTTTCATTAATTGCGTTATCGAATACAGAAGTGACGATCTTAGATCCAAATTGTACCGCTAAAACGTTCCCGACTTACTTTAGGGAGTTGGAAAAATTATCGGTCAGATAAAAGTAAAAAAGGATTCAGAAAACTGAATCCTTTTTACGTTTTATTGTGGCAGACTAAGCCCAACCGCTGTTGTTACGTCTGCGGCGAGGGATCAGGAAAGGCACGAGTAACCCAAGTAGTAAACCTGCGCCTAACACAGCACCACCATAGATGAACCACTGAATCACGATTTCACGTTTCTCGGAATCGTGCATTGTTTCTAAATCACGATTTTTGTTTTTCAGGATTTCCAGTTCACGTTTTAGTTGTGCATTTTCCTCAACCAAATCACTGCTTTTCTGCACTGAATCTTGCGTTCTACGTTGCATTTCTGCGGTACGTTGTTGCCATTCGGTATCGATTTTGCTCAGGCGATTGGTTAAATCTTGAACCTGTTGTTTTAATTGAGGAATCAGCTCTTTTGGACTAGCAGTATCGCTTAAGTCTGAATTAAGTACCCAACCTTCACGGTTACGACTATCTCGAATCAGACTGTAGCGCTCTTTACGATCTAATACTGTGACTTTTTCACCTGCTTGAATAGCGCCTGAAATGCGGAATTGATCACCAGCACCTTTGCGCATAAATGTACTCAGATTTTCAGTAATGTAAGTGTCTGCCGTTAAAGCAGGGCTAGATAGGCCGAGTAAAAAACAAGACAGAAGAGCTGATGATAATTTCTTCATATATATTCCTCTAAAGCTAGGAAGAATACAGTTGCCTGTATTCTTTTTGAAAAATTAATAGAAAATAGCGCTTAAAATATAATAGATAATAATTGAAAGCACAGCACCTACAGGCAAGGTAATTACCCATGATATAACAATATTACGAATAACGCCTAAGTTAAGTGCAGCAATACCACGGGCGAATCCCACACCTAATACTGCTCCTACAAGCGTTTGGGTTGTTGATATTGGTAAACCAGTACCTGATGCAATGACAACCGTGACGGCGCAGGCAAATTGAGCAGCAAAGCCACGGCTTGGAGTAAGGTCGGTAATACCAGTACCTACTGTAGCCATTACATTCTTGCCCATAATAGCTAAACCAATCATCATACCTAAGGCGCCTAGTGGGAGAATCCAAGGGGCTAAAGTCGTTTTACCTTCAATCATTCCACCACTTCTTACAATAGATTCAACAGCAGCTAGAGGCCCAATAGCATTAGCAACATCATTAGAGCCATGAGCAAAAGCCATAGCACAGGCCGTAATAAGCATTAAAATACTAAAAATTTTCTCAACGCCAGCGAAGCCTTTCCCTTCTGCACGAGCTTTCATTGCAAAGCTTTTACTGCGGAAATAAAAATATCCAATGATAAAAGCAAGTAAGGCAAGCGCGAATGAAATTCCCAATGTTTCAGCTGTATCTAGATGTAATCCTACGTGCTTTAAGCCTTTTGACACGGTTACAAGAACTAAAATAAAAATAGTAATTCCCATGTACATCGGGCCATACTTTTTCGCTTGTTTGAATGGGTTTGAGCGGTTAAAGATCAGTTTTTGTGAGTTAATAAAGATCAAATATGCTACGATCCCCGCAAGAATAGGGGTCACAAACCAACTCCCAACAATTCCACCTAATGCATCCCATTGAATTGCATCTGAACCAATAGTGATTAATGCAAAACCAATAACGGCACCAATGATTGTGTGAGTTGCTGAAACCGGCCAACCCATTTTAGTTGCAATAATTAGCCACATTCCGGCAGCACAGAGAGATGCCATCATTCCAAGTACCAGGATATCAGGGCTATTGGCGAATTGTGCCGGATCAATAATGCCACTTTTAATTGTATCTGAGACTTCACCGCCTGCCAGATAAGCACCAGCAAATTCAAATACCATAGCAATTAAAATAGCTTGTTTAATCGTAATTGTTCCAGAGCCGACGGATGTTCCCATGGCATTTGAAACATCATTAGCACCAATACCGAAAGCCATCATAAACCCTACAATAGCAGTAATAATCACCAGTATTGAGCCATATTGATTGAGTAATTCCATTTAATTTTCTCCTATGACTTCGCCAGCATAAGTTCAATACGAGAACCAATTCGCTGGGCTTGGTCAGCTAGAACGCTGATTCTTTCAATACATTTGTATAAAAACATCACATCAATAGGGTTCAGGTTTTTTTCTAACTCAAGAAGTGTATGACGTAATGTAATTTGATATTGGTCGGTATCATCTTCAATTTGGTCAAGTTCAAGAATCATTTTATTGACGAAATCAAGCTCTCGCCCTCTAAAACCAGTTTCTAATAACTGATCCATTTCATCCAAAACTTTGCGTACCTGACGGCTAGCATCAATACTACGAGAAAGGAATTTTTTGAAAAGTGGTTGCATTTCGGTAGGAATGATTAATTTACGACCAATAATGCGACCGGAAATATCTCTTGAATAGTTTGCTAACTTATCTAATTGTGTGACTAGTTCTAATAAATCACCGCGTTCAACTGGCATAAATAAACCACGAGGCAGTTTTAAGCGGATTTCACGTTTAAGGGCATCTGCGCGGCGTTCTAAATCAACAATTTTACCGCGCACTTCAGCTGCTTTTTCCCAATCATGTTCAAAAGTCGCTTCAAAAAAAGATTCTAATAACTCGCTACATTCAGTCACTTTATTTGAGTGTTTTTGTAACGGTTTAAGTGGGGACTGGGCGAATAAACCTAAAATGTTATTCAATGCCATAAAATATCTCCATAGTGATAATATTGACAATGACTTCTTACTGTAAAGTCCGGCGTATTTTACTTGATGTATTAGTAAAGATCACGAAATTAAATTATGTTTTTAAGACAAGCGGTTTGTTTTAATAATTTTTTTGCAAAAAATGGAAGAAATTTATGCTTGTTTTTTTATATCGCTTATTCCTTATTTGGGTGATGTTACGAAAGAGTATTATGCTTTTAAAAAGAGTATTTTATGCAAGTTTGCTAAAATAATTTTTCTGTTTTTATTCTACCATTACGCTTTTTTTCAGATAGAATAGAATCAATATTATTACTATACGAGGTGAAAAATGACAGAGATATATAACTTCAGTGCCGGCCCGGCAATGATGCCGAAAAAAGTACTCGAAAAAGCGCAACAAGAATTATTAAATTGGCTAGACCAAGGCACATCAGTGATGGAAGTCAGCCACCGTGGAAAGCTATTTATGGAGCTGGCGGCACAATCTGAAGCAGATTTACGCAAGCTGTATAATGTGCCGGACAATTATCGTATTCTATTTCTTCAAGGTGGTGCAAGGGGGCAATTTGCAGCCATTCCAATGAATTTAATCGGTAAAAAAGGCAAAGCGCTTTACCTTAATTCAGGGCATTGGTCGGCAACAGCAGCAAAAGAAGCACGTAACTTTGCGGAAATTGATGAAATCAATATTTTAGAGACTGAACCGCAACTTAAAGTGAGTCGTTTAGATTTCAGCGATATTGCAGAGCAATATGATTATGTCCATTATTGCACCAATGAAACCATCAGTGGGGTAGAAATTTTCGATATTCCGAATGTCGGAAATACCCCGTTAGTGGCAGATATGTCGTCTAATATCTTAGCCCGAGGGATTGATATCAACAAATTTGGAGTAATTTATGCCGGAGCGCAAAAAAATCTAGGGCCTGCTGGCATTACGATTGTGATTATTCGTGATGATTTAATTGGCAATGCACGCAAAGATACCCCATCTATTTGGAATTATGCAACTCAGCGAGATGCTGATTCGATGATTAATACCCCGCCAACTTTTGCTTGGTATTTATGTTCTTTAGTGTTCCAACATTTACTGGCAGAGGGTGGACTTAAAGCTACTGAAGAACGTAATCTTGCTAAAGCTATGTTGCTTTATGAATATTTGGATAGCTCTAAATTCTATTACAATACGGTAGCACACGAAAATCGTTCCTTGATGAATGTGACTTTTACCACTGGTAATGATGAGCTAAATGCAAAATTTGTGGCAGAAGCGACCGCTTGTGGTTTACAGGCATTGAAAGGCCATAAAGTATTAGGTGGAATGCGTGCCTCAATTTATAACGCAATGCCGATTGATGGGGTGAAAGCACTCATTGAATTTATGAAGGCATTTGAACAATGTAATGCTTAATTCAAGCTTAAACATATAAATTAAAGAGCCACGTTTGTGGCTCTTTGAATTTGGTACTAGACCGCAGTTTTAAACAAATAGAAATTATAGCCTACATAAGCGGCAAAGAGTAATAAGCCCTCTAACCGGTTAATTCTGCCACCTTCTGTCCGACGATAGAGGTTGATTCCGAAAATGAATAGTAAGAAGGTAAGGGCAGACATTATCAAAACATCTCGAGAAAACACTTCCGCTGAAGCTTGCATTGGTTCTATAGCACCGGCAATCCCCACCACGGCTAACGTATTAAATAAGTTAGAACCGATAATGTTACCTAAAGCTAAATCCACTTCTCCTTTACGAGCAGCTGCAATAGAAGAGGCTAATTCAGGTAGTGAGGTGCCTACCGCCACAATAGTAAGCCCGATTACCAAATCACTCACACCAAAAAATTTAGCCACTTCAACTGCTCCCCAGACTAAGAATTGGGAACTAATTACTAGCGATACTAAACCAATAATTAGCCAAAGAATGGATTTTCCTAATCCCATCTTAGCACTATTGGTTAATTCTGCATCAACATCTAAGCTTAATGCATCATTTTTACTTTTCATTGCGGTAATAATTGTCCACGCCATATATACAAAAAACACAGCAAGTAAAATAATCGCATCAAGTTGAGTGACGTTTGCATCATAAACCAAATAAGCAGAAAGCAGGGTGACAGCCAGTAAAATCGGCAACTCTTTTTTTAACACATCGGAATTAACTGATAGTGGTTTAATTATTGCGGTTAAACCTAAAATCAGCGCAATATTGGTAATGTTAGAACCGTAGGCATTACCGAGAGCGATACCCGGCGATCCGCTTAATGCAGAAGATGCGGATACGAGCATCTCCGGTGCAGATGTACCAAAACCAATGACCACAATACCGATTAACAATGGTGTCATACCAAAATGGCGAGCCGTAGAGGCTGCCCCTTCTACAAAACGATCCGCACTCCAAACTAATATAATTAAGCCACCGATAATAGCGGCAACAGCAAGTGTCATAAACTATCCTTTTAGATGAAAAACATAAAGGCATTATAAGCATTTTAGCCAAAATAAATATAGGCAAACGAAAATAAATGACCTATTATTTTGCCAGTTTAGGAAGAGATTATGATGAAAAACAGCAACGAATTAAAAACGCTTTTATCAGCATTTACGGAGCAACAGCGGCAAGCATTTCAATCCGAAAATGTACTCAGCTTACTTGCACAACGTAGCCAATTTTATGACCAACTACTGCAAGCACTTTGGCAAGATTTTGGACTCGCTCAATATGAACATATTACCCTATTAGCGGTAGGGGGGTACGGACGTGAGGAGATGTTTCCGCTTTCGGATCTGGATATCTTAGTGTTAACTGAAAAACCGCTAGAAGAGGCTATTCAGCAGCGTTTAAACGAACTATTTGCCTTGCTTTGGGACAGCAAACTGCAACTTGGCACCAGTGTGCGTACGCTCGAAGAATGTATTCAGATTGGGAAAGCAGAAATTTCGGTTGCCACTAATATGTTGGAAGGGCGATTTTTATTGGGTAATAAATCGCTTTGGCTAAGATTAAAAGAAGCACTTTATCAGCCGGATTTCTGGGATATTAAAGCGTTTTTTAGAGCGAAAATGGCGGAAAAAAATGAGCGTTATGCACGTTATCATAATACTAGCTATAACCTTGAGCCAGATCTCAAACATAGCCCGGGAGGATTGCGAGATCTGCATTTAATCTCTTGGATTATGCTACGGCATTATGGTGTATCTTCTTTTGTCGATCTCCTCAATAAAGGGCTACTTTACCCGGAAGAATATAAGGAGCTGATCGCAGCACAAGCGGTACTTTTTCGGATGCGTTTTGCACTTCATTTGCAACTGAAACGTTACGATAATCGCCTTCGGTTTGACAGACAATTACAACTGAGTGAAATATTAGGCTACCAAGGCGAAGCAAATCAAGCGGTGGAATTAATGATGCGAGATTATTTTCAAGCCACAAAATCTATTTCGCAACTGAGCCAATTATTGTTAAACAGTTTTGAACAAGCCTATGTAAACGAGTTGCAAAAAAATGCACAAAAACAACCGCTTGATCAGTATTTTTATCGGCAAGAACAGCAATTGTTTGTGGTCGAACGCAAAATATTTAAAACCCAACCCACAACAATGTTGGATCTCTTTTTTCATCTTACTAATGACCCTACGTTAATAGCGAATGCCGACACCTTACGTCAGTTGAGACTGTGTTTACAGCAACAACACGAGCCTATGTGCTTTTTGCCTGAAATGCGAGAGAAATTCGTACAGCTTTTTGCTCAACCGAAAGTCATAAGCCGAGCAATAGTTCCAATGCACCAACTGGGTTTTTTAAGTGCTTATCTACCGCAATGGAAGGGGATCGAAGGGCTAATGCAATTCGACCTATTCCATATTTATACAGTCGATGAGCATACGGTCAGAGTCATGTTAAATTTAGAAAATTTTAGCGAAGATCCAAGTCGGGCGTTTTTCCCACTATGTCATCAGCTATTTGCAACGCTTTCTGAGAAACCGTTGCTCTATCTTGCGGCTCTTTTCCACGATATTGGCAAGGGTAGAGAGGGCGAACACGCTCAAGTTGGTGCGCTGGATATGCGAGAATTTGCGGAACTACACGGTTTTTCTCAAGCACAAATCAATGATATGGTTTGGCTGGTGGCAGAGCATTTGACAATGTCGATCACCGCACAAAGACGAGATATCCACGATCCGCAAATCATCAGCGAATTTGCAAAAAAAGTGCAAAATCAGACCGCTTTATCTTCACTACTTTGTTTAACGGTTGCAGATATTTGTGCAACCAGTGAGAGCCTCTGGAATGATTGGAAAGCCTCGCTGTTTACCCAATTATATCAATTTACGCTACAGCAACTGGCTCAAAATTTGAATTATCAAGCAGTGGCACAAGAGCATCGCTTGCAAGCATTAGAACTGATGAAGTTCGTGCTTTCAGCTGATGAGCGAATAGCATTAAACGCATTTTGGCAACCTTGCCCGGAGCGTTATTTTCTTCACCATACACCGACTCAGTTGGTATGGCACGCTCTGCATTATGTAAAAACTCGCCGGTTGCCGATGGTTTTAATCAGTAATGAATATGCCCGTGGTGGTACAGAAATTTTTGTATGTTGCCAAGATCAACCTCAACTGTTTGCTCGAATCGCCCAATTACTCAGCCAAAAACGCATTAGCATTCACGATGCACAAATTATTACTACTGAAAATGGTGTAGTGTTAGACAGCTTTATTGTAAGTGAGCGTGATGGTGATGATGATTTAACCGATGAGAGATGTATGCAAATTCAGCAGGCGATGATGAAAATGTTAAGCTTAACTGAAACAGGCATAAAATTTACCAAAAAACCGGTGAAACATTTGTCATTTAAGCGTAAAACTCGGCTGCGTTTTCTTCCTCCGTCATCAAAGCAACAAACCGAATTTGAACTTTTTACCTTGGATAGAGAAGGGTTGTTGGCACAAATAGGCTATATTTTTAACCGGCTCCGATTAAATTTAATTAATGCGAAAATTACGACTATTGGTGAAAGGGTAGAGGATTTCTTTGTGGTCAGTAATGATCAAGGAAAAGCTTTATCGGAACAAGAACAGTTAGAACTAAAAGCCATTCTAATTACCGAACTAGATAGTGAATGAAAACAACCGCTTGGAGTGAAGACTGCAAGCGGTAAATTTTTCAACGTTTTAGGTAAATTAAATCACGAGTTAAGAGAGGTTGAGAATTCAAGAAATTAGAAACTAAATATAAGTTTCTATCGTTTAGATTAATAAATTAAGACGCAATTTTTATTAATTACCATGATCTTCAAACGTTAAATATGATGAATAACTAAAGGTTTGCCTTGGCATTCTAACACTTCGGCATCAAGATTAAACACTGTTTTTAAATTTTCAGTGGTGATAATCTCTTTTGGGGTGCCGATCATCTTAATTCCACCATCTTTCATTGCAATAATAGTATCTGCGTAAGCAGCAGCAATGTTGATGTCGTGTACCACCATTATAGTAGTTAAGGCGAGTTCATCGGTTAATTTTCGTAATAATTTCATTAATTCCCGAGCATGGAACATATCTAAATTATTCAGTGGTTCATCTAATAAGATATGATCGGTTTGCTGACAGAAGGTCATTGCAATTAATGCCCGCTGGCGTTGCCCTCCGGATAATTCATTTAAGAATCGGTGGGAGAAAGTCGATAAATCAAATCGTACCAGAGCCTCTTCTACAATGGCATTATCGTGCGAAGTGATTCTGCCTTGATGATGAGGGTAACGCCCAAATAACAGCAGATCTTTGACGGTAATACGGCTATGAATCACATTATCTTGGGTCAAGATAGCCAGTTGTCGAGCGATAGTTTGAGAAGCTGTGTTGGCTGTATTCAGCTCATTTAAGTGGATTTCACCCTGTTGGATAGGTTGCAAGCGTGCAATTAAAGAGAGCAGGGTGGATTTGCCCGCACCATTTGCTCCGATTAAAGCGGTAATACCACCATTTGGAATGGTTAAATTGATATTATTCAGAATCGTGGCATTCCCGATTTTGTGGTGAAGATTTTTAACCGTTATCATTTTCTTCCTTAATTTATGGTTATTTTTTCCGTTTTAAAATGAGATAAATAAAGACAATACCGCCAATAAATTCAATAACGACACTCAGAACCCCTTGCATTTTCAGCACTTGCTCGAAGATTGCCTGCCCTAAAATTAAGGTGATGGCAGAGATTAAAAAAGTCATTGGTATTCGCACGCTATGGCAAACAGTCGGGCTAATTGCATTAACAATGGCACAAACAAGTAGCCCTAGAAATAGAATCGGGCCAACAAGTGCGGTTGAAACAGACACCAACAATCCACAACAGATTAGTAATTGACGTGAAAATTGATGATATTCTAACCCAAGCCCAATTGCCTTATCTTTGCCAAGTAACAAAATATCTAATTTATGCCGTTGTAACCAGACCCAAATGGCAGAGAGAATAGCGATACAGCCTCCAATCCAAAGTAATGTAGGGGTAGTCAGGTTAAATGAGGCAAAAGAAGTGCCTTGAGCAACGGCAAACTCTGTTGGGTCGATCATTCGTTGCAACAAATTATTTAGGCTTCTAAATAAGACACCAAAGATGACACCGATTAAAAGCATTCGGGTTAAATCGGATCGATTTCGATTCAGTGAACTAAATAGTAATATTGATGCCCCTAGCATTAACAAGGTTTCAAAGAAAAACTTATAGCTTGGGTCTAACTGAGTAAAGCCTAAACCGCCAAATAAAAATACTAACGAGGTTTGCAATAGCAAGTAGAGCGAATCGAACCCCAAAATACTTGGAGTTAAAATAGGATTATGTGTGAGTGTTTGGAATAGCAGGGTCGAAATACCAATCGTATAAGCAATAGTACAGAGCAAAATAAGCTTTTTGCCACGCAGTTGCAATATAAAGTCCCAATTACCTTTCGCATTATAGGTCATATAAAACAGAATACTTGCTAATAAGATTAAGCTTAAAACGATAAAGCGTGATCTAACCACGAGCCTTCTCCTCAGCCCGTTTCCCTTTGAGCAATAAATAGAGGAAAATCACTGTCCCAATAATCCCAAAAATAGTAGAAATCGGCACTTCATAAGGGGCATTGATGGCTCGCCCTAAAATGTCACAAATCAGGACTAAATTCGCACCTAACACCACGACCGCAGGCAGATTTTTACGCAATCGGTCACCTGCTATGCGAGAGACAATATTAGGGACGACCAAGCCGATAAACGGAATCTGTCCAACCGTCACCACGACAATAGCGGTAATCATCGCCACCACAATTAAGGCAAGCCAAGTCATTTGTTTGTAGTTAATGCCTAAGTTGGTACTAATATTTTCACCAAGGCCTGCAATGGTTAATTGATCTGCCATCACATAAACCACAACAGCCAGAATAGCGGTAATCCAGAGCAGTTCATACCGACCTGCCAAAATACCGGAGAAATCGCCGGAAAACCAAATCGAAAGCACTTGTAGGCTGTCAGTTTCATAAGCAATAAAAGTGCTGATAGCTTCAATAACATTGCCAAAAACGATCCCGATTAATGGGAGCATTAATTGTTGATGAGGCGGTAATTGACGAATGAGCAACATAAAAAGCCCCATTCCCATTAATGCACTTAATGTGGCAATAGACATTTTTAACAGTAATGCTGATGTTGGGAAAAGTAAACTAGCAAGTAAAATACCAATTGCCGCACTTTGGCTAGTGCCAATCATACTAGGCTCAATAAAGCGGTTCTTCAGCACAATTTGTAATACCATACCTGCAACGGCTAAGGTTGCACCGACTAATATCACTGCGAGCGTTCTTGGTAAACGGCTGATAAAAAAGATCTGACTTTGTTCGGAAGAATGAAAAATTTCACTCCAATGAAAATCTGCCACACCCACACTGGCACTGATTGGAATGAGCAATATTAAAAGAAATAGATTTAATCTAAAAAAAGAGAACATAGTGATAAATAGCAAGCGGTCATATTCTCTCTCTTTTTTACAAATGCAGGCACTTGCAAAAATAGGAGGAAATCTGACCGCTTGTAAGGTTAATTATTTTTTCTCAAATGCTGTTTTAATGTTAGTTAGGTCGGTTTTCATCTGCTCATAACCACCCGGCGCTAAATATGAGGCAGCACTTAGATAAACGATATTACCGTTTTTCCAAGCTTTAGTTTGACGAACTAATTCATTATCCAACACTTGTTGGGCTGATTGACCTTCTTGTCCGATAGCCGCAATACGGTCTAACACAAACAACCAATCCGGATTGAGTTTTTGGATAAATTCAAACGAAACAGGCTGACCGTGACCGGTATTTTTAATGCTAGAATCTGCCATTGGAATCCCTAAATTATCGTGAATCCAACTTAAACGATAACCTGAACCAAATGCAGAAATTTTGCCACCATTGACTAAAATAATCAGTCCGTTACCTTTACCTTTTACTGCCACTTTGGTTTGGTCTAATAAAGTATTAATTTCTGCTTTTAGTTTTTCGGTTTCCGCTTCTTTATTAAATAATTTGCCGAAAGAATCAAGACGCTGTAATCCGCTTTCGATTAATTTATCGCCATTATCCGTCATGTCGATGGTTTTCGCAATTTGGCTGACTTCATCAAATGTTTTTGCTGTGCGTGTGCCAACAATGATCAAATCCGGATTTAAAGAATTTAACGCTTCTAAATCCGGCTCAAATACCGTACCGACATTCACCGCTTTGTCTGCACTCGGTTTAAGATAAGAAAGCACCTTAAATTCAGGCATACCATCAATTTTTACACCTAAGGCTTGTAAAGTATCCAAACTTCCGGTGTCAAACACGGCAATTTTAGACGGGGTTTCTTTGAAAGTAACCTCTCTGCAGTTGGAATAGTAACATCTTTGGCAAATGCAGAAGCAGCAAACACAGCAGTTGCGGTCAATGCAAACAAGGCTTTTTTAATCATTGGATAACTCCATTTATATTGAAAATAATTCTCAAAGATTTTAACGAAAATTGATTTTAAGTAAAGCGGAAAATAACAAGCGGGCGAATTTTGCCTAAAATTTGCAAATTTCAATTTAATTAAAATTCCGATACACTATGTACATCAATACGTCATTATAGCAAGAGAAAAATATGGCAGAATATAGCGGAACAACCCAAGAGAAGATGAAAGATAAGCAGGTTGAGCAAATTAATATCTCACCACATTCGATTGAGGCAGAGCAAGCGGTGCTTGGTGGCATTATGCTCAGTAATGATCACTGGGATAATGTTGCTGAGCGTGTACAACCGCACGATTTTTACAACTATGCGCATCGAATTATTTTTGAACAAATGGCGGAGTTGGTGCGCCACAATAAACCGATTGATATTATTACGCTGGATCAAGCCTTAAAAGACAAAGGGGTGCTGCAAGATGTAGGAGGTTTTGCCTATTTAGCCGAGCTTTCTAAAAATACCCCGAGTGCAGCAAATATTTTAGCCTATGCGGATATTGTGCGAGATCGTTCCGATTTAAGAAGTGTAATCAGTGCCGGCAATCAAATTGCGGAAATGGGCTACAAAACGAAAGGGCGTAACTCCAAGGAAGTGTTAGACGAAGCAGAGCGAATTGTGTTTGAAATTGCAGAAAAACGCAATAATGCCAATGAAGGGCCACAACGTATTGACGATATTTTACTTAAAACACTCGCCCGAATGGATTCGCTATCTAAAAATCGCCATAACGGCGGAGTTACTGGTGTTTCTACCGGGTTTGTTGATCTCAATAAAAAAACCGCAGGGTTACAGCCTTCGGATTTAATCATTGTGGCAGCCCGTCCTTCAATGGGGAAAACTACTTTTGCAATGAACTTATGTGAAAATGCTTCATTAGTGGATATTGAAGATAAAGATGATTTAGACGAACAGGGTAATCCGAAGAAAAAACCGGCAAAGCCAGTGCTAATTTTCAGCCTGGAGATGCCGGCAGACCAAATTATGATGCGTATGCTTGCCTCACTTTCTCGGGTCGATCAAACCAAGATCCGAACCGGTCAGATTTCAGATGATGAAGACACTGCTAAAATCTCCAGCACAATGGCAATTTTACAAGAACGTAATAATATCTATATTGATGATAGCTCCGGTTTAACACCGACCGAATTACGTTCTCGAGCGAGACGGATTTATCGTGAAAATGGCGGATTAAGCTTGATTATGGTGGACTATCTCCAATTAATGCGAGCGCCGGGATTTGCAGATAATCGTACTTTAGAAATCGCAGAAATTTCCCGTTCTTTAAAGGCACTAGCGAAAGAATTAGAAGTGCCAGTAGTCGCTCTTTCTCAGCTAAACCGGAGTTTGGAACAACGTGCCGATAAACGTCCGGTAAACTCGGATTTGCGTGAGTCAGGTTCTATTGAGCAAGATGCGGACTTAATTATGTTTATTTATCGTGATGAGGTCTATAACGACAATTCCGATCTGAAAGGCATTGCGGAAATTATTATCGGAAAACAACGTAACGGCCCGATTGGTCGGGTGCGTTTAACGTTCCAAGGGCAGTATTCCCGTTTTGATAATTACACAGGAGGGCATTATGATGATGAATACTAAACCAACTCAGCCAATCACACTTTGTGCGATTTATCGCAGTAAGGCAAAAGAAGGAATGTATTTATATGTGCCTAAGCGTGACCAATTTGAGCAAGTACCGGAAACATTACGCCAGTTATTTGGTAAGCCTGAATTTGTGATGATGTTTAATTTAACCGGTGAAAAGCCATTGGTGCGTGCTAAAAACGAAGAAGTGTTACAATTACTTATAGAGCAAGGCTACTATTTGCAAATGCCACCTCCGCCGGAGAATTTGCATAAAGCCTTTATCGCACAACAGAAAGGGGAAAAATAATGCGCTGCCCATTTTGTTCCACTGAAGAAACTAAAGTGATCGATTCACGGCTTGCAGCAAGCGGTTATCAAATTCGCCGCCGCCGTGAATGTATAAGCTGTAAAGAACGTTTTACTACCTTTGAATCGGCCGAATTAGTTGTGCCTTACGTGATCAAAAATAATGGTAGCCGAGAGCCGTTTGATGCCGAAAAATTAAGAACAGGGTTAAGACGTGCATTAAATAAACGCCCTGTCAGTGCTGATGATGTCGAAAAAGCAATTAGCCAAATCATTATTCAGCTGCAAGCGATGGGCGAACGAGAAGTGCCGAGTCGCCATATCGGTACATTGGCAATGAACGCACTTAAACAATTAGACAAAGTAGCATATATCCGCTTTGCCTCTATTTATTTAAGCTTTAGTGATATTGAAGAGTTCATTAAAGAAATTGAAAAATTAAAAGAGTAGTTGCAAAAAAACATAAAAAAATGACCGCTTGTGAGTTTAAAATCCACAAGCGGTCATTTTTCTTTAAAAATACTCAATTAGCTTTTACTTGTTCCAACACAAACCCTACAAACGCCCGCACAATGCTAGACGGATAACGATGGGCGGCATAAATCATCGTCAAATCAAATTTGGGGTTTTCTATCTCGCCCAAGACTTCCACCAAGCCATTTTCTGCCACGAGTCTATCCACCATGCTGTCGGCAAGCAGCGCCACTGCTTTGCCCTGTTTTGCCATATATTCAATGGCATAGCTGTCATTGCTGGCAAAAAGATAGGGAATTTCCACCGCTTGTCTGCCAGTGCCAAGTGTAATGACGCTTGCTTCATTTTTTGCCCAAGCGGCAATGGGGAAATTTTTCAAATCTTTGATGGTATTGGGCGTACCCAATCGTGCCAATAAATCAGGGTGTGCCACCCATTTACTGCCGATTTGCCCCACTTTTTTGGCGATAAACTGTTCGCCGTGTAACTGCCCAATCCGAAATGCTACATCAATGCCGTCTGCCGACAAATCAAGCAGACGGTCGGTCAGCGTGCAATGCACCTGTACCTGTGGGTAGGCTGCCTGAAAATCAGCTATCCACGCCAAAACAGGCTCGCAGGCAGGGCTTGCCGACAGGCGTAATTTGCCCTTTAAATTGCCTTGCTCTTCAAACAACACTTCTTTGGCAGTGGCAAGCTGTTCAATGGACAAATGCACCTGTTCATACAGGCGTTGCCCTGCCATTGTGGGTTTAACGCCTGATTTTTAGTGGTCAAAGAGTTGAATGTTAAGCTCTTTTTCCAAATCGGCAATTTGACGGCTAATGGTTGCAATCGGTACATTGAGTCGCTCGGAGGCTTTGGAGAGACTGCCGTGCTGGATAACGGCGACAAAGAGGCGGAGGGTGTTGAGGTTCATTGTTTTTCTCCCCAATGTTCAATTTCTTGAATAAAATGTTTGGGGCTGTAGTAGATTAGCCCTAAATCTCACACCATTTTCGCAACGTTTTGAGCTGTTCTTTTGGTGTACCAAAGTTAAACCGAAATTCACATTCCTTCAAGAATAAAGGGAAATTTTTTCGGTTAATTCCGTTATATTTTCGGAGTACTCGCTTCGCTTGATTCCAAAAATTTTCAATGCCATTGATATGGTTTTGTTTCTCCGCAAACAGTTCGGAATGGTTGATTCGCTCGTGATGAAATTCGCTCACATCAAGGGCATCATAGCTACGATAGGTATCCGTATAAACCCAGCTGTCAGGCTTGATTTTCCTTGTAATGACCGGCATTAGCGTTTCTGATTTGTATTTTCTACCACTACGGTAAACACCTTTCCTTGACGCTTCAACAAACCGAATACAGCGACTTTCCCAGCCGCACCTCGCCCTCGTTTTCCTTTG
The DNA here is from genome assembly GCF_004342115.1 of Mannheimia haemolytica. Classification (GTDB taxonomy): domain Bacteria; phylum Pseudomonadota; class Gammaproteobacteria; order Enterobacterales; family Pasteurellaceae; genus Mannheimia; species Mannheimia haemolytica. The sequence continues at coordinate 31,654 of NZ_SMAC01000019.1, read as the reverse complement.
CGATGACCACCAAAATAGCTTTCATCTACCTCAATTTTTCCCTCAAAAATTTCATGAGCTTCAAGGGCTAAATGGTGTTCAATGACCAGCCTAATTTTGTGGTAAAACAGGGCTGCCGTATTGGGTTGAATACCTAATAAATCAGCAGCGGTTCTAGCGGTCACTTCAGCAACAAAAAATTCAAGAAGCTTTTTCTGCAAAGATTTCTTTAATTTACAATGGGTTATCTTCATTTTTGTAGTATAGCAGTGATGCTAATCTACTACGGCCCCAAATGTTTAATACTGCCTTGGACTTGTTGATTTTTACCATATAGATAATAAACGCCTGAAAGTTCTTGTAAAAATTTACTTTCTTTATAAGCGTGTTTTTCACCCAACACAGTCCAAACTAACTTTAACTTATGCTCTTTTAAAAAATCCAAAAATTTGTCTTTTTTAACCAGTAAGCTATTTTGAAATTTTTCATTTATCTCTGGATTAAAGCAAACCAAATTATTTTGTAAATCAACCCAATAACCATCTTTAATCGCATTTTTCATTTTCATTCCGTGATAAAGCATAGGAATTGGCGCATAAAATGAAATGCCGTCATTGCCATAAGTAGATTCCCAAGTGTGAGAATCGACACTAGGTATTACCTTAAATGAAGGCGATTCATTTTCCCTATGTCGATAAATTTCTTGCCACTCATTTAATGTATTTTCGGCAAAAAATTGATGAATATTCATTCCATAGTGTTCATTACCTTCTGGCATCCATCTTTCCATAAAATCTTGTTGTGCCAACCAATTTTTTGCTTTTGAAAATTGAAATTCTTTAACTAAATAACTTCTAATTTGTAACCACATTTGCCTATCATAAGTTTCTTTTTGCCCAAATTTTGCTAATTCACGAAAATCATCGTGTCTTTCTAGAACAAGCCACTGTTCATCATTAATCGTTACTTCCAAAAGATTACTAACATCAGGAAAATCATTTATTTTTACCCAATCATCAATTAATTCATCATTTTGAATGGTAAAATAGTGTTTTGTTTTACATTGTTTTTGATTTATGTATTGAAAAAATACATCTGTTTTAGTTGGCGGTACAATTTTAATTTGGGTTTTGGGTAGATAAAAGTTGTCCAAATTAGTAATATATTCAAGCCCTATTTCATCGGCATAGCGATTAGAAAAAGCAGGAAAATTATCCATCACCCTTGCCAAGATTTCATACAAAGCCAACCATTGATATTTCTTGCCAATTCGCTCAATTTTATTAGTATCATCTCTTCGCCAATATCTTGAACGAGTTTCTTTATCAAACTCAAGGTGCTTCTTGTCATCATAGCCAAATTGCTCAAAAATCATTTGGCAAGCATAATTACTTAATAAATCAACATTGATGAGATTGCCGAATTTATAACTCTCCCAATTTCGGAATTTGGCTTCAAAAGTATATCTGCCAAAATCACCATATCCACACATACCACGACCATATTCAGTTGTCATTGAACGGATAATGATTCTTTGTCCATCAGAATGATATTTTTTATCAATTTCTTCATTGGTTGGTAAGTTTTGGGGAAATGAACTTCTATAAGGTGGCGTAATTCTTTCTCTGATTATCTCAATATCATCTGATGAATATTCATCTTTTTGCAAAGAGTATTCAATAATATGGCGAGCATAATTACGAACCAAAACATTGGGATAAATTTCTTCTGTTTCAGGTTGATTAAATATTTGATTATCTATCTCTAATGCAAGTGCTTTTAAGCCAGATGAATTTTCAGAATAAGCAACAGCTCCGTGAATGGCAGATAAAATACCTTCCATAACATAAGGGTCATTAACCTCTATAAATTCCTTGAATAACGCCAATGCAATTTCCAATCTATTCCATAATAAATGAGCCAGTGCATTAATATAGCCATTTCTACTTCGTTTATCGGTAGAAGTAAATAGCCAACTAACAGCAATTGCACCCAATAATAGTGCTTCAGGTTCAATATTTTCTTGACCACTTGATTTCTGACACCAAGTTAGTAATCGTTCAATTGCTGGGCATTGATCAGACTCCAAAGCAATAAAAGCTGTCCAAATCTCATCTCTATCTGCCAAAGAAAAAGAATAAAGTTTGTTATGTAAATATTTTATATTTAATGGGTGGTTAATTTCGGTAGCCAGTTGATATAAAATATTAATCCAAGTTGCTTGATTAAAATATGGACTATTTTTGAAAAATTGATGTAGTTTTTGCATATTGATTTTTTCAGGCTGCCTCCAAAAGAGATTTTCTACAATAATCTCAAACCAAGACCATTCCTTTGAATAATCAATCACTTCAAATACTTCAAAATCAAATCGTTCTGGCAACAATACACTTAATGCTTCCCATACGCCCTTATCATAGCCAACTCTACTATATAGCTTTTTTCCTTGTTCAGTGCTTAACCATTGAACAAAATCGTCTTGATTATGAATATTTTTTAATATTAAATTGGCCTTTTGATAATCCCCAATTCGTTCATAATTAAAATAAATATACTCTTCATCTCTGTTATAGTAAGCATTTTTACTAATAACATTTTCTTTGATTAAATAATCAAGAAATTTTTTGGCATCTGTTTCTGCAATATCTACTATTAATTCATCACAAATTGCTCTCTTAACCGTCATATAATCCAAACTATATTTATCTTCTTCCAATTGTAATTTGGCAATAACATTAGCTGCTCTTTGAACCAGATGAGAACCAATATCCTGTTCAATTTGTTCACAAATGCGTTTTTCAATACCATCTAAATAAGATTTTACAATGTGATTAAATCCCTTATGACCTTTTGGAACACAGGTTTCCCCTTGATACTTCAAAGATTCACAAAATAATTTTAAATATAATGGGTTGGAAAATTCTGGATTAAGCAAAGGAATGCTTGGTAATTGCAAGCCATAATAAGGAAAAAATATTTGAATGGCTTCAAATTCATTATCTATAAACCCTGTGTGCTTGATATAACACAATTTATCCTGATTTTTAATATTTAATTTATTAAAAATAATATCTTGGTAGCTATCTCGCACACTCAGAACCAGTCCAATATTTGGATATTGACTTACCAACTCAATTAATCCATTAAGTTGGTTATTCCATAATGATTTCCCTTCACCCTCATTTAAGGCGTCTATGGCTAAAATAACCCGTTCTTTTTGCATTTCTCCGATACTATCTAATGCGGATAAAAATACTTCGGGTGTGATATTAAGATTTAATTGTTTGGATAAGATTTGATTCCAAGCATTGGATTTTTCTGTAAAATCCTGCCCCAATAACAACAAAGAATACTTTCCAGAATTTTGTCTTTTTTGGACAAAATCACCCAATAAATGAGATTTTCCACTACCAGCTTGACCAGTTAAAACAAGCACTTTACCATTAAATAATGATAATTCAGATGAATTTAAAATCTGAATAATGTCTTCCAAACCATTAATTAAATTTCTAAAATGATAATAGTCATTATTATTGGATTTTTCGTTGTTTAGATTGTTTTTTGAAAAATCTTGAAAGTATTCTATTAATGTATTAATTTTTTTAGTTATTAGATGAATATCAATTGTTGTTTCTAAATTATTTATATTTAATAAGTTAAGTTTGTTAATCAAAAGTTCATATACAGGTTCAAAATGATTTTCCAACGCTTCGTAACGATAAAGAGATTTGTATTGTGATTTAATTTCTACTAACAATTTATGAAATTCATCACTCAGATGTTTTTTGAAAATTTGGGTTCTTGCCAAGCTTTCTAATTGCATTGCAATAGGTAAATCAACATTAATTTCAGGTGTATAACGCACACCAAGATTATTAATGGCTTGTTGATTGTATTGTTCAAACCATTTGTCAGATAATTCGCTTTCGTTAAACCAAAAGAATTTTTTGCCTGCATTTTCAGGTTTTGATAATAAGTCAGATAATTCAAAACTTCCCCAAAATTCAAATTCTATTTCACGACCTTGTGATTGAGCAAAGTCTTTCCATCTTTGGGTATACTCCTCCCATTTGGTAAGAAATGATTTCTTTCCAGATACATTGGCATTTGCTCTATCGGTTGCCACACAAACATAGTATTTGGTTAGTTTAGGATAGTTTTTTAAAGATTCTTTAAAGGAATCTTCAATTTGTTGCCATTGTGATGAAGAAAATGAGCTTAAAAAATATTTGGCTTGCCAACCACATACGGAACCATCTGGCAATTCACACATTGCTTCAATCCCACCATCAGGTGCAGAAATTCGAGTAAATTTTCCTTGAGATTTAAATTCTTGGCGTGCCAATTGGCATACTAGCTCTTCAAAAGCACTATTTTGAGAACCTTGTAAGGGCTTGATGTTTTCCCATCTAATAGACATTTTCTTTTACCATAATTAAATATTCAATTTTGTTGATATGAGGATTGGCGTGTGTATTTCAAGTATTTTAGCATTGATAATTTTCCAAATCCGAAAACCACCTTCCCATTTTCACGCATTCCCTCTCAAATCCAAAACCATTAAACTACGTCCAATTCTTTTTATTCAAACAGGAAAATCCAATGAACCGCATTACCCAAATCTTAAATATCAAGCACCCTATCGTCCAAGCGCCAATGTCTTGGCTGACGGACGCTTATCTGGTAGCAAGCGTTGCCGAGGCTGGTGGGCTTGGTTTTTTAGCCCCACACGCAGGGCAACCCACCAATCCAACTTCCAACGAAGAAGTACTTGACCGTATGCGTAACGAGATTCGTAAGGTTAAGGCATTGACCGATAAGCCTTTTGGCGTACCATTTATTTTGTCTTATGATTTTTCGCTGATTCCGTTAATGGTGGATTTATTCATTGAAGAGCGTGTGCCTGTGGTGCTGGATAACGGCTGGCTTGACCCAGAGATTTACGCCAAATTCAAAGCTGCTGGCATTAAAATCATCTGCCGTTTGCCTAACCCCAATTTGGCGGACGCTTTAAAAGCCCAAGCATTGGGAGCAGATATTTTGGTGCTGACGGGTTTTGATGAGGGCGGTACTTTGCCGATGAAAGAGGTAGGCAGTTTTAATGTGCTGGCGGAATTTGTGGGCAAGGTGGATTTGCCGATAATGCTGGCTGGTGGTATTGCCGATAAAAAAGCGGTGCAGGCTGCCTTAACGCTTGGGGCTGAAGGCGTGTGGATTGGCACGGCATTTATCGCCACCGAAGAATGCCGTGCAAGCGAAAAAGTGAAAAACTGGATTGTGGAGGCAAATGCCAATGATCTGCTGTTATTCCGTACTGAACCACATTACTACCGTTCACTGCCGACTGAATTAGCGAAAAAATGCTTTGAAATGAGTGAAAATGGGGCAACTCGTTCTGAAATCGCCAAAGTGATGAACGCTAGCACAGGAATGCGTTTGGGTATGCTGGAAGGCGATTTTGAAAACGGCTATGTGTCGGTGGGCAATGGCATTTCAGCGATTGACCGCATTAAAACAGTGAAAGAATTGATTGATGAGTTGATGGCATAATTTTGGTAAAAAATGACCGCTTGTAGTATGGCTAAACCATATAACAAGTGGTCTTTTATGCTTTATTTTTTGCAATATTTTACTAGCAATAATGCAAGTGATGCACCTAGCATATCTGCCAGTCCATCAAGCCAAGATCCTTCTCTGGTTGAGGTGAAGGTTGCCTGAGCCCATTCGCTGGTGAAAGCATAGAGTAAGGCAAAAATTATTAACCCGAAATAAGGTATCCCTTTCTTTGAGCGGATAAAGGCGTTTGCAGATAACCAAATCTGGATAAAGAATAAGGCAAAATGGCTTACTTTATCAAAATGTGGAAAAGGTGGTATATCATTGGTGCTTTCACGAAAAAGTAAAGCATAAATGCCAATAATAAACCAAAATATTGCAAGTAAAGCGTATTTATTCATTTTTCTTTTACCTCTTAGAATAAAACGAGCCTTGCGTTACAAGGCTCTTGAATAGTTGCTATTTTACGACAAGCGGTCGTTTTTCACTAATGTTTTGCAATTAACGCTGAATTAAATAGCGTAATTTAGTGCCGTCTTGTTCCACGCTTAATAGGGTATAGCCGTGATTTTTAGTATCAATCGGAATATTATTAATCGATTGGGCACAATCGCTTAACAGTTCCAATATCTCGCCTTTTTGTAGTTGAGGCATTGTTTCTAACATCGTAATCGCAGGGTAAGGGCAAGGTTCGCCTAAGGTATCTAAGGTGTAATCAGGCGTGATGTCTTTCGGATCTTTATCTAGTTTTTGCACAACGGTGAATGCCATAGTCATTTTCCTCTTGTTGGTTGAAAATAAATTAAAAAGATTACGCAGTTGCCAATTTTGCCTTCGCTTTGGCAAGGAAGCGTTTTTCCCACCAAACCACAGCAATTAAGCAAAGAATTAATAAGCCATAATTCACGAATAATCCGCCAACCGGCCCAAATTCTTTGAGTAGGTTGATTTTTTCATAATCAAGGGTAAGCACCGGAGCTAAGTCGTCCCAGTAGTAAGCCAGCAGGGTTGAACCGACTACATTGCCTACGCCGACCCACATAAAATGAACCTGTCCTTCCATTGAACGGTACATCCAGCCGGTTTCACAGCCGCCGGCAAGCACAATGCCAAATCCGAATAATAAGCCGCCGATAATGGCATTTGGGCCAGCCCACAAAATTTTAGGTGAAACACCTAACTGAATATAAGAGAACACGCCGATTGTGCCGGCAATAATGCCGAAAATAATTGCTTTTGCCATATAAGCCCGTCCGGTAATCCATAAGTCACGGAAAGCGGAGGTAAAGCAAATTTGGGCTCGTTCAATCAATAAGCCAAAGGCTAAGCCGCAAAGCATTGCAAAACCAAGTTTGATTGAGGATTGCATTACATAAAGGGAAGCAGAAAGATAAGTGATAAAAATGAGCATACCAACCCAAAAACGGCGATTAGCTTGTTTCGGATCGTTTTCTTTGATTTTTGCTGCCCCTTTTTTCAGCTCTAATTTCACTCTAAACATCGGTAATAAAGTCACTTTTACCCCAAAGTAAGTGCCGATGGCGGTCGCAAAGGTGAAAAACCAAGCGTGGACGGAGAATTGCGGAATACCGGTAAAAAGAGAGGCGAGGTTACAGCCCATTGCTAAACGGGCTCCGAAACCGGCTAACGCACCGCCAATCAAGGCTTGGATAATCCGTTTTTTATGTGGCTGATTACGCCATTTGACGTTGTTCGCCCATAATGCAGCAGAAAGACAGCCGGCAAACATACCGAGAATCATCACACCGTCAATGCGGGTAAAGATGGTGCCGTCTAAGCCGATGAGTTGAAAATAGCTCCAGTTCGAAACATCAACACCCAAAGCATTTAACAGATGACCGCCCCAACGGGTAAATTCCCCTGTAACCGCCCAATAAGTGCCAGTAATGCCGAAATAATAAGCTGAAATAATACCAGCTGCGATCACTGCTGCAACAGGATTCCAATATTTGATTAGATAATTTTGTTTAAAACTTTGCCAAATCGCTAACATAAAACACCTTAACTAAGGATAGATTAATCGGATTTGCAAGAGGGTATAACGATGAAGAAAGGGACTGATTGATACAGTAATTAGTTCATTTCCTATACACAAAACTTGCGATATATCAATGCACATTTTACAAATGCGTCTTTATAGTAGGTATTTTTTGTACAAATGTAAATAACAAGCGGTCGTTTTTGGCAAAAATAACCGCTTGTGATACTTAAATTATTTAATCTGTATTTAAAAACAGCGCTTTTTCTACCACAGGAATGCCTTGCTTATAACGTTGCATAAAGCGTTCATAACCTTCACTCATTGTTTTATCCGGTTGAACCAGATTGAGTTTGGTGGTGTTGAAAATGCAATTATCTAAATATTCTTCTAAACGGTAACGGTCTGATACGCTGAGAAAGTCTGCCAGTAATGCAATTCCCCAAGCTCCGCCATTTGAAGCAGTACTTGCGGTAGCCAATGGAATATTCAGTGCGGAAGACAGAATTTTTTGTGCAACACCTTCTGTTTTAAATATACCACCGTGACCGAGAATACGGGAAATTTCCACTTTTTCTTGGTTAATGAGAATGTCCATTCCTAATTTCATTGCACCAAAAGCGGTATAGAGATGGGTTCGCATAAAGTTTGCTAAGTTAAAATGGGCATTCGTTGGGTGCAAGAAAACCGGACAGCCTTCGGATAAACCGACATTATGTTCACCGGAGTGGAAGCCGTAGGATAATAGCCCTCCACAATCTGCATCGCCTTGCAAGGCATGGAGAAATAACATTTCATAAAGTTCTTCGGTGCAGATATTTACGCCAAAAACCGATAAGCATTCGCCGAATAAATTCACCCACGCATTAATATCAGAGGTGCAATTATTAGCGTGAGCCATTGCCACTAATTTACCTGCCGGGGTCGTCACAATATCCAGCTCTGAATAGGCTTTGGATAGGGCTTTTTCTAACACAATCATTGCAAATGCGGAGGTGCCGGCAGAAATATTACCGGTTTTTTCTTTGATACAGTTGGTTGCAATCATACCTGTTCCGGCATCACCCTCAGGTGGACAAAGTGGAATGCCAGCTTGTAAATTATCGGTTGGATCTAACAATTTTGCACCTTTTTCGGTTAATTTGCCCGCTTGTTCACCAGCAACACGAACTTGTGGCAAAATCGCTTCCAATTTCCAAGGCATACGGTAGTCGGCAATGGCTCGATCAAATTGAGCCAGCATTGTTGGATTGTAGGATTTCAACTCAGTATCTATCGGGAACATACCGGAAGCATCGCCAATCCCTAACACTTTGTGATCGGTCAGTTGCCAATGCACATAACCTGAGAGGGTTGTCAGGTAATCAATTTCCGGCAAGTGAGGCTCTTGGTTAAGCAATGCTTGGTGTAAATGAGCAATACTCCAACGTTGCGGAATTGGGTATTGAAAGAGTGCGGTCAATTTTTCCGATGAGGTTAGGGTAATGTTGTTTCGCCAAGTTCTAAAGGCAACCAGCTGATTTCCGTGTTTATCGAAAGGTAAGTAGCCGTGCATCATCGCACTAATTCCCAATGCTTTGGCTGTGCGCATGGTTGTGTGATATTTTTCTTTGACTGTCTTGCTTAAATCCATATAAGCAGCTTGTAGTTTTTCCCATATTTCATTTTGATGATAGGTCCAAATACCGTCAATCAGTCGATTTTCCCAATCCGCCCCACCGGTTGCTAAAATCGTCCCATCTGAGCTAATTAACACCGCTTTAATTCGGGTTGAGCCCAATTCAATACCAATAACAGTATTACCTTGTTCAATGAGTTGTTTTTCATTTTGCATAATCTACCACCATTACTGTGTTAGTCGGAAAAGGCGATTTTTTTGGAGGAAGATAAAGAATAACAATAAGCTTCCCCATAAAATCATTGTAATGTAACTGCTAATGCCGAGCATATTTAAGCCACTTTCAATCACTTGTAATAAAACTAAGGCGAGCATAATCCCTAATAGTTTCCCTTTACCTCCATCAGGGTTAATACCGCCCAATACTGCGGCTAAAATGGAGATCAACAAATAGGAATCACCATAAGAGGCTTTTGCAGAATTGAGTTTAGACATCATCAAAATAGCTGCAAATACACAAAGAATTGAGGAGATAACATAAACCCAAATCAGCACTTTTTTGGTATTAATACCCGAATAATAGGTGGCTTTTTCATTATTGCCGATGAAATAAACCGCTTTACCCATTGCAGTTTTTTCTAAGAAAAACCAAATCAGCCCAGCAAGAAAGAGAAAGATTAGAATGGGTAGCGGAATCCATAAAAAGGTTGAAGCATTAATACTCAACATTGTTTCCGGAAAGTTCGCAATGGTTGAACCGTTAGTGACTAGAATATTAATGCCGTTAATTAAAGTCATTGTGCCTAAGGTTGCCAAAATTGGTGAAACACGAATAATGGCAATTAATGTGCCGTTGAGTAATCCAATGGCTAAGGCACAGCAAAGGCTTAATAAAATAGCAATAAATAACCAAGAAATACCGGTATATTGCGTAATAAAGTAGGCAATAATTAATGAGCAAGCATTCATTCCGGCAATAATGGAAAGATTTATTCCACCTGTTAACATCGGTAATGCCATTGCTAGGGTTAAAATACCTAATACTGGAATTTGTGATGCCATAGATTGAAAGTTACTGACAGACCAAAAAATATCCGGAATGAAAATACTAAAGGCGATAACTGCAACTGCGAAGAGTGCTAAGAGATAGAAAATCGTTGGATCCAGTTTACTTTTCATCGTTATGCTCCTTGTTTTTTCCGCTGACTTAAGGCTGTTGCACTAATACTTAAGATAATGATGATACCGGTAATAATGGTTTGCCAGTAAGACGATACATTCATTAAATTTAGCCCGTTTTGAATAATCGCCAGTAACATTACGCCCATTACTGTACCAAGCAGGGTGCCTCTACCACCTGATAAACTAGCACCACCTAATACAACGGCAGCTAGGACGGTTAATTCATAACCCAGTAGTGAATCCGGTGCGACAGATTGTACGGTATAAGATTGCACTATGCCTGCCAAGCCTGCCATAAAGCCCATATAACCGTATGCAAATAGATGGAGAAATAAGAGATTAAACCCAATACGGGAGGTTGCATCCGGATTACCACCAAGAGCGTAAATTTTTCGACCAATAGTGAGTTTATTGGTAATTAAGCCGGTTAATATCACCGCCAAAATAGCCATTAATGCTTGAAACGATAATCCAAATTCCACTCCCTCAGCAGTTATCTGTTTAAAGAACACGATTTCTTGGGTAAACCATTCGGGATACTCATAAAGCCATACACCTTTGGTAAAATAGAGTAGTCCGCCATAAAAAATATTGAGTGTTGAGATCGTAATAATAATGGAAGGGACACTAAGCCGATTAACAAATAGAGCATTAATAAAACCTAATAATATGCCGATGGTGGAAGAAATAACAAAAACGCCGGCAAATCCTACATCATATTTACCGATCAGAGTGACCATAACATATTGGGAAATAATAGTGATAGCAGGGAAAGAAATATCAATGCCGCCAGACAGCAATACCACAAATAAACCACAAGCTAAAATCATTAACATTGCGTAATTATTTACAACATCATAAAGGTTCTCAATAGTTGCAAAATCACGGGTAAATAGGGTTAATAATAGGATTAAAATCAGTAACGTACTGGAAAGAATATGATTATTGCTGATTTTCATAAATAACCTCCGCAATCGATTTTTCACTGGAATATGCCGGCAAGATTTCATCAACAATGCGACCTTTTTTCATTACAATTACCCGATGGCTGTTGTAGTAGGTCTCTTCCACTTCATCAGTCACAAAAATAACTGCAATGCCTTGCTGAGCCAATGATTTAATAATTTGGAAGATCCCTTCTTTATTGGCGATATCGACCCCAATAGTCGGGGCATCTAAAATAATAATTTTGGGGTCGATTGCCAGCCATTTTGCAATCGAAACTCGCTGTGCGTTCCCTCCGGAAAGGGTATTAACAGGCAAATCTGAATCGGATACTTTAATCTTTAATGAATCAATCAAGGCTTGGCTACTTGCATAAGCCTTCGAGGATTGAATAATCTGTAATTTATCGGTGATTTTGTGAAAAATAGTCGAAATAATATTGTGATGAATCGACTCTGCCATAATCAGCCCGGTGTGCATTCTATCTTCCGATACATAAGCAATCCCTTTGGCAATGGCATCACGGTTAGTGTTAAATATCACTTTTTCACCGTTTAATAAAATATCGCCGGATTGTGGTTGAGTAATGCCGAATAAACTTAGGCAAAGCTCAGTACGCCCTGAACCGAGCAATCCTGTAAGGGCAACAATTTCCCCTTCTCGTAGCGAAAAGTTAATCTCTTGATACTGATGAGGCAGCGTTAAATTGCGGACTTCCAATACGGTTTTTCTTTGCAAAAAATCCGGCAAATCTAACCGCTTGTAATCGATTTCCAGCCCAGTCATTAGGAAACCAAGGCGTTTTTCATTCATTTCATGGATAGGATATTGCCCAACCATATTGCCATCTTTCAGCACTAATACGCTATCGGAAACACTCATTACTTCTTGCAATTTATGACTGACAAAGATGATGCTAATGCCTTTGCTTTTAAGTTTGATGACGACATCTAACAGATCTTTGACCTCTTTTGCAGTAAGTGAGGCGGTCGGCTCGTCCATAATCAATAATCTGGCATTTTGTGCTAACGCTCGACAAATAGCGACTAACTGTTGTTGAGCGATCGGTAAATCTTCTAATATTGCATTCAGATCTAGATTTGCATTAATGCTTTGAATAGCAGTGAGGGCAACCTGATGAATGTGATCTTGACTCACCCAGCCAAATTTTCGGTGCAGGTTAATGGCAATATTTTCTGCCACGGTTAAATTGGGGAAGAGGGCTAAATCTTGATAAATCACTTGAATGCCTTTATCAATCGATTCCTGTGGTGTCAGCTTGGTATATTGGGTTGCACCAATTTGAATTTCAGCCCCTTTATCCGGTTGATAAACGCCGGAAAGAATTTTGATCAAGGTTGATTTTCCACAACCATTTTGACCGGCAAGGCAAAGTGCTTCACCATAATCTAATGAGAGATTGACTTGATTTAATGCTTTTATGCCGTGGAATGTTTTACTGATATGCCGCATCGAAATAAATGCCATAAGTGCCTCCTGAGGGGAAAATATGGGCTGGTTATCAGCCCATATGTCAGCGCAAATTAATATAATTTATCGATATTTTCCTTGGTGACTTTCAGTACATTGTGGAATTGAAGTAGTTTTTTCTCACTATCTACTTTGGCTTTACCAACCGTTGGGATCTCTAATCCGTCCTCAATTTTTTCGCCTTTTAATACTTTGGCAGCGACAGCAGCTAAAGCATAACCTGCATTTGCCGGGTCGTAGGTAATGCCCATCGTAATATCACCACTCTTAATTAAATTGGCTGCTTGGGAAGGAATCATCATTCCGAAGACACTTAATTTATTTTTTAAGCGTTTTTCTTTCACTGCCAACCCTGCACCAATAGGACCTTGTGAGCCAAAAGAAACGACCGCTTTAAGATCGGAATGGGCTTTCACTAAATCAATGGTGGTACGGCGTGCATCATTAATATTTTCGGCAACAGGCATTCTGCTGGTCACTTCAAACATATCTGGATAATGCTCTTTCTGGTATTTCACGAATAAATCAGCCCACAGATTATGTTGAGGCACGGTTAAACCACCAACATAAATCACATAGCCGCCTTTTCCGCCCATAGCTTTTGCTACTTCTTCTACATAGTCTGCCGCAAATTGTGCATTATCGATAATTTCAATATCCCAATCGGCACTAGGTTGTCCTACTGACTCATTGGTCAATACCACAATGCCGTTCTGTTTCGCTTTTTTCAGTACCGGTTCTAAGGCATTTGCATCGTTAGGGACGATGGAAATAGCACTAACTTTTTTCGCAATTAAATCTTCAATTAACTTTACTTGTTGTGGAGCATCGGTATTTGATGGACCAACTTGATAAGCATTGATGTTGTTATCTTTACCTGCTTGCACAACACCCTCTGCCATACGATTAAACCACGGCATACCGTCAATTTTGGAGATATTAACAACATCATTGGCAAATGCCGAACCGTAACAGGCTAAAGCTAAAATACTTGAAAATAATGCGTGCTTGAACGTTGGTTTTTTCATTGTTCTTCCCTCATACATAAGAAGTTATTTCACTGAATATCACTCACAGAGCTTGATATCCCTTCTCTAATAGAAACAGCACTATTAAAGCTGTTTGTATCTTATGCTTTTGAGTGAGAGAAAAACAGGTAACTTTTTGTTATCGATATGGAAAATTCTGCTATGCAAAGTAAAGTGAGATCAAGATCACATTTCACTGTCTTTACGCCGTTCTAAGGTTCTAAATTCAGAGGGTGACAGCCCGGTATGCTTTTTGAAAATTTTGGAAAAGTAGAGAGAATCCTCATAGCCTAAGGATTTCGCAATATTAGAGATAGAGATGTTAGAGAAATAAAGCAATTTTTTGGATTCGGAAATGCGTTGTAATTCCCGCCATTGCACTAAGCTGATCCCCAGCGATTGCTTGAAAAGATGTGAGAGGCGAGATGGCGATAAAAATACTTTTTCTGCCATTGCTTCTAAGCTCTCATTTTTAGCCAAATTCGTTAAGATTAAATCACAAACTGTCAAAATGCGTTGATCAATGACAGGAATAACCTCAATTTTCTCGGCGGAAATACATTTCATAAGTAAGTATTCCAACAAACTTGTTGCAATATCTTCTTTAAAAAATTTACTGGATTTAAGTTCTAATTCAATTTTACTGAAAAGTTGGCTGATTTCCTGAAAGTAACGGTCATCGCTAATGGTGATCCGCCCTATTTTTTCTTCCATATTTGACCAATTCAGCCATTTATTCCACTTTGGATTAGGCAGAAAATAGACCCATTTATAGTGCCAATATTGGCTTTCTGGGTGACGATGGTAGTGCTGAACTGCATTGGGTGTAAATAGGAGTAATTGACCTCGATGGGCTGAAAAGACGTGTTTACCATCAGAAACAGAGCCATGCCCAAAAGTAGTTAATTGCAACATATAACCTTGCATCCCTTGTTGCCTATCGACAATAGAATCAAGATAGTTGCCTTTCTCACATTGAGTAAGACCGGCGATGAATTCAAGGTCAAATGGATAAGTCGGTGAAAGCAAAGAAAGGTTTTTATACATGACTATCAGTATTTACCAAAAAATAATAAAAAATAACCGCTTGTTTATCATTACTAATGAACGCCCAGATTAGTAAACCAAATGTAATTTTACCAATATTAATTAGCAAAGATCCTAATAGTGCTTAGGATATTTTACTAACTTTAAGGCGATACTTGAGCCTAAAATCACAATACAAGCAAAGCCCATTTGAACAATGGAAATACGTTCGTCCAGTAAAATATAAGCAATGATGGCTGTTGAAACCGGCATTAATAGTTCCAATACTTGGTAGGTTATCAGTCCTTGGGTTTGGATAATGTGAAAGGTTAATACCATTCCGATCATAATCGCATAAATACCAGCAGCCATCAGAGAGAATAGTAGCCAGTTTGGTGCAGTAAAAAGCTCATTAAATTTACCTGCTTGTTGGCTAAGTAATAGACTTGAGAGTGAAGTAGTCAAAGATGTTACACAACTTAGTGTAAATACGTTCAGCTCTCGAGCGAATTTTACAACTAGGTTTTGTATGTTACGGATAATAATTGACAGAAATAAGAACATAGAACCAAGAATAAATCCTTCGCCAATCGAGAGTGTTTTCCCGTGCCAAATAAATCCAAGTGAACCGATGATCGTTAAAATTGAGCCGAACCAGAAAGCTTTGCTTTTAATGCGTTCTCTTTCATCTTGAAAGAATATGGCGGCAATAATCACGCCAAATGGCATTGCCAATACCCCAAAAATAGAGGCGGTAACAGCATTTGTAATTTTGACCCCTTTTAGCCAAAAATACATATTTGCGGACATCATTAACCCGACAAATAGAGAAATCGCAATCAATTTTGGAGTTTTAATCAGCTGAGACAGCGATGTGCGGAATCTCCAGAAAATAAAAACCAATAAAGTGAGTCCACCAATTAGGAAGCGTACACCGTTATTATTTAATGGATCAAAATGCAAACTGAGAAACCTAAGCAGTACAATATTTAGACCAATACCGAAGATATAAAGTAGGTTAATTAAGACTAATTGATAAGGGGAAAGCATATTCAAAAAAACAAAAATGGCTCAGCTGTAAAAGCTGAGCTTTAAAATCTAATAAAGTATGGTTATAACAATAATTTTATTAACGATGGGTTATAACGTTTTTTCGCTTATAGGCGTGATATTTGAGGCTGAGGCACCTCGCTCTCCTTGAACTAATTCAAACTGTACTTTTTGGCCGACTTTTAAAGAGCGATAACCTTCTGCTTGAATTTCAGAAAAATGAGCAAAAATATCTCCTTCACATACATCCGATGTAATAAAACCAAATCCTTTTACATTGTTAAACCATTTAACAATACCGATATCCATAGAACTCTCCAAATAATGAATGACGATATTTGGATTGTAAATAAAACGCGTAAAAGCTCAACTATCAAAGTGTAAAAATTAGACGAAGATCACAAAATTATTTAAAAAATAGTAGTTTCTAGCTTGATATTACCATTTTCTATCACAATGGCTTTGCCGAACTTTTTCACCATTGCTTCTTTTGCTTTATTCTCATCTAAAGTATAAACAGGCGTGCTGTTTAAAAAACTATTTAATCCATCAGCCAATACCGGCAAAAACATTTGCAGTTCTGCTTGATATTTAGCCGGTGTAGCAGACCAGCTTAACAATCTGACATCTTTAAGAAATAATGCCCCTTTTTGGGGATCGTAATAAGGCGTGGTATCCATATTTAACTGGATAGACGCATCATATTTCTTGCCTTTCGCTTTTAAAAGCCCATCAACAACACCGGAAATAGCCACTTTTTTCTCTTCGGTTCTACCAATTTGGCTTGTCAGCGAATGCAGATGGTAATCCAATTCAAATAAATGCGGAACGCCCACTTTATCCTGTAAAGGGATTTTTTCAGCTAATTTGGTGGCTAAATAGTCGTTGATTTCTTGCTCGCTAATGCTGAGTAAATTACCGTTAGCAGAGAGCATAGCCATTGAGACAACGCATACAGCAGCGAATTTACGTAAAATTTTCATAATTTACCCTTTAAAATTAGGTTTAATCCATTAAACAGGTTAGAATACATTGGGTCTATCATAGACTCTCTTTTTCGTTTAGGACAGCAAAAAATGAAAAAACTCTTATTATGCGTTGGCATTTTAGTGTTAGCTGCTTGCTCATCAACCGGTGTGGGTGGCAGTATTGGAGCCGGTGGTGGCTCTAACGGCGTTGGAATCGGCTTAGGTGTCGGCACCGACTTTCGATTCTAATTGGTAAATTTTTGGCGGTTTTTGACCGCTTTCACGAACTGTTTATTTGTGGATTAAAATGAAGTACGAATTAAAAACAACAAGTGGTAACGCTCGTCGTGGGCGTTTAACTTTTAACCGCCCGAAAGGCGAATTTCACGTTGAAACACCGGCATTTATGCCTGTTGGCACTTATGGCACGGTAAAAGGTATGACTCCTGAAGAAGTGAAAGCGACAGGGGCACAAATTTTATTAGGTAACACCTTCCATTTATGGTTAAGACCGGGGCAAGAAGTGATGAAAATGCACGGTGATTTGCACGATTTTATGCAATGGCACGGTCCGATTTTAACCGATTCCGGCGGTTTCCAGGTTTTTAGCTTAGGCAAACTGCGTAAAATTAAAGAAGAAGGTGTAACTTTCCAAAACCCGATTAGCGGTGAGAAAATTTTCCTTTCGCCGGAAAAATCAATGGAGATCCAATACGATCTTGGTTCAGACATTGTCATGATTTTTGATGAATGTACCCCTTATCCGGCAACCTTTGATTATGCAAAAAAATCAATGGAAATGTCGCTTCGTTGGGCGAAACGTTCTCGTGATCGCTTTGATGAGCTTGAAAACCCGAATGCGTTATTTGGCATTATTCAAGGTGGTATTTATGAAGAACTTCGCAAAGTCTCGGTGGAAAAATTAGTTGAAATCGGCTTTGACGGCTATGCAGTCGGTGGTTTGGCGGTAGGTGAGCCGAAAGAAGATATGCACCGCATTTTAGAATATGTTTGCCCGCAAATTCCGGCAGATAAACCACGCTATTTAATGGGAGTGGGCAAGCCGGAAGATTTAGTCGAAGGGGTTCGCCGTGGTATTGATATGTTTGACTGCGTAATGCCAACCCGCAATGCCCGTAACGGACATTTATTTGTGACCAACGGCATTGTGAAAATTCGTAATGCGAAATACCGTAACGATATTACACCTTTAGATCCTGAATGTGATTGCTACACTTGCAAAAACTATACTAAGGCCTATTTATATCACTTAGACAAATGTGGCGAAATTCTAGGGGCAAGACTAAACACCATTCATAATTTACGTTACTATCAACGCTTAATGGCAGAAATTCGTCAAGCCATCGAAGAAGATCGTTTTGATGATTTTGTCGTGGAATTTTATGCTCGAATTGGCAAAGAAGTGCCACCTTTACAATCTGAAGTAAACGGTCAGAAATAACAAGGAGTATATATGCAACAACTTGAACCACAAACCTTTGCAAGCTGGGCAGAGCCGATCGATATGCTTTATGCTTGCCACAGCAAAGTAAAAAGTTTCTGCAAACAGCTACAAATTTTGCCGGATTACCTTGAGAAAAACGGGGTAAACCAAGCGGTCAAGAATGATGTGCAGCAGATTTTGAATTACTTCAACATTTCTGCCCCTTTACATCACGAAGATGAAGAAGATGATTTCTTCCCTGAGCTTATTAAGGTGCAACCACAAGCTCAAGCAGAGGTAGACGAACTGGAACGCCAGCACGTTCATTTACATAAAAATTGGGACGATTTGTCGGCACAGCTTGAAGATCTGCTCGCAGGTAAACGTGAAAATGTGGATAGAGACTTAATTGAGCGTTTTGTGGCAGGTTATGATGTGCAATTGCCATTGAAGAACCGCTTTTTGAGCTAGGACGAGAGCATTTAGCAGAAGAAAAGCTCTCAGCAATGGGTAAAATTATGGCGGATCGCCGTAAATTATAATTGCGATGAATAAGACGAACCTTGAGTTCGCCTTTTGTGTATTGAAGATGAATTATTCTTTAGATTTAACCGACTATGCCTGCCCGTTACCTTTGCTTATGGCAAAAAAAGCGATGAACGATCTTAAAAAGGGCGATAGCTTGGAAATTTTACTCAATCAGCAGAGTAGCCTTACCGATTTTGAACTGCTTGCCAAAGAGCAAGGTTGGCTTTGTGAGCTACAAGCGGTTGAAAATCGGGTGATTTTTACCATTGCTTAATTTGAGGTGCATTTATTGCTACCCAGTAATGTTTTTAACCCTTCACTAATAAGCCCTTGCCAAGCTAAATAACCGTGAGAGGTTGATTGTTCGACATAAGTAACCGGATAACCTTTAGCGAGTAAAACATCTTTTAAATGGCGAGAAGTTTCTAAAATAGCCGATTTCCCGCTTTCATAAAAACCTGCACTGATGAAAAAACAGAGTGGTAATTTTTCTTTTTGGATAAATTGTTGAGCAATATAGTGGCTTTGTTCACTAGGTGTGCCTTTGGGTTGCCACCAAAATGAACCGGATAGAATCAATGCTTTACTAAATACATTAGGATAGTTGAGTACGGTGTAAGCAGAGGATAGCCCGCCATAGCTAGAGCCGCCAATAATTCGCTCCTTTGTTTTTATATTGAGCTGTTTTTCAACAAAAGGTACAAGTTCTTTTGCCAATACTTGCGTAAATATGGGATTGGCAGGTAGCTCGACACGTCTTGATTCACTCGATGGATTTTCGATAAACACCGCTACAGTAGGCAGAATCACTTTCTGAGCGATCATATTATCTAAAATGGTTTTAGTTGGCACTCGTTCGGTATATTCAACACCGTCAAATAAATAGAGAACCGCATAGTTTTTTTCTGCACTAAAACCGTCAGGCAGATAGACGAATAATCTGCGTTTATTGCCGAGTGTTGCACTCTCAAAAATCAACTGCTGCAGTTTACCTTTTGCAATATTTGGAGCTTCAGTCAAAAAAGATTGAGTAGGTGCGTTTGGCAATTTAAGTAGCGAAGCGTAGTTGAATTTATCGGTATTATGAATATTTTGTCCGATTTTCTCGAAGTATGCTGTTTTATTGAGTGGATCGGCTTGAGCCGTAGCCAGTAACGCTCTGCGTTGGGTATTCTCATCAACGGGCAATGTCGGCACATCTGGAGCTAATTTGTATTCCACTAAAGTGTCATTGGGCACTATATAACTTTTATACCATATATCCGTTTCACCAAAGCGTTGCATAAAATCGTGTTCAGTACTCACACCGCCCCAAATACGGACATTTTTCGTTGCTCCACGCCATAAAAAAGTTACACGGCTTTGCTGTTCGTCCAATGGTTCAATCAATGGTGTGCCGGCTTGTTTTGCTTTATCCCAAAAATCGTTAATTAAAGCGGTCTGTTTTTCTGGATTTTTTGCAATTTTTTGGCTGAGTTCTTCAAGCTGTGTATTTTCAATTACTTTAGGTGGAGCAATTTGTGCCGAGATTGGAATATGCCGCTCAATCGTTAAGGTAAAATCTTGGTCTGAAACGGTTGCACCATTCGCTAGAATAGAAAAAGTAGCTGTGCCGCTTAGTTCTGATTTAAACATAAAATCTTGTTCACCAAAGACATTTTGAGCCAGCAGGCGAGAGCTTTGGCAGGAAAAATAATCGACAAGGAGAGTGGCTGTTGAGCCTTCTGAATCAATTTGCTTTGCACAAAATCATTCTGTTTAAGCTCAATGGTTATATTGTTAGCATAAAGCACAGATGAAACCAAAAAAGTAAGAATACAAGCGGTCGTTTTTTTCATATTTTTTGCAAAAGTTTAAGCCCTCATTTGAGGGCTGTTGAGATTAAAAATGATAGTTTAACGTTGCACTTAAATTGCGATCTTTTCCATAGAAACAGGAAAAATTATTGGCACAGCTTGCGACATATTTTTTATTCGTCAGGTTTTGTGCGTTGAGCTGTAAGTTTAAGTTAGGCATAAAATCATAAGCTAGCATCATATCGTAAAGTGTGTATGCCGGTACGGTAAAAGTATTTTGGTTATCGCCAAAAGTCGTTCCCATATAGCGTACACCTACACCGGCGGTCAGCTTATCAAAGAATTTATATTTTGCCCAAAGAGATGCTTGATGGCGAGGCACTCCCCACTGCGTTTTTCCAATCGTCGTGCCATCTTTATCTGCAGTAATCTCTTTTTTTAAGTAAGCATAAGAAGGCGCTATTGAAAATTTATCGGATAATTGCTGATTTAAACTCACTTCAATTCCTTTGGTTTGCACTTCACCAATTTGCTCATAAGAGCGGGTTTGCCATTGATAATTGGCTAAATCTTTTTGTGTAATTTTAAATCCTGCTAAGGTCAGTAAGGTGTCTTGGGTAGGTTGGTATTTCATTCCCACTTCCCATTGCCCAGCAGTTGTTGGTTTTAAGAAATTTCCTTGAGCATCTTTTTCAGCCGATGGCACAAAAGAAGTGCTGTAGCTGATATACGGAGCGATACCGTTTTCAAAGTTGTAAACTACGCCTGTACGCCAAGTAAATTTTCCTTCTTGGTTATTCTCTGTTTTACTGTTCAAACGATCTTGGTTGCTGTTTTTTGCTCGATCGTAACGACCGCCTAACAGGAAGTCAAAATTACCGATTTCTATTTGATCTTGTAGATAAACCCCAAGTTGTTTTAAATGCTTCACTTCACTTGAAAATAAGCTAGGCTCAGTAACGGTCACGCCATAAACAGGGTTCTGCCAATCAAAATCAGGGGCAATCCCCATATAGTTATCAAGATCTTCACGCACTCGTTTATAATCAATACCGGCTAACAAGGTATGATTTATATTTGCTGTGCTAAATACCCATTCTAATTGGTTATCTAAGTTGATTTCTTGGGTTTTGACATCCCAACGGCGAGCTCTACGTTCTAAAACCGAACCGACATCGCCCCAATAAACTAGATTTTTGAAATTCTCTTCGCCATTATGGTAACTTGCATTTTGGCGGAACGTTAGGTTTGGCGTAAATTTATGTGAGAAATTGTAACCTACTTGCATTTGTTCGGCTTTTAAACCGTGATAGTTCAGATCGCTGAGGAACATATCATAGGGTAGTTTCTTCCCGTTTACGCTATTAATCGTTCCTTCTTTCGGTAAAAAGTTACGATCACCGGCTTTCGGTTTTTTTGCATAGTAAGCGTAAACATTAAGTTCTGTGTTTGTAGTCGGTTTCCATAAAATGCTTGGAGCAAAAGCACCGCCTTTTTCTTTTACAAATTGGGTATTCCAGTTTGTTCGTTCTAATTGACCGATTAAACGAGCGGATAAGGTATTGGAGAGATTTTCTTCAATATCCAGCCCGATTTGGTATCGTTGATGGTTTCCCACCACAAATTGCAAATGGCGATGTGGGTTACTGCCGGCTTTTTTGGTGATAATATCCATTACGCCACCGGGATTAGCTTGCCCGTATAAAATGGAGTTTGGACCTTTAATCACATTGATACTTTCTAAGAAGAACGGATCGATTTCAAATGCAGTTTGGTAGCGAGAACCGTTTAAATAGGTCGGAATTGTACTGCCATCACTTTTATTGCCAATGCCTCGAATGGAGATTTCGATAAGCGAATTGTTACCACGATAGCCACCCATCATACCGGAGGTATAAGCCACTGAATCGGTAACAGAACGAACAGCTTGGTCATGCATTAAATCATCAGAGACAACATTGATACTAAAAGGTGTACGAGCCAAAGAGGTTAATGTTTTCGTTCCTACAGTCGTATAAACAGGAATATAGCCGGTGGTAGCTGCCAATTTCTCTTTGACCTCAATAGCATTTAGTTCTGCTTGAGAGGTTGTTTCTGCTAATACTTGAGGAGCTACAATCGCTAAAGTGATTAGAGAAAGTGAATATTTTTTTATTTTCATTAGTTTATCCTTAAATAAGAATGATTATTGAATATAATAATATCTTGTTTTTATGCAAAAAACCTTTGTAAAATAAAATTTTTACTATGCGAAAAAAAGTTTTTAATGATGAAAACAATCTTGATTGATGAAGCTAACCAAATGAAAGGTTTTTCACATTTATACCGACTACGTTCAGATCTTATGCTGAAATATACAGAGATTTCAGTTACTGAAACCGTAGAGCAAGAACCTGCGGAATTTGAAGCCGGACTAAGATTGGTTATATTGTTGAGTGGTCGATCGGAAATTGATTTTAATTCGGAAGTATTTGAATTAGATGCAAGTTTAAAACCTCAAGCCGCATTTTTACCGCTAAATAGAGCTGAAATGGGGCGTAAAATTTTTAGGAAAGGGCAACTTCAAAAAGAGCTTGTTATCTTTCTCTACCCTAAATGGCTAATAGAAAGCCAGTTGAATTTGGCAAGCTATCATCACTTTAAACAGCATTTAAAAGCCCACCAAATTATTTTGACTCAGAGTATGTTAAAACTTATTCACGATATTGTGTCAGAGCAGGAAATGCAACCATTTGGGTTACTTGAGAAAGAAGGTAATCTATTAGCTTTATTAGCAAGTGCTTTTTCTCAGCTGACACAGGCTCCCCGGTTAAAAAAAGATCGGGTGCAACAGTTAACAGAATTGCTTGAGAGCGGTAAATTTGACGGCTGGAGTTTGAAGCAGATTGCAATATATTTCCATACCAATGTGACCACATTACAAAATGAATTTCAGCATTACCACAAAACCTCTATTTTTGCGTATTTAAGGCGTTCTAAATTAGAACAAGCCTATAAATTACTATTACAAGGGCAGAGTATTACACAAGCAGCTGAATTTGCCGGATATGCCAATTCGGAGAATTTTTCAACGGCATTTAAGCGAACTTTTGGGATAACACCAAGCCAAATCAAACGGGATAAGGCTAAAGGCATTATTTGAGCTTCAAATTATATTTCTCTCCCAAATCGTCTTTTTCGCAAACATAAGTTTATTACCGGTGTGCTTGATGGTATTGAATGATAATACCCAAACATCGCTAGGCTTAAGCCGTGCAAGCGGGTGTTTTTGGTAATAAATTTGCAAAGCGGCTTTTTCGGCTTGTTTATCTTCTAAACATTCGGCGGTAGCGGAGAATTGGACACCTTCAATTTCGTTGATCTTCTCAATTTGCCCACAAATTGTGCCGACAATATGTGGGTTTTCAAGCATCAAGCCAGCGTGTCTGGTTTTCTTGGCGGTTAAGATAATCAAGCGAGCATTTTCTTGGTCAAAGGCATAAAAGCAATTTGCTGCCCAAAAATCCTGTTCGGTATGAGCTGCAATATTGACAACGTGGTTAGTTTGAATGAAATCTAAAATATGGGTCGGGATTGGATTGTGCATAAAAATACCTGATAGTTTTTATCAGGTATTCTAGCATTTCAAAAAGCAAAAGATAAGCCGAATTATTCTCCCCAATGTGGGGTATTTGGAATGTCAATATCCAACAGGGAAAGGGCGTGGCTCACGCTGTGGGTGACCATTTCATCAAGGTTCTTAGGTTGTTGATAAAATGCCGGAATCGGTGGAAAAATAATTCCGCCCATTTCGGTCACTTTTCGCATATTGTCAATGTGAGCAAGGTTGAGCGGAGCTTCTCTCACCATTAATACCAGTTTACGCCGTTCTTTCAACACCACGTCTGCCGCACGGGTTAGTAAATTGTCGCTAAATCCATTAGCAATAGCGGCAAGCGTTCGCATAGAGCAAGGGGCAACAATCATTCCTGCGGTTTTAAATGAACCGCTGGCAATGCTTGCACCAACATTGTTCAGCGAATGTATTTCATCAGCTAACTCGTGTAGAGCTTCTCGGGTATAATCTGTTTCAAGCGTGCGAGTCAGTTCCGCCCCTTTGGTCATTACAAGGTGGGTTTCAATTTCTGAAAACGGTTTCAGCAGTTCCAACACTTTATAGCCATATTGAAAACCGCTTGCCCCACTAATGCCGACAATAATCCGTTTTTTCATCATTAATGTACCAACCATTCCCAGAAATAAGACATTGGCATCGCAAGGAGCAGTGCCGGTAGCATATTCGCCACTGGGAAGTTTTTAATCCCACAAATGCGAAAACCGGTTGCAAATAACAATAAGCCGCCCGTTGCAGAGAAATCTGCCATCATATTGGCAGTGGTTAAAGGCATTATTTCCGTTGCTAGTAGAATTAAGATACCTTGCACAAGAATTAACGGCACTGCGATCGCTGCAATGGCATAACCTAATGAAGCGGCGAAAATCATTGCAGTGAAGAAGTCTAAAATCGATTTAATGTAAAGAATGCTCGGATCACCCGTCATTCCCTCTTTTATTGCACCAAAAATGCCGGTACCGCTCACACAAAACAGCACAAGCAGAGCAATAAATTTCTCTAAAAACTCTTCTTGGGAAAGACTATGCACCGGTGGGAATAGGCGGTCAATTAAGCCACGAGCTAAATCGGCAACTTTACCGATTCTGTTTTCTAAATAAATCAGTTCACCGATGATCGTGCCTAAAATCAATGCTAAGGCAACCGCAGACATATATTTTACTGAGGCAGTCAGCATCATACCTAAGCAGAAACAGCATAAGCCGAATACCAGCGACAACGTAGTGCGAATACGTTCAGGCAGGTGACTCCCTAAACAAGCACCCAGCACGCCCCCTAAAATAATTGCACCGGCATTCACAAAAGGCCCGATCATAGTTTCCCTTATTTAGTGAAAAGTGGCAGTTAGCATCATTAATAAGAATGAGACTACGGCTAACAGATAAAATTTGAGCGAAAACGGTTGTCCTTTTTTGAACGCTTTTGTCGCAAATACAATATAAAGTACTAAGAAGAGTAACTTTGGTAGCAACCAACTGAATTGTGCTAAGGTGAAAAAATCATAAGCTAAGAAAATAGCGACAGCAGCAATACCGGTGATAAGTAAGAAGGTATCAACTGCGTGTGGGGCAATGCGCAAAATTTTATATTGTCGCCAATCCACCATCTTTGACGATAAAAATCCACGGGTTAATAATAAAATTAAACTAATATAAGCTAAGCCGATATGAGCTTTAAGAATGGTTGATAGGTACTCCATAATAATCACTCCACGATTTCAGTTTTTAAATATTGATAAATTTCACGGTAATTTTTTGCCGGTTTATTGGCTTCACGCTCTTTAATTGCCCCACGAATTAAATTACGCAAATGTTGGCGGTCTAATTGAGGATATTCCGTCAATAAATTATCTAATGATGCATCGCCCATTGCAATCAGTTGATTACGCACTAATTCCAATTTATGTAATAGGGCTTGTTGCTGATTATGGCGATTTTTCACTTTATCTAAGGCTTCTTGGATCGGCTCCTGGTCACGGTTGCGTAATAATTTGCCGATAAATTGAATTTGACGGCGGCGAGCCTCCATTTTAAAGCCTTGAGCTTGGCGAATTGCCTCTTTTAAATCATCGTCTAGTGGAATTTTTTCCAAATTTTGTGGGGTCAATTCGATCAATTCAGCCCCAATTTTTTTTAAGTGTTCAGAATCTCGTTTTATCTCATTTTTGCTGACCCAGATGATTTCTTCTTCCTCATCTGTCCAGTCAATTTCGTTTTTGCTCCGTTTTTTAGCCATTCTTTATCCTTTCATTACATAAACTCTAAAAAATGCCGTATTCTAACAGAAATTTGAGTTAGAATATATTCATCAATGCAATCAATCAATGGAACAAAATGTCAATTACAGATAAACAAACCTTGTTACAACAAGAACAGGAGCTACGACAAGCGGTCGAATTTGCCTTAAATTTTGCAAAACAGGCTGGGGCAGAGGCGGAAGTAGGCGTGACTAAAGTTGCCGGGCTTTCGGTTTCAAGCCGTTTAGAGCAAGTTGAAAACATCGAGTTCAATAACGATGGTTCTCTCGGTATTTCGGTTTATTTAGTCAAACGCAAAGGTAATGCTTCCACCTCCGATCTTCAGCCAGAGTCGATTCAAAAAACGGTTGAAGCAGCCCTTGCGATTGCAAAATATACCTCAGAAGATGCTTGTACCGGGCTTGCTGATAAAGAATTGCTTGCCTTTGAGGCAGAAGATTTGGAACTGTACCACCAAGCGGATATTTCAGTTGATCAAGCAGTCGAATTGGCGATTGAAGCGGAGCATTATGCCTTAAATGCAGACGAAAAAATTGTGAATAGTGACGGGGCAACTTTCAATTCTCACAGTGGCGTGCGTGTTTATGGCAATACGCACGGAATGTTGCAGAGTTACCTGTCGAGCCGATATTCACTCTCTTGTAGCGTGATTTCAGCTTATGAAGATCAGCTTGAGCGTGATTATGAATACACCATTTCCCGTGAGTTTGATAAATTACAAGCACCGAAATGGGTAGGGGAGCAAGCTGCAATTAAAGCGGTAGATAGATTGAATCCGCAACGAATTAAGACCGGCGAAATGCCTGTGATTTTCTATAACGATGTGGCAACCGGTTTAGTGGGGCATTTGGCCGGAGCTATTAGTGGTGGAGCGTTATACCGTAAATCCAGCTTTTTGTTAGATAAACTTGGCGAGCAAATTTTGCCAAGCTGGTTTGCGATTTCAGAACGCCCACATTTATTACGCCAACTTGCTTCATCAGCCTTTGATAGCGAGGGGGTAATTACCCAAGACCGAGAAATTATTACCGATGGCATCTTACAAACTTACCTAATGACCAGCTATTCAGGTAGAAAAATGGGACTGAAAAGCACAGGACACGCCGGCGGTATCCATAACTGGCTGGTAAAGCCAAACCGCACCGGTGGGTTAAACAGCTTACTCAAGGAAATGGGAACGGGCTTGTTAGTGACCGAAATGTTAGGTTCGACAATTAATAGCGTGACTGGCGAATATTCTCGTGGAGCGGCAGGTTTCTGGGTTGAAAATGGCGAAATTCAATACCCGGTTGCAGAAATTACCATTGCAGGACAACTGCAAGATATGTATAAAAATTTAGTGGCGGTAGGCGATGATATTGAACACCGCTCAAATATCCAAACAGGTTCAATCTTATTAGAAAAAATGATGGTTTCAGGCGAGTAAAAACGGCCGCTTGTAATCAATTTTATTTGGAGAAATCAATGGAAAAACATCATATCGAAACGCTACATTCAAAAGAAGAAGTATTAAACCGAATCAATGAATTAGCAAAAGAAATCAATCAACACTATCACCAAAAACAGTGCCAAAACCTTGTAGTGGTTGGTTTATTGCGAGGCTCGTTTATGTTTATGGCAGATTTAGTAAGAAAGCTAGAGTTACCTGTAGAAGTGGATTTTCTAACCGCATCAAGCTATGGCAGCAGCACGGAATCCAGCCGTGATGTCAAAATTCTAAAAGATTTAGATGGCGAAATTCAAGGTAAAGATGTATTGATTGTAGAAGATATTATTGATACTGGCTTCACCTTAAGCAAGGTAGGGGAGATTCTCAAGTTACGTGAGCCAAATTCACTTGCTATTTGTACTTTATTAGATAAACCTTGCCGCCGCGAAGTTGATGTGCCCGTAAAATGGGTGGGATTTGAGATCCCCGATGAATTTGTGGTGGGTTATGGGATTGATTATGCCCAAAAATATCGTCATTTAGATTATATTGCTAAAGTAGTGATTGAATAAAAAAACTCAATCACTACTTAGATTTTCACGACTAATTACATTCTCGATTAAGGTTGAAATATAAAATATTCTTATCGAGAAAGAAAAATTAAAAGACTGAGCTCTATGGAATATAGAACTCAGTCTTGGGCTAGTCTAACTTTTAAATCGTAATCAGTTTACGGTATTACCAGTTATAACTTACATTTAGACCGAAATTACTTTCAGTAGTTTGAGAACCATAACGATGTAATTTGAAATCAGCCCCTAATGCCACACCATTTGCAAAGCGTTTTTTCAACCCTGTCGTGACAGAATACACGTTACTTTTATCCTTTATTTTGTATGTGTTTGTCATATCATTAGATTGAGATAAAGTTATATCACCATTGACAAAGCCTATACTTGGACGAATATAAGCATCAATATCATTTAGCTTATAATGGATATTCAATCCTACATCACTTGCATAGACCGTGCGGCTATTAATCGCAAGATCTTCATCTATTAATGAGCGAGAAGAACGTGAAACGTAAGCACCAACTGATGGGCTAATGCTTAATTTATCATCTAATTGAATACGATAAGCATAATTTAGGTAGCCATCAACACTGTTATTACGTGCTAGCATATCTTTATGTTTTACGCCACGATAGCGTAAGAAGCCAGAAAGTTGGTGATTATCCATTTCATATTTAGCTCTTGCACCAATTTGTACGCTATTACGATTTTTATTACTGTATTCAAAGAATAAGCCACCACGTAAATTCTCACTTAATTTTGTATTCAAGCCTAAGGATAGATTATTGTGTTTTACACCTGTGTCGTAATGGGCAAAGAAATTATCAAAGCTACGATATAAAATATCAGTGTTATATTCATTGAACTTTCTCGCTTTTTGGATGTAGCGAGTGAAGTCTAATTTAGTATTTAAAGCCAAATAGCTTTCATATAAATTAGCATAGGTATCCATAATACCATTATAATTTAAATAAGTGGTATCCGCTGTATTGGTGACTTTATTCACATAGGCTAAGGCTCTTTGATAAATATTCTGTTGAGACGGCAGTGCTTTAGTAATATTTTTTGCCAATTTATCCAGCTCATCACTATTGTTTTTCAGATTATACATTTCTTTGTTAATCACAAAAGATTGTGCAATCGCAGTATCATTAGCACGACGCATTTTTTCGACTAGCGTCTCTTTTTGAGCTTTATTGAGATAAGGCAGTGCATTGATTTTATCCAAAGCAGGAGTAAGTTCATCTGGTAATCCCCATTCGATAGCTTTTGCTTCCATTTCAGCAATATGTTCAGTTAAATTTTTTACTGAAATATCACCATCGTTTTCAAAAGCAACAAATAAATTCCCTTCTTTATAGGCTAAAGAGGAATAACCAGCACCAGCGGCATTACCTGAACCTGGACGAATAATATGCACCTTGTGTTTGTGCGATGGATCTTTTGCATCTAGCATCCAAAGTGTAATATCACCCCTTTTCCACCCATCATTCTTTCCATCTGGTTTAGAGATTAGTAGCACTTTTCGACCATTTGGTAGTGTTACATAGATAGAAGAGCCTTGAGTTGGTTGTGAGCTAGTTGGTAATAATCCATTAGTTGGAGTAAATAATTCCCAGGTCTTACCCATATCAGTAGAAGAGTATGCCCAGCGACTGTTTCCTCGTCCAGTCATCACTAGCTTACCCGGTTCGAGTTCAAACACCATATTTTCTAAAGAACTTTGGTTCGGTGCAACTGGGTTGTCAATTTCTGGCATTTCCCAAGTTTTCCCATTATCCTTAGAATACATAATAGTGGTCG
Organism: Mannheimia haemolytica; assembly: GCF_004342115.1. Lineage (GTDB taxonomy): Bacteria > Pseudomonadota > Gammaproteobacteria > Enterobacterales > Pasteurellaceae > Mannheimia > Mannheimia haemolytica. Next base: position 1,370 of record NZ_SMAC01000019.1, on the reverse strand, counting down.
CAATACCATTTTGATGTGCGGTTTGAATTGGGAAAACCAACGTACCATCTTGCATTACAATTCCAGATCCGACCCCGCCTAAAAAGCCTAAGGTAGGTTTTCCATTTTTGGTGACTTTAGAAAATACGTCTAAATTGCTGAATTTACTAAACTCAGTATTTTTCTCCCAATTTAAACCACCATCAGTAGATTTATAAATGGTAGCTGCCCAGCTGCCACTATTAAAGTGAGGAACACGCCCACCATACCATTGTTGATCCGACATAGACCAAGTTCCGTGCATTACATATAAACTATTATCAATAGGATTATGTAATAGCGTTGGATCCATTGAACGGCGTGCTGGGTGATTAGTTCTATCAAAAGACCAAGCGGTTTTCTTCGTCCAAGTATGGCCACCATCGGAAGAAATCGCAATACCAGGATCAATACGATCTTGGTCATACGCACGATTCCAGCGTAAATCAAACATAACAACTAATTTGTTATCTTCGGTAACTTGCATAGCTGGAATACGGCTATAATATAATGGCGCAGTACCTGCAGCTTCACCATTTGGACCAATACCAGCCCAAGGCTCGCCAGCTACTGGAGTGGTAAAGTTATCGACTCCGACACGCTTGGTAATATTTGTGAGATTAAAATTAAGGTCGCTTTTCCAAAAATCAGAGTTAGCGGAAGCAGATAAAATACTTAGGAAAAAGTATGGGGATATGATTAACTGATTGATTTTTCTCATCATTTTCTCCATTAGGGGGATAAAGTGCAAAAACTAATTTTTAGCTGAACAGCTATTATATGGTTCAATCTTATGTATAAAATACCAGATAGCAAGTAATTATAACGGCATTTTATGATTAAGATTTAAGCACAAAAAAATAAAAAAATCTGAGAGATTTGTCACAATTATTGAAAAAAGTGATATTTTTTAAATATCACCGAAGCCCAAGCTTTGTATCAAGGTTTCATCTTAATGTTAGTGATAAAAGTGACTTTTTCTGAACTTTGGTGTAAAAAATATAAGAGCTGTAACAAAAAGGCCGCCAGGCAATAACCTAACGGCATTACAAGCGGTCATATTTGGCGGAAAATTTGCTAGGCTACTTAAAATTTGCGATATGAAATGTTTAGTGCCATTGAGCTAAAACAACAAAAAAGCCTGTAAACGTTGATTTTACAGGCTTTCTAAGGTTTTTTCGTTTAGCTCTGTTGAACTAAATTTAGTCAAATGGTGCCTGGTCGAGACTTGAACTTAATGGCTTCAAGTATTGATAGATAAGGTTTCTTTATAATTTGATTTTTCAGGATATAACTAAAATCCAAAGTGCCTTATTAATTAGGTTATTTTATAAACAGATATTTCGAGCTAT
>NZ_SMAC01000018.1 GCF_004342115.1 Mannheimia haemolytica | reverse complement strand
TGGGTGGAAAAGAATTTAAGCTCAAATTAATCTGACAGACACGGTAATTTAAAACGGGGGACTGTCAGATTAGGTTTGATCTTCTACAATTTATTACTTTTTATTCCGCTTGGTCTAGGAAGTGCATTTTATATTATATTCCCCTATATATTCACCAATCTTCTGGATAAACCAGAATTAGTCTCTGTCTCATTCTTTGTGAATAATTTAATTGCAGTGTTATTGCAATCTGATTTTTCACGAAAATTAAATCTGACAGTACATAAACTTATTTATATTGCACCAATACTGATTATACTTCAAATAATGCCTTGGTTTTATGCACTCCAATGGCTTTCAACCATCACTGCATTTCTCTATTTAGTGATTTTTGCCACTATTACCGTGTATGCGAATACGGCACTATCTAATATGCTAGTGAAATTAGACAATGGTAAAAACCAAGGCTTAATGTTTGGAAGCTCTAAATTAATTTTAGCTATTACCACTCTCGGAGTAATGAATGTATTACCTTACATTTTCTTAATCTAAGCAGGGTAAATCACGCCCAAACTCACGGCTTTTTTTGCTCCTGTCACGCTAGGCATATTACTGGGTAAATTATGGATTCGCTGGTAAGCTAACCAAGCAAAAGCGGCAGCCTCTACATAATCAATATCTAAACCAAATTCTGTAGTGGTTGTAACCTCCCACTCGGGAAGTAAAGCAGAAATCCGTTCCATTAATAACGGATTTCTTGCCCCACCACCACCAACTAAAAGCAAGCGAGGCAGAGAGCTTTCAAAGCGTAATAACTCATTGGCAATACTTTGAGCAGTAAATTCTGCCAGCGTGCGTTGCACATCTTGTGGCTGACAAGCGGTCAAATTTTCCAATTTTTTTGCAAGCCACGTTAAATTAAACAGCTCCCGCCCAGTGCTTTTAGGCGGGGCTTTAGCAAAAAACGACTCGTCTAATAACGTCGCTAACAGTTCAGTATTGAGCTTGCCCGTTCTCGCCCATTCGCCGTTTTTATCGTATCTTTTGCCTTGATGTTGTTCGATCCAACTATCCATCAAAGTATTTCCGGCTCCTACATCATAACCAACTGTAGGGGAATTGGGATTTAATACCGAAATATTGCTGATGCCGCCAATATTCAGCACCACTGTTAGACGATTTGGATCGCTAAAAATAGCTTGATGAAATGCCGGCACAAGCGGAGCCCCTTGCCCACCTACTGCCATATCTTTACGCCGAAAATCAGCGATAGTGGTAATACCGGTTTGCTCTGCCACCAAATTCATATCGCCAATTTGGGTGGTGAAGGGATACTCAGAATCCGGTGAATGCCACACCGTCTGCCCGTGACAACCTATGGCTTGAATATCCTCTGCTTTTAGCTGATTTTTCGCTAAAAACGCATTGATCGTTTCTGCATAAAGCAAGCCTAAACGGTGATCAATTTCCCCCAGTTTTTGGAGATTGGTTTCGCCGGTTTTAAGTAACGCAGAAATATCCGCCCGTAATTCCTCCGGCATTGGAAAAAAATCACAAGCGGTCATTTTCGGTGGATTTTTTGCAAAATCCAGCAAAGCAATATCCACCCCATCAAGGCTCGTGCCGGACATTACGCCTATATAGTAATTTGGGCTATATTCATTCATCATAAAAATCAACATCTGCTATTTGTTACTTTTCTTTGCTTTGCCAAAGAAAAGTAACCAAAAGAAAGGCAACCCGAGCTTCACCGCTATCCTCGCTTAGTTTGAATTGGCTTAACGGCAAATTTACATTCGCTCCGCTCAGAGTAAATTTACCTACCAATTCAAACACGCTCAGGCGGTTCAGACGGGAACAAAAAACAACAAAATCATTGGCGTGCCATTCTTAGATTTTCCGGCACTTCCTCAAAATTCGATCTAAACGGATTGATGTCTAGCCCGCCTCGTCTGGTGTAGCGTGCGTAAACCGTTAATTTTTCCGGCTGAGCGAATTGCATTAAATCGCAGAAAATGCGTTCCACACATTGTTCGTGGAACTCATTATGCTCACGGAACGACACTAAATAACGTAACAGTTTTTCACAGTTTAGCTTTTTGCCTTTGTAGCGAATTTGCACACTTCCCCAGTCAGGCTGTGAAGTAATTAAGCAGTTAGATTTGAGCAAATGGCTGACTAAGATTTCTTCCACCGGCTCATTTTCTGCAATGTTTTCTAAATGTTGAGTCGAAAACGCATAACTGTCGATTTGAATATCTTGCTCATCAATGCAATCGCCTGCAAAATCAACTATCGGCTGTTGCGTGTAGTGCGATAATTGGTAAATTTTTACCGAAACCTGACCGCTTGCACAGCGAGCCAGATCCGCTTGAATCGTTTTCTCAACTTCTTCTATTGAGCTAAATTTGGTTTGGTTAAAACTGTTCAAATAGAGCTTGAAACTTTTCGATTCAATTAAGTTTTCGCTCTTAAAATCAATGGCGACATCTGCAATCGCTACTTGCGGTAGCCCATTTTGGTTCAACCAAGATAGCTCATAGCAAGTCCACACATCAGCCCCTCGGTTAAAAGGCTGCTCTTGTGTAATGCCTAAACCATCACGGTTTAATTTACGAGGAACAGGTTGCAAAAGCGAGGCGTCATATTCGCTTTTGTACTCGGTTTTTTGCCCTAATTTCAGGGCTGAAAGAGATTTATCGTTATAATTCATTGCTTTATTTAATATATTTTACTAAATCAACTAAACTATCTAACACCAAATCGGCTTTAGCCTGACCTTCTTCCGTCACGGCTTTGCCGGTGCGAACCAGCACTTTGGTTTTCACGCCGGCAGCTTCTGCGGCAAGGATATCTTCTAATTTATCGCCCACCATATAAGATTGGCTTGGGTCGATGTTTAAATCTTGAATCGCTTGAGTAAACATACCTGCTTTAGGCTTACGGCAATCACAATCTTCACGGTATTCGCCTTTGCCTTCGGGGTGATGTGGGCAGTAGTAAATACCGTCTAGTACCACGCCATAATCTTCATCGAGCGACCAGTCCATCCATTCGGTTAGTTGCATAAATTGTGCTTCGCTAAAATAGCCTCGGGCAATGCCAGATTGATTGGTTACCAGCACCAATAAATAACCTTTGTCTTGTAGCTGTTTTAACGCCTTGCCGACACCGTCAATAAATTGAAAATCATCAATTTGATGCACATAGCCGTGATCGATATTAATTGTGCCGTCACGGTCTAAAAAAATGGTTTTTTTTCCCATTAGCGACCCCGTAGATAATCCACGATCATTTGGTGATGTTCGCCGGTTTTAAATTTATCAAACACTTGCTCAACCACGCCCTGTTCATCAATTAAAAAGCTGATGCGGTGAATGCCGTCATAGGTTTTTCCCATAAATTTCTTTTCGCCCCATACACCAAAGGCTTCCGCAACTTGGTGTTCCGGGTCAGATAATAAGGTAAAATTAAGGGCTTTTTTCTCTACAAATTGAGCTAATTTTTTCGGTAAATCGGTGCTAATTCCGAGAACAACCACATTGAGCTCATCAAGTTCTGATTTGCTGTCACGCAAACCACAAGCTTGCGTAGTGCAACCCGGTGTAAGGGCTTTCGGGTAGAAATAAACCAACACTTTTTTACCGGCAAATTGAGAGAGTGAAACCGACTCATCAGCCTGATTTTGAAGAGTGAATTGAGGGGCTTTATCGCCTGCTTGTAAGATATTCATTTGTAATTTTTCCATAAAAAATAACCGCTTGCATTATACACGGCAAGCGGTCAAACTTGGCAAAAAATTTGCAAAATGCGGTTGTTTTATGTTGTTGAAAATGATGGACGGTATTGATTTTCCGACCGCAACACTTCTTTCAATACCTTGTCAAAATCGCTTTCAAATAATCTGTCTTGAACAATGCGGTATTTCTCAAATTCGCTTTCTGCGTGCAATTTCGCTTCATCAAAACGCATTTTGCCTTTGCCCTCAAGAACGCCGTTCAGATAACCAAATTTCACGAATTTCTGCCAGCAACTGCTCAAAATAATCTTCATTTAAAAATGTACCATTTTCCATTCTTTGGCGGTCAATCACATAGCCTTTTTGGGCGAAATCCCGTAATACTTTAGTTGCCCATTGGCGAAATTGTGTCGCCCGCACCGAGTTTACCCTATAGCCTATCGAAATAACGGCATCAAGGTTGTAGTGTTTGGTACGATAATTTTTACCATCTGCGGCAGTTATTAGGAAATTCCGAATAACTGACATTTCTTCTAGCTCTCCACTTTCAAAAATATGCTTTAAATGCTCATTGATAGTTGGAATAGAAACATCAAAAAGCTGAGCAATTAATTTTTGCGTGAGCCAAATTTCGTTATCTTCATAACGAACAGTAATATTTTCTGCTCCATTTTGTTGGGTAAAAATCAAAAATTCGGCGGTACTATTACGGATTTGTTTATCGGTCATAAGCTCTCCTTATTTGTGAGAGCTATGCTACTGAATACTGTTTTTTTGTCTAGTAAAAAATACGAATTTTTCGACGCACATCACAAAAAACGCCTGTAATTTAGCATTACAAGCGGTCTGTTTTGGTCGTTTTTTTGCAAATCAGTCTAGAAAGCCTTCCAGTAATTCATTTAAAAACAATTTACCGTGTTGGGTAATTTGCCAATGGGTTGAGCTTTCGGAAATATAGTTTTGGTTTAACGCCCAATCGATTGTCGGGCGAACAATTTCCCTGTCTAAACCGGTAAACCATTCAAATTCTTGTTTTGGCGTGGCTTCAAGCAATCTAAAGCGGTTCATAAAAAACTCAAACGGGCGGTCGTCTAACTCAATCAGATCTTGGCTGTAGCGGTACTCCCCTCGCATATAACCTTTCGGGTGTTTGGTTTTGCTAAAACGATAAATTTCCCCTGTCGGATACGAAATTTTGCCGTGAGCACCACAACCAATCGCCAAATAATCCCCAAATCGCCAATAATTTAAATTGTGTCTGCATTGGTAGCCTTTTTTGGCATAAGCCGAGGTTTCATACTGCTCATAGCCGGCATTCGTTAAAAGTTGATGCCCTTGCTCGAAAATATCCCATAACTCGTCATCATCAGGCAAGGTTGGCTTACGATAATAGAACATCGTATTCGGCTCAATCGTGAGCTGATACCACGATAAATGCGGTGGATTGAGTGAAATCCCTGTTTCTAAATCCACCAAGGCTTGTTTAACCGATTGGTTTGGTAAGCCGTGCATTAAATCAATGTTGAAACTTTGCAAGCCCGATTTTGCAGAATTTTGGGCAAATTTAATCGCTTGTTTTGCTTCATTTGCATCGTGAATCCGTCCTAATTTCAATAATTTTTCCGGCTCAAAACTTTGGATTCCCATTGAAATGCGGGTTACGCCACCTTGTGCGTAACCTAAAAATCGCTCTGCCTCTGCGGTTCCCGGGTTCGCTTCCAGTGTAATTTCGATATTTGGCTCGAATGCAATCCGTTTTTCTACTTCACTTAATAAATAAGCTATCCCTTCCGCTGAAAATAAGCTCGGGGTGCCGCCGCCAATAAAAATAGAATATAATTTACGATCACCTATTGCCACTCGGTAAGCGGTCAAATCTTGGGATAAATCTGCAAGTAAATGTTCGATATATTCTTGCTCGGGAATTAATCCTTTTTGAGCGTGCGAGTTAAAATCGCAATAAGGGCATTTTTGCACGCACCAAGGGATATGGATATAAAGGCTTAAAGGCGGTAAAATCAGGTTCACTGTCAATTTTTCATTTATGATTAAATTGGCGAATAATAACGAAAAGCACGTGAAGTGAAAAGCAAAGATTTTCGTGAGCTAGATCACAAATTCAATAATTCTTGCTTTACCACTTTGACATTAATGATATGATAAATTCAATTTAAAAAAAGTGCATTTTTTGATAAATTCACTTCAGCAAATAATACCGCCCCTATCATAAAAACTTAAAGGAGCTTTAAGATGAAAAAACAGTTTGAACACAACGAATCCCGCCGTGGTTTTATGAAACTAATTGCAGGTGTCGGTGCCGGTATGGCATTTAGTGGCACTTTAGGTACATTTACACCTAAAGCATTTGCAGCCCCTGCCGCCGGCTCAACGATTGAGGCCGGTATAGCTTATCCCATATCAACCGGATTTGACCCGCTTACCTCAAGCGGTGCATCCTCAATGGCGGCAAACCTCCATATTTTTGAAGGCCTCGTGGACTTACATCCAGCCACTCGCAAACCATATTTAGCATTGGCAGCAGCAGAGCCTGAAAAAATTGATGATGTAACCTATCGAATTACTTTACGTGACGGGGCTAAATTCCACAATGGTAATCCGGTTACCACTGAAGACGTAGTTTACTCATTTGAACGTGTATTAGACCCAGCTAAAGCATCACTTTTCGCACAATTCATTCCATTTATTGACACTGTGAAAAAAGTTGATGACAAAGTGGTTGAATTCAAATTGAAATATCCATTTGCGTTATTCAAAGAGCGCCTAACCATTGTTAAAATCGTACCAAAAGCAGTGGTAGAAGCCGGTCAAGCTGCATTTGATGCTAATCCAGTGGGGACTGGCCCATATAAATTTGTATCCGCAACTAAAGATGATCGTATTGTTTTCGAAGCATTTGCAGATTATAACGGTGGCTACCCGGCACAAGTCGAGAAAATGACTTGGTTCTTACTTTCTGATGATGCCGCTCGTGTAACCGCTCAAGAATCTGGCCGTGTTCAAGCAATTGAGTCTGTGCCTTACTTAGATGCAGAACGCTTAAAACGTAAAGGTACCGTTGAGTCAGTACAATCATTCGGCTTACTGTTCTTAATGTTTAACTGTGAAAAAGCACCGTTTAACAACCCGAAAGTTCGCCAAGCGTTACATTATGGCTTAGATACCCAAAAATTAATTGATGTGGTGTTCTTAGGCAATGCAAAAGCTGCTACATCTTACGTGCAAGATACTCACCCGGATTATGTGAAAGCAAATTCGCAATATGATTTCGATAAAGCGAAAGCCGAAGCGTTATTAGCAGAAGCGGGTGTGACAGAGTTAAAATTTGAATTGTTGGCAACCGATCACTCTTGGGTGAAAGAATGTGCGCCATTAATTCTTGAATCGTGGAACAGCTTAAAAGGCGTGAAAGTTTCACTCAAACACTTACAATCAGGTGCATTATATGGCACACACGTTGATAAAGGTGCATACGAAGTTGTGATTGCACCTGGCGACCCATCAGTTTTCGGTAATGACTTAGACCTATTATTAAGCTGGTGGTATCGTGGTGATGTATGGCCGAAACGTCGTTTCCGCTGGTCTGAAACAGCTGAATATGCAGAAGTACAAAAACTGCTTGATGAAGCGGCCAAAAATCCTGCTGCTTCTAAAGAAGCCTGGGCGAAAGCAATCAATATTATCGCTGAACAAGTGCCTCTTTACCCAATTATTCACCGTAAATTGCCAACTGCGTGGAATGATAAGGCATTAACAGGTTTCCAACCATTACCAACAACAGGTATGTCATTTATCGGTGTTGGTCGTGCTAAATAGTCGTAACGGCTAGCTAAATGCAAGCGGTAATATTTTACAAAAAATTTACCGCTTGCATAAATAAAAATCAAAATGATGTAATATTCGTCTTATATCACTCAGAATTCTTACCATTTCTATATTTTCATTTATAATCCTACATATCACTATATTAGCTTGTAGGTAAACTTAGATTTAATTTTGGAGTGTAACTACACTCAAGGAGAAGAAAATGGAAATTATACTCCGATTATTATGGCGTCGCCTAATGGCTCTGCCGGTAATGATCTTAGGCGTAACTGCCTTGGTATTTATTGTTTTACAATTCACCCCCGGAGATCCGGCAACCGTTGCTCTCGGTGAAAGCGCCAGCGAAGCCGCTAAAGAAATCTATCGTGAACAACATGGGTTAAATGATCCATTGCTTGTACAATATTTTCGCTTTTTAGGGAATTTATTCGTATTAGATTTCGGTATGACAACCCCTCCAGAACAGCCTATTGTTGATATGATTGCTAAAGCATTCCCTTTAACATTACAGCTTACCTTTATTGGGGTCTTCTTAGCTGCTATCGTCTCTTTCACATTAGGTGTAACGGCAGCACTTTACCGTGATACTTGGATTGATCAATTAATCCGTTTAATCTCGGTTGCCGCTGTTGCCACACCTTCTTTCTGGTTGGGTATTTTATTGATTCAATACTTCTCCTTAAAATTAGATTGGTTGCCTTCAGGCGGTTTTATTCCATTTAGCGAAGATCCAAAAGGCTATGTAAACTCAATGGTTCTCCCTTCACTCGCTTTAGCTGTTCCTGTATGTGCCTCATTGATCCGTGTCGTGCGTACAACAATGGTAGAAGAAATGGATAAAGATTATGTTCGAACAGCCATCGGTAATGGTGTACCTTACTCAACGGTGATTCGCCACAACGTGCTTCGTAATGCCTTAATTACTCCGGTAACAGTATTAGGTTTACGGGTTGGTTATTTATTAGGTGGTGCAGTTGTGATTGAACAGATCTTCGACTTACCGGGAATGGGTAAATTAATTTTCAACGGTATCGTCAATCACGACTTGAACTTAGTGCAAGGTGTAGTATTAACTATCGCATTTACTTTCGTGTTGGTGAATATCATTGTTGATATTCTTTACTTGCTCATTAATCCAAAAATTCGGAGTTTATAATATGTTTCGCCAAGGATTAGCTGCTCGACTTGCTTCAGGCGGTGCAAGATTTAGAGCATTATCAACCAGCTCAAAAATCGCCTTACTCTTTATTGTATTTATCGCATTAGTCGCTATTTTTGCACCATTAGTAGCGCCTTATGACCCACTACAAACGCTACGTCCAGTGCAAGCTCCAAGCGGTGATTATTTATTCGGTACAGACCGTTTAGGACGTGATATTTTCTCGCGTATGGTATGGGGAGCAAGAACATCTCTCTTTATCGGTTTAGGTGCGGTAGGCGTTGCGATTCTATTCGGTAGTATTTTAGGGGCAACCGCGGCAACCGCCGATAAATTCGGTAACGAAGTGATTATGCGTTTTATGGATATCTTAATGGCATTCCCGGGTATCGCATTAGCTGCTGTATTACTTGCCACTTTCGGTAACTCTGTACCTGTGATTATCGTGACTATTGCGGTTGTTTACACTCCCCAACTTGCCCGAGTGGTGCGTGCTAACGTAGTATCTCAATGGGAAGAAGATTATGTGCGTGCCGAGCGTGTAATTGGTGGTAGCCGTACTTATATTCTATTAAAACACGTTGTGCGTAATACTGCTGCACCGGTTTTAGTATTCGCAACAGTGATGGTTGCTGATGCCATCGTATTTGAAGCATCACTTTCATTCTTAGGTGCAGGTGTCCAGCCTCCATTCCCATCTTGGGGAAATATCTTATCTGAAGGTCGTAACCTTGTATTAAGTGGCTTCTGGTGGGCTACAACTTTCGCAGGGATTATGATTTTATTAACCGTACTTGCGTTAAATATCCTTGCTGAAGGCTTAACCGATGCGTTAGTAAATCCAAAACTAAAACGTTCAACTCAAAGTAAAGAAGATGTCGCAAAACCATTGGCAACAGACGTTCAAGAAGCAATGTCTGAAACTCTTGCGTTAAAACGTTACTTACTCAAATTACACGAGAAAGAAACGACCCGTACTGACCGTATGCAATTAAACTCAACGGCCAAACCGATTTTACAAGTGAAAAACTTATCAATCCGTTTCCCAAATCGTTATGGTGAAACTCCGCTTGTTGATAATATCAGCTTTACTGTTCACGAAGGCGAAACCATGGGCTTAGTGGGTGAATCTGGTTGTGGTAAATCAATCACCGCATTCTCAATTATGGGTTTATTACCAAAAACTGCAAAAATCACTGGTGAAATCCTCTTTACCGACCGTTCAGGTAAACAACACAATCTTTTAGAATCAGCCGATTTAAATGCCCTTCGTGGTCACGAAATCTCGATGATTTACCAAGATGCATTAAGTGCGTTAAACCCATCAATGCGTATTAAAGACCAAATGGCACAATTAATCAGCCGTGGTGGTAAACAATCAGCAGAAACATTATTGCAATGGGTAAAACTTGACCCGGAAAAAACGCTCAACCGTTATCCTCACGAGTTATCTGGAGGACAACGTCAGCGTGTATTAATTGCAATGGCACTTGCTCGTGAACCGAAACTATTGATTGCTGATGAACCAACAACAGCATTAGACGTAACCGTTCAAGCTGAAGTGATCAAATTATTAAACGAATTACGTGAGAAACTTGGATTTGCAATGGTATTCGTGAGCCACGACTTAGCTTTAGTGGCACAAATCGCTCACCACATCACGGTAATGTATGCTGGTCAAGTGGTTGAAACTGCACCAACTACGCCATTATTGGCAAACCCAACACACGAATACACACGTGGATTATTAGGCTCGGTACTTTCTACCGAATTGCGTGCAGAACGCCTATACCAAATTCCAGGCAGTGTGCCTTCACCATTTGATTTTGCGAAAGGTGACCGTTTTGCGAGTCGTTCATTAAGACCAGATGCAAACCCTGAACAGCACTTGAAATTAGTGCCAACCGGTGATCACCCACAACACTTCTGGGCTTCACACTTAGAAGAACCACAATCTAAAGAAGCATAAAGGAGAGCAATACGATGAGTATGAAATTTATCAAAGAACAGCCAATTATTGAACTGTCTAATATTGTTGTGCAATTTGCTTCTCGTGACGGCACCTTATTTAACCCGAAAAAATTCACGGCGGTAAATGATGTCAGCCTAGCAATTCACGCCGGTGAAACAGTCGGTCTGGTTGGACAATCTGGTTGTGGCAAATCTACTTTAGCCAGTGTGATGATCGGGCTTCAAAAACCAACCTCCGGCACAGTAAAATTTAACGGCTTAGAGATGAAATATGGCAGTGCGGAAGCTCGCAAATATTTCGGTAGCCAAGTGTCAGTAATTTTCCAAGACCCGGCAACCGCCCTAAATCCGCGTATGCGTGTGTTGGATATTTTAAAAGATCCGATGGATATTCATAATATCTTACAACCGCAAGAACGTGAGAAGCGGGTTTATGATTTGCTCTCTCGAGTCGGTCTACCTCGTTCAGCGGCGTTGGTCGAGCCAACCCGATTATCTGGTGGGCAAAAGCAACGTGTAGCGATTGCTCGTGCATTGGCATTAAATCCGAAGCTGATTGTGGCTGATGAACCAACCTCTGCACTTGACGTATCGGTTCGAGCTCAAGTACTGAACCTGCTGGCAGACTTGAAAAAAGAACTCAATTTAGCGATGGTATTTATCTCTCACGACTTACAAACCGTTCACCAAGTTTCAGACCGCATTGTGGTTATGAACGGCGGTAAAATTGTGGAAATGGGCGATGCTTCAGACGTATTTGAACGCCCAACGCAAGAGTACACCCGAACCTTAATTGAAGCAGCACCATCTTTATTATAATTGTGCTTTGTGCCTACAAGCGGTAAAATTTTTCGCAAATTTTACCCGCTTGTGTTTTTATTTATGATCCAAATTACCCAAACCATTAACATTGATTTATTAATTGTCGGCTCTGGCATCGCTGGGCTTTCTGCTGCAGTTGAGGCAAAAGAAAAAGGCATTAATACCTTACTGATTAGCAAATCTACGATTGGCTCGGGAGCGAGCTACTTTCCGCTTAAGGCAACACTTGGCATTCAAGTAACCGGCGATGAAGCCGATAAAATTCACTTTAAAGAAGATATTGAAAACATCGGCAAAGGCAAAATCAACCCTAATGTGGTACAAGCCTATATCGAAGATTCACCACAAGCGATTGAACTACTCCACCGTATCGGCTTTCAGCCTTGGAAGCGTAACGACAACCGTCCGGCTTGTTTTGCCAAATACCCTCGCCCAATTTATTTAATTAAAGATTGGCGGGAATCTGCCCTACGAGCGAAACAGATTTTGCAAGAGCAACACATTGATTTCTATGAAAATGCTACCCTTTTACACATCGTCACAGACAATAACCAAGTGCAAGGTGCGGTATTTTCGCTCACTACAAGCGGTCAAATTTCCTATATTTTTTGCAAAACCAAGCATCTTATTTTAGCCGCAGGCGGGATTGCTGGGCTGTATAAAGATAATCTCTACCCGGCTGATGTTATCGGTTCACTTCATTATGTGGCACAACAAGCCGGGGCAACCTTGGTTAATCTTGCCTTTATTCAGTTCATTCCTGCCTTTGTCGAGCCAAAATACAAGGTGCTATTTGGCGAACATACATTGAAGTATGTCACCCAAATCACCGATTCTAAGGGTAACAATCTATTTCCACACTTAAATGCCGAGCAATTTGCAAAAATGGTGCTGGAACGTAGCCATTATGCTCCTTTCAGCCTTGATTTTGCCGGCGTGGAGTTCGATTTAGTGATGATGAAACATTTGCTTGAAAACCCTCACGAAAAAGGCATTTACCTTAAATACAGCCCCAAATTGTATGAAGACACGGAAGAGTTTTATACCGTCTATTTGAATTGGCTCAAAAATGAAGTCGGGATTGATTTAGTGCAAGATAAGATTGCAATCAAGCCGTTTGCTCATAGCTGTAACGGCGGCATTCAAATTAATCAATGGGGCGAAAGTGCAGTAAAAGGGCTATTTGCGATTGGTGAGATTTCTCACTGCATTGAAGGGGCAAACCGTATGGGTGGTAACTCAGTCGGCGGTGGCTTAGTGTTTGCCAAACGTGCGGTATCGGAAATTGTTCGTTCGCTAGAACAGAATGATTTGCAAAAAAACAGCGAAATCTCACCGCTTGCAATGGCAGAAAAAGCATTAAATCAGCTTGCTAATTCAACTGCTAATCTAGAACTAACTGCCAGTGAAGTGCTTTCTACTATTCGAGAGAAAATGGCGTTATACGCCAATGTGTACCGCACTCGGAGCAACCTCAAACTACTACTTGAGGAATTAAACCGTTTGGAACAAGAATTTGACCCAATCTATCACGCTCAATATCAAGGCATTGAAATTTACAATGCGTTAAAAACCGCTCAATTAGTGGTCAATCAAATGCTAAATGAGCAGAGTTTAGGCGCGCACTACTTAGATGAACAAAATTAGTCTATAATAGCCAACTTATTTAAAAATAATAAATTAGGAGTATAAATGAATAACTACCTACTTAAATTAAAACCAATGACAGCGGTCATACTTTCGCTTTTGACGGTCTTTATCTTAGGTTTTACAATGATTGGGCTTGGCTGGGTGCCTCAAATTTCAATTCTAGCCGTGATTGTAATGCTGCTACTTTTCGGCTTAATCAATAAAATTCCGTTTAAAAATATGCAAGAGGGTATGGCAAGCGGGCTGATGTCCGGTATTGGTGCGGTTTACCTATTCTTTTTTATTGGATTATTGGTTTCAGCTTTGATGATGTCTGGTGCGATTCCAACCTTAATGTATTATGGCTTAAGTGTGATTTCACCTGAATTATTTTACATTTCTGCATTCGCATTAAGTTCTGTAGTAGGTATTGCGTTAGGCAGTAGTTTAACCACAACCGCCACCATCGGTGTTGCTTTTATCGGTATGGCTTCTGCTTTCGGTGCGAACCCTGCGATTGTAGCAGGTGCGGTGGTTTCAGGGGCGTTTTTTGGCGATAAAACCTCTCCACTTTCAGACACTACTACCATTGCTGCTTCCGTAGTGGGCATTGATATGTTCGCTCATATCCGTAATATGCTTTATACCACCATCCCTGCGTGGATTTTAACAGCATTATTCCTTTGGTTTTTAACCGAACCTACTGATGCACAAAATTTAGCAAATATAGAGAACCTAAAAACCAATTTGCAAGAAACAGGATTAATACACGGCTACTCTTTGCTACCTTTTGTTACGTTAATTTTAATGGCAATTAAGCGTGTTAATTCAATTTATATTATTGTAACTACAGTAACACTCTCGCTAATTATTACCTATATCCACAGTTCGCCAACCCTTGAACAGCTAGGGAATTATTTCTTTACCAGCTATAAACCTGTTGAAGGCGTAGATTTAGGCGAAGTGGCATCATTAGTCTCTCGTGGTGGCATTAATAGTATGTTCTTTACCATCACTATTGTATTGCTTGCGTTAAGTTTAGGTGGTCTTTTACAAATCCTCGGCATTTTACCGGCACTACTTAACGGCATTAGCGGCTTTTTAACCAGCACAGGACGTGTTACTCTTGTAGTTGCCAGCACTGCGGTGGGAATTAACGTCTTAATCGGTGAGCAATATTTGAGCTTATTGTTATCAGGTAATACTTTCCGCTCAACTTATGAGCGTTTAGGCCTAGAAGTGAAAAACTTATCTCGCACCATTGAAGATGCAGGCACGGTAATCAACCCATTAGTCCCTTGGGGCGTGTGCGGTGTGTTTATCAGTAGCGTATTAAATGTACCGGTGTTAGATTATCTACCATACGCATTCTTCTGTTATATCTGTTTAATCCTTACCTTAATTTTTGGATTTACCGGGGTAACAATCAGTAAAAAAGCTAACTAATATGTGAAACATGCCTACAAATTTGTAGGCATTTTCTTTTCATTAGAGCTGAAGAACAGCTTGTTTGGCTAACTCTCTGGCGAGTTTATCAATATGCAATACATCAGCAATTTCACTGACTTGAATTGGAGCAATATTTTCCACCACCGTTCTATTCACGTTCACAATATCCGTAAAGCGGATTTGCTCGTTTAAAAACGCCTCAACGGCAATTTCATTGGCGGCATTCATCGCTGTTGTCGCATACTGTCCTTCTGCAAAAGCCTCAATCGCTAATTTTAAGTTCGGGTAACGGGCAAAATCCGGCTCGATAAAGGTTAGCTCTTTTAATTTAAAGAAATCTAATGGTGGCACACCAGCATTAATTCGGTTTGGATATGCCATCGTGTGAGCAATCGGCGTACACATATCCGGGTTGCCCATTTGAGCAATCACCGAGCCATCAATATAACGCACCATCGAATGAATAATTGATTGTGGGTGAATGATGATATCCATTTCCTCGGCTGTTGCATTAAACAACCAGCGGGCTTCAATATACTCCAAGCCTTTGTTCATCATTGTGGCTGAATCGACTGAAATTTTCTTACCCATAGACCAATTGGGGTGAGCAACTGCTTGAGCCGGTGTAATCGCATCAAATTCATTTAATGGCTTAGTACAGAACGGTCCACCCGATCCTGTTAAAATAATTTTACTGACACCCAGTTCAGCGAGTGGACAAAACCCGACTTTTTGCTGTGCCTCCGGTGGAAGCGATTGGAAAATCGCATTGTGTTCACTATCTACCGGTAAGAGCTTCGCACCGGATTTACGAGCCTCATCAATAAAAATTTGCCCACAGGTTACCAGCGATTCTTTATTTGCCAACAATACGGTTTTACCCGCTTTCACCGCAGAAAGTGTCGGTAATAACCCTGCTGCTCCTACAATAGCAGCCATTACCATATCCACTTCGGAATGTGCAGCAAGCTCACAAATAGCTGCTTGACCGGCTAACACTTCAGTTTTAGACCCCAAAGTTGCCAATGCCGTTTTTAATGCTTGTGCGGATTTTTCATCATCCATTGCCGCAAAAGTCGGCTGATATTGACGACATTGCTCCAGCATTAATTCAACATTCTTTCCACCAACTAACGCAAACACCTCATATTGGTTTGGGTTATGCTCAACTACCGATAAAGTGCTTTTACCGATAGAACCTGTTGAACCTAAAATCACTAATTTTTTCATTTTGTTTCTCTTTATCTAATGACTGATAAGGGCGAAAGATTTTTCGCCCCTACGCCGTAATTATGCGGATACTCATTCGTTGTTTGTAAATTGTTTAGCAAAAACAACCGCTTGTAGATTAACTCGAAAGCCGTTTTGCTTCGATAACATCATCTAATTGAGCGATACGAGCCAATAATTTATTCAAAATTTCAACGTTGTTAAGCTGAATTTCCATATCAATGGTGGCAAGGCTACGTTTCACATCGGTTCGGCTGGAAACGCCTAACACGTTTACTTTTTCATTTGCCATAATTGCACTGACATCTCGCAGTAAGCCGTTGCGGTCATTGGCAATCACTCGAATGGTTAAGCTTAAACCAGAGGTATAGCCTTCGCCCCAATCCGCCTCCACAACTCGTTCTGGGTTGAGACTTTGTAATTCAAACAGTTGCTCACAATCTGCACGGTGAATCGAAATCCCTCTGCCTTGTGTGATGTAACCCACGATTTCATCACCCGGAATCGGCTGGCAGCAACGGGCAATGGAATGCATTAAGTTCCCTACGCCCTCTACAATCACATAGCCTTTGCTTGGCTTCGGCTGATTGGTGTTTTTATTCACCTGTTTAAGTACCGCTTCGTCTTCTTGTTCGGCGGTCGGTTTAATTAATTTTGATTGCAAGAAGTGCATTAACTGATGAAGACGAATATCGCCACCGCCAATACCGGCATAGAGATCATCAAACTGTTTTAAGTTATAGCGAGGCAGAGCATATTCTTCAATTTGCTTGAGCGTAAAACCGAATTTTTCCATTTCGGCTTCAAGGGCCTCTTTGCCGATTGGAATATTTTTCTCTCGGTCTAATTTTTTAAACCACGCAATAATTTTTGAGCGAGCTTTGCCTGTATTCACAAAACCGGTATTCGGATTGAGCCAATCTCGGCTTGGGTTCGGCTCTTTTTGGGTGATAATTTCAACCTGATCGCCCATTTGCAGATGATAAGTGAATGGCACAATCCGCCCTGCCACTTTTGCTCCAATGCAACGATGCCCGATTTCACTATGAATTGCATAAGCAAAATCAAGCGGCGTAGCTTTTTGCGGTAAATCGATCACCTCACCTCTCGGGGTAAAAACATAAACACGATCATCAAAAATTTGTGACCGCATTTCCGCCACCATATCGCCCGAATCGGCAAGATCATTTTGCCACTCAAGGAGTTTACGCAACCAGACAATTTTTTCTTCGTAGCCCGAACGCCCTGCGGTTGCTCCCTCTTTGTATTTCCAGTGAGCCGCCACCCCAAGCTCGGCATCATCGTGCATTTGCTGGGTGCGAATTTGCACTTCGATGGTTTTATCGCCCTCGCCTAATACAACGGTGTGTAATGATTGATAGCCGTTAGGTTTCGGGTTAGCAATATAATCATCAAAATGTTCCGGCAAATGGGTATATTTGGTGTGAATAATGCCTAATGCCGTGTAGCAATCTTCTAGTGTTGGCACTATTACCCGCACTGCCCGAATATCGAAAAGCTGATTAAATCTCAACCGTTTTTTCTGCATTTTCTTCCAAATGCTGTAGATATGTTTCGGGCGTCCATAAATCTGCACATTCTTGATTTCAGGACTTAAACAAGCGGTCAGATCTGCTACAAAATTTGCAATATAACGCTCACGATCCACACGGCGTTCGCCCAATTCAAATTTAGCAATTTGAGTGTAAGAGACAGGGTGTAAAATGCGGAAACAGTAATCTTCCAGCTCCCATTTGAGCTGCCCGATACCCAATCGATTGGCAAGCGGTGCATAAACGTGAGAACATTCTTTAGCGGCGAGAACGGTATCTTCTTCGGAATGGTGGTTACTATCACGCAGGTAGGCAATTCGTTCGGCAAGTTTAATCACCACACAGCGGAAATCGTCCACCATCGCCAACAACATGCGACGGATATTGTCGATTTGCAGATCCGACACATTATTGGCACTAAGCTGGCGGATATTCTCCATTTCGAGTACGCCTTTAACTAAGTTTTTGATGTCGTTACTGAAATCTTCTTTTAATTGCACCAAGTCGATCACATTGTGTTTTACCAGAGGAAAAAGCATTGCGGCAACTAAGCTGTCATCGTCCATATTCAAGCCGTGCAATACTTCAACCATCTCAATGCCATACCACATCAGACTATAGTCGGTATCCAGTTTTTCCTGTGCATAACTCCACGCATTGTGAATCTGCTCAAAAGTCACAGGAGACATATTCAGGCTTGCACACCAACTCGACAACTCAAAATTATTCGGTTCAAGTTGATGGGAATAACGAATTGCTACCATAAGGCCTCCTTGTAAATTTTTGTGGAAATTAGACCGCTTGTACAGCTTAAAATGGAGTTTTATTATACGTGGAAATTCAGAAAAAATTTACCCCTAATCGAAAATTTAATCCAAGTTATCTTATCCTCTTTACTCCTTAAGAGGTAGCAACCTTGTGATAAATCAAACCTATCAACACAATCATTTGCACGACTTCACGCTCTTGATTAAAATACTTGCGTTTTTATTTTGATCTTTATTTTTGTGGGTAGCAATGACAATTTTAGCTTTAGGAATCAACCATAAAACCGCCTCTGTGGGTTTAAGAGAGAAAGTGGCGTTTGTAGATGACAAACGTAAACTGGCTCTTGAACAAATCCAAACGAGCGGATTGGCTGAAAGCGTGGTCATTCTCTCTACCTGCAACCGCACCGAGCTCTACTTCCACCAGCCTAATATTTCTCCCCGTGAAGAGAGCGAGGAAAATATCCAATGGCGTGAACAATGTTTCCGCTGGTTTGCCCAAATTCATCAACTTGATGAAAGCGAGTTGCGTGAATGTTTATATTTTAAACAAAATTTAGAAGCCGCTAACCACTTAATGAAAGTGGCAAGCGGATTAGATTCACTAATTTTAGGCGAACCACAAATTTTAGGGCAGGTTAAACAAGCCTATCAATATAGCGAAGATTTCTACCAACATCAGCAAAAAGCGATGTTCACCAAGCTATCACGCTTGTTCCAACGCACCTTTGCCACCGCAAAACGAGTACGTTCCGAAACCGAAATCGGCAGCCAAGCGGTGTCAGTTGCTTATGCAGCTTGCGGTTTAGCCCATCAAATTTTCGATAATTTTGGCAAGTTACGCTTTTTGCTGGTAGGGGCAGGCGAAACCATTGAATTAGTCGCCCGCTATTTAATTCAACACGGGGCGAAAAATATAATGTTGGCAAACCGCACCCATATTCGGGCGGAAATGTTGGCGGAAAAACTAAACGCTCCAATGCAAATTCTGTCGTTAAGTGCTTTGCAACTCGGTTTAAACCAAGCTGATGTAGTTATTAGCTCCACCGGTAGCCCTGATACCCTAATCAGTAAAGAAATGGTGGAAATTGCGCAAAAACAACGCCAATTTGACCCACTTTTGCTGATTGATATTGCCGTTCCTCGTGATATTGACGAAAAAGCCGGCGACTTAGAGGGCGTTTACGCTTATAGTGTTGATGATTTACAAAATATTATCCAACGCAATATGGCTCAGCGTGAAGAAGCCGCCAAACAAGCCGCTGAAATCGTCAAAGAGGAAAGCAAAGCATTTTTTGAATGGTTAAAACAACAGCAGTCTAGCGATTTAATCAAACGCTATCGTCAAGATGCGGAGCAAACCCGCCAAGAATTGTTGGAGAAAGCCCTACAAGCAATCAGTCAAGGGCAAGACAGCCAAAAAGTATTAAGTGAGCTAAGCTACAAACTCACCAACCAGTTACTACACGCCCCAACCCAAGCGTTACAAGCAATGGCAAAAAGTGGCAACTCCACCGGCTTACAAAGTTTTTCAAGAGCATTACGGCTAGAAGAATGATGCTCAGCACATTCTTTTAGGCATATTTGCAAAAAATTGAACATTTTTAACCGCTTGCGGATGCACGCCGTGCGTCCCTCCCCGTGTTCCCGATCTTCTTCTAATTTCAACTTCCCCAAATTTCCGCTATAATAAGCCAATTTTTGCAACCATTTTGCAAATAACCGGATATAGAGGATACAAAATGACTCCTGTTGTTGCCCTAGTGGGCAGACCTAATGTCGGCAAATCGACTTTATTTAACCGTTTAACTCGTACTCGAGATGCCTTAGTAGCAGATTTCCCCGGCTTAACCCGAGACCGTAAATATGGTCACGCTAATATTGCCGGCTACGATTTCATTGTAATCGACACCGGTGGTATTGATGGTACAGAGGAAGGCGTGGAAGAAAAAATGGCGGAACAATCTTTATTGGCGATTGAAGAAGCCGATGTGGTGCTTTTCTTGGTTGATGCCCGAGCCGGATTATTACCTGCCGATGTCGGCATTGCTCAATATTTACGCCAACGTGAAAAAACCACGGTGGTGGTTGCCAATAAAACCGATGGTATTGATGCCGACTCTCACTGTGCCGAATTCTATCAATTAGGCTTAGGCGAAGTAGAACAAATTGCTGCAGCACAAGGGCGTGGGGTTACGCAGCTTATCGAGCAAGTGTTAGCTCCTTTAGGCGAACAGCTAAATGCCGAGCAATTTAACCAAGAACAAGCGGGCGAAAATGCTAAAAATGTTGCAAATGAAGAAACAGACGAATGGGATACCGAATTCGACTTTGAGAACGAAGAAGATGCGGCATTATTAGATGAAGCCTTGGCAGAAGAAGCAGAAGAGTCGATTGAAGATAAAAATATCAAAATTGCGATTGTCGGTCGTCCGAATGTTGGTAAATCAACACTGACCAACCGCATTTTAGGCGAAGAGCGTGTGGTAGTTTATGATATGCCAGGAACAACCCGTGATTCTATTTATATTCCAATGGAGCGTGACGGTCAGCAATATACCATCATTGATACCGCCGGTGTGCGTAAACGTGGCAAAGTGAATTTAGCGGTTGAGAAATTCTCGGTAATTAAAACCTTGCAAGCCATTCAAGATGCAAACGTGGTGCTATTAACTATTGATGCCCGAGAAGGTATTTCCGATCAGGATTTATCACTACTCGGCTTTATTCTAAATGCTGGTCGTTCATTGGTGATTGTGGTAAACAAATGGGACGGCTTGTCGCAAGATATTAAAGATCAAGTGAAATCAGAGTTAGATCGCCGTTTAGATTTTATTGATTTTGCCAGAGTGCATTTTATCTCGGCATTGCACGGCTCAGGCGTGGGGAATTTGTTTGATTCAGTAAAAGAAGCCTACGCTTGTGCAACGCAAAAAACCTCGACCTCAATGCTGACTCGCATTTTGCGTATGGCTGCTGATGAATACCAACCACCATTGGTTAATGGTCGCCGAGTGAAATTAAAATATGCTCACCCGGGTGGCTACAACCCACCAATTATTGTGATTCACGGCAATCAGGTTGAAAAATTAGCGGATTCTTACAAACGTTATTTAAGTAATTATTTCCGTAAAAGTTTAAAAATTATCGGCTCGCCAATTCGGATTTTATTCCAAGAAGGCAATAATCCTTTTGCCGGTAAGAAAAACAAACTGACACCAAGCCAATTACGCAAACGTAAACGTTTGATGAAGTTTATTAAGAAAAGTAAGAAATAATATCTAACGATAGCGCAAGCGTCCACGCTTGTGCTAAAACTAATAATGGCACAAGCGTGGACGCTTGCGCCATCATTTAACAGAGAATATTAACTATGATGATGCAATACTCTCCAAAATTTAATAATGCTAAAGTGCTGGTGCTTGGCGATGTAATGTTAGACCGTTACTGGTTCGGGGCAACCAATCGAATTTCGCCTGAAGCCCCTGTGCCGGTGGTGAAAGTACAAGATATTGAAGAGCGTGCCGGCGGTGCGGCAAACGTGGCGATGAACATCGCCAGTCTTGACGTACCGGTAACATTACACGGCTTAATTGGCGATGATGATGCCGGGCGTGCTTTAGATAAATTACTTAATTCCCACCAGATCCAAAATCATTGTGTGGCGATTAATTCGCACCCAACCATCACAAAATTGCGGATTCTTTCCCGCCATCAGCAATTATTGCGGTTGGATTTTGAAGAGGGTTTTCACAATGTAGATTCTACCGCCCTACTTGCAAAACTTTCGCAAGAAATTACCGCTTACGGAGCATTAATTCTCTCGGATTACGGCAAAGGCACATTGGAATCGGTGCAACAAATGATCCAAATTGCCCGCAATGCTAAGGTGCCGGTGCTGATCGACCCGAAAGGCACAGACTTTGAACGCTATCGTGGGGCAACATTGCTTACACCAAATATGTCGGAATTTGAAGCGGTGGTTGGGCATTGTAAAGATGAGGATGAGATTGTCAGCAAAGGGTTAAAACTGATTGCCGACTATGATTTATCTGCACTATTAGTTACCCGTTCGGAAAAAGGAATGACCTTACTTCGCCCGAACCACGAGCCTTATCATCTGCCGACCCAAGCCAAAGAGGTTTATGATGTAACCGGTGCAGGCGATACCGTAATCAGTGTATTAGCCACTGCGATTGCCGATGGCAGAGCCTATGAAGAAGCCTGCTATTTAGCCAATGCTGCCGCCGGTGTAGTCGTAGGTAAATTAGGGACTTCAACCGTCAGCCCGGTTGAGCTGGAAAATGCGATTCACCAACGCACTGCCACCGGTTTTGGCTTGGTTTCTGAAGCCGAATTAAAAGCGATTGTGGAAGAAGCGAAAAAACGTGGCGAAAAAATCGTGATGACGAACGGTTGCTTTGATATTCTTCACCCCGGTCACGTTTCCTATTTGGAAAACGCCCGTAAATTAGGCGACCGATTAATTGTAGCCGTCAATACCGATGCTTCGGTAAAACGCCTAAAAGGCGAAGCTCGCCCGATTAATGATTTAGCTGCCCGTATGGCAGTTTTAGCTGGTTTAGCCTCTGTAGATTGGGTTGTGCCTTTTGATGAAGATACACCACAACGTTTAATCAGTGAAATCCTACCTGATTTATTGGTAAAAGGTGGTGATTACAAGCCGGAAGAGATTGCCGGCAGCCAAGAAGTATGGGCAAACGGCGGCGATGTGCGAGTATTGAACTTTGAAAACGGCTGTTCTACCACTAATGTGATCAAGAAAATTCAAGCACTATAATGGTAATAAGCGAATGACGAGAGAAAAAATCATTATTGATACCGAGCAATTTCAGCGCACAATATCTCGTATTTCACATCAAATTATTGAAAAACACGGTGATTTGCAAGATGTAGTGATTGTCGGCATCAAACGTCGAGGAGCTGAAATTGCCGAGTTAATCCAAAAACGCATTGAAGATTTAGCTCAAACACGCTTGCCTTATATGGCGTTAGATATTACGTTCTACCGTGATGACCTAGACTTAATTTATCAAGATCCCGTATTTATGGGAGCCGATAATCAGCTAAATCTGAACGGTAAAAAAGTGATTTTGGTTGATGATGTTCTGTTTACCGGCAGAACCATTCGGGCGGCACTTGATGCACTCTTAGATTTTGGCAGAGCTGCCAGAATTGAACTGGTGATTTTTGTCGATAGAGGTCATCGGGAATTGCCTATCCGAGCCGATTATGTCGGAAAAAATATTCCAACGGCTAAAAACGAGCAAATTCAGGTGCAAACGCTCTCGTATGATGGGATTAACCAAGTGGTCTTAGTTCCTGCTGCCAATAAAGAAAGTGCTTAAATTAAGTGAACCTTTTCGCTAAACTTATCTCTAAGGAAAAGTTACTGCTTAATTACCTCCATTAGGATTGTTATAAAAATGAAATTAGTCAAATCATTATTTGCTGTTGCCGTTGCAACAATGAGTCTTACCCAAACCGCCCACGCATTTGAAGAAAGAGTGGTGGCGTTAGTGAATGATACCCCTATTATGCAAAGCCAGGTTCAACGTGTGCTTGGCAAGAAAAAGGCGACAGAAACTGCTCAACGTGCGGCTATTGATCAAGTGATTGATGATATGTTGGTGCAACAGGCAATGAAAGAAGCCGGCGTTAAAGTCAGCCCAGCTGCGGTAAACCAAGCGGTTGAAAATGTGGCAATTCAAAACGGTATTACTTACGGTCAGTTATTAGATGCGTTAGATTATCAAGGTATTACACTTGAACAATTCAAACGTAATATTGCTCAACAAATGGCAATGGAACAAGTTCGCCATATCAGCATTAGCAAATCGATTCAGGTTGCACCACAGCAAGTGCAAGCTCTGGCGAAAGAGTTAATGGCGAAAGATAAAGCAGCAGGCAAATTGAAAACCGTTTCCGGCAAAGAGCATCGAATTAGTCATATTTTGCTAAAAACCAACCCGATTTTAAATGATGCTCAAGCCAAAGCAAAACTTAGCAGCTTAACTGCTGATATTAACTCAGGCAAAATCAGCTTTGAAGAAGCGGCAAAAGCCCATTCTGTTGATTACGCCTCAGGGACAGACGGTGGAGATTTAGGTTTTAACTTCTTAGAAATTTACGATCCGGCATTTGCGAATGTTGCATCAAAAATCAAACCAAACCAAATTTCTGCTCCGTTTAAATCGCAATTTGGTTGGCATATTTTAAAAGTCACCGACACTCGTAACGGAGACAGAACCGAAGATGCTTACCACCAACGTGCTTATCAGCAACTGGTGAACAAGCAAGCCGAAGAAGCCTCTAAAGATTGGGTAAAAGCGCTTAGAAAAACCGCCAATATTCAATATGTCGGTCAATAATTAAAATTTTTAAGAACCTCGCATAATGCGGGGTTCTTTTCTTATTTCAAAAAGGATAACAATGAGTTCTACAAATTCCAAAAAACATTTAGGTCATACCGCTCGTAAGCGTTTCGGGCAAAACTTTTTGCACGATATGAACATTATTCACAGCATAGTTTCAGCCATTAACCCGAAAAACGGACAATTTTTATTAGAAATCGGTCCGGGTTTAGGAGCATTAACCGAGCCGGTTGCCGAATTGGTAGATAAACTCACGGTGGTTGAAATTGACCGTGATTTAGCAGAGCGTTTACGCCACCACCCGTTTTTAAACCAAAAACTCACCATTATTGAGCAAGATGCCCTACGCTTTAATGTCCGTGACTATTTTAACCAACTCAACTTAGACGAAGACTCGGTGCGTGTGTTTGGTAACTTACCTTACAACATTTCTACGCCCTTGATATTCCACCTGCTGACCTTTCACGACTTAATTCAAGATATGCACTTTATGTTGCAAAAAGAGGTGGTGAAACGTTTATGTGCCGCGCCAAACAGTAAAGCATACGGGCGTTTAACCATTATGGCTCAATACTATTGCCAAGTAATTCCGGTGCTGGAAGTGCCGCCAACCGCCTTTAAACCGGCACCAAAAGTCGATTCTGCGGTAGTGCGTTTAGTGCCTTATAACCAACTGCCTTATCCGGCAAAAGATGTGTATTGGCTCAATCGGGTCACGACTCAAGCCTTTAACCAACGCCGTAAAACCTTACGCAATGCTCTTTCAACCCTGTTTAGTGCGGAGCAACTGGAAGCCTTAGGCGTTGATTTAACCGCCCGAGCGGAAAACCTTACCATTGCCGATTATGTGCGTTTGGCTAACTGGCTACACGACAACCCGCCGGCAATTGATACAACCGAAGAATTGGTTGATGAAGATTGCTAATCAATAAATTACAAGCGGTCATTTTTCTACCAAGATTTGCAAATCTTTAGTGAAAAATGGCCGCTTGTTTAAATCAGCTTTACTTGTTTTGCTGTTACTTAGTTTTGATGTTACTTGGTGCCGAAAATTTTATCCCCTGCATCGCCTAAGCCTGGAATGATATAGCCGTTTTCGTTTAAGTGACTATCGATTGAGGCGGTGTAGAGTTCAACATCTGGGTGGGCGGCTTCTAATACTTTAATCCCCTCTGGAGCGGCAACTAACACTAGCACTTTAATCTGCTTACAGCCTGCTTTTTTCAGGAGGTCAATGGTTGCTACCATTGAGCCACCGGTTGCAAGCATTGGGTCGGTGATAATGGCTAAACGCTCATCAACATCGTTGGCTAGTTTGGAGAAATACGGCACGGGCTTTAAGGTTTCTTCGTCACGATAAATCCCAACCACACTAATTCTGGCACTTGGAATATGCTCTAACACACCGTCCATCATACCTAAGCCAGCACGCAGAATCGGCACAACAGTCACTTTTTTGCCTTTAATTCGCTCAACCGCAATTTTCTCTCCGCTCCAGCCATTGATCTCCACACTTTCCATTTCCAGATCTTTGGTTGCTTCGTAAGTAAGCAGACTACCAATTTCATTCGCTAGCTCACGGAAATCTTTGGTGCTGATTTCCGCTTCACGCATTAAGCCCAATTTATGCTTTACAAGCGGGTGTTTTACTTCAACAATTTTCATTTTAAGCTCCTTAATTAGGGTAATTTAAGCCTTATTCACCTTTGCTAATTCTTCGTCTCTTAACACTCGGCGAAGAATTTTACCAACATTACTTTTTGGTAATTCGTCACGGAATTCGATGTCTCTTGGAATTTTGTAGCCGGTTAAGAATTGACGACAATAGGTTCTCAATTCATCTCGGGTTAAACTTTCATCTTTTTTGGTTACAAAAATTTTAATGCTTTCGCCGGAAGCCTCACTCGGCACACCAATCGCCACTACTTCATTCACTTTTGGGTTTTGGGAAATCACTTCTTCAATTTCGGTTGGGTACACATTAAAACCGGAGACAATAATCATATCTTTTTTACGATCAACAATGCGTAAGTTCAGATCATCCCCCATTACCACAATGTCACCGGTTGCCATCCAACCATCTTGTAGCACTTGTGCCGTTTCATCAGGACGGTTCCAATAGCCTTGCATTACTTGCGGCCCTTTCACCACCAGCTCGCCCCGTTCGCCGAGTGGTACTTCTTTGCCTTCATCATCCACAATACGAATGTCAGTATTTGGCACTGGCACGCCAATAGAGCCGGAATATTCCACCGAATCGCCACGGGTTGCACTAATCAGCGGAGAACATTCTGTCATTCCATAACCTTCGATAATATGTACGCCGGTTAAATCGTGCCAGCGTTTTGCCACGCTAGATTGGATCGCTGCACCGCCACCTACACTTAATTTTAGGTGTGAAAAATCAACCTCTTTAAAACTTTCGTGATTAAGTAATGCATTAAACAATGTATTTACCCCAGTAATCACTGAAACTTTGTACTTTTTTAATTCTTTAATAAAGCCTGGAATATCGCGCGGATTAGTAATTAATAATCCGGTAAGTCCTAATTCGATAAAGAGCAAGCAATTCATCGAAAGTGCTAAGACGTGATACAGCGGTAAAGGTACCAATCCAATCATATTGGCAGAATTACCCAACAATGGCTCAACAATCCATTTTGCCTGCATCATATTAGCAATTAAGTTTTGATGAGTCAGCATTGCCCCTTTCGCTACACCTGTAGTACCGCCAGTGTATTGTAAAAAGGCGAGATCTTGGCTGACAATATTCGGTTTTACATATTGACGCTGTTTGCCAATGCTTAAGGCTTCACGGAAGCTGACCGCATGTGGCAATTTATATTTCGGCACTAATTTTTTGATGTATTTCACCACAAAATTGACTAAGGTGCGTTTGCCGAATGAAAGTTGGTCGCCCATTCGGGTCAAAATAACGTGCTTAATCTCAGTATTAAAGACAATTTTTTCTAAGGTAGTCGCGAAGTTCGAGACTATCACAATCGCTTTCGCACCACTGTCATTTAATTGATGTTCTAATTCACGCGGCGTATAAAGCGGGTTGACATTCACCACCACAAGCCCGGCACGTAATGCGCCAAATAAAGCGATCGGATATTGCAATAAATTCGGCATCATCAATGCGATTCGATCACCTTTTTTCAGGCGTAATTCATTTTGCAAATAAGCGGCAAACGAGCGGCTTCGTTCTTCCAATTTACGGAACGTTAAAACCTGCCCCATATTAATATAAGCTGGAATATCAGGGTGGCGTTGTATCGCTGCTTCAAACATTTCCACTAAAGATTCATATTGATCTGTTTCAATCGTTTTTGGTGAATAAGGCGGATAATTATTTAGCCATATTTTTTCCATTATAGTCTCCTAAAACCTTACCTAAAAAGATAGGTGAAAAATTTGCTTGTTTGCTGTGTTTATGAATCAATTTTCTTACAGCCCAGAATGTTATACCTGTTGAAAGCAACATTATAAATAAAACAATAAGCTCATTTGCAAAAAATTGCGAAAATCCGACCGCTGTCATCACAAGAACCAGCAGAGGAATGCCATAAATTAAAAACACGCTTTTGAGCAAGATATTTTCAGCTAACCCTAGTTCAACCTTATCGCCTACTTTTAGGGGTTCATCTACCTCAATACGAAAACGAGGGTCAATTTTTTCACCTGCTAATGCTGATAATGCTTTGCTGCCACAAGCAGACTGAGCTGCACAGCCACCACAGCTACTTTTAGCATAACATTGTACAATAGCCACACCATTCTGATATTCCACTACCGTAGCCTGTTCGATCATCATGGCTGAGCTCCTTCCTTAAAACCAATATTGTTCATAATTTGCTTAGCCGATTGCAACGGCACATCACCAATAATCACAATATCTCTATCATTAATCGTTTGATTTAAAATCGTTAATTTACCTTGTTGCCAAGCGTACTCATTAAAACTCACGCCTTGGCTAGGCATAATATAAATAGTTAATGTAGATAAACCATCACTATATACTCTGCTATCTACATACTCACTTTCCACTTGATATGTCGCACCTGTGACTGTTTGTTGCTGAATTAACCTAAACCCTGTCGGCAACCACTTCACCTGCCAACCATCAGACTTAGGAAATTCTTCTTTTTTCACTGTCGTTAATGTTGGTAACATTAGTGATTCTATTACATTTGCAATCCTATCCAATTCTGGAGATTGATAAAGTTGCAAAACTCTGAATTCTTCTAATACCAAATTATCCATATTCAAGACTTGGCTTTTAAGTAATAAATGTGTTTCTTCATCAATCCATAGTATATAGGCATATCTTAAAGTATCATTTGGCTTCATACGAATTACCTTTGTAATTCGGTCAGAAATACGATCTTTACCAGCATCTAAAAAGGCATAACCTTTTAAATTTGCATAATCTGTGTAAAGTACATTAGGGAGGTTATCTAAAATCTGTGAACTATTTAAACTAAAAGGACGAAAATTATACCCCAAATAGCTGACCTTGTTATTTTTTAAAATAATTTCTTCTCGGCTGTGATCTAAATTCAGTAATTGGGCATATTCTTTATTATGGGTAAAAGCATGACGTAAACGGAAAGATTCTGTATCACTTCCCTGTTGAAGAATATAAACTAATTCATAAGTGGATTTTTTATGTGCTTCTGACATAGCCGTTAAATATGCTAATGGTGTTTTAATAGTTGATTCTGCCCAAGCAAATGTATAGCAGGCAGAAATAACCCAAAACAACAATAAGTATTTTTTTATCTTAAAAAGCATATTTATTCTCAAGCCAAATTAACTTAGGTTATTTTAGCAAAAAATTTTCACTATTTCGCTACTTGTTGGTTATTTCTTATTTTTTCGCTACATTTACATACAAAAAGCCACATAATTATGGATAAATTATGTGGCTTTCAGTAACTTATTTTACCTATTATTTTTGTATATTTGGCTCTGATTCTGTATTGGAAGAAGTTTGTGCTTTTTGCTTTTCTTCCTCAGATAAGGTTAAATTTTTAACGTTATTAGTACGGCGTTGTAACTCATGGTTTTCTAATAACGCATTAATCTTACGCTGTTGAAGCTCTAACTGTTCTTCTGTTGGTTGATCTTGAACTGGCGCATTATAACTTACCGCTTCAACTGAATTGCTAAATGGCAATGTTTGTAATACTGGTTGTTGCGTTTGAGCCATTTCATCACTCGCATTCATTGAATTAACCCCTAATACCGCAACTAAGCACACTGAAGCTGCAATACCGGCTTGCATAATTGGAGTTCCCCAACGCTTGAGCTTGAGCAATAAGCCTTTAGATTTCTCTACATTTGCTTGAGATTCAATTTCTTCATTTTCCAGTAATGCTTCCATTTTAGCAGAGAAATCTGTCCCTAAAATGATCTCATCACCTTGCATCACACTACGAATAGTGTGATAACTTGCCCATTTTTGCTGTAATTCAGGGCTGTTAGTTAATGTTTCTACAAATGCTGTATCAACATTTTGCCCATCCATATAAGCTGAAAGGCGTTCATTTTGTTGAGTGATGCGTTCTTGCATAATTGACTCCAATGATTTAAATCTCTTCTAAAATAATCTTTCTATCTATTGCATAAGTGGCTTGATTTTAGCATCAATCGCTTCCCTTGCTCGGAAAATACGGGAACGTACAGTACCAACCGGACATTCCATCACTTCTGCGATTTCTTCGTAACTTAGCCCTTCCAATTCTCTTAAACGAATGGCGGTTTTAAGCTCATCAGGTAAATTTTCAATCGTATCAAACACGACTTTCTTTAATTCCTCGGATAATATCAAATTCTCTGGCGTATCACTTTCACGAAGTTGCGCGCCTACATCATAACTTTCAGCGTCTTCGGCAAGAATATCTTCTTTTGGCGGTCTTCTGCCTAAAGAGGTTAAATGATTTTTCGCAGTATTCACTGCAATGCGATAAAGCCACGTATAAAAAGCACTTTCGCCACGGAAAGACTCTAAAGAACGATAGGCTTTAATAAAAGATTCTTGCACAATGTCCGGAATATCATCTCTTGCAACATAACGAGTCAGCAAACCGGCTACTCTATTTTGATAACGTACAACAAGTAAATTAAATGCTTTTTTATCACCTTTTTGTGCTTTTTCGACTAATTCTTGGTCGGTGATCTGTTCGCTCAACTGCGGACTCTCCTAAATATCAATATGTCATTTTCCATTGCACACTTTGTTAGTGTGTGCTTTATGACAAAAGTTCAAAAAATTTGAAAAATTGTGTAATTTTTTACATTCCTAGATAAAACCTACTTAATAAACTAAGCAAGCGGTCGGATTTTAGCGAAATTTTGCAAAAATTTCAAAAAATCCGACCGCTTGTCTATGTTATGCTTTCGCTCTATAAGTTATTTCTTCGCTTTTAAATCTGCCACTTTTTGTGAACGGTAAATCGCATTAATGGCGTGAATTAAAGCTCGGGCTGAAGATTCCACAATATCGGTTGCCAAACCCACACCGTGGAATTTTCGACCTTCATATTCCACTACAATATCCACTTGCCCTAATGCTTCTGCTCCTTCGCCTTTCGCAGTCAGATTATAGTGCGACATTTTTAGCTCCATTCCCACAATGTTCATAATGGCATTGTAAGTTGCCTCAACTGGACCATTTCCCCCTTGAGATGTAGCACTTTGACGAACGCCGTCTAATTCCACCTGTACAAAAGCCGAAGCCGGTAAACCGCTGATTAGTTGGGTGGTAATTACATCTAATTTTAAGCGGTCTTCATCGCCTTGCTGCATATCAATGAAGGCAAGAGCTTCTAAGTCATAATCAAACACTTGCCCTTTTTTATCAGCAAGTTGCAAGAAGGCCTCATAAAGTTTATCTAAATCGTAATCCGTTTCCGTATAACCCATATCAGCCATATGCCCTTTCACCGCTGCTCTACCTGAACGGGCAGTTAAATTCAGCTTCTCTTTTTTCAAGCCGATGGTTTCCGGCGACATAATTTCATAAGTATTTTTATTTTTCAGCATACCGTCTTGGTGAATACCTGAAGAGTGAGCAAAGGCATTGCTACCGACAATCGCTTTGTTCGGCTGAATCGGCATATTGCAAAGCTGGCTGACCATTTGGCTGACACGGTGAATTTCTTGGGTATTAATGCGGGTATCAACCCCCATAAATTCTTGGCGGGTTTTAATTGCCATTACCACTTCTTCAAGAGCGGTGTTACCGGCACGTTCGCCAATACCGTTGATAGTACACTCAATCTGTCTCGCTCCGTTTTGCACCGCTGTCAA
The DNA here is from genome assembly GCF_004342115.1 of Mannheimia haemolytica. Classification (GTDB taxonomy): domain Bacteria; phylum Pseudomonadota; class Gammaproteobacteria; order Enterobacterales; family Pasteurellaceae; genus Mannheimia; species Mannheimia haemolytica. The sequence goes on along the minus strand of NZ_SMAC01000018.1, from coordinate 28,490 downwards.
TGAGTTGGCGGTAGCCATACCTAAATCGTTATGGCAGTGAACAGAGACAATCGCTTTATCGATATTCGGAACACGGTTCATCACTTGGTGGATAATATTGCCGTATTCATTCGGTAAACAGAAACCGACTGTATCCGGAATATTCACTGTGGTTGCACCGGCATTAATGGCAGCTTCTACAATGCGGCAGATGTTATCAATTCCAGTACGCCCAGCATCTTCACAGGAAAACTCAACATCATCAGTATAATTTCTGGCGCGTTTTACCGCTGCAACCGCCATTTCGACTACATCATCAAATGAACGTTTTAATTTAGCCTCAACGTGTAATGCCGAGCTGGCAATAAAGGTATGGATACGGAATGCTTCTGCTACTTTTAAGGCTTCATAAGCTGCATCAATGTCTTTTGCAACCGCTCGGGAAAGCGCCGCCACCCGGCTGTTTTTGATATGACGAGCGATGGTTTGTACTGATTCAAAATCGCCCGCTGAAGAAACTGGAAAACCGACTTCCATCACATCAACCCCTAAACGTTCTAAAGCAAGGGCAATTTGCAATTTTTCTTTTACGGTTAAACTTGCTTTTAATGATTGCTCACCATCACGTAAAGTCGTATCAAAAATAATAATGTTATTGTTGCTCATAGAAGCCTCTTTTTAGGTGTTTTTATTTGATAAAAAAAGCCCGCATTTTAAGGTGCGGGCAAGAATGTGGATAGTCCATTTACTTTTTCCAATCAATCTTTATCCTCGCACAAAATACGATAACAGAGATAATCGGAGTAAGGTAAATTTTTCCATGTTGTGTTGTGTGTTTATGTTTGCATTGTTATTCAGTAGTTGAGGTGTATATTATCCTTATCCAAATCAATGTCAATAGCATTTTTCTCTTCACACAACCGTTTACCAGCCCATTAATTCAAGTCATACCAGATTATTATATTGAATAAATCCAACTTATTAGTAAAAAAAACTATTTCATTTAAGCAAAATGATACAAAGAATTAATTTTAATAATAAAACAAATATTTAGAATTTAATGATATTTTTGTAAAAAAATTTGTTTTCTTTGAAGTTTCAGATCAAATTTGGTAGCCTTTGATATTATTTTATTGTTAGGAATAGATTATGACTCTCCCATTTCGTGCAATTATTTCCGATCTTGATGGCACACTATTAAATGCCAATCATAAAATTGGTGATTTCACTATTGATACATTAGAACAACTATCAAAAAAAGGTGTTGATATTTTTTTCGCCACCGGTCGCAATCATCCAGATGTGTCTCAGATTATTGGGAAAGTAAACGTTAAAAATGCAATGTTAGTCACTTCAAACGGGGCAAGAGCCAACAATTTAGAGGGTAAAAAAATTCTCAACCATTATTTACCGGAAGATCTTGCCTTTGAATTAATGAACATTGAATTTGACGACCAAAATGTGTGCTTAAACAGCTATCAAGGCGATGAATGGTTTATCAATAAAGAGATTGCAGAGTTAAAAAAATTCCATCAAGATTCAGGATTTAGCTATCAAGTAGTAAATTTTGCTCATCATCACGGTCGAAATACCGAGAAAGTGTTTTTTATCGGCAAAACTGCTGAAGCTTTAGTACCGATTGAACATTATATTCGGGATACCTATGGCGACCGTGTGCAAATGACCTACTCTGCCCTACTTTGCCTTGAAGTGATGGCAAAAGGAGTGTGTAAAGCCAATGCTCTCGCCGAATTGGTCAAATTACGGGGCTACACCTTAGCCGATTGTATCGCTTTTGGTGACGGTATGAATGATGTGGAAATGCTAAGTTTAGCCGGCAAAGGTTGTTTAATGGGTAATGCCGATCCACGTTTAAAAGCCGTATTACCGAATAATGAAGTGATTGGCTTTAACAAAGATGAAGCGGTGGCAAGCTATCTTCGAGCCACATTTGGCATTGTTTAGTTGAGAGCAACTTTTTTGCAAATTTTTGTCTAAATTTGACCGCTTGTATATCATCAAGGAACAGTATGAAACGTAAAACATTAGCCACTCTTGTGCTAATTGCCGCTCTCGGAATAGGCGGCTATTTTTATTATCAGCAACAAACCAATAAACCGCAAATCCATTACATTACCCAAGCTGTCACACGGGCAGAAATTAACAAAAATGTGCTGGCAACCGGTTCGGTTCGAGCGAATAAACGCACCGAAGTGGGGGCTCAAGTTTCGGGCAAAATCCAAAAACTCTATGTCGAGCTCGGGCAATCGGTGAAGCAAGGAGATTTAATTGCAGATATTGATTCCAGCAACCAGAGCAACACCTTAAGCACCGCTCAAGCCCGGCTTTCTTCTTATAAAGCACAGCTCACCTCTGCACAGGTTGCACTTGAAGTAGCTCAATCGAACTACAACCGCTTAAATAAACTCTATCGGGCAAATAGTGCCTCTTTAAACGATCTTGAAACGGCTAAAAATACCTTAGCTTCAGCCAAAGCCACGGTGGATAACATTAAAGCACAATTAAAATCGGCTGAAATTTCGGTAAACGATGCTAAAACCAACTTAACTTATACGCAAATTATCTCGCCAATGGACGGCGTGATTGTGTCTGTACCGGTTTCTGTCGGGCAAACGGTCAATTCCAATCAAACTTCGCCAACTATTGTACAGGTAGCAGATTTATCTAAGATGCTGATTAAACTTGAAATTTCGGAGGGCGATATTGCACAGGTTAAAGTCGGGCAAAAAGTTAAGTTTTCCACCCTTGCTGAGCCAAATCGAGAATATAGTGCTACCATTGATTCAGTTGATCCGGCACTCACCACGCTGACCGATAATAACTACACCGAACAATCGGGTAATACCGAAGCGGTTTATTACTACGCTAATGTTTCCGTTGATAATGCCGATAACAGTTTACGCATCGGAATGACTACTCAAGCCCAAATTACTATTGATAAACGGGAACAGGTTTTAGTTGTACCCACCAGCGTAATCAAAAAACGTGGTAAAGAGAATTATGTGTTGGTGCTGGAAAATGAGCAGTCGGTTGAAAGAAAAATCCAAATTGGCATTTCGGATACGCAAAATACCGAAGTATTAGCAGGCTTAAATGAGGGTGATCAAGTGATTGTTACCCAAAGAGCGGATGATGAAAAAATCAGCACTGCACGTGGACCAAGAATGTTCTAAATTCTAAACAACAAGCGGTTAAATTTTCTGAACATTTTGCAAAAAATTAGAAAAATTTAACCGTTTGTCTATTCTTTATTAAAACATTAAAACGTCTGTATTAAAACGAATTTTATTTTTCGTTATCGTTTTTCATTTTAGCGAAAATCATCGCCAAAATCGGGCCTGAAATATTGTGCCAGAAGCTAAATACCGCACTTGGCACCGCAATGATAGGGTTGGCTTTAAAGTGTAATGCGGCAAGTGCTGCCCCCAATCCTGAGTTTTGCATCCCCACTTCAATCGCCACCGCTTTGCTGTCTGCAATCGGTAATTTTAATAAACGGCTCGCCAAATAACCGATTAAATAACCTAAACCGTTGTGTAATGCTACTACCGCAAAAATTAATAAACCGGATTCAATAATACGATCTCGGCTAACTGACACCACCGCCGTGACAATTAATACGATTGCAATCACTGAAATTAATGGCATTGTTTGGCTAAATTGCTCTACTTTTTGTTTGAAAATAGTACGAATCACCACGCCCACAAAAATTGGCAATAGCACCATTTGCAACACCGAAATAAACATTGCCGTTGCATTAATTTCTAACCATTGGCTGGCAAATAAATAGAAAATTGCCGGCGTAAGCACTGGGGCAAGTAAAGTTGAAATAGTGGTACAAGCTACCGATAACGCTGTGTTGCCACGAGCCAAATAGGTCATCACGTTTGAAGAAGTACCGCCCGGGCAACAACCAACTAAAATCACACCAATGGCTAAATCTGCGGGTAAGTTAAATGCTTTTGCCAATCCATAAGCTACACTCGGCATTACCACGAATTGAGCGATCACGCCGATAATCACTGATTTCGGATTTTTCGTTACCTCGGCAAAATCTTTGAAAGTTAAGGTTAACCCCATTCCCAACATCACAATCCCTAACAGATAAGGAATCCAAGGCAGGAATTGCTTAAAGGTTTCCGGAAATTGTGCTGCGATAAAAGCAAAAAACACCACCCAAATGGCGAAGGTTTTGCTGATAAATTGTGTAAATTTTAATAATGTTTGCATATAGCCTCTGTGTAATTGTTATAAAAAGGTTACTAGGCTACCTTAGTTTGCTTTAAAAGTGAATAGGAGCAATAAACTATTAGCCATAAGCAACTCTTTTTAGGTATAATCGCTCTGTTTATCAACAATAAAACTAAGGATATACGTATGAAAAACATCAAACTTTCTGCTATGAGCCTCACAGCTTTATTTGTATTAACTGCTTGTTCGCACACGCATAAAAACAGCGATGAGCATCATCAAATGGTGTTGCAAGAGCAAGCTACATTAGGGATAAACTGGATGCAACAATCCGGCGAATACCAAGCTCTTGCCCATCAAGCATTCAATGCAGCGAAAGTGGCATTCGACCAAGCCAAAGTGAAAAAAGGCAAGAAAAAAGCCGTGGTAGTAGATTTAGATGAAACTATGGTGGACAACAGCCTTTATGCCGGCTGGAAAGTTAAAAACCACAAGCCGTTTGATGGTGAAAGCTGGACTCGTTGGGTAAATGCCCGCCAAACCGGAGCGATTGCCGGTGCAGTGGAATTTAACAACTACGTTAATAGCCACAAAGGAACTATGTTCTATGTTTCAAACCGTAAAGACAGCAGTGAAAAAGCCGGTACTATTGATGATATGAACAAATTAGGCTTTAGTGGTGTGAGCGAACAAACACTCTTGTTGAAAAAAGACAAATCGAACAAAACCCCTCGCTTTGAAGAAATCGAAAAACAAGGCTATGAAATCGTGCTCTATATTGGCGACAACTTAAACGATTTCGGCGATGCGACTTACCGTAAATCAAACGCGGAACGCCGTGCATTCGTAGCCGAAAACAGCCAACAATTCGGTAAAAAATTCATTATGTTACCGAACCCGAACTATGGCGACTGGGAAGGCGGTTTAGATAAAGATTACTACAAAGGCAATGCTGAAAGCCGTGTTAAAATCCGCCACAATGCAATTAAAGCTTGGGACGGCAAATAATCCGTCCTTAATCAGGTTGTAAAAACGCGAAACAATGACCGCTTGTCAAGGCTATGCTCTGCAAGCGGTCATTTTTGTATAAAACTTTGCAAAAGTTTGTTAGGATAAAGCAAAATCCATTTTCTAAGGAAACCGATAATGACAGCAATGAAAATTTCACTTTCTACTCAAAACGCCCCTGAAATTTGGGGTAAAAATGCTATTCTTTCCGCAAATGATGCGGGGTTTACCGTACATAATCCGAACAACGATTTAGCCACTATTCAAAAAGCCGCCCGCAAAATTAAAAATCAAGGTATTTCAACCGTGGAGCTGACCGGCGATAGTTGGGATTTAAAATCCTGCTGGGCGTTTCATCAAGGATTTCATTCGGTAAAAAATCAAGGCTCGGTACAATACCCAGACTTAGACGAACAGCAAGCCGAATTTGATAACCGTGTAAAATGTGCCACTTTCGTGCGTGAATTAATTAATAAGCCATCAGATAAATTAACCCCTGAAAAATTAGCCGAACAAGCGGTCGAGTTTATCCAAAAAATGGCAAAACCGAATACGGTTTCTTACCAGATCATTCGTGGCGAAGCATTACAAGAACAAGGCTATCACGGCATTTGGACAGTTGGAAAAGGCTCTGCCAATCCGCCTGCATTCTTAGTATTAGACTTCAACCCAACCAACGATGAAAACGCACAGGTACTGGCTTGCTTGGTCGGCAAAGGCATTACCTTTGACACCGGCGGTTATAGTCTAAAACCAAGCGATAGTATGAGCACAATGCGAACCGATATGGGCGGAGCGGCACTTTTAACCGGCTCACTTGCTTTTGCCATTGCTCGAGGCTTGAATAAACGAGTGAAACTCTACCTCTGCTGTGCGGAAAATATGGTCAGCCACAATGCGTTCAAATTAGGCGATATTATCACTTACCGCAATGGCGTAACTGTTGAAGTTTTAAACACCGATGCTGAAGGGCGTTTAGTGCTTGCCGATGGTTTAATTGATGCGTGCAAGCAAAATCCACAATTTATTATTGATGCTGCAACCCTCACAGGAGCAGCAAAAGTCGCAGTCGGCAATGACTACCACTCGGTGCTTTCAATGGACGACAACCTAACCGAAGCACTATTTAAGTCTGCCAAAACGGAAAATGAACCGTTCTGGCGTTTACCGTTTGAAGAATTTCACCGTGGGCAAATTGCTTCTTCCTTTGCAAACATCGCCAATATCGGCTCTGTGCCGGTGGGGGCTGGGGCAAGTACCGCCACCGCATTTTTATCTTACTTTGTAGAAAACTACCAGCAAAACTGGCTACATATTGACGCCTCTGCCACATTCCGCAAAACGGCGAGCGATTTATGGGCGGCAGGAGCAACCGGACTGGGAATAAGAACAGTAGCGAATTTATTGCTTTCAAAATAGAAACTTCGTAGGGGCAAATCACTATTTGCTCCATAAACAATTAAATAACTATGGCTAAATCAAATTACATTACCCGTTCAGGCTGGCAAGCCTTAGATCAGGAATTAAAATTTCTATGGCGGGAAGAACGCCCGAAAGTGACTCAAGCGGTGTCTGATGCTGCCGCATTGGGTGATCGAAGCGAAAATGCCGAATATATTTACGGCAAACGCCGTTTGAGAGAAATCGACCGCCGTGTGCGTTTTTTATCTAAGCGGCTAGAGGTGCTACAAATTGTTGATTATCACCCTAAACAAGAAGGCAAAGTCTTTTTCGGCGCTTGGGTGGAATTAGAAAATGAAGAGGGCGAGGCAAAACAGTACCGTATTGTTGGTTGCGATGAGTTCGACCCAGCAAAAAACTGGATTTCGATTGACTCCCCTGTCGCCCGAGCCTTAATCGGCAAACAGGTTGATGATGAAATTAGGGTAGAAACTCCGCTTGGTAAAGTGTTGCTTTATATCAATAAGATTTGGTATGAGCAAGCGAGTTAATTACCCATAAAGGGGCGAAAAATTTTCGCCCCTACACATATTTACCCAAACAACCGATCCATTTCTTCAATCAACTGCTTAGTCGGCTTGTCAAAATAAACGCCGTTATCATTTTCGCCGTTCATTGCCCTTAAGAACAAGTAAGCCACTCCGCCGAAGTCTCGTTCATAATCGTATTTTTCACCTAAACGGGCAGTTAGATAACGGTGTAAGGCGAGAGTGTAAAGCAGATATTGCAAATCATAGCGTTGTCTGCCCATTTCCCGTTGAATGTGTTCTTTCGCATAATTTTGTGGCAGATAGCCTAAGAAATTCGATTTGTAATCAATTAAGTAGAATTTCTCCTCCACTTGCACGATACAATCTACAAAGCCTCGCACAAAACCTTCTAATTGCGGTAATTGCAATTCAGGTAAAGTTTTTGCTAAAGGGCTATGTTGCTTTAATAACGCATTTAATTGATGTAAGGCTTTATCATTTTTTAAGCGTAAATAGAATTGCCACTCGTTTAATCGTTTGGTTTCATCAATCGCTTTTAAGCAGAAATTTGCCTCTGCCAAAGGGGTAGTTAGAATACGCTCAAACCATAATGCTGTTGGTTCAATCCATTCCTCACTTAGCCCTAATTGCTCGCATACTTTAGCAACAGCCTCTCTATCAATTTGTTCGTTAAATTGGCAATGCTCAAAAAAGTGATGTAACACCGTGCCCACTTTAATACCGTGTGGGAATTGGAATGGCGAGAAAGCGGCAGTTTCACTTGAATAACCTGCCTCAATGGTTTCTATATGTACATCTCGATCTTGGGCTAAATCCATTACCCTTTCTGATTTCCCTTCACTAAAACGCTCGTGTTGGGCATAAAGTGAAGTAAAGCTGGTAATTTGACCAACCACACGGATATTGCCACTAAAGGTTTTTGCTTGGTAATCGTCTGAAGATTGTTCTCCTTCCCACAGTGAGAAAGGTAATTCCCCGGCTACTTCAACCAAATTAGCAGCAATCCGTTTTTGGCTAAAATAATCTGAAACAGGCACTTTTCCTGTAGGTATTTCCCCGTCTGCTAACAAGTAATGGAGTGGAGACCAGCCGGAAATCTCTTTCGGCAACACTAAGTTAAGCTGAGATTCCGCGCGGGTTAATGCCACATACAGCAAACGTAAATCTTCCGCATAAGCCTCATACTGTAGCGAAAAACTTGCCTCTTCTGAGCCTAAACACCAATCCAGCGCACCTTGAGAATTGCGATATAAACTTAATGCTGTCTGCGTGTCTCCCTCACTTTTTTGTGAAACAAAAGGTAACCAAACAATTGGATATTGCAAGCCTTTCGAGCCGTGAATCGTCACAATTTTGATTAGCTCCTCTTCACTTTCCAACCGAAGTTGTTGCTCGTCATTAAAATCGGGCGAATTAACTTGCTTTTCATACCACCGCAACAGTTCAGCTTCAGACTCTAACGCTTGCGAGGTTTCCTGCAAAATTTCGGTTAAATGCAATAAATCCGTAATCAAGCGATCCGCATTTTCCAAACCTTTCAAACGTTCGATAATGCCCTGCTCTAAGTAGATTTTATGCAACATCGGCAGAACGCCCTGCTCTTTCCAAATGTTGCTGTATTCCACAAACTGATTGACTTTCAGATCCCAAAGTTGCTCATTTTCCTTATAGCGGTGGATCTCTGCCGCCGTTAAGCCCCACAAGGTTGAGCCTAACGCCGATAATAATGCCTTGTAATGATACGGATTCAGTGCGGCTTGCAATAACCAACACAATTCTGTTGCAATTTCCGAACCAAATACAGAAGCTGATTCAGCTAAATAGACGGATTTGATATTACGTTTTGCCAACGCCTTTTTGATTCGCTTAGCTTGTGAACCTTTTCGGACTAAAATCGCAATATCTTTTGCAGCAAAGGATTGAAATTCGCCGTTTTTTTCAACTCCGAATTTGCCTTGAGCCATCGCCTCAAGCTGTTGATGAATTTGATAAGCACACATTTCAGCCAAATCATCTAATTTACTGTTTTCCGTGATGTAGCCTACAAAATGCCCTTGCTCACTAACTAACTGACCTTTTTGGCTATCAGCCTCCACTGGGTGAAAGCCAATATCCTCATAAAGAAACGGAGAGTTATCATTTGCAAAAGAAAACAAATTATTGACCGCTTGCACCACTTCAGGCAACGAACGCCAGTTTTTGCCCAATGTGAATTGTTCATCAGCCTGCTTTGCTGCTCGCAAATACGTGAAAATATCCGCCCCACGGAATTTATAGATCGACTGTTTCGGGTCGCCAATCATAATAAAGCCGTTCTCTGCATTCTCTGCCATAAAAATTTGGCTGAAAATTTCATATTGGGTTAAATCGGTATCTTGGAACTCATCGATCATCGCAAAAGGATACATCGCCCGAATTTTCTGAGCCAAGGCTTCGCCCGTGTGTAGATTTTTCAACGCTTGGTTTAGCATTGTGAGTAAATCATCAAAACTGCGTTGTGGGTGCGATTGTTTGTACTCTGCCAATTTTGCTTTGAGAGCAATTAAAAATTGATACTGCAACATTGCTGACAAGCTGTTTTCAAAACGTTCCTTGTAAGCGGTCAAAAAAGCCTGATTTTTTGCAAGATGAGGGGAATCTATCGGCTCACAGCTCTTTTTCGTGCCAGCCGCAATTTTCTCTGTAGTGAATAAATAAAGCCCTGCCGGGAAATGGTTATGTTGCGAATTAGCCCACTGGTTCATCACTTCCACACCGGCTTCAAAAGTGGTCGCTCGATACCAACCTCCGTGCAGCGTAATTTTATGCTTTAAATCGTGGCGGATAGTTTCAACCAGTTCATCTGAATGCGTTTTCCAATAGGATTTCACCTCATTAATAAACTGCTGATATTGAGCCAAATGCTCGGCAATATCTTGATTTAAAGAGGCATTTGGTTCAGGTAATTCAGTAGATAAATAACGCCTTACCGCATTGAGGGCATATTCCGGCGTACCAAGTTGTTCGGCAACCGCATAAGTGATGGCTAAATCTTGCGGATAGAATTGCTCTCGCCAGACTTCTTCACTTAATTTTTTAAGTAGATCACTTTGGTTTGGCTGTAAATCCAAGTCAAACCGCACGCCCGACTCAAACGCAAACTGAACCAGCATTTTTTGACAAAAGCCGTGAATGGTAAACACGCTGGCGGTATCAATTTCCCGTTCGGCAATACTTAAACGTAACAATGCTTCGTGAATATTCGGAATGAGCGGATAAATCTGTGCCAAAAAATCAAGGTTGTTTCGATAGGATTTTGTACTTTCCACTTCCAAACCATCAGCTTGATCTTTTAAAAAGTCGGCACATTGCTGAATATTTTTACGGATACGGTTTTTCAACTCTTCGGTTGCTGCTTTGGTAAATGTCACCACCAAAATTTGTTCCACCGTTAACGGGTTGCAACCAATGCCGAGCAATAAACGCAAATACAGGTTGGCAATGGTAAAGGTTTTCCCTGTACCTGCCGATGCTTCGATTAAAACGGATTTATTCAAAGGTAGTTGGATAGGATTTAGGTTTTTCATCAGCAAAGTTATCTTCTAAAAGTAAAAAGCACTGCTATGTTCCATAGCAGAGAATCTGTTATTTAATCCGTTCTAATTTTGCAATTAATTGTGCTTTTGGCACCGCTTGTATTTTTCGCATTTGCCATAATAACAAGCCACCAGCCAAACTTAAGCCGATACAAAAGACTAACCAAAAACCTTGAGCAGCCATTGGTTGTACAATCCAATCGGTTCTTGCCAAAATGTAGCCCAGCGGCATACTCACCCCCCAATAACAAAACAGAGTAACGTATAAAATCGGTTGGGTATGTTTATAACCACGCAGAATGCCGTTTGCTACCGCTTGAATGGCATCCGGTATTTGATAAACCGCCGCAAAAATCAATAAATGAGCGGTAATCGCAATCGAAATCGGGTTGTTGGTAAACGCAAAAGGGATAAAATTTTTCAACAAAATAATAATGATGGCGGCAATAATAGCTAAAGCGGTTGCGGTAATCAGTGCGTGGTAACTTAAGATTTTCGCCCCCTCCACATTTTTCTGCCCAAGTGTTTGTCCGATCATAATGGTGGTTGCAATGCCAAACGACATCGGAATCATAAAAAATAGCGAGCTGGTTTGCAATGCAGCTTGGTGGCTAGCCACCACCTGTGAACCAAGTGGTGACAGAAACAGCGATGAGGTCGAAAACAGCATCACTTCGGTAAAAATCGCAAAGGCAATCGGCAGCCCTAATTTGCAAAGTTTTAGCAAAATTTGACCGCTTGGAGCATCAATCCATTTCTCAAACAAACGAATATCTTTTTGGGCAGAATTGGTGTAGCAATAATGCAACAACATAAAAAACATAATCCAGTTCACAATTGCGGTTGCTACACCACAGCCTACCGCTCCCATTTCAGGCAAGCCAAATTTGCCGAAAATGAAAATATAGTTTAGCGGAATGTTCAGCAATAAACCGAAAAAGGTAATCCGCATCGCAGGTTTAGGGTTAGATAATCCATCGTTCATACAACGTAAACTCACCGCCAGCAAAGCAGGAATAAGCCCAACTGCCATTACTGCTAAATATTGTTGCGATTTGATTGAAAACTCAGCCGGTGTTTGCATTAAGTCTAAAATCAGATGGCTGTTTAGGAAAATTGCCATTAATGGAATAGACATTGCAAACACAATCCAATAGCCCTGCCTTACTTGGTTAGCAATTAAATGGCGATTGCTCGAGCCGTTTAAGTAAGAAACGGTTGGGGTAATTGCATTCAGCAACCCTAACACAAACAGAAAGAGCGGAAAGTAAATCGAATTACTTACCGCAATCGCCGAGACATCATCATCACTCACCAAGCCAGCCATTACAATATCCGCCAGCCCCATTCCGGAAGCTGAAAGCTGGGAAATAAAAATGGGTAGGGATAGTTTAAATAATTTGCGGGCATTTTCAGGATATTCTTGCCATCTTAAGTTCATGGTTTAATCTCTCAAAATCTAAGTATGTTTTTATGATTGTACCTTAGAAAGCGGTCGTTTTTGCCAAATTTTTTGCAACTCAAAAGAGAAAGCCTCTAAAGATTGCTCCCTAGAGGCTTCAGAATTAATCAGCTATTATTTTGCTGCTTTTAACTCTTGGTAGTATTTTTCGTAAAGCTCAATTGCATCACCAACATCATCTTGCCATTGAGATTTTTGTAAAACCTCTGCAGATGGGTAAATTGCTATATCTTCAGTAATTTCTTTCGGTAATACTTTTAATGCTTCTACGTTTGAAGTTGGGTAACCAATCGCTAACGTTAATTTTTCAGCTATTTTTGCACTTAATAAGTAGTTGATTAATTTATGTGCATTTTCTTTGTTTTTCGCATTTGCCGGAATGGCTAAAGTATCGACCCAAAGCACAGGACCTTCTTTCGGGAATACCATATCAACCGGTGCGTTTTCTTTCTTCGCAATACGTACAGAACCGTTCCATAACTGACCTACAGAAACCTCACCAGCAATAAATGAGTTTGCCGGGTTATCAGAGGTAAATGAAAGCACATTTGGACGTAATTTTTTCAACTCTTCAAAGGCTTCTTTGATTTCATCCGGATTAGTTGTATTTGGGTTTTTACCTAATTTTAATAACGCAATGTTGAATACTTCACGAGCATCATCTAATAATTGTACTTTACCTGCAAATTCAGGTTTCCACAAATCACCCCAAGAAGTGAATGTTTCACCTTTGTAATCTGCCGTATTAAATGCAATACCCGGCGCACCTAATAATTGAGGTAATGAATATTTGTTTCCTTGATCGTAAGGTTTATTTAACCAATCTTGGTTTAATTCTTTAATAACCGGAAGTTGTGCGTGATCTAATTCCGCTAACATTCCTTCTTTCGCCATTTTAGATACAAAGTAGTTTGATGGAGCAATTACATCATAACCGCCATCTTTGCCTTGTAATTTTAATTTAGCGTACATTGTTTCGTTAGATTCAAGACTTGAAACTTCAACTTTAATGCCGGTTTCTTTCGTAAATTCATCTAACAAACCTTCAGGCACATATTCAGTCCAAGTATAAAGGTGAACTGTTTGATTTGTTGCTTGAGGTTTTGCTTCAGCCGCAGTTGCTTTTGGCTCTGCCGCTTTTTCTTCATTACACGCTGTTAATGCAACTGTTGCTAAACCTGCTGCAAATAAACCCGCTAATTTTTTCATTTAAGTTTTCTCCGTTAAAGAAAAGTGATTAAAAAATATAGCCTTGCCTAAGGGCGGAAAAGACTAGGGCATTTTAAGCCCCCCCCCGTATTTTGCAAGCCTTTTCTGATTAAAAAGTGAATTATTTTCGCAAAAAGAAAGAGATATGCTTGAAATCCCTTAATTTATCGCTATATTAAGGAAGATTTACATTTCCAGATTAGTCTTTTAAAGGATAAAAAATGACCACTCAAAATGAACACTTACAAGAAGAAGTAAAACAAGAAGAAATTCAACCTGAAGTTGTAACTGAAGAAACTCAAGCGGAAGAACAAAATACACCTCAAGAAGAACCGTTAGCTCTCGCTCAAGCTCGAATTGCCGAGTTAGAAGCCTATATTGCAGAAGCCGACAAACGTGAGCAAGATATTCAGCTTAGGGCTCAAGCAGAAATTCAAAATATCCGCCGCCGTGCAGAGCAAGATGTTGAAAAAGCTCACAAATTCGCTTTAGAAAAATTCTCCAAAGAATTGTTAACAGTGGTTGATAACCTTGAACGTGGATTAGATGCCCTTGATAAAGCCGTGACCGATGAAACCACTCAAGCGTTAGTTGACGGCGTTGAAATGACTCATAAAGAATTCATCAATACACTGGCTAAATTTGGTGTGGTGGCAATTGGCGAAGTAGGCGAGGCATTTAACCCTGAATTGCACGAAGCTATTTCAATGCAACCTGCCGAAGGAATTGAAGCCAACCATGTCAGCACAGTGCTACAAAAAGGCTACACGCTTCACGGACGAGTGATTCGCCCGGCAATGGTGATGGTGGCAAACTAAATTGTCGATTTTCGACGAAGATCACAAAATCTCCTAAAATTCCTGCTTGTGATTATGCTAAATTAGTTTATAACTTAACCACAAGAGGATAATTGAAATGGATGCAGCTATGAGCCTACGATTTGACAAATTACGTTTTGTAAAACGCTTGCAAGAAGCCAATCAAACACCTGAAATGGCTGAGGCATTTGCTAATGCTCTCGATGAAGCCTTAGAGCAAAGTCAAAGCCCACTAGCAACAAAAGCTGATTTGCAACTTGAACTTGAAAAGCTAAAAAATGAAATCAATACCACGATATTTAAAGCAATTACCTTAAATATCACAATTCTTGGCTTTTTAATGGCAATAATGAAATTTATTAACTAGCTCAACGTTTAATTAACCACTCCCTTACTTCTATGAAGTAAGGGTTTTTACGTTTTAATCCTATGACTTTACAATTTAACGCAGTGGCACTTCTACTTGTGGTGCTGATTATTTTAGGGCTGATCAGCCAAAACAGTGCGGTTACTATTTCAGCCGCCGTATTGCTGATTATGCAACAAACCTTACTTTCTAAATTTGTCCCCTTTGTCGATCAATACGGCTTAAAAATCGGGATTATCATTTTAACCATCGGCGTACTTAGCCCCTTGGTTTCAGGGCGAATTACGCTTCCCGAACTTGCCCAACTATTGAACTGGAAAATGGCACTCTCAATAATTGCTGGCGTGCTGGTAGCGTGGCTAGGTGGCAGGGGCGTGAATTTAATGGGCAGCCAGCCGGTGTTGGTAACTGGACTTTTAATCGGCACGGTGATCGGCGTGGCGTTCTTAAAAGGCGTACCGGTCGGGCCGTTGATTGCGGCAGGGATTTTGTCACTGATTGTTGGTAAAACCTAATGTAGGGTGGACGTAAGTCCACGCATAAAATCCCTATTCTGTTACGTGGGCTTACGCCCACCCTACAATAAATCACAAGGTCTTAATGCAAAAGAGAAATTAAATGGAAACACCTTTGCAAAAAAATCATAAGAAACCACCGCTTGTGAAGCTGGAAAATATCACCACCGCCGATTTCCGCCGCCTGCTCGGTCGCTTAAAAGGGGCGGAAAATATTAAAAACATCGATCACAAGCGGTCAGTTTTGGCAGAAATTTCGCAAGATCTCACCGCTTGTCAGGCACGTTTTTTCGCACGAACTCAGCACGCCCAAAACCTGAAAATTGACTACCCTGATCTGCCTGTTTCCGCTCGCCGTGAGGAAATTTTAAAACTGATTAGCGAAAATCAGGTGGTGGTGATCGCAGGGGAAACCGGTTCGGGCAAAACCACCCAGTTACCGAAAATGTGCTTAGAACTCGGGCGTGGGGTGAAGGGCTTGATTGGGCATACCCAGCCCCGCCGAATTGCCGCACGTTCGGTGGCGACTCGCATTGCCGAAGAGCTGAAATCGGAACTGGGCGAGACGGTCGGTTACAAAGTCCGCTTTAACGATCAAGTCAGTGAAAACAGCTTAATCAAGCTAATGACGGACGGTATTCTGCTGGCGGAAATCCAGCTCGACAGCTATTTAAATCAGTACGATACGCTGATTATTGACGAAGCTCACGAGCGTTCGCTGAACAACGATTTTATTTTGGGTTATCTGAAACAAATTCTGCACAAACGCCCCGATCTGAAAGTGATCATCACCTCGGCAACTATTGATGTAGAACGTTTTTCCAAACATTTCAACAACGCCCCGATTATTGAAGTCTCTGGTCGGACATTCCCGGTGGAAGTGCGTTATCGCCCGATAGTGGAAGATCAAGATCAACTGCAAGGTATTCTAAATGCGGTGGACGAACTGCAAGCCGAAGGGCGTGGCGATATTCTGATTTTTATGAACGGTGAACGGGAAATTCGTGACACTGCCGAAGCCTTGCAAAAGCAGGAACTGCGACATAGCGAAATTTTACCCCTTTACGCCCGCTTATCGGCTGCCGAACAACAACGGATTTTCCAGCCAAGCGGTGGGCTAAACCGAATTATTCTGGCGACCAACGTGGCAGAAACCTCCCTCACTATTCCGAATATTAAATATGTGATCGACACCGGCACGGCTCGTATTTCTCGTTATAGCTACCGCACCAAAGTGCAACGCTTGCCGATTGAGCCGATTTCGCAAGCCTCCGCCAACCAGCGGAAAGGGCGTTGTGGGCGAACCTCGGAAGGGATCTGTATCCGCCTCTATTCAGAAGAGGATTTCAACAGCCGTCCACAATTTACCGATCCTGAAATTCTACGAACTAACCTTGCAGCGGTTATTTTACAAATGACTTCGCTTGGATTGAGTGATATT
This sequence comes from Mannheimia haemolytica, assembly GCF_004342115.1. Classification (GTDB taxonomy): domain Bacteria; phylum Pseudomonadota; class Gammaproteobacteria; order Enterobacterales; family Pasteurellaceae; genus Mannheimia; species Mannheimia haemolytica. The sequence goes on along the minus strand of NZ_SMAC01000018.1, from coordinate 11,952 downwards.
GCCAATTTCCCGTTTGTTGATGCCCCTGACAGCCGACAAATTCAGGACGGGATTCGGTTGTTGGAAGAATTACAGGCGATTATTCCAAATGAAAAAATCCCCTCCACCGCTTGCGGGGGAGGGCTAGGGAGGGGGGAAATCCGTTCTAATGATGGCACTCCCCCCCTCCCAACCTCCCCCCGTAAACGGGGGGATGGGTTTAGATTAACCCCAATCGGTCGCCAACTCGCCCAACTGCCAGTCGATCCTCGCTTAGGCAGAATGGTGATCGAGGCGGCGAAAAACGGTTCGTTGCACGAAGTGATGATGATTGTGTCAGCTCTCTCAATCCAAGACCCTCGTGAGCGTCCGCAGGAAAAACAGCAGTCGGCAGACGATAAACACCGCCGTTTTGCCGATAAAGAGAGCGATTTCTTAGCCTTTGTGAATTTGTGGCACTTTATCCAAGCCCAACAAAAAGAACTGTCGAAAAACCAGTTCCGTAATCTCTGCCGTAAGGATTATTTGAACTACAACCGTGTGCGGGAGTGGCAGGATATCTACCACCAACTCCGCCTTGCAGTTAGAGAAATGGGCTTAAAAATTAACAGTGAGCCGGCAAGTTATCAGCCGATTCACACCGCCTTGCTCACTGGCTTGTTGTCGCATATCGGCTTGAAGGATAATGAAAAAATGCACTATTTAGGGGCAAGAAATGCCCACTTTTTCATTTTCCCGAACTCGGCACTTTTCAAAAAACAGCCGAAATGGGTAATGGCGGCAGAGCTGGTGGAAACCACTAAACTTTGGGGTCGAATGGTTGCTAGTATTGAGCCGGAATGGGTGGAGCCGTTGGCAGTACACCTCACTAAATCCAGTTACAGCGAACCGCACTGGGCGAAGTCAAAAGGGGCGGTAATGGCATCGGAAAAAGTGTCGCTCTACGGCATTCCGATTGTGGCACAACGCTCGGTGAATTATGGCTCGATAGACCCAACCGTCAGCCGTGAGATTTTTATCCGCTCGGCGTTGGTGGAAGGCGAATGTCACAACAATTACAAATTTTTCAAAGAAAATCACCGCTTGATCCGTGAAGTTGAGGCATTGGAACACAAATCCCGTCGCCGTGATATTTTGGTGGACGAGCAGGTGCTGTTTGAGTTTTACGATCAGCGGATTGGCACCGAAGTTGTGTCGAGCAAGCATTTTGATACTTGGTGGAAACAGGCAAGCAAAAAAGATCCTGAACTGCTGAACTTTGAAAAATCGTTCCTGATCAACGACAACGCCAACCTTGCCAGCGAGCTGGATTTCCCGAATTTCTGGCATCAAGGCGATTTAAAACTCAAACTGAGCTATCAGTTTGAGGTCGGAAAAGATCACGATGGCGTGACGGTGCATATTCCGCTACCGCTGCTTAACCAAGTGGAACCCGAAGGTTTCGATTGGCAAATTCCGGGGCTACGCCACGAGCTGATCGTCTCGCTGATTAAATCTTTACCGAAATCGCTACGGCGAAATTTTGTGCCGGCGCCGAATTATGCGGATGCCTTTTTAGGGCGAGCCGAGCCGTTTAAAAAACCGTTGCTGGACAGTCTAAGCCACGAACTACGCCGAATGACGGGTGTATTGGTCGAGCCTGAACAGTGGGATTTAAGCCAACTGCCGCCACATTTGCGGATGACTTTCCGTGTGATTGATGATAAAGGCAAGAAACTGCAAGAGAGCGAAAACCTTGATGAGCTGAAATTTGCCTTGAAAGATGAGGTGCAGAACACCCTTTCCAACATTGCCGATGACGGCATTGAGCAAAGTGGTGTGCATATTTGGAATTTTGCCGAATTGCCACAGTTCTATGAGCAGAAAAAAGCTCATTTCAGCGTGAAAGCCTACCCTGCGATTGTCGATGAACAAACGGCTGTGGGGGTGAAACTGTTTGAAACGGAATTTGAGCAGGCTCGTGCAATGCAGGCAGGACTTCGCCGTCTGCTGTTGCTAAATGTGCCATCGCCGATTAAATATCTACACGAAAAACTGCCGAACAAAGCCAAGCTGGGCTTATATTTTGCCCCGTTCGGCAAAGTATTGGAGCTGATTGACGACTGCATTGCCTGTGCGGTAGATCAGCTGGTAGAAGAGTTCGGCGGGTTTGTCTGGACGGAGGAAAAATTCACCCAACTGCACGAATTTGTGCGGGCAAATTTAAACGATAAAACCGTAGAAATTGCCAAACAGGTTGAAAAGTGCCTCACACTGGCCTACGAGCTAAACAAGCGGTTAAAAGGCAAGCTCGATTTTACGATGGCGTTTGCGTTAAGCGACATCAAAACCCAAATCGAAGGGCTGATTTACCCCGACTTTGTCACCAAAACCGGCTACGCCCGCCTTGCAGATTTATACCGTTATTTGACCGCTATCGAACGCCGTTTGGATAAACTGTTAGTGGACAGCAACACCGACCGAGCCAAAATGCTACGGGTGGAAGCAGTGCAAGAGGCATATAAACAGCTCCTTGCCAAACTGCCAAAATCCAAAGCGGTGCCGGACGAGGTACTGGAAATTCGATATATGATCGAAGAACTGCGGGTCAGTCTGTTCGCTCAACAGCTCGGCACAAAATACCCGATTTCGGATAAGCGGATTTTGAATGTGATCAATGAAATAAAGTAATATTCCCTATACAACAAGCGGTCAGATAAGTAAAAAATTTTGCAACTCTGACCGCTTGTTTTCTCGAATACCTATTCCTCTCGCTTCAGAAGCAAACCTGCTACATTTTTTTGATTAAAAAAATCTCAAGATAAAAATTAGAAAACTAAATATATCAGAAAGTTTGATCTTTATCATTAACTAGATGATAATTATTTGTAATAAAAAATTAACTACGTAAAATAAGCTTATTTTTGGAGGTAAAATTATGTATAAAATAAAGCATTCATTTAACAAAACACTTATTGCAATTAGCATTTCTAGTTTTTTATCTATTGCATACGCTACAGAATCAATAAAGAATCCACAACCTATCATTCAATTATCTGAGAGCCTCAGCTCAAAATATAGTGGCAAGGGTGTTAAACTAGGCGTAATGGATGAGGGCTTCATGGTTAAACACCCTCGCCATAGTTCACATCTTCATCCTCTTATTCATCAATTAACAACACCCGAAGGCGAAGTAAGAATCTACGATGCAAGTTATCCTCAATTCGAGGTAAAACCCGTAGAAAAAGAAGATGGAATTGATCTTATTCCTTCTCTTGAAACACACGGTGCAGGTGTAGCTGGTATTATTGCCGCTCAAGCAGATAAAACTCTTGGTGATGGCTATAGTGGTGGTATTGCAAAGGGAGCTGAGCTTTATGTTGCAACGAAGTCATATAAACGAACTTTAGAAAAAGTTATTCAAGATGCTAAGAAAGAATTAGAAAATGCAAAAGACGAAGAGGATGAAAAAACGCCAAGTCTGGATCAAATGGCAAAGAATGACTTATTAGCAAGCAAAGAAAAAGAAATGGCAATTGAACGTGCTGAATGGGCATCCGGGCTGAATAAATTACTAGATAATAATGTTTTTGCAATCAATAATAGTTGGAATCCTTTTTCTATTAGCGATGACATCAATGTTGTAGATAAATTTTATCAATCTATCAAGCAAAATAAGCACAATCCGCTACTTCAAGCTATTATGAGAGCCAAAAATAGCAACACCTTATTAGTCTTTGCTGCTGGTAATGAGAGCAAGAAACAGCCAGGCGTAATGGCTCTTCTACCACGTTACTTTCCCGAGCTTGAGAAAAATTTAATTTCTGCCGTTGCGGTAGATAAAGAACAAAAAATTGCTCCATACTCTAACCACTGCGGAGCAAGTAAAAACTGGTGTGTAGCAGCACCGGGCGATTTACATGTTTTAATTGGCGTTGCTGATGAACATAAAAAACCACAATATGGCTTAACAAAAGAGCAAGGTACGTCATTTTCAGCACCTGCTATAACTGCTTCATTAGCAGTATTAAAAGAACGCTTTGATTATCTGACTGCGACTCAAATTCGCGATACTTTATTGACTACCGCCACTGATTTAGGTGAAAAAGGGGTCGATAATGTTTATGGCTGGGGTCTCATTAACCTGAAAAAAGCTGTTAATGGCCCAACTCAATTCTTAAATGATGAAACGATTACCGTAACTCGTGATGACCATTGGTCGAATCCACTCGCCAGCCAATTTAAAATTACAAAAAAAGGGGACAAATCACTGCATTTAGACGGCGAAAATCATTTAGATACGGTAGCAGTTGAAGAAGGTAGATTGGCCTTAAACGGTAAAACTAAGGTGAAAACAATCAGTAACCATGCAAATTTAGCTGTCAATGGAACCGAAGTTGAGCAAAATTATTCTTCGTCTGGACAAAGCCAATTAGAAGTGTTGGGCAAATCTGGGCTAATTGCCAATGCTCAAGCCAATATACATTTAGCCGGCTCGTTAAAAATTGATGATAAATTAACAGAAAAAACCGAAGCAGGTGATGTTTCAGCGACCATAGTACAGTTGAAAGATAAAGCAACTTATCAAGGCGGATTTACACAATTAGTCGAAAACGAGAATTTAGCCAAACGAGGGTTAATCCAAGATCTCTATTTCAAAGAGAGCGAAATTATCGCAAAAGTGAATAAGCCACTAACTGATGAGAAAGCCGATACAAACGGGCAAGCCGGTTTAGCATTATTAAATGCGTTAAGAACTACACCTATTGCCTATCGCCGTAGTTGGTATAACGGTTGGCTGCAATCTGCACTCGAACAACGTAAATTAGATAATCTGCACTATGCTGTATCTAACAATATTTATGCAGATAGCCTTGAATTGCTACGTAGCCAAAATGCCAAAGGCTTAACCCAAGCACAGCAACATTTGTTTACGGCATACCATACACCACTGCAAACGACTGTTTGGGCTGAACATTTGAATCAAAAACAATCAGCCTCATCGAAGCATACCGATGTTAAACACCACCAATCACAATTGGGAGTAAACCACAAACTGGCAGATAAAACGGTACTTAGTGCAACACTTTCACAGCAAAAAAACCGCTTAGAAAAACCATTTGCACAAGCTACCTTAAAACAAACAGCATTAAATATTGGCTTACGTTATCATTTAGATAACGCTTGGTTTAGTGAAGCTACATTGCAATTTGCTCGCCAGAAATATCAACAAAGCCGTCGATTTGCTAGCCATCAACTAGGTACTGCAGAAACCAGAGGTTCAACGCTCGGTGGTGAAATGCGGATCGGTTATCAATTTATGCCAAACCAATGGATAATTGAACCAAGCCTTGGCGTACAATGGATTCAAACCAAAATGAATGGTTTAAATGAAAGTGGCGAACTTGCGACTCAAACGGCTGCAATGCGTTATCGTGATGTGAATATTGTTCCAAGCGTGAAATTACAGCGAACTTTCCAACTTGAGCAAGGCTCTATTTCCCCTTATATCGGGCTAAATTACTTGCATAGATTAAATGTAAAAATAACCAAAATTACCAGTAACATTGCAGGAAAAACACTGCATAGTGAAGCAACGACGAAACGTAATCGCCAATTAAACGGCGAAGTCGGGGTGAAACTGCATTATAAAAATTGGTTTACTGCGATGAATTTAGATTACAGTCGAGTGAAATCTGCAAACCTATTTGGTTGGAAAGTAAATGTTGGCTTTAGTTTCTAACTTATTATGGTGGGACACAAGCGGTTAATTTAGGGTGAAAATTTGCAAATTTCACTCTATTTTCAACCGCTTGAGAGAAAAAACCTTGAACAACTGTTCAAGGTTTTTGTTTAGTGTTCTATGACTAAATAAGAAAAAACTTATTGCTTACGGACAAATAAGGTAATTCCCTCCACTTTCTGGACTTCAATCTTATCTGCTACTTGTAAATTATTACCTATAACACGCCAAGTCGTATCACCAAATTTTCCTCGAGCGATGCCATTAGGTAAGATTTCAACCACAAAGCCTTGAGCTCCTAGCATAGCATGCTCTCGAGAGTTAAGGGAACTGCTCTGATCCTCTTTCTTGTCTTTTCCATGCTGATATTTCCACCAAATAAGACTAAAAATAGTCGCAATTATCGCAAATAACGCAATTTGTAACGCTTGCCCTAATGTAAAAAGTGCAACGATGAAAGCAAGAATAAGCGAGGCAAATCCCCACCACATAATAAAGACACCCGGTAATACTAATTCTAATGCAAGTAGTACAAAGCCTAATATGCTCCAGCCAATCCAATTAAAAAACCAGTCCATACTCCCTCCATATACTCAATTAATCCGGTTTTAGGCTATGAGCTTGTTTTATTGCTTTTTAAAATTTCAGCAATACCAGCAACAGAACCAATCAAATTTCCAGCTTCTAACGGCATAAGTACAACTTTACTGTTATCTGAAGAACCTATTTCTTTCAAAGCTTCGGTGTATTTTTGTGCAATAAAATAGTTAATCGCTGTAGTATCGCCTTTAGCAATTGCTTCAGAAACCATTTGAGTGGCTTTAGCTTCCGCTTCTGCGGCTCGTTCACGAGCTTCTGCCTGTAAGAATGCTTCTTGTCTTTCACCTTCTGCTTTTAAAATACGAGATTGTTTTTCCCCTTCAGCCCGCAGAATTTCAGCTTGTCGAATCCCTTCTGCTTCAAGAATATCAGCACGTTTATTACGCTCAGCTTTCATTTGAGCGTTCATTGCCGCAACCAGCTCTTTCGGTGGACGAACATCCCTAATCTCAATACGGGTGACTTTTACTCCCCAAATATTAGTCGCCTCATCGACAATGGAAAGTAATCTACCGTTAATTAAATCACGCTGAGAGAGCATATCATCTAGATCCATAGAGCCGAGCACGGTACGCATATTTGTCATGGTTAAATTAACAATTGCTTGCTCTAAATGATTCACTTCATAGGCAGCTCGGCGAGCATCAACTGTTTGAACAAAACATACAGCATCAATCGCAACACTTGCATTATCACGTGAAATAACCTCTTGCGATGGAATATCTAAAACTTGCTCCATCATATTCATTTTTCGCCCAATACGATCAATAAAAGGTACGACAATGTTCAACCCCGGGCTTAGCGTTTTAGTATAACGACCAAAACGTTCTACTGTCCAATGATAGCCCTGTGGCACAATTTTAATAGTCGAACTTAATGCAACTAAAACAAGCACAACAAATGCAATACTAACAATCGGTAAATCAAAATTCATCGTTTGCTCCTTAAACTAATGTGTTGAAGAATAACTAACGTCTACTGATAATTGCCAATTAATTGGGGATATTCCTTGAGAAATCAAGTAGTTATTGGCTTTAGAAAAATGTTTACAACCAAAAAATCCACGATATGCGGAAAGTGGTGATGGGTGCGGAGAAGCTAACACACAATGGCGATTACGATCGATAAATTGCCCCTTTCTCTGAGCGTGGCTTCCCCAAAGTAGAAAGACTAAATTATCACGGTGTTGATTTAATTGTGCGATCACTTTATCGGTAAAAATTTCCCAACCAATTTGTGAATGCGAACCGGCTCTACCTTGCTCAACCGTTAAGCTAGTGTTTAACATAAATACCCCTTGTTTTGCCCAGTCAATTAAATAGCCATGCGGTGGAATTTGAAATCCTTCAATATCTTCAGATAATTCTTTATACATATTGACCAGAGAAGGTGGCGGGGCAACCGGCGGTTTAACTGAAAAGGCTAATCCGTGGGCTTGATTTGGGCCGTGATAAGGATCTTGCCCTAAAATTACTACTTTCACGTCACTAAATTCGGTTAAGGCAAAAGCACTAAACACCTCGTTTTGCGGAGGATAGATGACTTTGCCGGCTAATCGTTCGTTATGTACATATTGTAAAATTTGTTGAAAATACGCTTTTTGTTTTTCTTCGCCTAAAGCTTCTGTCCAAGTTTTCATAAAACCACCAAGTGTATATTTTTTACCCAACCAACTCAATCATGTCTAAAAATGGTTAAATTTTTATCGCTTTTTATCTAAAAAGGGGTACAATAACTTCAAATAAATTTGAATTTTTAAAATTTTTTTATAATTTCAATCTTAGAGGAGATATCAAAATGATTAAAGGTGTACAAATCACAGAATCATCAAACAGCAACTTATTAAACTCTTTCTGGTTATTAGACGAAGCTAAAAATGAAGCTCGTTGTTTAGCTGCAAAAGCAGGATTTGAAGAAGATCAAGTTGTTGCTATCAGCGAATTAGGTGATATCGCATACCGTGAAGTACCCGTTAATGTTGCACCAACGATTAAAGTTGAAGGTGGTCAGCACTTAAACGTAAACGTTTTACGCCGTGAAACATTAGAAGATGCGATTCAAAACCCTGAGAAATATCCTCAATTAACGATCCGTGTTTCAGGTTATGCAGTTCGTTTCAACTCATTAACCCCTGAGCAACAACGCGATGTTATTACTCGTACATTCACTGAAAGCCTATAATAACAGCTTTTAAGCATAAGAAGCACCCTATGGGTGCTTTTTTATTGCTTTTTAAAGGATAACAAGCGGTCAAAACACTGGTTAAATTTACAAAAAATTCCAAAATAATGGTTGACACTGGTATTTTAGCCAGTAAAATACCCTGTATAAAAAAACAGATAGAGGATTTTACTATGGCTTCAATTAGACAAATTTCAGATCAAACGGCAGCTTATCAGCCGATTCCGCTTTATCGGGATTTCAATAGCAGCCGCTCTGTAAAGCTCGATCTTAACTCACTTTGTATCAAACGCCCAAGAGACACTTTTTTTATCCACGTGAAAAACCCAAATTTAATCGCGTGGGGAATTGAACTAGACGATTTATTGATTGTAGAACAGACCAACCAATATTTAGTTAATGATCTATTGGTGCTTGAAAAAGATGGGGAATATAAATTCTATCAATTCTTTAATGAAATTCAGAATGGGGAAGGTATTGCTGAAAAAATTTTATTTTCATTAGATGTGAGCGAATCAAATCTTAGAATTACTGATTGGGCTGAAGTAAAAATAGCAGGTGTAATTACTAATGTGGTTCATCAAATGCGTACTCGTGGAGCATTTACACAAGCTAAGCAACGCGTAGCATAAACTTTTTTAATTAAAAAAGAACACTCGCAAAAGTGAGTGTTCTTTTCATCTTGGAATTGTAATTTATTAAATTACACGGCGAGATTGTGTGTAGTTTCTTGACCAGTAGCTTTCTGACAATGAGCTGGTGGTTACCCCTCTACTTGAACTAGCGTGTACAAATTTACCATTACCAATATAAACCCCTACATGGTTATTCTTACGGAAAAAGACTAAATCACCTGGGCGTAAATCAGATTTTGAAATGGAATGCCCGACATGGCGTTGTTCTGCAGTTGAACGAGGCATATCTTTACTAAATGCTTTGCCCATTACTTCACGCACAAAGGCGGAACAATCAATTCCTGCTTTTGTTATGCCGCCTAAACGATAGCGTGTCCCTACCCAATTATGATAAACACTATTAATACGACCACTATAATTCGCTGTATGAGCGGAAGAAGTTGGAAGATTTGCTCGATTGGTAAATACTGAAGAAGACTTAGCTAATCTTTCTGCTTTACTTGCAATGATTTGATTTGGTGTGGCCGGTTTAGAACTTAAACTTGCTACAGCAATGGAAGAATACCCTCCAAAAACAGACAAAATAGAAGCAATAAATACGGGCTTGAAGGTTGTTGCAAAAAGATTTTTTTTCATAATTTATGTCTCGTCTCGCCAGAACAATTACAGCGGTAAATTCCTTAACTAAATCTTCTAAAAGATTAAAAAAGATAACAAAATAAGGTCTAGACTCTGCTAGACCCACTACTCAGACCAGTATAACCTATTTTAGTTCCAATGTGCGTAGAAATTTTATTTCATCTGCCCAAATTTCAGGCGAAATTGTCTCTAAAATCATAGGAATATGGTTAAAATGCATATTTTGCATAATAAATGCAAACACTTCGGTTCCTATTGTGCCTTCTCTTAAGGTATGATGACGATCCACTCTGCTGCCTAATGGTGTTTTTGAACCATTTAAGTGCATTCCCCTTAAATAATGAAAACCAACCGTTTGGTTAAAATCATTAAATACTGCCTCGCTCTTTTCATAAGAACTAATATCATAGCCGGCAGAAAATAAGTGACAAGTATCTAAACACACCCCCACTCGGCTTTTATCCTCAACTTGCTCAATAATAGTTGCCAAATGATCGAAATGCCAACCTAAATTAGAACCCTGTCCTGCCGTATTTTCAATCACGGCAATAACATTCGGTACTTTTTCAACTGCAATATTGATCGATTCTGCAATTCTAGCCAAACAATCTTGCTCGGAAATTTGCTTTAAATGCGCCCCCGGGTGAAAATTCAACAATTTTAAACCTAATTGATTTGCTCGAGACATCTCATCAATAAATGCTACACGAGATTTCTCCAATGCCTCCGCTTCCGGATTTCCTAAATTAATCAAATAGCTATCGTGTGGTAAGATTTGCTCTGCTGAAAAATGATGCACTTTACAAAAACGCTTAAATTTTTCGATAGTTTCGGCTTTTAATGCCGGTGCCTGCCATTGACGTTGATTCTTAGTAAATAACGCAAATGCATTAGCACCAATTTCTACGGAACGCAAAACTGCATTTTCCACCCCACCTGAAGCACTAACGTGTGCGCCTATATATTTCATTCAGTCCTCTCTTGTGTTCTGCTATACTAACAATTCTTTTTTCTATCTATTTCAAATTATGAACGAAACTACCATTAACGATTTTTCCCTGCTTTGCCGTTTGTTTGGCAACTTATTTTATCGTCACCCTACCGACCCTATTTTAGCTGGCACATTTAACTGGCTTGCCCAAGGAGGATTACGCCAAGTCTGGGCATTAAATACGGATAGCCAAAGTGAAAATGCGCTGACTCTCTTACAAAAGAATGCTAACCCTACGCAATTAGCAGCAAGCTATCAAGCGCTTTTTGCTGAAAATGGGGCTATTTCTCCAACAATTTCAGCCTATGGATTATCAGTTAATAATTTTGTAGCTTTTAGACAAGAGCGGGCAATGCCTGAATTAGAAAATGCCGATCACATTGGGTTACTATTTCTCACGGCATCTTGGATCGAAGATAATCTCGATTCTGCCTTAGCTCAAAAAATATTATTCGAACAATTTTTACTACCTTGTGCAGGCAAATTCTTAGGAAAAATAGAAGCTTTCGACAATGGTTTTTATAAAGCCCTCGCACAACTTAGCCGTGATGCCCTTAGTGCTATGGCTGATGAACTTGAAGAAAGTGAGTTAGAAGTGGTAGAATAAATCACCAATTTCAACTAGAGGATTCAGCAATGAAAACACTCAAATTAGGCTGCATTTTTTCACTCGCACTTATGTTAAGTAGCTGTACTTTAACTCCAGAGCAACAAGCTGAACGTAAAGCGAAGCAAATTCGGGCAGAACAAGATTTGCAAGTTCAGCTCGCCAAACAATGTGATGTAGAAACGGCGGAGTTAATGTACCAACAATTTAATCCGCCACTTAGCCAAACCGAACAAGAAGAGAAAGCATTTAAGAAACGCTATGCCGAAAAAGTCAATGCCCCAATGTTCCAAGCCTGTTATAAGCTTGCTTGGCAAAATTACAAGGCACAAGTAGAACTTGAAGAAATTCGTTGGAATTACGATAGAGACTATATGTATAGAGGCTGGCGTTACTGCTATTATTGCTGGTAAATCTCATTGTATGAGCGGTCATTTTTTTAACACCTTGCAAAAAATTGGCGAGAAATGACCGCTTATTAATTGATATAGGTTTATTTTATATGTAGAAGATCAAACCTAATCTGACAGTCCCCCGTTTTAAATTACCGTGTCTGTCAGATTAATTTGAGCTTAAATTCTTTTCCACCCAAATCCGT
>NZ_SMAC01000017.1 GCF_004342115.1 Mannheimia haemolytica | reverse complement strand
CTTTTTTGTTTAGATTGAATTTGGACACTCATATTCTAAACGGGAAACTCTCACTTTTTAGAGTGAATTGTCAGATCAAGTCTGATCTTCTACAATTTATGGTTCAAAAACGGCTTCTCGTTTGGCTTTTAATCGTGGGCTAATCACTCAGGGCGAAGTTTGGCTAGAAATGATAAAAAGCCGCAATATAACAGTTCATACTGACGATGAAACTATTTTAACTGAAGAATTTAATAAAATTATCAAGGCGTATCTGCCTTTATTTATTGAATTTGAACAGCGAGTAGAAACACTATGCCAAACTTTGGACTAAGCGAACGAGCGACGAAAACTATTACCGATATTCTTGCGAAATACCCTGAAGTGGAGCAAGCCATTATTTACGGCTCGCGTGCTAAAGGTAATTATCGTGAAGGCTCAGATGTAGATCTTACTTTTAAAGGAAAAGATCTTACTTACGATATTGTCAAACGCATTTGGGGTGATTTGGACGATTCCGACTCGCCCTATTTATTTGACTTGTCGATTTATCATCAATTAACCAATGCTAACTTTATTGAACATATTGATAGAGTAGGAAAAGTCTTTTACCAAAGAGAACTCTAATTTCTTAATAGGCAAGCGGTTCATTTTGCAAAATTTTTTGCAAATTTCACCGCTTGTTGTTTTTATTATTAACCAATGTGCTTCGCCTTAACCAAAGTTACGGGAGATTTATGACAACTCAATTAACCTCAAAAACCTACGACACTCATTTCCCTAAATTAACCCCAGAACAACTTGCTGAAAACAGCAAGAAAAAAGTCATTATCGGTATGTCCGGTGGGGTGGATTCCTCGGTTTCCGCTTTTATTCTTCAACAGCAGGGCTACCAAGTGGAAGGCTTGTTTATGAAAAACTGGGAAGAAGATGATGATACGGATTATTGTACCGCCGCCGCCGATCTTGCCGATGCTCAAGCGGTTGCCGATAAACTGGGTATGAAACTGCATAAAATTAATTTTGCAGCGGAATATTGGGATAATGTATTTGAATATTTCTTGGCAGAATACAAGGCAGGAAGAACGCCAAATCCGGATATTTTGTGTAATAAAGAGATCAAATTTAAAGCCTTTTTGGAATATGCGGCAGAAGATCTTGGTGCGGATTATATTGCGACCGGGCATTACGTCCGCCGTACGAGCGATGATCAAGATGCGAAACTTTTGCGTGGCTTAGATGAAAACAAAGATCAGAGTTACTTTTTATATGCGTTAAATAAAAAGCAGATCGGGCAGAGTTTATTCCCAGTGGGTGAAATTGAGAAGCCGATTGTGCGAGTCATTGCCGAAGACCTAGGATTAGCAACCGCAAAGAAAAAAGATTCTACCGGCATTTGTTTTATCGGTGAGCGTAAATTTAAAGATTTCTTAGCTCGTTTTCTACCGGCTCAACCGGGGGAAATCCGCACCGTTGAGGGCAAATTAGTCGGTCGCCATGATGGGCTGATGTATCACACGCTTGGGCAACGCAAAGGCTTGGGTATCGGTGGGGTGAAAGGGCTAAGTGAAGATCCGTTTTATGTGGTGGAGAAAGACTTAATTAACAATGTATTGATTGTGGCACAAGGACACGATAATTCAGCCCTGCTTTCAAGTGGCTTAATTGCGAAACAGCTCACTTGGGTGGATATGCAGCCGTTGCGTGAAAATTTACGCTGCACGGTAAAAACCCGTTATCGTCAAGCAGATATTGCGTGTGAAATCCAAGTGCTTGATGATGAAACCATTCGAGTGATGTTTGATGAACCGCAAATTGCCGTGACGCCGGGGCAGTCTGCCGTGTTTTACTTAGGTGAAGTTTGCTTAGGCGGTGGCATTATTGAGTCACAATTAAAATAGTTATAAATAAATATTGAAATATTTTGCATATTTATGCAAAATAAGCGAAAAGTTAAGGCGGTAAAACGCCTTTTTCATTTTGATCGATACAAAGAATAATATACAAGGAACAGACTATGGCACTTTGGGGTGGACGCTTTACACAACAAGCAGACGCAAAATTTAAATATTTTAACAATTCATTACGTTTTGATTACCGCTTGGCGATTCAAGATATTGAAGGCTCAATCGGCTGGGCAAAAGCCATTACTTCGGTAGGTATTTTAACGGTAGCAGAATTAGAACAACTAATCGCAGCATTAAAAGAGGTGAGAGCAGAGGTAGAATCTAACCTTACCATCATCTTAAAAGATGATGCGGAAGACATTCACAGCTGGGTTGAATCTAAGCTGATTGAAAAAGTGGGCGATTTAGGTAAAAAATTGCACACCGGGCGTAGCCGTAATGACCAAGTAGCGGTGGATATTAAAATGTGGTGCAAGGTGCAAGCGGTGGCATTGCAAGAAAGAATCCGAGCTTTGCAAGAGCGTTTGGTTTCCGTTGCCGAAGAAAATCAAGAGTCGGTGATGCCGGGCTATACCCATTTACAACGAGCTCAGCCTGTGACCTTCGCTCATTGGTGTATGGCGTATTATGAAATGCTAGAACGGGATTTCAGCCGTTTGAGTGATGCTAATAAACGTATGAGCACTTGCCCGCTTGGTTCAGGGGCATTGGCTGGTACGGCTTACGGCATTGATCGTGACTTATTAGCCCGTGATTTAGGCTTTGAAGAAGCCACACGCAACAGTTTAGACAGCGTGTCAGATCGTGACCATATTTTAGAGTTGCTCTCTACTGCCTCGATCAGTATGATGCACCTCTCTCGCTTTGCTGAAGATTTAATCATTTTTAATAGTGGCGAATCAGGCTTCCTTGAAATGTCGGATCGTGTGACCTCAGGCTCATCACTTATGCCACAGAAGAAAAACCCTGATGCTTGTGAGCTGATTCGTGGGAAATCCGGTCGGGTATTTGGGGCATTAAACGGTTTATTAACTACACTCAAAGGGTTACCACTTGCTTATAATAAAGATATGCAAGAGGACAAAGAGGGTATTTTTGATGCGTTGGAAACTTGGCAGGCTTGTTTAGAAATTGCAGAACTTGTACTGGTTGATATTCAAGTGAATACCGAACGCACCCGAGAAGCCGCTCAGCAAGGTTATGCGAATGCGACCGAGTTGGCAGATTATTTAGTGGCGAAAGGCGTGCCATTCCGTGAAGCTCATCATATTGTTGGCGAAGCGGTGGTTTACGCAATCAGCAAAAAAGAGCCACTTGAAGCATTAAGCATTAACGAATTCCAGCAATTCCATCATTCGATTGGCGATGATGTTTACCCAATTCTCTCGTTAGAATCTTGCTTAGAAAAACGTTGTGCCAAAGGTGGAGTGAACCCACAACGTGTGGCAGAGGCGATTGCGGTAGCCAAAGCCAATTTAGCTTCAAAGTAAAACCGGATACAAGCGGTCATATTTTGCAAAAAAATTGAAAAATATGACCGCTTGCCGATTAAATTTTCAATTTTTTACGCATTAAGATTGCAAAATAGGCATTACCTCTTTAAACTTCCGAATAATTTTTGAATTTTATTTCTACTACTTTCTTTAAAGAGTTTTATATGACGGAATCAGTTAATTCTACTCAAGCTGGTACAGCACTTTCTTTAGGGCAACAATTAAAAGCGGCTCGTGAAGCGTTAAATCTCTCTATTACAGATGTTGCTCAAAAAACCAACTTAAAAAAATCACATATTGAATCACTTGAAAATGATATCTTTATTCTACAAAATGTTGCCCCAACTTTTGTGCGTGGCTATGTGCGTAATTATGTGAAATTTTTGCGTTTACCTGAATCCCTTATTTCGAGCGTTAATTATGGTGAAGTCACTATTCCAAAAGAAGTCACTAAAGTTTCTTCAGTAAAACCTTCATCAAATTCACAAGGTAAAACCTTAAAGTATTTAACGGTATTAGTATTGCTTGCGGCATTAGGAATGACATTACTTTGGTGGTGGCAAGGGTATCAAAAAGAACAGGAAAATCGCGAGCAATTTGTTAGCTCTGCACCAGTTGCTGAAGTGGCGAATACCGCTACAAATAATGATGCTTCAGCACAAACTTCCGTGCCTGTTCAGCAACCTATTCAGGTTTCAGAGCAGCCTGCTCAAGTAGCAGAAACGGTAGTTGCAGCAGAACCGGCATTAACTGAAAAAGTAGAGCCTACACAAGCAGCATCATCACCTGTAACACAAGAAGATGTTAAAGTGGTAGAAGAAGTTAAACAAGCTGATGCCACCACTGCACAGGTTGAGGCAGTTAATGTTTTACAGCAATCTCAATCGGAACAAGCCCCTACAGAACAGCCTGTTGCGGTAACGAATGATGAGCTTCGTATCGAAATTACCGGTTCACAAAGCTGGATTACAGTGCGGGGTGCTAAAAATAAACGTTTAGCAGAAAAATTATATAACAATGGTGAGACTTTAAGTTTCAATGAGAATGAGCAATATCGTTTAACCATTGGTGCGCCTGCCAATGTAAAAGTGTACTATAAAGGTCAAGAAGTACCATTGAAAATTGATGGGCGTGTAGCTCGTATTCGTTTACCGTTACAGTAAGCTTGATTTAACGATGAAAAACGCACGTAAAGCTAGCATTTAACGATAGCTGTCTTTACGAGCGTTTTCTGTTTTTATAAATTTTCACAATTAGCTAAAAATATGATACATCAATCACCTATTAAACGTCGGGTATCGAAGAAAATCTATGTGGGTAATGTGCCTGTAGGCGGCGATGCACCGATTACGGTTCAGTCAATGACCAACACCCGCACAACCGATGTGGAAGCCACCGTTGCTCAAATTAAATCGCTGGAACGGGTCGGGGCTGATATTGTGCGTGTGTCTGTGCCGACAATGGACGCTGCTGAGGCATTTAAAGCGATTAAACAACAAGTGAGTGTGCCATTGGTGGCGGATATCCACTTCGATTACCGCATTGCGTTGAAAGTTGCCGAATATGGGGTGGATTGCTTGCGGATTAACCCGGGTAATATCGGGAATGAAGAGCGGATCCGCACGGTGGTAGATTGTGCCAGAGATAAAAACATTCCGATCCGAATCGGGGTAAATGCCGGATCATTAGAGCGTGATTTGCAGGAAAAATATGGCGAGCCGACACCACAGGCATTATTAGAATCGGCATTACGCCACGTTGATCACTTAGATCGCCTTAACTTTGATCAATTCAAAGTCAGCGTGAAAGCCTCAGATGTATTTCTAGCGGTTGAATCTTACCGACTTCTTGCAAAACAGATTGATCAGCCCCTGCATTTAGGTATTACTGAAGCAGGCGGAGCGAGAGCCGGTTCGGTGAAATCGGCGGTAGGCTTAGGTCTGTTGCTAGCGGAAGGGATTGGTGATACCTTGCGTGTGTCATTAGCGGCTGATCCTGTTGAAGAGGTGAAAGTCGGTTTTGATATTTTGAAATCGCTGCGTATTCGCTCTCGTGGGATCAACTTTATTGCTTGCCCAACCTGCTCCCGCCAAGAAATTGATGTGATTGCGACGGTAAACGAGCTAGAACAACGTTTAGAAGACATTATCACGCCGATGGACGTTTCGATTATCGGCTGTGTGGTAAACGGTCCAGGAGAGGCGTTGGTGTCTGATTTAGGGGTAACCGGCAGCAATAAAATGAGCGGCTTTTATTTAGATGGCGTTCGTCAAAAAGAGCGTTTTGACAACGCAAAATTAATCGACCAATTAGAAGCTAAAATTCGTGCCAGAGTTGCACAACAACATAATCGTATAGATATTGAACAAATAGGATAAATATAGTGGCAAAAACAATTCAAGCAATTCGAGGAATGAACGACTGCTCACCAAGTGAGTCTCCATTATGGCAATGGGTTGAACAGAAAGTGCGTAATGTGCTGGCAAGTTACGGCTATTCGGAAGTACGTATGCCGATTGTAGAAAGCACTCCGTTATTTGCCCGTGCCATTGGCGAAGTAACCGATGTGGTGTCGAAAGAGATGTACACGTTCTGGGATAACGATGAGCAATTAACGCTCCGCCCGGAAGGTACAGCCGGTTGTGTGCGTGCAGCGATTGAGCGTGGTTGGATCTACAATAATGAGCAACGCTTATGGTATATGGGGCCGATGTTCCGCCACGAACGTCCACAGAAAGGGCGTTACCGCCAATTCCACCAAGCCGGTGTTGAAGTGTTTGGCATTGCAAATCCGGAAATTGATGCGGAGTTGATTATTCTCACCGCACGCCTATGGAAAGAGTTAGGCATCGATCAACATGTTTCTTTGCAACTTAACTCTATCGGCTCGTTAGAAGCTCGTGCAAATTATCGCTCAGCATTAGTAAAATTTTTAGAAAATCACACCGCTTTAATGAACGAAGAAGAGAAAGAGCGTTTGGTGAAAAACCCGCTACGGATTTTAGATACCAAAAACGAAGCACTACAAAATGTATTAAACGATGCCCCAAAACTGCTCGATTATTTAGATGATGACAGCCGTGAACATTTTACCCAACTTTGTGCCTTACTTGATGCAATGGGAATCCGTTACGAAGTCAATCCAAAATTGGTGCGTGGTTTAGACTATTACAATAAAACCGTGTTTGAATGGGTCACTTCAGCCTTAGCCTTAGGCTCACAAGGCACCGTATGTGGCGGTGGGCGTTATGACGGCTTAGTCGAACAACTCGGTGGACACGCAACCCAAGGCGTTGGCTTTGCAATGGGCTTAGAGCGTTTAGTGCTGTTGGTACAAGAGGTGAATAAAGAGATTGATTTACCAAAAACGGTGGATGTGTATATCGTATTCTCCGGTGAAGGGGCAACACTAAATGCCTTCCAACTTGCAGAGCAGATTCGTAGCGAATTGCCACACGTTGGCGTAATGACACACTGTTCCGGCGGTAAATTCCAAAAACAATTTAAGCGTGCAGATAAAGTAGAAGCGCAAATTGCGTTAGTGATTGGCGAAAGCGAAGTGGCTGAAAAGCAAGTTGTTATCAAAGATTTACGTTCAGGAGCAGAACAAATCACGATTGCTCAATCAGAGCTGATTGCTGAGCTATCTAAACGATTTTAGGAGAAAAAGATGAGTAACGAATATTTAAATAAAACCGAAGAGCAGCAATTTGAAGATGCCAAAAATTGGTTTAAAGAGAACGGGACACCGATTTTGGTGGCGATTATTTTAGCTTGTGCGGCAACTGCCGGCTGGAATTTTTGGAAAAATCACCAGCTTGAAACGGCACAAAAAACATCCGCTTCATACCAAAGCGTGATGGAGAGTTATTTGCAAAATCCAAGCAAAAATCAACCGCTTGTTGAGAAATTTATTGCCGATAATAAAGATTCAAGCTATGCCGCTTTTGCCCAATTTGAAGTAGCTAAACAAGCGGTCGAAAAAGGGAATTTTTCTGCGGCAAAAACAGCGTTACAGTCAGTTTTGACTTATTCGGATTCAACCTTACAATCTATCGCTCGTTTTCGTTTGGCTCAAATTGACTTCCAACTAAAATCTTACGATGAAGCACTGGCAAGTCTGGCTCAAATTCAAGATAAAGCGTGGGAATTGCGTAAGCAAATTCTAACAGGCGATATTCTTGCAGCAAAAGGCGATATTCCTGCGGCGAAAAGTGCTTATGAGCAAGCTAAAACGACCGCAAATCCTCAGGAACAAACCTTAATTGATGTACGTTTGAATAACTTATAAAAACAAAGCCTGATTGAAATAAAATCAATCAGGCTTTTTTGTTGGTTTAGTGTTGCTGTGAATTATAAACGCATTGGCATAATCACATATTCGGCAGAGCTGTTGTCGCAATCTTCAATTAAGCAACTAGAACTTGAATCAACTAAGCTAAAACGCACACGTTGGCATTTTAAGGTGTTTAACACATCTAATACATAGCTAACGTTAAAGCCGACTTCCATTTCCGGGCTGTCGTAGGCAACATCAATGATCTCTTCCGCCTCTTCTTGCTCCGGATTGTTTGCGGTAATTTTGAGTAAATTATTGCTTAAGGTTAAACGCACCCCTCTAAATTTCTCATTAGAAAGAATCGCTGCACGCATTAATGCCCGTTTAAGGGTTTCGGTTTCCGCTTCTAGAATGCGATCTGCATTGCG
Source organism: Mannheimia haemolytica (assembly GCF_004342115.1). GTDB lineage: Bacteria > Pseudomonadota > Gammaproteobacteria > Enterobacterales > Pasteurellaceae > Mannheimia > Mannheimia haemolytica. The sequence continues at coordinate 55,523 of NZ_SMAC01000017.1, read as the reverse complement.
AGGCAGAACTCGGCGGTAATCCGGGAATCTGCCATCAATCAGTTTAGAGGTAAATACAATGCCGTTCATTGTAATACGGATATTGCTTGAACCGATTTCCAAACGCACGGTTTCATCGTTGCTGGCAACCAAGCGGGAAAGCTCAAGTACGGCTTTGCGTGGCACGATAACCGAATGAGTCAAAAGCTCTTGATTTAGCACCATTGTGCAAACCGCTAAACGGTGCCCATCTGTGGCAACGGTGCGTAATAAATTGCCTTCGGTTTCAAATTTCATTCCGTTTAAGAAATAACGGGCGTCTTGGTTTGCCATTGAGAATTGGGTGGCATCAATCAGACGGGCAAGGGTAGATTGATCAATCGAGAAATCCACTTCCGGTTTCCAATCCATCAAATTCGGGTAATCACTTGCCGGTAATGTAGCTAAACTAAATTTACTACGTCCTGCTTTGATAATGGCTTTATCTTCTTCAAATTGTACCGAAATCACGCTGTCATCAGGTAGGCTTTTACTGATATCTAGGAATTTTTTAGCTGGAATGGTAAATTTTCCGGCAAAATCGACCGCTTGTAGCAGTTGTGCTTGGGTGGTTAATTCCACTTCTAAATCGGTACCGGTTAAAGATAGACGATTACCTTCAATTTCTAATAAAAGATTGTTAATAACAGGCAAAGTCGGACGGCTACTTAATACGCCACACACCTGTTGTAAAGGCTTAAGTAATTGTTCTCTGGTAATGGTAATTTGCATAATCATTCCTTCATCGGGCTAAGATGATAATTTGCGTGTTAAATGGATATAATCTTCTTGGATACCGCTTTCGGTATCGCGTAATTCATTAATGGTTTTGCAGGCGTGCATCACGGTAGTATGATCCCGACCGCCAAATTCCCGACCAATTTCCGGCAAGCTGTGGTTGGTTAGCTCTTTTGCCAGTGCCATTGCCATTTGGCGAGGACGGGCAATGCTTCTTGCCCGACTTTTCGATTTAATATCGGCAACTTTTATGCCGTAATATTCGGCCACAATGCGTTGAATATTTTCAATCGTAATCAAGTAATCAAAAGAGGCAAACAGATCTTGCAAGGTTTCACGCACCGCATCAACCGTAATCGGGCGAAGGGTCAATTTTTGCCACGCAATCACACGGTTTAATGCTCCCTCCAATTCACGCACATTGGTTCGGAGTTTTTGCCCCATTAAATAGGCGGCATCTTCTTGCAAATCTGCTCCACGTTCTAAGGCTTTTTGGCGAAGAATTGCCACTCGGGTTTCCAATTCAGGTGGCTCAATGGTCGCACTAATACCGCCGCTTAAACGGGATTTAATCGCCGTGTCAATTTTATCAATATTTTTCGGCAACACATCGGAGGTTAAAATAATCTGTTTGCGTTGTTCAAACAGCGAATTTAACAGATGTAAAAATTCTTCTTGTACTTTCGGTTTATTGGCAAGAAATTGAATATCGTCAATCATTAACACATCAAGCGAGCGGTAGAATTTTTTGATTTTTTCCGCATCGTTATTGGAACTGTTGATCGCCTTAATAATATCACGATAAAAACGTTCCAAGTGAATATATAGCACCCGAGTACCCGGTGTGCGTTTAACTAATTCATTGCCGATAGCGTGCAATAAGTGGGTTTTGCCTAAACCGGTGCCGGCATAAAACGAGAGTGGGTTGCAATGGCTTTCGCCTAAATTATCCACCACTTGTTGAGCCACTAATTTAGCTAATTGGTTTGAGCGGCCTTGTACAAAATTATCAAAGGTTTGATTTGGGTTTAGCCCGGTTTTAAAGCCGGTATTGCTAAATTCTGAACTCTCGTTTTTTAGATTTGGGCTGACCTTTGGCTGTTCTGTCGGTTTAATCCCAACTTTTAACGTCACCACCAAATTATCATTTTTCGCCAAAAAACGGGCAAGCTCGGTAATCTCCGATAAAAATTTATCTTTTACCCAGTTTTCAACAAATTGATTTTGTGCATAAAGTGTGAGTTCCCCATTCTCAGAACTCGCTTGCAGAGGACGCAGCCAAGTGCTGTAATCGGTTGGTGAGACTTTCGTTTGTAAGTGATTAAGGCAATCAGACCAAAGGGAAGACACAATTTGCTCCAAAATTATTGTTATTAAAGGTCATAATGATACCTGAAAAAAGGGGAGAAATCTTGCAAATTTTTGATAGATTTTATTGGTGTTTGGAAGCGGTTTTAATTGGCGAACAAGCGGTCGTTTTTTGTTGAAATCTTGCAAATTGCTAACAAAAAATGACCGCTTGCTTAGTATGATGTGTGATGGAGTTGATTAAATATCCGTATTCTCCGGTAAGAACCCCCCGCTTTGGTGAGCCCAAAGTCTGGCGTAAACACCGTTTTGAGCAAGCAATTCTTCGTGCGTGCCTTGTTCAACGATTTCGCCTTTATCTAACACGATAAGTCTGTCCATTGCCATAATGGTAGAGAGGCGGTGGGCAATCGCAACCACGGTTTTACCTTCCATTAATTGCGTGAGATTTTCTTGAATTGCCACTTCTACTTCAGAGTCTAACGCACTGGTTGCCTCATCGAGTAATAAAATCGGAGCATCTTTTAGCATCACTCGGGCAATCGCAATCCGTTGGCGTTGTCCGCCGGAAAGTTTTACCCCTCGTTCGCCAACGTGTGCATCAAAACCGGTTCTGCCTTTGGCATCTTGCAGGTTTGGAATAAATTCGCTAGCGGCAGCTTGTTCAACGGCTTTGATCATCTCTTCTTCGGTGGCGTTCGGGCGACCGTACATCAAGTTTTCACGCACAGAGCGATGTAACAGCGAGGTGTCTTGAGTCACCAAACCAATTTGTGAGCGAAGGCTTTCTTGGGTAATATCACGGATATTTTGCCCGTCAATCGTGATTGAACCGTCTTGAATATCGTAAAAACGCAATAATAAATTGGTGAGCGTTGATTTACCTGCACCACTACGCCCGACTAAACCGACTTTTTCCCCCGGTTTTATAGTGAGGTCAAAATCTTTCAGTAGCGGTTTTTTTGGATCGTAGGCAAAATCCACATTCTCAAATTTAATTTCGCCTTTGGTTACATTTAACGGTTTCGCATCGATTTTATCTACCACATTGTGTGGTTTGGAAAGCGTAATCATACCGTCTTGTACCGTACCTAAATTTTCAAATAGACGAGCAAATTCCCACATAATCCATTGTGATAAGCCTTTAATGCGTAAAGCCAAAGCGGTTGAGGTGGCAATCGCCCCTGCAGTTACTACGCTTGAACCCCAAAGCCATAAACCGATACCCGCAGTTGAAATTATTAATGCCATCGAGGTTAGATTAGTTACGGTTTCAATTACAGTCACTAAACGCATCTGTTTATGCACTGTCACCATAAATTCTTCCATCGACTCTTTCGCATAGGCAGATTCACGGTTGCCGTGCGAGAAGAGTTTGACGGTGGCAATGTTAGCGTAAGCATCGGTAATTCGACCGGTCATTAAACTTCTGGCATCCGATTGCTCTTGAGCAGCTTGGGCTAATTTCGGGACAAAGTAGATAATGGTTGCCGCTAATGAGATGACCCATAAAATAAACGGCACGAATAACCAGCCGTCAAGTTGTAATAAAATCACGCTGGAGGTGGTGAAGTAAACCAGCACATACACCAACATATCGGCACAAGTCATAATCACATCACGCACGGAAAGGGCGGTTTGCATTACTTTTGCAGACACTCTTCCTGCAAATTCGTCTTGATAGAAACCTAAACTTTGCCCAAGCATTAAGCGGTGGAAGTTCCAACGCAAACGCATTGGGAATACCCCTTGCAGAGATTGAAAGCGAATGCTGCTGGCAAGGTAAACAAACACCACTGCAAGTAGGGCAATAAAAAACATACCGATAATCGTCCAGCCTTTTTCTGCCCAAAGTTCTGTTGGCGAGTATTTATTGACCCAATCGACTAAATCGCCCATAAAGCGAAACAGAACCGCTTCGATAATACCGACAGCTGCAACTAATACGGTCAGTAGTAAGATATAAAACCGCATTCCTTTAGTGGCATCGTAAATAAAAGGAATGAGACCTGATTTTGGGGTTCTTGGCGTTTCATTTGGGTAAGTTTCCACCCTTGCCTCAAACCATTGAAACAGTTTTTCAAACATAAATTTGTGATTTCCGAATAAAATGCGGGGGCAAATAACCATTTGCCCCCGAAAAGATGTTAAAAAATTATGGATTAAGTAATTTTTCGTCTAAGGCTAAATCTTCGTTGCGATTTACACCGATGCCGGCAGCTAACACATTACGAGCAATTTGGTGAGCTTCTTCTAAAGAATGCTCTTTGTAAGAGCCACATTGATATTCGTTCAGCTCAGGAATTGCCGATACATCAGGGATTTTATCTAACGCATCTTCCATTGAAGCCGTCCACGCTTTGACAACCTCTTCTGCTGAAGGCGTGCCGATGAGCGACATATAAAAACCGGTACGGCAGCCCATTGGCGAAATATCAATGATCTCCACTTGTTCGCTATTGAGGTGGTCACGCATAAAGCCGGCAAAAAGATGTTCCATTGTGTGAATCCCACGCACCGGTAGAATATCAATATTCGGGCGGCAGAAACGGAGATCGAACACGGTAATGGTATCGCCTTTCGGTGTGGTCATTGTTTTTGCAACACGCACGGCTGGGGCGTTCATTTTGGTGTGATCTACTTTAAAACTATCTAATAAAGGCATTTTTTACTCCATCAATATTATTCCGCAATTCCTTGATCCCAAGCAGGGGCTTCATCAGGTAGTTTGCGTTGTAAGAAAAATCGTCTGTTTGGCTGAGCTTGAGGCTTCACCACTTTAGTGTAAGGGGTAGAGAACTCAATACCGCCGTTTAATAACTGCGACATTGTGCCTGAGTTCATACTTACACCTTGCAGGCTCACGTCCATCGTGTAACCTGAAGCTTGCCAGAATTGGGTATTGGTTCTGACTAAGTGCTGATATTTGCTATTAATTTTCAGGTGAATTAAAACTCTATCATTTACTTCGCTGAGGCTTAAATGGCTGACAATCCCCACCTGCATTCCACGATAAAGCACAGGTGCTTCTGGCTGAATACCATTGGCATTAGTGGTTTCAACAATAATCGGGAAACCGTTGGCATAGGTGGTTTTTACCGTATCGGTATCTGCAAGAACAAATTGGTTTTGAGCTTGCCCTGAACCGACATCAACCGTAATGTAATTTTGCAGTGCTGCATCTAAATTTTTAAAGCCGGAGGTACTGATTTCAGGCGAGATAACATTAAATTTACTGCCGGCTTTTGCAATTAACGGATAGTATTTCCTTTGAATGTAAGCGGTCGCTTTTATCTGTTTTTTTGCATTTTGTAGCTCAAGTTTTTCAATTTGACCTACGGTTAAGCCCATATATTTAATGTCCATTCCTTCGCTTAACTTACTCGCATCTTTTGCAATCAGCGTGAGATAAGTATTGCCCGAAGTGGCTTTCTCCTTACTTGCATAAAGCGTTTTATTGCCTTTTGAACCGCCATTATCAAAGCTGATCGCCCCTTTTAAGGTACGCATTAATGGAGCTGTAGTGATATTCACGCCTTTGAGTGACACATCAACACTCGTTGCCGGCTCAATCCAGAAACGGCTTTTCTCGGTTAATAGATGACGATAATTTGGCTGGATAAATAGCTCAACCTCAAATTTTTGTTGTTTCGGGGTTATTTTTAACACCTCGCCGACCTGAAAATCACGATATAGCACCAAAGAGCCTTCGCTGATACCAGATAATGAATCTGCCGAAAGGGTAGTGGTGGCTTTTTTATCTAAGGTAGCCATGCCTGATTCCGCACTTTCTATATCTTTATAAAGTGCATATTGTTTTTTCGGGCTACCGTCATTTTTACCGTTAATTAAGCGAACACCGCCTTTTAACCATTCAGATGGTGAACCGGCGTGAACTCTTAACCCATCTAGCCCCACCGACATATCAATGTTGGATATCGCAACAAATTTGCTGTTACTCCCAATCAGGTTGCGATAAGGCGGATAAATAATGACATCAAAACGTACTTTGTCTAACTCTAGGCTACGTTTGACGATTTCTCCGATTTGCACATCGCTATAGTAAATCCCCTGATTGGTATCTACCCCATAGGCTTGAGGAGCAATTAAGCTAAAGCTAAGTAAATTCGGTAAACTTAATAGATAATCGGCTTCGTTTTGTACCACAAATTCCGATTGAGGTTCTCCTTCCCCCGGGTGAACCTCAAAATAGACACCACGCAGCAGCTCACCTACTTTCGTCAGCTGCTCTGTGTTTAAGGAGAATTTCGGCTCTTTGAGCAAGATTTTAGTTTGGGAGCGTAGTAAATTTTCATAACTTGGGTCAATTAATAAAACCCCATCAATCTGTTTATGCTGCCCTGATTCTTGCTGTGGCACACCGTTGTCTTTTACTTGCGGTAATTTTAGCTGCGAAAGCATACCAATTTGCACATTTTGGTGAAAAACACCAGTCTCATTAATTTTTAAATTATGTGTAAGCGGTAGTTTTACGTTGATTTCAATTCCACGTTTAGCTGATTTCAAATCCGGATATAGCTCAAATTTCTGTCCTTGCTCGGCAATTTCCATATTATCAGGCGAATCAAAAGCAACCGCACCTTGTACTACCGAGGCAAGGCTGTCCATATTGATTTTAATACCTTGTAAATTTACATCAGCGCTAATACCGCTAATATTCCAAAATCGGCTCTCTTTTTTCACTAAATGAGCGTATTTTTGATTAATGACGACATCAATTTCGATTTTTTTCTGGTCTTTGGTAAAACGATAATCGGCAATATTACCCACTGGCACTTTACGGAAATAAACACTCGCTCCGACAGTAATAGAGCCTATGTCATCAGAGATTAAACGGATCAGTAAATCGCCATCGCTCACGGTAATAGCCGGAGGATCTTCTTCTGCAATAAATTCATCAACGAAATCGCCTTCACCGGGAAGTAGGGTAATATAGTTACCAGAAACAATCGCATCTAAGCCTGAAACGCCAGCCAAAGAAGCACTTGGTTGCACTAACCAAAATTTAGTCTGTTTGCGTAAAATACTTTTGGCTTCAGGGTTTATTTCTGCTTGCACTTCCACTTCTTTTAAATTATCGACAAAATAAACACGCTTAACCTGACCAATCTGCAAGCCTTGGTAACGAATAGCGGTTTTTCCGGCAGTAATGCCATCACCTTTACTAAATCGAATCGTGATTGTTTCACCTTGCTCTTTTAAAATTTGGAAAAATAGCAAAGCACCAATAATAAAAGCAACTATTGGTAACAGCCAAAAAGGAGAAATTTTGCGAGGCTGCCGGATTTGGGCATCTACAACAGTGTGGGTATTTTCTTCCATCGTCATTTTAAATTAGGGAAACCTATATAGAACAATACCGAAGACCCAAAGGGACTTCGGTAATAGAAATAAGTCAAAATAAGAAATATTATTTTTTCTCATCACAGTTGGTTAAATTACTGCATTTACCATACAGATATAAACTGTGGTTAGTCAATTCCATTCCGTGTTTTTCACTGATTTCACGTTGGCGACGCTCCATATCAGGATCTTTAAATTCGAACACCTTACCACAATCCATACAAATAATATGGTCGTGTTCGTGGTTCATATTTAATTCGAATACTGCTTTATTCGCATCGAAATTATGGCGGGTTAAAATGCCGGCTTCTTCAAATTGGTTTAAGACACGATAAACCGTTGCTAAACCAATGTCTGAGCCTTTTTCTAACAGAATCTTATAAATATCTTCTGCTGCAAAATGTTGCATTTCATCACGAATATCTTGCATTAATGCAAGGATAGTCAAACGAGGCTCGGTTACTTTTAAGCCTACCTCTTTTAAACGTTTAATATTTGCTTCAGACATATATGCCACCTATTTATCTTTATCCAAAATAGTTATTATGCGAGTTGGTCTAAGCACATTTCTTCTTTCAACTGCTCACACCATTTATTAACACGTTCAGTGGTTAATTCAGGCTGACGATCTTCATCAATACATAAGCCGACAAAAGTATCATCATCAACTAAGGCCTGAGAAACCTCGAAAGTGTAACCGGCAGTTGGCCAATGACCAACAATCACACCACCATTTGGCTCTACCACATCACGCACAGTACCCATTGCATCACAGAAATATTCTGCATAATCTTCCTGATCACCGCAACCAAAAATTGCAACGACTTTGCCGTTAAAATCAATCTCTTTTAGGGTAGGCATAAAATCGTCCCAATCGGCTTGCGATTCACCATAATACCAAGTTGGGATCCCAAACATCAGAAAATCGTATGCTTCAATGTCTTCTTTTGTGCTTTTGGCAATGTCTCGAATATCAATTAATTCAGCCCCTAATTTTTTCTGAATCATTTTTGAAATATTTTCTGTATTGCCTGTATCGCTACCGTAAAATAAACCTACAACTGCCATTGCTACTACCTATTTGTGAGATAATTATTTAGAATTGTTTCAATTAACTGCCCGCGTGAAACACCTTGTTCAGACGCCTGTTCCTCTAATAACTTTACTAAATCCGAATGCAGTTTTAATTCTACCCGTTTTAAACCGGAAGATTTATCTCGTTTTAGTTGGTTACGTTTATTGATTCGAAGTTGTTGTTCTCTATCAAGAGGATTTGTACGAGGACGCCCAACTTTTGGTACAGTCGCAAACAGATCTAAGGTTATACAATCTGAATCTTGTTTTGCCATTTTGTTTTACTATTGGGCTTTAGCTAATCCTCAGTTTTAATGAGAATGATAAGCTACTTTTAAAGTGTGAACTATATCAAAAGTTCAATCATTTGAAAAGTAAATTACAGGCAAAACAAGCGGTGTTTTTAGGTTTAAAATTTGCAAAAATCATAAATTACACATTATGAGTTATGATTTTTCTGAAGCGTGAAATTAGCTTATAATGAAACCGAATAACGTTATGAAAAAGGAGATAGTGTGTCGAATATCCATTTAGCGATTGCCGCTGATTTTACGCTGGCAGAAAAATTACTTGAAGCATTAGCAAATCAAGATTTAGGGATTGAAAATATTTCAGCCGTTGAGCTTGAGCCGTTTGGTGAAGAGCAGAATTTACGCTTTGGGGCAAAAGCAGTCGCACAATATGCGTTAGATGAAGTAAATTGGGCGGAATTTAGCCATGTTCTATTTGCCGGCAAAATGGCACAAGCGGAAGTGTTGGCAGAAGCGGTGAAAGCCGGCTGTGTGATTTTAGATTTATACGGCATTACCGCACTCATCGGCGATGTACCGGTAGTTGTGCCAAGTGTAAATGATGAAAATGTCGCAAATTTGCGTGAGCGAAATATCGTTGCTTTAGCCAATCCGCAAATTTCACAACTGGCGTTAGCCTTAAAGCCATTGTTGAACGAGCCGTTAAAACAGGTGTGGGTAACCTCACTTTTACCGTCTGCCTATTTTGGCGATGAAAAAGTCAAGGAGCTTGCCGGACAAACTGCCCGTTTGTTAAACGGCATTCCGTTTGATGAAAATGCGGAACGCATTGCCTTTGATGTTGTGCCGGCTAATGTGCAAGGAGAAGAGAAAAGTCTGCCGTTCTCAAAAGCCTTTGAACTGCAAATTGCAAAAGTTTTACCAAATTTGACCGCTTGTACTACCTTCCACAGCGTGCAAGTGCCGGTCTTTTATGGGGTTTCCCAAATGGTGTCGGTGCAGTCTGAATATCAGTTAGATGCTAATGTGTTAAGTGAAGCTTGGAAAGCCGAAAATTGGCTGAATTTTAATGAAAATTCAGTGATTACAGCGGTGAAAAATGGCGAAAACGAAGAGCAAAATGCGTTAGAAATCAGTCAGTTATTGGCGAAATCCGAACAGGAAGTGCAGTTCTGGACGGTCGCCGATGAACAGCGTTTCAGTCTGGCATTTTTAGCGGCGAAATTACTAAAATTAGTTTTAGCGTATTAAGTGCTTGCAAAAGTATTTATTCCGTGATAAAAATCGTCAACGCCCGAGCAACCGATTGCTTGGGCGTTGTCATTTTGTTTAAACACCGAAGGTTTTATGTTAGAAAAATTATTTCAGCTCAAAGCAAAAGGCAGTAATGTAAAAACCGAAATTATCGCCGGTATTACTACCTTTTTCACAATGGTTTATATTGTTTTCGTCAATCCGTCTATTTTAGGCGTGGCGGGAATGGACACCCAAGTAGTGTTCGTGACTACTTGTTTAATTGCCGCTTTTGGTACTATCGCAATGGGGTTATTCAGTAATTTACCGATTGCTCTTGCACCGGCAATGGGCTTAAATGCCTTTTTTGCATTCGTAGTGGTGCAAAAATTAGGTTACTCGTGGCAAGTGGGTATAGGGGCGATTTTCTTAGGCTCTGTTGGCTTATTCCTATTAACTGTATTACAAGTTCGTTACTGGTTTATGTCTGCGATTCCACTTGGTTTACGTGTAGGTATTGGTGCCGGTATCGGTTTATTCATTGCCCTAATCGGTTTTAAAAATATGGGCTTGGTGGTGCCAAATCCGGCAACGCTTGTGGCACTAGGTGATTTGCACGACCCGAAAGTGTTAATGGGGATTTTAGGCTTTTTCATCATTGTTGTATTAGCGGCGAAAGGTATTCACTCAGGCGTGTTAATTTCAATTGTGATTGTTACCGCTCTTGCCTTAGCCTTTGACCCGGCGGTGAGCTTTAACGGCATAATGTCTATGCCACCAAGCCTTGGGGCAGTTGTGGGGCAGGTTGATATTGCCGGTGCTTTTGATGTTGCCTTACTCGGGATCATTTTCTCCTTTATGTTGGTAAACCTGTTTGACTCTTCCGGCACCTTAATTGCGGTGACTACCAAAGCAGGCTTTGCGGATGAACAAGGGCGTTTCCCGAAAATGAAACAAGCTCTGCTAGTAGATAGTACCGCTGCAATGGCAGGCTCTTATATGGGAACTTCAGCGATTTCTACCTATATTGAAAGTGGCTCCGGCGTTTCAGTTGGCGGTCGTACCGGCTTAACTGCGGTGTTAGTTGGGATCTTATTCCTATTAACCATTTTCTTCTCACCACTTGCAGGGTTAGTACCTGCCTATGCAACTGCGGGGGCATTGGTATTTGTAGGAATTTTAATGGCATCTAGCTTAATTGAAGTAAAATGGGACGATTTAACTGAAGCTACGCCGGCATTTATTACTACCGCAATGATGCCGTTTACTTACTCCATCACTGAAGGGATTGCATTCGGCTTTATCAGCTACTGCGTAATGAAAGCCTTTACAGGGCGTTGGAAAGAAATCAACCTTTCTGTTTTAGTGGTTTCACTTCTCTTTATTGCTAAATTTGTGTGGGTGGGTTAAGCTCTACCCCCTCTCCCTGATTTTTCTTCTAAACGAAGAAAAATCTATCCCTCTCCCACAAAGGGGAGAGGGTATTTGATTCATTATCTATGTGTTTCGTGTATTCCGAGGTAAAACAATGTCTAATTCAGTTCAAAAACTTCTTTTTATCATCAATTCTGCTCCTTACGGCAATGAAACGTTTTTCAGTGCGTTGCGTTTGGCATTACAAATTCAAGAACAACATAAAGCCAATACGGAAATTAAACTTTTCTTAATGTCGGATGCAGTCACCGCAGGGCTGGCAAAGCAAAATCCGGCAGAGGGTTATCATATTCAGCAAATGCTGGAAATTTTAACCGCCCAAGGGGCAAACGTAAAATTATGCAAAACCTGTACTAATGCTCGAGGGATTACAGATTTGCCTTTAGCCGATGGGGTAGAGATTGGCACATTAATTGAACTGGCAGATTGGACAATTCAAGCAGATAAGGTACTGAATTTTTAATGCAAAATATTGATGTTGTGGTGATTGGTGCCGGTGCGGCAGGGCTGTTTTGTGCTGCCCAACTGGGGCAAGCTGGCAAAAAAGTGGTGGTGTTAGACAGCGGTAAGAAAGTCGGACGTAAAATTTTAATGTCTGGCGGTGGTTTTTGCAATTTTACGAATTTAGACGTAAGTGCCGGAAATTACCTTAGCCAAAACCGCCATTTTGTGAAATCCGCCCTTTCACGTTATACCCAATGGGATTTTATTTCGCTTGTCAGCCACTATGGCATTAGCTATCACGAAAAAGAGCTAGGGCAGTTGTTTTGTGATGAAAGCTCGCAACAAATTGTCGATTTACTACAAGCAGAATGCAACAAAGGCAAGGTTGAGATTCTGTTACGGCAAGCGGTCATTTCTGTGGAAAAAGTTGCAAATTTTTTTGAAATTTCGACCGCTTGTGGCAAGTTCCAATCCGAACACTTAGTGATTACAACCGGAGGGCTTTCAATGCCGGCTCTCGGGGCAAGCCCTTTTGGCTATCAACTTGCCGAGCAGTTTGGTATTCCTGTTGTGCCACCACGTGCAAGCCTTGTGCCTTTTACTTGGAAAGAGAGCGATAAATATTTTGCCGAGCTTTCCGGCATTGCACTGCCGATTACTGTTTCCGCCAATGGCAAAAGTTTTAGCAATCAGATGTTGTTTACGCACAGAGGCTTATCCGGCCCGGCAATTTTGCAGATTTCCAATTATTGGGAATTGGGGGAAACGGTAGAGATTGATCTGCTACCTTCGCAGTCCATTACCGATATATTGAGCGAACTACGCCAATCTTCGCCGAAATTACAGCTAAAAACCGTATTATCTCGTTATTTACCTAAAAAATTGGTTGAAGTTTGGCTGGAACAGAAATTGCTGACCGATAAAGTGATTGCCGATTTGAGTAAAAAAGATCTGACCTTATTAGAGCAATTTATCCACCATTGGCATTTCTTGCCAAACGGCACGGAAGGCTATCGTACAGCGGAAGTAACCAAAGGCGGTGTTGATACCGACTATATTTCATCTAAAACGATGGAAGCGAAAAATACAGCAGGGCTTTATTTTATCGGCGAAGTGCTGGATGTTACCGGCTGGCTTGGTGGTTATAATTTCCAATGGGCGTGGTCATCTGCTTTTGCCTGTGCAGAAGGGATTATTGAAAAAAGCAAATAACTAAAAAAGCAAATAACTAAAAAAGCAAATAACTAAAAAACCAAACAAAAAGGCGAACACAATTGTTCGCCTTATTTTATGCTGAATTATCTTGCACGGAAAATAATGCGTGCTTTGCTTAAATCGTATGGAGTCATTTCAACCGTTACTTTATCACCGGTTAAAATACGAATGTAGTTTTTACGCATTTTGCCTGAAATATGTGCGGTAACAATATGACCGTTTTCTAATTCCACACGGAACATTGTATTTGGTAAGGTTTCTAAAATCGTACCTTGCATCTCAATGCAATCTTCTTTAGCCATTTATTCCTCTTTAAAGTTTTAATTTTTATATGATGCCATTCGGCGAAAAACGGCGGATATTATACGCTTATTCGCTCAAATTACAATCGTTTATCCATTTGAGTGTAAACTATTTACGCTTAATCCAACGGCGACGTGAGTGAAAACGCTGGGTTTGGGTTTTTACTTGACTCATAAGTGGTTTTGGGCTTATCTGTACATGATGAATTTTACGACGAAAATAGTAGTTAATGCTACTTGCCAACAATATACCTGTGAGTAGCAAAATAATTATTTCCCCATAAAGTTGATGAAATTGTTGCTCTACTCGTGCTTTAGTAGTTTGCCCATATTCTGCATCAAACGTGACGCGTAAAAAGCCAACCAACGCCTGTTGAGAAAATATTGGCTCAACAATTTGCTGAGTTTTGGCAGATTGCTCTGAATCGAGCAATACTTTTAAATCTTTCGCATTTTGGCTTTGAGCCAGTAGCACGCCATTTGGTGAATAGATATTGGCATCAATAATAAAATCTTCTTTGGCAAAACTATCCAACGCATCAACCAGCTCATCGGTTTTGGCATTTTTAACTAACAAAAACGAAAAAATATTCGCTTGCTGGCGAACCAATAGGTGTGAAAGGTTTGATACTTGATTAATGCTGGCTAATTGTGAGCCTAGCTTAAATTGGTTTACGCCCATTAAAATAACAGCCACGATCCCACAGCAGAGTAGCGTAATCCCTGCCAGCAAAAGCGTTTTCGTTATTTTTTCACGACTAATGTACATTGAAATTCCCTCAAAATGATGCGTGATTGTAGCACGCTTTTCTGTTAGATTAGTGCAGTAAATTTAAACAACCTAAAATAAGACAATGACAAACACAATTTTTATCTATTCAAAAACCTTAAACGAGCGTGAAATTGAACAGTTTTCACAACAAACGGCAGCAATTTTGCTGAAACAAGCGGTCTATTTAGACTACAAAATTGCATTTTTTTCCACAAATTTAACCGCTTGCGAGCTGCGTGAAACGGCACAGAAAATCAATGCGGATATTAGCGATCTCACTATTATTCCAACCTTAAACCAAGGCGGTTTGCTATTAATGGATATGGATTCCACCGCTATTAAAATTGAATGTATTGATGAGATTGCCAAACTTGCCGGCACCGGCGAGGTGGTGTCCGCCATTACTGCCAGTGCAATGCGGGGCGAGCTGGATTTCGAGCAAAGTTTACGCAAGCGAGTCGGCACGCTGGAAAATGCATCGGAAAGCATTTTGCAAAAAGTGCGGGAAAATCTACCGCTTATGGACGGCTTTGAGCAGATGGTTGCTATTCTTAAGGAACACGGCTGGAAATTAGCGATTGCGTCCGGTGGATTTGATTACTTCGCCGATTACTTAAAACAAAAATACGGGTTGGATTTTGCGGTCTCTAACCAACTGGAAATTATTGACGGTAAATTAACCGGCAAGGTGTTAGGCAAAGTAGTGGATGCTCAACATAAAGCCGATACCTTAAAAAATTTGGCAACAACCTTTAATATTCCACAAAATCAATGGGTTGCAGTAGGCGATGGGGCAAACGATCTGCCAATGTTAAAAACCGCCAGTTTAGGCGTTGCTTTGCACGCTAAACCAAAAGTGCAAGCACAAGCTGATTTTGTGGTAAACTTCGGGGACTTAACGGCATTATGTTTATTACTTAATGCCAATCATTTATTTCAACATTAATTGAGAGGAACAACAATGCCATCATTTGATATTGTATCTGAAATCACGATGCACGAAGTGCGTAATGCGGTAGAAAATGCCAATCGTGTATTAAGCACCCGCTACGATTTCCGTGGGGTGGAAGCCGTTATTGAGTTAAATGAAAAAAATGAAAGCATTAAGCTCACGACCGAATCGGATTTCCAATTAGAGCAGTTAATTGAGATTTTAATCGGCTCTTGCGTAAAACGTGGGATCGAGCATAGTTCATTAGATATCCCTACAGAAAGTGAGCATCACGGTAAACTCTATTCCAAAGAAATTAAGCTCAAGCAAGGGATTGAGTCAGATATGGCGAAGAAAATTACCAAGCTGATTAAGGATTCTAAAATCAAGGTTCAAGCCCAAATTCAGGGTGAACAAGTGCGTGTGACCGGTAAATCCAGAGATGATTTACAAGCCGCAATTCAGCTAGTGAAAGGGGCAGATTTAGGGCAGCCATTCCAATTTAATAATTTCCGTGATTAGCAATTCCTGCAATTAATGATGACAAGTGGAAAAATTCAGCAAAATTTGACCGCTTGCATTAATAATTCAACATAAAAGGAAGAGATGATGAGCGAGCAAACAGAAAAGAAAGGCTGGTTTAAAAAAGCACTTGAGAAATATGATGCCTTTTGCGATGAGCTAGGGGTAAATCAAGGTGCTTGCCGAGGTTGTGTCCCTGTGGTGAAGTTTGACCCTGAACCGGAAAAAGAGCAGCCAGAAAAATCAGAAAATAAAACATAGAAAAAATGCACAATGGGAAGATACATTGTGCATTTTTTTATGGGGTTTTTAATTGGCGTGATGATGGGCAAAATATTGCTTAACTCCGCCATCTTTCTTGCAGGGATTCTGAATATCAGTAGAGTAACTACCGTTAAAACAAAGAGCAGTAGCATTCGATGGTTTAATCTTTTCCTGTTTAGTTAGGGCTGGCGGTTGAGTATTGGTTTCACTAATATAGATCGTTTTAGGTTGAGAATAGTCTATATTTTTGTCGCCATTTACGACTTGAACGGGGGTGTTCGATCTGCAAGCTACAACCGATGCTGAAGCCAATGTAAGTATAATGATATTGTGTTTTTTCATGGGTAATTTCCGTTTTTATATTTTTAATTGAGAGAATGTTAAAAAGGGCTGATTTCTCAACCCTTAAAGTTATGCCTTAAGCATTTTTATTAAAAGTTTGTCCTAACTGAATTTCATCATTTAATACAGGAATTAACTGCTCTAGTTGATCTTTTTCAAATTCGCTGAGATTGCCGATAGGTAGAACTTTTTCCACACCATTTGTACCTAAACGAATCGGGTAAGCAAAGAATGCCGGAGAGGTTTCGCCATTGGCATTATCTACATAAGCATAACGAATGACATCTTCCCCGATTAAGGCTCTCACTAAACCAAGTGCAAATTCTGCTCCTGCTTGAGCCATAGATAAGGTTGCTGAGCCACCACCTGCTTTTGCCTCAACCACTTCAGTACCGGCGTTTTGGATACGATGAGTTAATTGCTCGATTTGTTCTTGAGTGAACTCAAGTTTTAAGCCATTTACTGTTGCTTGTGAAAGCAGTGGAAGAATAGTTGTGCCGGAATGTCCGCCAATCACAGGCACTCTTACATATTTCACATTCACGTCTTTCGCTTCAGCCACAAAGGTATTCGCTCGAATAACATCTAATGTTGTAACACCGAAAAGTTTATTTTTGTCATACACACCGGCTTTTTTCAATACTTCTGCCGCAATCGGAATAATGGTGTTTACCGGGTTAGTAATAATTGCAATGCAAGCTTTAGGGCAAACTTTCGCTGCTTTTTCGACTAAGTTATGCACGATAGTGGCATTCGTATTGAATAAATCGGCACGTGTCATCCCCGGCTTACGGGCAACACCAGCAGAAATAACGACCACATCGGCATCTTTTAGTGCCTCAGTCGGATCTTCACCTGCAAAACCGGTTACTTTTACATCAGTTGGAATATGGCTTAAATCCACTGCAATTCCTGGAGTAACAGGGGAAATATCGTAAAGAGATAATTCAGATTTAGCCGGTAAATTGAGTTTTAATAATAAGGCGAGTGATTGACCGATTCCACCTGCAGCACCTAAAAGGGCAACTTTTTTACTTTGACACATAAAATTTCTCCTAAATGTTATGGAAGTTTAGACCAATTTAGTCTAAGCCAATTTTTTGGGCGATTCAAACGGCAAATCTCATTTTTGAGACATAGAGCAAATTTTTAGCTGATTTTTATGGGTTTTATTGATTTATTTGCATAAATAAGCAAGAATTATGAATATTTTTAAGTTTTTGTGAATAAGAGTGTGAAAGTGGACAAGATAGATAGTTTATCAGAAGCGTTTAAATCGCTGTTAAAGGAAGAAAAATTCGGCTCGCAAAGTGAAATTGTTGCCGCACTACAAGAGATGGGCTTTGATAATATCAACCAATCCAAAGTTTCTCGAATGTTATCAAAATTTGGTGCAGTCAGAACCCGTAATCCTAAAATGGAAATGGTGTATCAGCTACCAGTCGAATTAAGTGTACCGACTACCTCCAGCCCACTTAAAAATTTGGTGGTAGATATTGATCATAATGATGCGTTAATTGTGGTCAAAACCAGCCCCGGTGCGGCTCAACTGATTGCACGTTTGCTCGATTCAATGGGTAAAGCCGAAGGTATTTTAGGCACTATTGCTGGCGATGATACGATTTTTATAACGCCGGTACGCAATATGCAAATTGAAAAATTGGTGAAGAATGTGACACAGTTATTTGAAACATCATTATAGAATAAGTAAAGGAGGACTTAATGTTCTCCTTATTTTTTAGGAGATTATTATGCACATTTTTATAACAGGTGGTACGGGTTTTATTGGGCGTGAATTAATCCAGCAATTAAAATCTGAAAATCACCACTTTACACTTCTTACTAGAGATACAGAAGCGAAAAGTGGTGATTTACAGATTAATTATTGCTATTCACTTGATGAACTTGTTGATTTAAATGATTTTGATGCAGTAATTAACCTTGCCGGTGAGCCGATTTTTGATAAACGTTGGACAGACGAACAAAAACAGAAATTGATTGAAAGCCGGGTTAACCTAACGAATAAGCTCAGTCAATTAATGAATGCAAGCTCTAACCCTCCGCATACTTTTCTCTCCGGTTCGGCAATCGGGATTTATGGCGATTTGCCTCCTTCTGCAAATTTTTATACAGAATCGACTGCTTGTTATCAAGATTGCTTTACCAACCGGCTTTGCCAACAGTGGGAAGCCGCTGCACTAAAAGCCGCAAGTGATAAAACCCGAGTGTGTTTAATTCGTACCGGCACGGTATTTTCGCCCGAAGGCGGAGCATTAAAGAAAATTTTACCGCTTTATCGATGCGGATTAGGCGGAAAACTTGGTTCAGGCAAACAATATTGGGCGTGGATCAGCCGCCGGGATCACGTACAAGCGGTCATTTTTCTGCTCAAAAATGCAAATTGTTCGGGTGCTTATAATTTTGTTGCACCAAATCCGGTGAGAAATGAAGAATTTAATCGTATTTTAGCGAATGCTGTTAATCGCCCGGCATTCTTTACTGTGCCTGAATTTGCCTTGAAATTAGGCTTAGGCGAACGAGCTTGTTTAGTCTTAGATAATCAACAGCTCATTCCGGAAAAACTACTCGCAGCCAGTTTTGTATTCCAAGATCCGATTTTAACCGAGAACGTTTTCTTAAACCCATAATTTAGGCTATAATGCTGTATAAAAGCACAGATTAAAAGGTGATTATGGATTTCTCATTATTATTAGACGGTTTAAATGACAAGCAGAGGGAGGCGGTTGCTGCCCCGATTGGTAATTATTTAGTGTTAGCCGGGGCGGGTTCGGGCAAAACTCGGGTTTTAACCCATCGCATTGCGTGGCTGATTGGGGTGGAAAATGTGCCGGAATCCAATATTTTGGCTGTTACCTTTACCAATAAAGCGGCGGCGGAAATGCGACATCGGATTGAGTACACTCTTTCCCAATCGGGCGATAATCGATTGTTCGGAATGTGGGTTGGTACTTTCCACAGCATTGCCAACCGCTTACTTCGTTCCCACTATTTAGATGCGGATTTACCGCAAGATTTCCAAATTATGGATACCGAAGATCAGCAACGTTTACTCAAACGTTTACTGAAACTGCATAATATTGATGAGAAACATTTTCCGCCAAAACACGTTGCGTGGTATATCAACGCCCAAAAAGATAAAGGCAAACGGGCAAAAGATATTGATCACCATAACGATCCGAATGAAAAAAAATTGGTGGAGATTTACCAAATCTATCAAGATGCCTGCGACCGAGCCGGTTTGTTAGATTTTGCCGAGCTGTTGATTCGGGCTTATGAACTATTCAAAACCAAACCAACCATTTTGCAACGTTATCAACAACGTTTTCAGCAAATTTTGATTGATGAGTTTCAAGACACCAACAATATTCAGTACGACTTAATTCGTTTGCTTGCCGGCGATGTCGGCAAAGTGATGATTGTCGGCGATGATGATCAGTCTATTTATGGTTGGCGTGGGGCACAGGTTGAGAATATCCAACGTTTCTTAAATGATTATGACAACGCTCAAACCATTCGCTTAGAGCAAAATTACCGCTCTACCGGCAACATTTTAAGCTGTGCCAATGAATTAATTGCCAATAACGATAACCGCTTAGGCAAAAATTTATGGACAGATAGCGGTGATGGCGAGCCTGTGGATATTTACTGTGCCTTCAACGAACTTGATGAAGCTCGCTTTGTTGCCTCGCAAATCAAGCAATGGAAAGAAGACGAGGGTGATTTGGCGGAATGTGCGGTGTTGTATCGCAGCAACAGCCAATCTCGTGTGATTGAGGAAGCTTTAATTCAAGCGAATATTCCTTATCGCATTTACGGTGGAATGCGATTCTTTGAACGCCAAGAAATTAAAGATGCTCTGGCTTATTTACGCTTAATCGCCAATCGTCAAGACGATGCGGCGTTTGAACGGGTGATCAACACGCCAACCAGAGGCATTGGCGATCGTACCTTAGACACACTCCGTCAAATTACCCGTGGTCGCCAAATTACGCTGTGGCAAGCAATTCAAGTGGCGGTGCAAGAAGAACAACTTTCAGGGCGTGCCACTTCTTCCTTATTGCGTTTTGTAGAGCTGATTAATGCTCTTGATCAAGAAACCGAGCAGATGTCGCTTGCCGAACAAACCGATTTTGTGATTAAAAAATCGGGTTTATATGAAATGTATAAGCAAGAAAAAGGCGAAAAGGGCGAAGTTCGGATTGAAAACTTAGAAGAGTTAGTTACCGCAACTAAGCAGTTTGTGAAACCTGACGAAGCGGAAGAGCTGACCGATCTTACCGCATTTTTAACCCACGCCTCACTTGAGGCTGGAGAAGCCCAAGCCTCGCAACACGAAGATTATGTCGAACTGATGACGCTACATTCCGCCAAAGGATTGGAGTTTCCCCGTGTGTTTATTGTGGGCGTGGAAGAAGGGATTTTCCCAAGCGGAATGAGCTTTGATGAAGGCAGGTTGCAAGAAGAACGCCGTTTGGCTTATGTCGGCATAACCCGAGCTAAGAAAAAACTGACGATTAGCTATGCCGAATCAAGACGGCTTTATGGTAAAGAAGAACGCCACGTTCCGTCTCGCTTTATTGCTGAATTACCTGAAGAGCATATTCGAGAAGTGAGATTGAGAGGCTCAATTAACCGAGCGGCAAGTTTTAACCAAGCTAATTCATTTGCAAAAAATCCGACAAAAACGACCGCTTCCTTTTTAAACGATGATACTTGGAAAATGGGGCAGAAAGTGAACCACGCTAAATTTGGACAAGGCACGATTATTAATGTGGAGGGCTCAGGTGAAGCCACCCGTTTGCAAGTTGCCTTTGTCGGCAACGGCATTAAATGGCTGATTGCCAAAATGGCAAATTTAGAGAGGATTTAGGCGAATAAAAAGTTTTTTGCAGGAATATAGATATAAGGGGCGAGATATATTGCCCCTTAACCTTAAACTAAGGGTAAATAAAATTAAATAATGCAAGCTAGATATAATGTAAAGTATCAGAAATAAGATATTAATTTAAGATAAAGAATAGATGGCTGGGGTACTAGGATTCGAACCTAGGGATGCCGAGATCAAAACCCGGTGCCTTACCGCTTGGCGATACCCCAAAAGAAAAAACTAACTTACGTTAGCTTATATAGATTTGAATGTTTGAAATTAAGTGGCTGGGGTACTAGGATTCGAACCTAGGGATGCCGAGATCAAAACCCGGTGCCTTACCGCTTGGCGATACCCCAACACTAATTTTTGTTAATCGATAAATGGTGCGGGACGAGGGACTTGAACCCACACACCTCGCGGCGCCAGAACCTAAATCTGGTGCGTCTACCAATTTCGCCAGTCCCGCAATGGTGGCTACAGCGAGATTCGAACTTGCGACCCCAACATTATGAGTGTTGTGCTCTAACCAGCTGAGCTATGTAGCCATTTGCGTTCACCATATCGGTCAACGGAGTGCATTATGCTGATTTTAGGGCTTTCCGTCAAATACTTTTTTTAAAAAATTTGAATTTTTGATTCGCTTGTATAGTTATTCGTCGTTTTGGCTTAAATCTAGCATTTTTTGTTTATAAAATAATAGCTTATATTCTGCTATTTCACCGTTTGCATTTCTAATTTTAATTGAGCCAGTACAGGCTCAACATCGGGGAATTGCCCTTCCCACAAAGAAAACGCAAACGCTGCCTGTCCAACCAACATTCCTAATCCGTCTTGGCACGCTGTTGCTCCACAACGCCTTGCATAATTGAGAAAAGGAGTTTGCATATTGGGGGCATATTGCATATCGTAAATATTCGCCGATGCTATAACAGATTCAGGCAATTCAACATATTTGCCTTGCAGACCGAGAGAGGTGGCATTGACGATTAAATTAAACCGTTGGTTTGCCAAATCGCTTAAACAAGCGGTCTGAATTTTGCCAAATTTTGCAAATTTTTCGGCTAAAACGACCGCTTTCTCCTGCGTGCGGTTATATAGAGTAATCTCTAACCCCGCTTTAAGTAACGGAAGTAATACGCCTTTGGTTGCTCCACCTGCTCCAAGAATTAAGGTTTTATGCCCTTTTTGTAACCAACCTAGCCGTTCCAAATCAGAAACTAAACCGGCCCCGTCGGTATTATCGGCATATAACCGTCCATCTTCTAAGCGTTTAAGCGTATTACACGCCTGTGCCAACAAAGCGGTTTCGCTAAATTCATCTGCCAATTTAAAGGCTCTTTCTTTAAAAGGGGCGGTGATGTTGCAACCTTTTGCTCCAGAAGCGAAAAAATCGGCTAATTGTTGCTCAAAAGCCGTTTCATCTCCTAAGTTAGCGATATATTCAATGTTGCGTTGGGTTTGTAAAGCAAAGAGTTGATGAATACGGGGGGATTTACTTTGAGCAATCGGGTTGCCCCACACGGCATATCGGTTCATTTCGGCTTATCCTTGTCTAAAAATCTGTTGGCTGAAAATATCTCGAATTTCGGAAGGGTTTTCTCTACCTAGCGTGTCTGCGTGTAATACAGGAAAATCTTGACCAAACTGATCGATGACTTCTTTTGCATTGCGGCAAGGTGGTTCTCCGCTCAAATTGGCACTGGTAGAGGTCAACGCAACGCCGCTTGCCTCACACAACTGAACCACCGCCGGCACATTACATAAACGTACGGCAATAGAATCAAATTTGCCAGTGAGGTAACTTGGCACAGTATTTTTAACCGGTACGATCCAAGTAATTGCCTGCTCGCCAATATGGCTTAGGCGTTGCCAAGCCTGTTCCGTCATTCGAGCTTCATCAATATAGGGAAGAAGATACTTTAAATCAGAAGCCAGTAAAATTAGCCCTTTTTCCTCAGGGCGTTGTTTTAATACGAGTAATTTCCTTACCGCTTTTTCACTTTGTGGATTGCAGCCTAAGCCAAAAACCGCTTCGGTTGGGTAAGCTACAACTTCTTCTTGCTTTAATTGATTAACTATTTCTAAAAAATTATTCATTCGGTTTTAATTCTGTTTGGTGCTGGCAACTTTTGTTAGCACAAATGGTGAATTGCTTGCCCTTAATTTTTTTGATTGTAGCGAGTTCACAACCACATTTTTCACACAAGTGGTTAATCGGTCGAGTTGCTAATGTAAATTTGCAATTAGGGAAGCCTATACAACCATAAAATATTTTGCCTGAACGCCCTTTTCTAGCAATCAGTTTATGTTGCTTGCATTCAGGGCAATCAAACTCTTCTTCAACCTCAGCTTCTTCGTGTACGATGAAGTGGCATTCAGGGTAATGGCTACAGCCGATAAAAATACCATAATTGCCTTGTTTTAATTGGAGGTTTCCGCCACATTCAGGGCAAAGTTCATCTAATTGCTTAATAATATGACCGGCTTGATGTAATGGCTTAATATAATCACATTCAGGGTAAGCTGAACAACCCAAAAATAACCCTTTTTTGCCCTGCTTAATTTGCAACGGCGAGCCACATTGTGGGCAAGTTTCGGTCTGTTTGGTTGATTTGAAAAGTACCATATTGATTTGCTAAATAAGCGTAAATTCAATCACAAAAAACGCATTGTCATTCGGATAAATCTCCCGAATAACTTGTTTCAATTCGGCTAAGCTCATATTTTCTTGTTTAGCGTGTTGCTCGTTTAATTCATCAAACACTATAGGTGTTACCGATAGTACTTTAATATTGGCGAAAAATCTATCGGTTTCATTAGTAAAAACCGCTAATTCTTGGTTTGGTTGAAAATAAGATTCTGACTTGTCTCGAATCGTAATTGTTTTTTTACCGCTTAAAATATCGGCTTCAAATCGGCTGAAAAAGGTAATTTTCTCTCTATTCATATTCATCGCTACTGTAATCCAGAGCCATTAAATGACTAAAATGATCGTTATAAAAACCACGGCTAACCATAAATCGCCACATTTTCTGCTTTGCTTTCAGATCCCATACAAGCGGTCGTTTTTTCTCAAAAATTTGCTCAGCTAATTCAAACCAATCCACTTCGGCGTTTTCTAATTCTTGGTTAATTAACCAATCTTTTACCCCTTTAAGTTTTAGCTCTTGCTTTAAACGGCGAGGCCCAATGCCTTGCATTGAACGATAACGGATAAAAGTGGTACAAAAGCGTTCATCACTTTGCCACTGATTCGCTTGAGCTTTTTCAATCGCTGCATCAATCTCCGTGAGTTCATACTCTTTTTGCTTTAG
This sequence comes from Mannheimia haemolytica, assembly GCF_004342115.1. GTDB lineage: Bacteria > Pseudomonadota > Gammaproteobacteria > Enterobacterales > Pasteurellaceae > Mannheimia > Mannheimia haemolytica. The sequence goes on along the minus strand of NZ_SMAC01000017.1, from coordinate 31,106 downwards.
TTTTTGCCGAAGCTCTTGCTCGCTGTAATCACGCTTTGAAAGTAAATATAGCAGATAATTAACCGCTGTGTATTTATTTGTTTTAGTAGTAGATGTTGTCATTTATCGGTTATAAATAAAAATGCGATTTTCACGTTGAGCGAAAACCGCATAAATTTAATTAGAGTTCTTCTTCACTAAATTCATCATCTGCATTGTCTGCATTTTCAGAATCTGGAGTAGCCGTAAAAGTTGGGTTTGAAATGAGTAGATTTCGAATATCTTGCTCAATTTTACTCGCCACTTCAGGGTGTTCTTTTAACCATTTGATGGCATTATTTTTACCCTGACCGATTTTCTCCCCTTCATAAGAGAACCAAGCCCCTGCTTTATTAATGAAGCCGTGAGATTCCGCTAAAATGAGTAATTCATTCATACGGGCAATGCCCTCACCGTACATAATATCAAATTGGACTTCACGGAACGGTGGAGCAACCTTGTTTTTCACAATTTTCACTTTTGTTTCGCTACCGATAACCTCATCACCGTCTTTTACTACGCCTGAACGACGAATATCTAAACGTACTGAAGCATAGAATTTAAGGGCATTACCACCAGTTGTGGTTTCAGGGTTACCGAACATTACCCCAATTTTCATACGAATTTGGTTAATGAAAATCACCAAGCAGTTGGTCGCTTTGATATTTGCGGTTAATTTACGCAATGCTTGTGACATTAAACGAGCTTGTAAGCCCATATGGGAATCACCCATATCGCCTTCAATCTCTGCTTTTGGTGTAAGTGCCGCAACAGAGTCCACAATAATGACATCAACCGCACCGGAACGAACTAACGCATCACAAATTTCTAATGCTTGTTCGCCATTATCCGGTTGTGAAATTAATAATCCATCTGTATCTACCCCTAACTTACGGGCGTAAATAGGATCAAGTGCGTGTTCGGCATCAATAAAGGCACAAGTTTTACCATTTTTTTGGGCTTGAGCCACCACAGATAAAGTTAATGTAGTTTTACCTGAAGACTCCGGTCCATAAATTTCCACAATACGACCCATTGGTAAACCACCAATGCCTAATGCTGAGTCTAAACCAAGAGAACCGGTTGAAACTGCTTCAATATCAAGGGCTTGAGTATCGCCTAACTTCATAATTGAGCCTTTGCCAAATTGCTTTTCAATTTGAGCTAATGCGGCTGCCAACGCTTTTTCTTTTTGTTCCGGATCAATCTGTTTAACCGGAGTGTTCTTTTGACTTTTTTTCTCTGCCATATTCTATCCTTTGTAAACTTTTATCTAAAAGCAACCGCTTGTTGCTGCAAAATAACTGTATATTATTATAGTATTTACTTATCCAGTTGCAAGCATTTTTTTAGGATTTTCGATCAAGATCACAAAAATAAATTTGCGAGCAAGGCAATGCCCTTGGTTCCTCAAAGGGATTAAGAGCATTAATCAACATAATTTTTTCATATTGATGCAAATCTTGCTTGGCTATTTTGGCTAAAACGACTTTCCCTTCATCAAGCAATTTACTAAGCTGAGTGCCTTTGAGCAAATAATGTTGCGGGCTATACCAGATTCCTTGTTTTAGGAACAGTAAATTGCCGATGGAGCAATCACTGACGTAGCCATTATTGAGAATAATCACCTCTTCATTTTGTAAAATAGGGAGCAAATCAAACCGCTTGCGGTCGCTAAATTTGAGGTGATAATCCCAATTTTCCACCTCAACCAAGCGAAAACGTTCTACTTTTTTGGGCGAATAGATAAAAAATTTCAGCTCAAATTCTGTTGCGTTGTAATCTATTCGGCAACGTACTTTGCCCCGTTGAGAAGCCTCTGGCACAACTAAAATATCAGCAAGGCTAAAACGAGGTTCACAGCCAAAATATTCTTGTGTTGCTTGCTCAAAACGTTGTTGATGATACTGTAAGTTCTGAACTTTGCCGTCAATAATCGAAAGGGTTTCAAATAGCGGAAATCGGCACATAGACTTTCTCTAACAGTTCATTATATTCATCAGTTAACACACTTTGTGAGGTAATGCCACCACCACTATGAAACACAAGCCCGTTTGAGGTTTGAGCAATGTAACGAATTGCCACCGCACTTTCTAAGCTCTCGCCATCAAAATAACCAAAAATACCGGTGTAGTAACCCCGTTTTCCTAATTCTGCTTGCTGAATAATCGAAACCGTTTTCTCTTTCGGTGCACCGCTAATGGAGCCGGCAGGTAGTAATTTTGCCAATATCGAACCGATATTTTCTTGCCAATTTTCACCTAATTCGCCACAGATCTCGGAACTTGTCTGCAAAATTGCCCCTCGATGGGTTTCTACTTTTTCCACATAACGGTATTTAGTCACTTCAATATTTTTCGCCACCAACGCCAAGTCATTTCGGATCAAATCCACAATGGTATTATGTTCGGTAAACTCTTTTTCCGAAGCCATTAATTTCTGCTCGGCATTCTCCTCATTTGCATTAATTGTGCCTTTCATCGGGTAGGAAAAAATGCGGTTATTTTCAATTCGCACAAAGCATTCAGGGGAAAAACAGACGAACCTGCCTTGCAAATAACATTTATATTTTGCTTTGCTGGCGGCAAAAATTTCCGCCAATGAATAATTGGTTTCAATGGCAGTCGGGTAGCTCAAATTCAGCAAGTAGCTATTGCCGGCTTGAATTTCCTTTTTCACTAATTCAAACCCGGTTTGGTATTCGCTAAACGGAATCGGATTTGCCGATAATTCAAAAGCTTTAGTCGGTTTTTTAACCGGCTTTTCGAGATTCGATTTGCAAAAAAATTCAAAAAAAAGACCGCTTGCGTGAGCCTGTTCTAGCGGAAAAATAAGTGGCTTTTTCTGCTCAAAATCAATTAAAAAGAAAAAAGGGCGTTTTGCTTGCCCGTAGTGATTGGCTTGGTGAATAAAATCTTGCATAGAAAACACAATGGCTGAAATTGGCTGAATCATCAAAAGCTCTGTTATAATGCAAAGCAATAGATTTGAAAAGCATTTTTTAAAAAAGGTTTTACCGATGAACAACACCATTCATTTTCAAGAAATTGGGATCTACATCGCCCTTGCCGTTTGTGTGCTGGTAGGCGTTTATCTCTTTTTCTTGAAATCCCGTTATCAGCGAGATGCCTACGAATTAAGCCAAGATCTTGGCAAAATCACCGAAAATTTTGAACAAATTCAGCAAAAATATGAGGTGTTGGCTCAAGAAAAAAATCAGCTTGAGCAGTGGGCAATTCAACAACAGACCAAATATGAAGCAGTGAGTGAACGTTTAAACGAGCGAGATGGGCAATTGCAACGATTCCAACAAAAAATCGAACTTGCCGAACAGCAAGAAAACCAGCTGGAACGCTATATTAATGAGCTAAAAGAACGTGTGGGTTCTTCCCAAGCAAAGGCAGAAAGTTTGGAAGAACAGCTACAATTTAGCCAAAGTTCACTCTCAACTAAAGAGCGGGAAAATCAAGCGTTATTTAGCCGTTTAAACGAGGTACAAAACGAGCTGACCGAACTGCGTACTACGCTTTCGGAAAAACAGGCAAATTTTGAAGCACAACAACGCAATTTTATTGAGGTAAAACAACAGCTTAATGTGGAATTTCAACATTTGGCACAACAAATTCTTGACGAAAAAAGCAAGCGTTTTAGCGAAACCAATCAAAGCTCGTTAGAAGCTCTACTGAAGCCGTTCAAAGAGCAAATTGAAGGCTTTCAAAAACGGGTGAATGAGGTACATAGTGAGTCGCTCAAAGGCTCGGCAAATTTAGAGGCTGAAATTAAGCGGGTGCTACAAATTGGCGTTTCAATGTCGGAAGAGGCACAAAATCTGGCAACGGCATTAAAAGGCAATAATAAAATTGCCGGCAACTGGGGCGAAGTACAGCTTGAAAGTGCCTTACAATCTGCCGGTTTACTCGCAGGCGAGCATTACCAAGCCCAAGAGAGTTTTCGTGATGAAGAGGGGCGACGTTTTGCCCCCGATTTTGTGGTGCATTTGCCGGATCAAAAACATCTGATTATTGACAGTAAAGTCTCGTTAGTAGCGTACGATCAAGCGGTCAGATCAGAAGAAAATTTTGCAATTTCTCAAGCCTTAGACGAACATTGCCGTTCGCTACGCAATCATATTGAGGGATTGTCTAAGAAGAACTACAGTGCATTATTAGGCATTAAAAGCCCGGATTTTGTACTGATGTTTATTCCGATAGAACCGGCTTATATTGAAGCGATGAAGCACGATCCGCAACTGTTTAACTTTGGCTATGAACGCAATGTGATTTTGGTTTCTCACACCACCTTAATGCCGATTTTACGCACGGTCGCCAATTTATGGCGGATTGAACGAGGCAACAGCGAGGCTCGTGAAATCAGCGAAAAAGCCGGCGAAATTTACAACCAAGTGTGTGCGGTTGCCGATCGGTTAGCTAAATTAGGTAACACGCTAAATACCGCAAATAATCAATACAATCAAACCGTTACCTCGTTAGTGGGACGGCAAGGCTTACTGGGCAAAGTGGAACGATTCCAACATCTTTCAAGCAAAGCAAGCCAAATTGTGCCGCAGGTTGAGCTGATTGAAAATGAGGTGGATACTATTAAATTGGAAATGGTATCGAGAGAATTATTGGAAGAATAGTCAAATCTCTTTATTCCCTAAAATTGTAGGGGCGGGTCCTGTGCCCGCCCGATATTTCAAACAATATTTTTCGGGCGGGCACAGGAACCGCCCCTACAAAAATATGGGGTGATTTGAAATACTAAAGAAAATAATAAAATGCTAAAAAAACTATTAATCATCGACAACCACGACTCTTTTACCTTCAACTTGGTGGATTTACTCCGTAAGCTTGATGTGCCGGCGAAAGTGGTGCTGGTTGAAGAGCTTGACCTCAATGAGGTGGAGCATTTTAGCCATATTTTGATTTCGCCCGGCCCTGATGTGCCGAGAGCCTATCTACAAACCTTTGCGATGTTGGAGCGTTATCATCAAACCAAATCAATTCTAGGCGTTTGCTTGGGGCATCAAACGATTTGCGAGTTTTTTGGCGGCAAGTTGTATAACCTAAACGATGTTAGACACGGGCAGCAACGCACGCTCACTCAAATTGAGCCTAACCCCATATTTAAAGGTTTGCCTAAGCAGTTGAAAGTTGGGTTGTATCACTCTTGGGGCATTTTGCAAAATTCGTTGCAAAATACACCGCTTGTACCAACCGCAGTTTGCGATCAAAATGTGTTAATGGCGTTTAAACACCAACATTTGCCGATTTTTGGCGTGCAGTTTCACCCGGAATCTTTTATCACTGAATTTGGTCAACAAATGTTGGCAAATTGGCTTGAGATTACACAAGATTTTTAGCGTGAAATCCGCTATAATCCGTCAGTTATTTACCCTTTTAAAATCTGTAGGGGCGAAAAATTTTTCGCCTTACTTAATATGCAAGAGATAATTTAAATGAAAGATTCGATTATCAATAAATTAGAAAGTTTAAGTGAACGCCACGAAGAACTACAGGCGTTACTTGGCGATGCCTCAATTATTTCCGATCAAGACAAATTCCGTGCTTATTCCAAAGAATATTCGCAATTAGAAGAAGTGGTTGGCACCTTTAACCGCTGGAAAAAGCTGAACAATGATATTGAAGAGGCTCAATTATTACTCGATGATCCTGATATGAAGGATATGGCAGCGGAAGAAATTGCGGAAAATAAAGCCGAAATCGAGAATCTTGAGCAACATTTACAAATTTTATTATTGCCGAAAGATCCGAATGATGAATACAACGCCTTCCTTGAAATCCGTGCCGGAACGGGCGGTGACGAGGCTGGTATTTTTGCCGGTGATTTATACCGTATGTACAGCCGTTATTGCGAAAGCAAACGCTGGCGGATTGAAGAAATGTCGGCAAATGAGAGCGAACAAGGCGGATATAAAGAGATCATCGTGAAAATTTCAGGCGAAGGCGTTTACGGTCAGCTTAAATTTGAATCGGGCGGACACCGTGTACAACGTGTGCCGAAAACCGAATCACAAGGGCGTATTCACACCTCTGCTTGCACGGTAGCGGTAATGCCGGAGTTGCCGGAAAGCGAAATGCCGGAAATCAATCCATCTGATCTGCGAATTGACACCTACCGCTCATCGGGTGCAGGCGGTCAGCACGTTAATACCACCGACTCTGCGGTGCGGATTACCCATATCCCGACCGGGATTGTGGTCGAGTGCCAAGACGAGCGTTCACAACACAAAAATAAAGCTAAAGCGTTGGCGGTGTTAGCCTCTCGTATTGTACAAGTCGAGCAGGAACGCCAAGCCGCGGAGCAAGCGGATACCCGCCGTAACTTACTCGGTTCAGGCGACCGTTCGGATAAAATCCGCACCTACAACTACCCGCAAGGGCGTGTGACCGACCACCGTATTAACCTCACGGTTTATCGTTTAGACGAAGTGATGAACGGCAAAATTGACGAGCTGATCCAACCGATTATCACTGAATATCAAGCGGATCAATTGGCGGCGTTGTCTGATCAAAATTAAGTCACAAGCGGTTAGGTTTTGCCAATTTTTTGTAAAATTAGACTGCTTGTTTATATCTTAGAGGAATCCTGATAATACTGAAATATCATGCAAACTGATAACGTTACTTTATCTGAATGGCAATTTGGGGAGAAACCAAATACCCTAGCCAACCTTGTGCTTGCTGGCATAAAGACGGCTACTTGTTCTGGATATTGCTTTTATAAGTTAGACAATGAGCCTCTTCCGCAAAAAGGTGAGCGACACATAGTGTTAGACAGCCAAAATTGTCCTGTTGTGATGATTGAATTAACTTGTATAGAGCGAAAAAAGTGGTTCGAAATTGATGAAAAGTTTGCACTTTTAGAGGGGGCGGATTCCTTCAGTGAGTGGGAAAGGACGCACCGAAATTTTTTTAACGCACAGCTTGAACGGGCGATTGATGAGCAGTTTGAACTCGTTTGTGAACAGTTTCATACGGTAAACATTTTTTCAAAAACGTATGCCCAATGGTTTCGGTTTGCTGAGCAGACTCTCCTTGAAAATGCCGAGCAAGATCCGTTTTTAAACGCCAAATTTGATGCTAATTTGTTGCTGCAAGCAGTCACAAAACGCTCAAAATCGGCCATTTTTGCTTTTTCCGAAACAGTGCTTTCTGAACGTGAGCTGGTGGAATTAGCGGAAAAATTAGCTCGACGTGCCAAAGGTGAGCCGATGGCATATATTTTAGGCTATCGGGAATTTTGGTCGTTGCCGTTAAAAGTTTCACCGGCAACACTCATTCCTCGCCCTGATACGGAACGATTGGTTGAGTTGGCGTTGGAATATGCTAACAAGCGGTTAGAAAATCAGAAAATGTTGCAAATTCTGGATCTCGGTACTGGCACAGGGGCGATTGCGTTGGCACTGGCGAGTGAATTAGGTGAGAAAGCGCAAATTATCGGCGTGGATTTCCAAAATGAGGCGGTGCAACTGGCAGAAGAAAATCGCCAACACTTGGGCTTAAATCAGGTTACATTTTTACAAAGCGATTGGTTCAGTTCACTGGCAAATCAACAATTTGATTTAATTGTCTCAAATCCGCCCTACATTGATGAAGCAGACGAAAATTTGACGGTGGGAGACGTACGTTTTGAACCTTTAACCGCCTTAGTTGCCGATAATAAGGGATTGAGCGATTTGCAAAAAATTATTCAAAATGCACCGCTTTACTTAAAGCCACAAGGGGCGTTAATGCTCGAACACAGCTGGCAACAGGGGAATGCGGTTCGTGATTTATTTGATTTAAACTTGTGGGAACAGGTGGAAACTGCTCAAGATTATGCCGGCAATGACCGAGTAACCAAAGCGATTTTAAAATAAGGCAGAAAATGGACGATATTATTGAAGAATTGTTAAAAGAGTTGAAAGATCCGAAAGTAACCATCAGCGAAACCGAGCTGAAAAAGTTTCTTTATCGTGAAATTTTACGATTAACTACGCTCATTGATAGGAATGTAAGTGAGCAACAAGTGTTTGGTCAGATGTCTGCGTTGGTGAAAAAAGCTCGCTATAACGTGAATGGCGAAGGCGATGAAGAGAGAATTAACCAATTACTTGATTTAGTCTATCGTGAATGGGGCTTTCATTGCTACTATGAAGACTATTTCCACACCGAAAATTTATTGCTAAATCAAGTGATTCGCAAACGGCGTGGAATGCCGGTTTCACTTGGGGCGGTGGTGCTTTATTTAGCTGCGGTATTAGATTTACCGATTTACCCGGTTAATTTTCCGACTCAACTTGTGCTACGGGCTGAAATGCGCCAGCCGAACGGAGCCACTAAAGTGCGTTTTATCAACCCCTGGAACGGTGAATTTCTCACTATCGAAATGCTGAATAAATGGCTGGAGGGTGAAATGGGCTTTGGGGTCGAAGTCACCCCTGATTTATTAAGACGGGCAGAACCACAAGAGTTGCTGGAGAGGGTCGAAACTGTGTTTAAAATGGCACTTACCCGTGAAGGCAAATATGAAGAAACCTTACGCTTGATTGAATACCGCTTGGCATTTAGCCCGGAAGATCCGTACGAAATCAGAGACCGAGGAATGGTACTGGCAAGTATGGATTGCTACCAAGCAGCATTAGAAGATATTAATTATTTCATTGACCAATGCCCTGAAGATCCTTCTGCCGAAATTTTAAAAATGGAAGTGAAAGGACTACAACAAAAAAGCCAAGAAAGTTTGGTGCATTAAGCTGAGAAGCTGCCCCAAAGGGGCTGAGCTATGATTAACCTAGTACGGCTTTGCCGTGCTAGGCAGTAAAATAAGAAACAAGGACTCCCTATGACAGATAAAATTGTAAAAGTTGGCAATATTGAAGTGGCGAATCACAAGCCGTTTACCCTTTTTGGTGGCATGAACGTGCTGGAAAGCCGAGATATGGCACTGAGAGTGTGTGAGCAATATGTTGAAGTCACGCAAAAACTAAACGTTCCTTATGTATTTAAAGCCTCCTTTGACAAAGCAAACCGTTCTTCAATCCACTCTTACCGTGGGCCGGGAATGGAAGAAGGCTTAAAGATTTTCCAAGAATTAAAACAAACCTTTGGCGTGAACATCATTACCGATGTACACGAAATTTACCAATGTAAACCTGTGGCAGAAGTGGTTGATGTGATTCAACTTCCTGCTTTTTTGGCCCGACAAACCGATTTAGTGGAAGCAATGGCCCGTACCGGTGCGGTTATTAATGTCAAAAAACCACAATTTTTAAGCCCTGGGCAAATGGGGAACATCGTAGAAAAGATTGCTGAATGTGGCAATGATAAAGTGATTTTGTGCGACCGTGGCACAAACTTTGGTTACGATAATCTAGTTGTGGATATGCTTGGTTTCGGCATTATGAAAAAAGTGTCGAAAGGTTGCCCGGTGATTTTTGATGTGACTCACTCATTACAATGCCGTGATCCATTCGGTGCGGCTTCCGGTGGTCGCAGAGATCAAGTAACCGAACTGGCACGCTCCGGTATGGCGATTGGTGTAGCCGGCTTGTTCTTAGAAGCTCACCCGGATCCAAACTCGGCGAAATGTGATGGTCCATCTGCATTACCGCTGTCAAAATTAGAAGCCTTTGTTTCACAGATGAAAGCGATTGATGAGTTGGTTAAGAGCTTTGAAGAAATTGATACTTCCAAATAAACTTTCTCCGCATTAAATCCTTTCCTACTTTCTTTGCTTCGCCAAAGAAAGTAGGCAAAGAAAGGCGACCCTACTTCGCTACTTTTCTTCGCTTAGTGTGAATGGGTTTAACGAAAAATTTACATTCGCTTCGCTCAGAGTAAATTTTCCTACCCATTCAAACACGCTCAGGTAGCTCAGAAGGGATGTAAGAAATGTAAAAAGACAGAATAGGAGAAAATAATGTTAAATATTGTTTTTCTTGACCGTACCGGTATTCCTGCTACTCACGAGATTCCTCGCCCGAATTTTCCGCATACTTGGACAGAATATGCTACCACCTCTGCCGACCAAACTTTTGAGCGGGTAAAAGAGGCGGATATTATCATCACCAGCAAAGTGCTGCTCCAACGTGATTTACTGGCTAAATTACCCAAGCTGAAATTAATTGCGATCACAGCAACCGGCACGAACAATGTGGACTTAGCAGCAGCAAAAGAGTTAGGGATTGCAGTTAAAAATGTGACCGGCTATTCCACCGTCACCGTGCCGGAACACGTCATTGGTATGATTTATTCCCTGAAACACCGCTTAGCCGATTACCATCGTGATTTAATTACATCAGATCGCTGGGCAACCTGTGGGCAATTTTGCTATGTAGATTACCCGATTCACGATGTTCGTGGCTCAACCTTAGGCATTTTCGGTAAAGGGAACATCGGGGCTGAAGTGGCACGGCTGGCACAAGCGGTCGGAATGCAGGTTATTTTTGCAGAACATCAAGGCGCAACTGAAATTCGAGAAGGCTACACCGCCTTTGAAGAGGTATTCAAACAAGCAGATATTATTTCACTACACTGCCCTTTAACCGAGCAGACTCAAAACCTGATTAATGCAGAAACCTTAGCCTTAATGAAGCCGACCGCTTATATTATCAATACGGGTCGAGGCCCACTGATTGATGAACAGGCATTGCTTGAGGCATTAGAGCAAGGCAAGATTGCCGGCGCTGCGTTAGATGTTTTAGTGAAAGAGCCGCCTGAAAAAGACAACCCTTTAATGTTAGCAGCAAAACGTTTACCAAATTTACTGATTACACCACACGTTGCGTGGGCAAGCGACTCTGCGGTCACAACGCTAGTGAACAAAGTAACACAAAATATGGAAGAGTTTGTAGAAACAGGTAAATAATTTGTAGATACCATAAGATATTGTTTAGATTTCAATTTACCGTTTCGAACAACCCTCTCCCCTTATGGGAGAGGGACGATTTTTCTTCATTCAGAAGAAAAATCAGGGAGAGGGAACAAGCGGGTATTTTTCATCAGAATTTTGCAAATACCCCCTCTCTCTGAAAAATATTTCTGAACGAAATATTTTTCGGTCTCTCTCCCACAAGGGGAGATAGTGGTAAACTCCATAGGGACGGACCGATATATCCACCCGTAGTATCTATTATTTTTAAAAGAAACAGATGAATTTAACCCCTTTTTTTATTGCTTTTCGCTATTTTAGATCGAAAAGTGCTGACCGTTTCGGGCGGTTAGTCACCAATCTTGCCAGCCTTGGCATTGTGCTGGGCGTAATGGCATTGGTGATTGTGCTGTCGGTTATGAACGGTTTGGAAAATATGCAGAAAACCAATCTGCTATCCACCTTGCCGCACGCTATCATCACCCCTCAAGAGGGGCATTTTGCCAAAGGTGAAAAACTGGCTCTACCTGAATTTGCCAAGCAAAGTGTGGTGATTAACCGTGCGAATGTGATTATCCAAAGTTCACAAGGCATTAACGCCGGTCAGTTAATCGGCGTGGAAAATGCCACAGACGATCCGTTGTTAGTGGCGGAAAATATCCCCGCATTATTGCCTAGCGGTGAATTTAAGGTAGTAATTGGCTCTCGTTTAGCCAATAAATTGAACGTTACGGTAGGCGATAAGCTCCGCTTAATGATCACTGAAAACAGCCAATATACGCCACTTGGGCGAGTGCCGGTACAGCGTTTGTTTGAAATTTCGGGCGTTTATCAATCTAATCGTGAAGCGAGCGAATTTACCCTCTTTGCTAATTTAGCTGATGTCGGGCGTTTGCTTCGCATCAGCGAAGATCAAGTACAAGGCGTACGTTTATATTTGCAAGATCCTTTCCAAGTTACCGAACTTAGCCAATATTTCGATGCAGAACGCTACCAAATCAGTGATTGGCGTGAGCAAAAAGGCGAATTTTTCCAAGCGGTGAAAATGGAAAAAAATATGATGGGCTTACTCATCAGCCTGATTATTGTGGTTGCAATTTCCAACATTGTGACTTCACTCAGTTTGATGGTGGTAGACAAACAGGGCGAAATTGCAATTTTACAAACCCAAGGCTTAACCAAAAAACAAGTGATGCAGATTTTTGTGTTCCAAGGGGCGATTGTCGGAGTAATTGGCTCGATTATTGGTGGTTTGCTCGGCGTATTGATCGCCTACAATTTAGATCAGATTATCCAGCAATTAAACCCGAGCATACATCTGCCTACCTTAATTTCAGGCTCGCAAATTGCGGTTATTGTTGGGGTGTCGATGCTTCTTTCACTCCTTTGCACACTTTACCCGGCATACCGAGCCTCAAAAATTGAGCCGGCACAGGCATTAAGATATGAATAATAAATAATAAGAACGGAAATAAAATGACAGAATTACTTCGCTGTGAACATATCAGCAAATTTTACGATGAGGGCGAACAGAAAGTTCAGGTGCTAAAAGAGGTGTCATTTTCGATGAACGAAGGTGAGCTGGTGGCGATTGTCGGTAGTTCAGGTTCCGGCAAAAGCACCCTATTGCACACATTAGGCGGGCTAGATCAGCCAAGCACCGGTGAAGTCTGGATTCGAGGGCAATCTCTGCAACAGCTCAGTTCAGACAAATTAGCGTTATTGCGTAACCAAAACTTAGGCTTTGTGTACCAATTTCATCACTTAATGGCAGACTTTACCGCCCTTGAAAATGTGATGATGCCGATGCTGATCGGCAAACAGAACAAAACTGAAGCTGTCAATCGTGCCGAGAAAATGCTACAAGCGGTCGGATTAGCTCATCGAATGACACATCGCCCATCAGCACTTTCAGGCGGCGAACGCCAACGGGTGGCGATTGCCCGAGCGTTGGTTAATAATCCGGCTCTGGTACTTGCCGATGAACCGACCGGTAATTTAGACCAAAAAACCACTGAAAGCATTTTTGAGCTGATTCAACAGCTCAACCAAGAGCAGAACATTGCGTTTTTATTAGTAACGCATGATTTAAATCTAGCGAATAAACTTTCACGTAGTCTTGTAATGCGAGATGGCGTGTTAAGCGAGGGGAGCTTATGAGTACGCCGTTTTTCATTAGCTGGCGTTACCAACGGGGCAAACAGAAAAACAGACTGGTTTCACTAATTGCCCTCTTCTCCAACATCGGGATTGCCCTTGGGGTTGCGGTATTAATTATCGGGCTAAGTGCAATGAACGGCTTTGAGCGAGAGCTGAATAATCGTGTACTTTCGGTTGTGCCGCACGCAGAATTAGTTTCGTTTCAAGGCAATCAGCCTCAGCCGATTTTTGATAGCAAAAAATTAGAGGCATTGGTAAAAAAATCGCAAAATGTGACCGCTAGTTCCCCTTTCGTGAGCTTTACCGCCTTAATTGAAAATGGGGCTCAGCTTAAAATCGCCCAGGTGCGAGGGGTTGATCCTAAAAAGCAAGATCAGGCCAGCCAATTAAGCCAATTTATTCCACCCGAGCAATGGCAAGCGTTCAATCAGCAATTTCAAGCCGATGAAGATGGCTTGATTTTAGGAGCCGGTATTGCCAAAGCGTTAGAAGTTGAGGCAGGAGACGAAGTTACGCTTTTAATTCCTCAGCCAACAGAAGACGGCAAATTAGCCCAGCCCTTGCGTTTTAACCTAAACGTAACCGGCATTTTGCGGCTAGATGGGCAGCTGGATCACAGTTATGCCTTAATTCCACTGAATAAAGCTCAAGAGCTGATGGAATACCAAGCGAATGAAGTGTCAGGACTTGAAATCAGCCTTGCCAATCCGTTTGATGTACAACAGCTTGAAATGCCACAACTGAACGGCTATACCCAACCGCTTTATTTGAATACGTGGATCGATAAATTCGGTTATATGTATAACGATATTCAGCTGATTCGCACCGTGATGTACATTGCAATGGTTCTGGTAATTGGCGTTGCCTGTTTTAATATTATTTCCACCTTGATTATGGCGGTGAAAGACAAACAGGGCGATATTGCGATTTTACGAACACTTGGTGCAAATAACGGTTTTATCCGCCGCATTTTCTTATGGTATGGCTTAATTTCAGGTATGAAAGGGGCGTTATTCGGGCTGATTTTAGGTGTGATTTTATCGCTAAATTTAACCGCTATTATCAAAGCGATTGAAGCATTCTTTGAGGTGAAATTGCTTTCAGACGGAGTTTATTTTGTTGATTTCTTACCAAGTGAATTACATTGGCAAGATGTCGTCTATGTATTGGCGGCCACGATTATCCTAAGCCTTTTTGCCAGCTTATACCCTGCCAACCGAGCCGCTAAATTAGAACCGGCAAAAGTGTTAAGTGGGCATTAATCATTTTCCTATTCTAATAAAAAAGCAGCTACCCCTCGATTATGTCAGAAAGGTAGCTGCTTTTATTTATGTTATTACTCTTCGCCTAATAATTTCAACTCACGAGCCTTAATTTGGTTTTTTAGAATTTCAACTAAGTCTGAAACGAGGTAAGTACCTAAGTCTGCACCTTTACGGGTACGCACAGACACTTTACCTTCGGCGATTTCTTTATCACCGCAAACCAACATATAAGGCACACGGCGTAAGGTGTGCTCACGCACTTTGAAGCCGACTTTTTCGTTGCGTAAGTCTGCTTTCACACGAATGCCTGCATCAGAAAGCTGTTTCACCACTTGTTGCACATAATCTGCTTGGCTGTCGGTAATGTTCATTACCACTGCTTGGGTTGGGGCAAGCCAAGTTGGGAAGAAACCGGCATATTCTTCGGTGATAATCCCGATGAAACGTTCGATCGAGCCTAAAATCGCACGGTGAATCATTACCGGTGTGCGGCGACCATTATCTTCTGCTACATAAGAGGCTTCTAAACGACCCGGTAGAGCGAAGTCAAGTTGCACCGTGCCACATTGCCATTCACGTCCTAAGCAATCACGCAATGCAAACTCAATTTTCGGCCCGTAGAATGCACCTTCGCCTTCTTGAATTTCATATTCAAGTCCGTTGTTGCGTAAGGCGTTGGCTAAGCCTTCTTCTGCTCTGTCCCACATTGCATCATCACCGATACGGTTTTCCGGACGGGTTGAAAGTTTTACTGCAATGTTAGTAAAACCGAAGGTGCTGTAAATGTCGTACACCATTTTGATACAGCTGGTTACTTCTGACTCGATTTGTTCTTCAGTACAGAAAATATGTGCATCATCTTGGGTAAAACCACGCACACGCATTAAGCCGTGTAATGAACCGGACGGCTCGTTACGGTGACACGAACCAAATTCCGCCATACGGATCGGTAAATCACGGTAAGATTTCAAGCCTTGATTAAAGATTTGAACGTGACCCGGGCAGTTCATCGGCTTAATTGCATATTCACGGTTTTCCGATTGGGTAGTGAACATTAAATCTGCGTAGTTTTGCCAGTGTCCGGTTTTTTCCCAAAGCACACGATCCATCATAAACGGACCTTTTACTTCTTGGTAATCGTACTCTTTCAATTTGGTACGCACAAAAGTTTCAAGTTCACGGAAAATCGTCCAGCCGTCATTGTGCCAGAACACCATACCCGGTGCTTCTTCTTGCATATGGTATAAATCTAACGCTTTACCGATACGGCGGTGGTCACGTTTTGCCGCTTCTTCCAAACGTTGTAAATATTCGGCTAATTGTTTTTTATCAGCCCAAGCTGTACCGTAAATACGTTGTAGCATTTTATTTTTGCTGTCGCCACGCCAGTAAGCACCCGCTACTTTTTGTAATTTGAAGTGGTGGCAGAAACGCATATTTGGTACGTGTGGACCACGGCACATATCAATATATTCTTCGTGGTGATATAACGCAGGCGTTGCCGTACGTTCAATATTTTCATCTAAAATCGCCATTTTGTATGGCTCACCACGTTTCTCAAAGGTATCTCGAGCTTCTTGCCAGCTTACCGGGCGTTTTACCACGTCATAGTTGGTTTTTGCCAGCTCTAACATACGCTTTTCAAGAGCGTCTAAATCTTCTTGAGTCAAAGAGCGGTCTAAATCGATATCGTAGTAGAAACCGTTTTCGATAGTCGGGCCGATAGCCATTTTAACGTCTGGGAATAATTGCTTGATGGCGTGACCTAACAAGTGAGCGGTTGAGTGGCGAATGATCTCTAAACCATCTTCGTCTTTGGCAGTAATGATTTCAAGTGCGCTGTCTTGGCTGATGATATCAGACGCATCACGGCGTTCACCGTTTACACGACCGGCAATGGTGGCTTTCGCTAAACCTGCCCCGATAGATTGGGCAACTTCCATTACAGAAACTGGGTTGTCAAATGAACGTTGTGAACCGTCCGGTAAAGTAATAATTGGCATAATAAATCCTTACAGTGGTAATCCATACGAGAGATTACTTGTGTTGTTTGAATGAAAAAACCGCCTACAAGCGGTCTTTTTTGATTAAAATTTTGCAATTTGCTTATTATTTCCCTTACAAGTGGGGAATAAAAGCACTGAAATTCTAGCATAAAACAAAGAAAAATTAAACTTTGCTGTTTTCAGCGGCCTCTTCATCAAGCTCAATATTTTCATTTTCTGTTTGTGGATCTTGTTCAAGTATTTCAAGCTGAGCCTGGTACTCTTGTACCGCTTCTTCATCAAATGGAATAAGTGCGTCCTCAACAATTTCAATTTCTTCAAGTGGGCTTGCGGTTGCAATTGGGGTAGCATATTGCATCTCTGCTCGTTCCGCTTTCGGAATTGATTTGGTGCGGAAAGCACAAATAAATAAACTAAGTGAGAACAGTCCAAAAAGTGCATAAAAGCCATATTCAGCGGAAAGGCTCATCGCAAAACCGATAAGCGGTGGAGCAACTAACGCCCCCACACCATAGCAAAACAGTAAACCCCTGCTTACTTCAACCGTGTTCATATTATTCGGCAATTCATCGTTGGCACGGGCAATGCTCAAAGCATATAAGCTAAACAGACTACAGCCAAAGAAAAAGGCGATAATATACTGTCCCCAAGCGGTCAAATTTTCTTGGAAAATTGCAAATAATCCGGCAAGTGCGGTTAAAGTGGCAATCACTGAACAAGCTAAAATGGCGTTACGTCTGCCAATACGATTCGATAATATCGCCATCGGCATTTGGCTGATAAAACCACCGATCATCGAGATCATCAAATAAAGCGAGATTTCACTTAATGAAAAGCTAAACTTCAGCAGAAAGACTGACGCCATTGTAAAAAAGCCGTTTACCAACATTCCGCTAATAAAGCTGGTTGCTAAGGCTAACGGTGAAATCGCAAATAGTTTAGGAATACTAATGCGCTCTCGAGCCGGAATATCAGGCTGAACCATTTTAGTTAAAGCAATTGGGATCATCGACATCACAACCAAAATGGTAGATAAGATAAAAATGTTTCGGCTACTAAGTTCTAAACTTAATAAACTTACGCCTAAAATAAAGGCGAGATAGAAGATAATGTTATAAGTGGCAAGCACTTTGCCTCTGGTATCGACATTGGTTTTTTCGCTTAACCAACTTTCGACTAAAAGCAGCAAGCTATAATGACAGAATCCCAAAATAATTCGTAATACGCCCCAGATCCACAAAGTATCAATCATAATATGACCGAGAGCGGCGATAGCAAAAACAGCACAGAAAACGCTAAATGAACGGATATGCCCAACACTTGATACAATGCGGTGAGCAAAAATAGTGCTTAATGCCGCCCCAATAAAGAAAGCAGCGTTAAGTAAACCGATGATGATGTCCGTTATCCCCATTTCTGCCAGTTTGATCCCTGCTGAATTTAGAAATAAACCGTAGCCGAAAAACAGAAAAAAGATACCTGAATAAAGGGAGTAAAATTTAGTGCTATTCATCAATGCTCCTTCAAACATTCTGCCAGTATTAAATCATTGTACCGATTTAATACCTTTTAGGCAAAAAAGTTATTATTAGCGTTGAGAAAATAACTTTTGGCTATTTTGATTAAAAAATCAAATGAAGGGGATTTTGAAATGTAGTAAAAAATAGAGCAATCAGAATTGAAAAAGGCTTTGCCGTAACAAAGCCTTTAGAAAGATTAGAGTTTCGAGAAGAATTTGTAGCTTGGGCTAACCAAAACACTTGCTAGGAGTGCTTTAAGCACACCACCTAAAATAAATGGATATAAGCCCGCTTGTAATACTGTGCCTTCTGGTACAAAGAAAGAAAGTTGAGCCAAGCCGAAAGCAAAGGTGATCACACTTGCAATTAAGGCGACAAATAAACTTTTCCAAAAAGAGTTTAATACGCCTTTATCGCTATAATAGCCTAAGAAATAGGCGGTTGGAATATAGCCTAATAAGTATCCGCCTGTTGGACCAAAGAAATGATGGAAACCTGAAGCACCGCCGGCAAAGACAGGTAAACCAATCGCCCCTTCAAAAAGATAAAGTAATACTGCAGCAGTTGCGGCTTTACGACCCATTGCAAAACCAACCACAGTTAAAGCAAGTGTTTGCCCTGTAATGGGTACAGGGTACATCGGCACAGAAATTTGTGCAAAAATAGCAAGCAGTGTTGCTCCAATAAAAGTTTTCAACCAAAATGTAGTTATACTATTGGCTTCTAGCCAACGTTTAGTTTGAATTAATTGCGTAGTGAACATAATCCTTTCCTTTAATATGGTTAAAATGTTCTCAACCGATTATATAGGAAGATGTCTTTTAGGGTAAGAGTGAATTTAAAATGGTAAAACCAGTTTATATTTATTGTGATGAAGGTAGCAGTGAAATTGGTGTTCAATCACTGTTATTGGCAGTAAAACAGCATTTACAGCGTCCGGCTTATCTCATCAATGCCAAACAAATTATTCAAAGCAAGTTTTCCGATGGCTGTTTATTAATCATGCCCGGTGGAGCCGATTTACCTTACTGCAAAAAATTAAACGGAGAAGGCAATCGTAGAATCCGCCAATTTATTGAACAAGGTGGAGCTTATCTCGGTATCTGTGCCGGAGCTTATTATGGCTGTGCTGAATTGAATTTTGTAGGGCGTGACTATAGCGTAAATGGTAATCGAGAACTAGCTTTATTTAATGGCATTGCGAAAGGCAGTCTGCCGCAGTTTACCAACGGGCAACTTTACGATAAAAACATTGGTAGCAAAGCGATAGTTGAAGTAACACTTGCAGAGGGTGGAAAAATGCCGTTTTATTATCACGGTGGTTGCTGTTTTGAACCAAATTCAACAACAGTGATTGACAACCCGTTGGCTTATTATCCTGATGGCTCAGTAGCAATGATAGAGGGAGAGCTAGGGCGAGGTTATTATCTGTTGTCGGGTGTACATTTTGAATTACAAGCGGTCGTTTATTGGCAAAAAATTGTAAATTGCTGTGAAAATCTTGACATAAAAACACAAGAAGAAGCAATTTGCTCTAATTTTAATGTAAATTATGGCTCGCAAATTTGGCAACATCTAAAGCAACGACTAAATCAAGCGTAAAAAAATAACCTTTCGCTATTCTGCCAAATGGTTTCTGCAATCAGATTTGGTGATTCTGTTCTTAATTCACATAGACTATTGAAAGTCACTAAAAGCCGTTCCGGTCGGTTCGGCTGGCCTTGAAAGCCAAACACCGGCATATCGGGCGAGTCGGTTTCCAGTAGTAAACTTTCAAGAGGTAGTTTGCGGATAGCCTCACGGGTTTTGTTAGCACGTTCATAGGTAATAGTTCCCCCCACACCAATTTTATAACCGAGATCGACAAAACGTTTTGCCTGTTCATAGCTGCCGGCAAAGCCGTGAACCACACCGGTTTTGGTTAGTTGGGCTTTTTTGAGGAACACAAAAAGTTGATCGTGGCTTTTACGTGAATGAAGATTAACGGGTAAATTAAATTTTTTCGCGAGGGAAAGTTGTGCCTCTAAAAATTCACATTGCTTTTTCCATAATTCAGGGGTAGAAACTTCACTTACCGCTTTTTCCAAACCGATTTCGGCAATAGCGGTACACTGTGGATCTTGTTGGCTTAGCAAATTTTCCAATAAGATTAAATCTTGTTGTTGGTGCTGTTGAATATACAGTGGATGCAACCCTAATCCATACACCAAATTTTCCGGTTTTTGTTTGGCACAAGCGGTCACTTTTGCAAAATTTTTTGCAAATACGGCAACGATAAGAATGCATTCAATCTGATGCTGTTCGGCATTCTCAACCAATTCCGGAATGCTTAAATTCAGGCTTTCTGCGAGATAGTCGAGGTGAGTATGAGTGTCAAAAAATCGCATAATAAAACCAATAAAAACGGGGACTAGATTGTCCCCATTTTTAGCATTTTACGCAAGCAATTAGTTTGTTACATAAGCATCTTCATCACGAGCCTCAGATGGCTTGAGGAAAGCAAAGAAGCAAATAACACAAACTACCGTAATCGCAAAACCGATATAAACTGATAATTCATAATCTAAACCGAAGCCGATTTTGTTGTTCGCAAGGTAAGTTGCACACACGGTAGTGATAAACCATGCAGGAATCGAGCATACCCAGTGGAATTTTTTATAGCGGTATAAGTAACCTGCGGCAGTCCATAACATAACCATTGCAGTCATTTGGTTTGCCCAAGTGAAGTAACGCCATAATACGCTGAAATCAACTTTTGAGACAATGAAACCAAGTACGAATAATGGTACGGCAATATACAAACGTTTTACTAAGGTACGTTGTTCTAAACCAAAGATTTCCGCTAGTTGTAAACGAGCGGCTCGGAATGCAGTGTCACCTGAGGTGATTGGTAATACTACAACGCCTAATACGGCAAAAATACCACCGATAAACCCTAAGAAGTGTAACGAGCTGTCATATACCACTTTAGACGGTGAACCGGCAGAGATCGCATCTTGTAAGGCTTGTGGGTTTTCATAGAATGAAAGACCTACTGCACACCATACTAATGCAATTACCCCTTCAGTAATCATTGCACCGTAGAAAATAAAACGACCTTCTTTCTCATTTTGCGCACAGCGAGCCATTAATGGGGTTTGGGTTGCGTGGAAACCGGATAATGCTCCGCAAGAAATAGTTAAGAATAGTAATGGCCAAATTGGAACATCACCTTTCACTTGGAAGTTTTGGGTGAATTTTTCCCACGTTAAGCCTTGACCGTTTGCATTCACTGTACGGAAGAAGTCGATAGGATCAGTCGCACTTAAGTGAGCGCTGACTAGACCATATACCATACCTACAGACATAAAGAGTAATAATGCTCCGAAGAAAGGATAAATTCGACCGATAATTTTATCAACAGGTAGTAATGTAGCAAGAATATAGTAAGCAAAAATAATTAACGTCCACACAGAAATCACGGTTGCTTTATCCATACCCCAAACGGTTACGCCACCTGATGCTACAGATTCTTTAATTGCTTCAACATCACCTAATTCCATTGCACTTTGGGTTGCACCTGCAATATCCATGGTGATGGTAGAGAGTAACTGAGCAGGGCTTGCAACGAAAACTACGCCTACTAATAAAAGCAAGATGAGCGCCATTACGTTGATGAATAACTTGACTGGACGACCCAAGAATTTCCCTGCCAGATTTGGCATCGTTGCGCCACCGTTGCGGATACTTAACATACCACAGAAGTAGTCGTGTACTGCACCGGCAAAAATACAACCAATCACAATCCAAAGCATTGCAACTGGTCCGTATAAAGCACCAAGAATCGGGCCGAAAATAGGGCCGGTGCCGGCAATATTTAATAATTGAATCAGCCAAATCTTGGTTTTAGACATTGGCATATAATCCACACCGTCATTCATAGAGTAAGCCGGTGTCGATCTTTTTGGGTTAATCACGAAGATTTTTTCAATGATTTTCCCATAAGTGAAATAGCCAAGCACAAGCACGGCTACACAGAAAAAGAACCACAACATAGTAGAAATCCTATAAATTGAGATAAATGATCATTTTTAGCAGAACTGCTAAAGGCGTGCCATTGTAAGTGAGGAGTGAGGATAAAGTAAAACGAATTGTTAGATTTGTGTGAA
The DNA here is from genome assembly GCF_004342115.1 of Mannheimia haemolytica. Taxonomy (GTDB): domain Bacteria; phylum Pseudomonadota; class Gammaproteobacteria; order Enterobacterales; family Pasteurellaceae; genus Mannheimia; species Mannheimia haemolytica. The sequence goes on along the minus strand of NZ_SMAC01000017.1, from coordinate 9,114 downwards.
TAATTTACTGAAAATGTGAGGTTCATCAAAAAATCCCTTTGTTCTGTATCAATCAAAGGGACTTTTTAAAGTTAAATATCGAATTTTTGAATTTTTGCTTCAATGCCTTGGGCATCTAATCCAAGATCGGCATAAGCTTCAGCTTGAGTAGATTGGGGAACGAAAAAGTCAGGAATACCAAGCATTACAAGCGGTTTGATTTTGCCGATATTTTGCAAATATTCATTCACAAAACTACCTGCACCACCTTGAATAGCATTTTCTTCAAGCGTAACCAACAACTCGTGAGAATCCGCCACTTTTTGAAGTAATGCTTCATCTAATGGTTTAATGAAACGCATATCTACCAAGGTGTAGTTATGTTTTTCAGCCACAATTTTGGCTTCATCAAGCAAAGCACCAAAATTCAAAATCGCAACTTTTTTACCTTCACGAATAATGTTTGCTTTACCTACTTCAAGTCCTTGCATTGGCTCAAGTTTTACTCCTTTAGCATTGCCTCGAGGGTAACGAATGGCACTTGGCGTATTCATCGTGTAAGCGGTATAAAGCATTTGTCGCATTTCATTTTCATCGCTCGGTGCCATAATGGTCATATTGGGAATACAACGCATAAAACTTAAATCAAATGCACCTTGGTGGGTTTGTCCGTCTGCACCGACAATTCCGGCTCGGTCAATCGCAAAAATCACCGGCAGGTTTTGAATAGCAACATCGTGAATTAATTGGTCATAAGCTCGCTGCAAGAAGCTGGAATAAATTGCGACTACCGGTTTGTAACCTGCGATTGCTAAGCCTGCCCCGAAAGTCACTGCGTGTTGTTCGGCAATCGCCACATCAAAATATTGTTCAGGGAAACGTTTGGAAAATTCTACCATTCCCGAGCCTTCACGCATTGCCGGCGTAATGCCGATAATTTTCGGATCATGCTCTGCCATTTCACATAGCCAATCGCCAAAAATATTGGAATAAGTAGGTGCTGCTTTTGATTTTGGTAACTCGGCTGCGGTAGGGTCAAATTTCGGAACGCCATGGTAGCCAATCGGATCATTTTCCGCAGGTGTGTAGCCTTTGCCTTTTTTCGTGCGAATATGCAGAAATTGAGGGCCTTTCAGCTCACGCATATTGCTCAAGGTTTTGACTAACTCGTCAATATTATGTCCATCAATCGGGCCGATATAATTAAAGCCTAACTCTTCAAACAAAGTGCTTTCAGGGGAGAAAATCACCCCTTTCATATGCTCTTCGCTTTTTTTCATAAAGTTTTTGATGGTAGGCACTTTATCTAAAATTTTCTTACTGCCGTCACGCACTGAAGTATAGAGCGAACCAGAAAAAATGCGGGCAAGGTGGTTGTTTAATGCCCCGACATTTTCAGAGATTGACATTTCATTATCATTTAAGATAACCAACATATCGGTATGCAATGCACCTGCGTGGTTTAATGCTTCAAATGCCATTCCGGCAGTGATTGCACCATCACCGATTACACAGACGGTTTTACGGCCGGCATTTTCTTTTTCTGCTGCCACCGCAATGCCAAGTCCGGCACTGATCGAAGTAGAAGAATGCCCAACGCTTAACACATCGTAAGGGCTTTCTTCACGCCAAGGGAAGGGGTGAATACCATCTTTTTGGCGGATAGTGTGCATTTGATCTCGGCGCCCAGTAAGGATTTTATGTGGGTAAGCTTGATGACCAACGTCCCAAATTAATTGGTCGAAAGGCGTTTGATAAACATAATGCAAAGCTACCGTAAGCTCTACTACCCCTAAGCCAGAGGCTAAATGTCCGCTAGTTTGACTGACTGATTCCAATAAATAGGCTCGCAGTTCATCAACTACGGTTTGAAGCTGGTCTTTAGAAAGTAAACGTAAATCTTCCGGTGAGTTGATTTCGCTTAACAGAGGATACTTCTTTTCCATAATGTTTTATTACCCACAACCATCAAATAATAGATGATATTAAATTAAGCTTTGAGTTCTTCGGTCAAAGTAGGCTGAATGCTATTTAAAATTTCTTTAACCACACGGCCGTTACCAACAACCAGATTACCTGTTTTCAAGTAATCTGTTCCGCCAACAAAGTTAGTCACAATTGCACCGGCTTCACGGGCAATAAGTTCACCGGCGGCGAAATCCCACGGTTTTAAGCCGATTTCAAAGAAACCATCAACACGACCCGCTGCAACATAGGCAAGATCTAAAGCGGCAGAACCGGTACGGCGGAAATCAGCTACTCCGTTATTCATTAAGCCTTCAAGCATATTTAAATGTGCATCACGATGTCTGATGACTTTGAAAGGAAAACCGGTTGCAATTACAGTGCCTTTTAAATCACGGCGTTCTGCATCAATGCGTAAACGGAACTCGTTTAATTTAGCCCCTTCGCCACGCACCGCAGTGAAAAGCTCGTTACGGATAGGATCGTAAACTACCCCTACTGTTGTACGTCCGTTTTCACGCACGGCAATCGACACAGCAAAATGAGGTAAGCGTTTTACGAAATTGGTTGTACCATCTAATGGATCGATCACCCATTGTACATTTTCATTGCTACCGTTTAACACGCCGGACTCTTCGGTCACGATCGAGTGTTCAGGGTAAGATTTACGGATCACATCAATAATTGCCGCTTCCGCTGCTTTATCGATTTCAGTCACATAATCATTCGTATTTTTTTGTAAAACTTGTGTATCTTGAGGCGATTGTTCATAGCCTTTGGCAATAATATTGCCTGCTTTTCGTGCCGCACGAATAGCAATGTTTAACATTGGGTTCATATTTCCACCAGATTTTAAAGAACATAATAAAGCACGAATTATAAAGAATGTAGCGAAATAAAGAAACAACAAGCGGTCTAATCTGTGAAAAATTTTGCAAAAAAATGGCTTTTTCTAACCGCTTGGAGTTTGGATTCGTTATAATACCTCTCATTCAAGCCACCCATTTAGGTACTAAAAATGCAATTTAAAGAAAATAACCAACCTCGTTTTAAACACAGAGAAGAACGCCGTTCAGATGAGCGTTCCCCCCGTTTTTCAGATAAAGGCAAAATGCGAGGAAATGAAGGTAAAAGTGACAGACCGCATAAGCTACATTTTAAGCGTGACGAGGCTTATTCACGCTCTGAGCAGATTTATCCAGCAGAAGGCAAAAAAGCCAGTGGTGAAGGTAGTGTGCAAATTTGGGTAAAAGGTGGGAATAGCTCAGTTAAAGAGAAAAAAAACGGCCCGCTTTCACCGAGAGCGCCTGAGAAAATTAAGAAAAATCGCTTGGAAGAGATGAAAGTCTATGGCGAAAATGCCTGTATCAGTTTGTTCCAACAACGTCCTGGATCTATTGTACGTTTATGGGCAACAGTGGAGGGGGCAAAAAAATTAGGCGATTTAATGAGCTATTTGGCTCAGCACAAAAAAGCCTATCACGTTATTGACCGTGAAGAGATGGAGCGAGTCACCGGTACTGAACATCACGGCGATATGTGCTTATTGGTGAAAAAAACGGCTTCATTTGTGCTAGAGGGCTATTTACAAGTGCCGAAAAAACAAGATTGCTTGGTACTGTTAGATGGTGTAAACAATGCTCAGAATGTGGGGGGAATCATCAGAACGTGTGCTTTTTATGGTGTGAAAGGCATTATTACTGAAAATGTGGATAGCTTAAACTCCAGTTCTGCAGCTCGTGTCGCAGAGGGTGGTTTGGAATTTGTGCGAGCGTTAGAAACTAAAAACAAGCATATTGCTTTGGTACAACTCCGCCAAGCCGGTTATCAAATTGTCCACCTCACACGCCATAAGCAAGCCCCTTCTTTAACCAAAATTAAGCTGGCGGAAAAGGTGGTTTTTGTATTAAGTGAGATTCCTGCAAGTGATGTGGCTTACGCAGAAGACACAACAATACAGCTTTCCTTTAATAATCCGTTAAATAGTGGTTTAAATGTGGCGGTAAACGCAGGTATTCTACTTAATCAATGGTATCAAACCCACATTCTTTAAGGAATTGAAATGAATCAGCAAAAACCGTTTGAAGTGATTGCGATTGTTGGCACACCTCGCCACGACAGTGCATTTGAAACACATCTTGCCGTTTATAATTGGTTAAAAGATCGTGATTATCAAATTTTAGTGGAAACAGAGGTTGCCACTCAGTTACAGCTTAAGGAAAGCTACAGTTTAGATCAGATTGGTCAGCGCGCAGAGTTGGTGATTGTGATAGGTGGCGATGGTAATATGCTTGGCATCGCCCGAGCTTTGGCTAAATACCGAGTGCCACTGATAGGCATTAACCGTGGCAATCTGGGTTTTTTAACCGATATCGCACCTCAAACGGCTTTTGAACAGCTTTATAGTTGCTTAGTCAAAAATGAGTATGTGATTGAAGAGCGATTCCTGTTAGAGGCTTTCATTGAGCGCAACGGTAAAATTATTGCCGCAAATAATGCCTTGAATGAAATTGTGGTTCACCCAACCCAAGTGGCTCGAATTATTGAATTTGAAGTTTATATTGACGGAAAATTCGCTTTTTCACAACGTGCAGATGGCTTGATTGTGGCAACGCCTACAGGCTCAACCGCCTATTCACTTTCTGCTGGTGGCCCGATTTTAACCCCGAATATGAATGCAATGGCATTAGTGCCGATGCACCCTCACACTCTTTCGTCTCGTCCTTTGGTGGTTGATGGCGATAGTCAAATTTCGCTTCGTTTTGCCAAATATAATACCCCTGATTTAGAAGTGATTTGTGACGGGCAGGTGAATATGCACTTTACGCCTGAAGATAGAGTCTTGGTGCGTAAAAGCCCGGATAAATTACAGCTGCTCCATTTAAAAGATTATAACTACTTTACTGTATTAGGTTCTAAATTAGGCTGGGCAAGTAAGTTGTTTTAAACACAAGCGGTGTTTTTTCTGATTAAATTTGCAAATGCAATATGAATTGATTTCATATACATTTCAAAAATATATCATTTTTATTCAATAAAAATTTGTGGTTCAATAAGCTATCTGAAAAATAAAGGGGACAATAAAATGACAACAAATTTTAAATGCCAAGTGCATACTATTGAATTTAATGAAAATTACCAACCGGAGCAAAGCACCCGTTTAACCACCAACTTTGCCAACCTTGCCCGTGGCGAAAACCGCAAACAGAACCTGCAAAATGCGATTGCGATGATCAATAACCGTTTTAACGATTTAGCGAACTGGGATAACCCGAATGCGGATCGTTATTCGGTGAAATTGGATATTGTCTCACTGGATATTGATGTGGAAGGCAAAGGCGAGTTTTTCCCTGCGATTGAGTGGCTGAAAACCTATGTTATCGACTACAAAACCGGCAAAACCATTGATGGCATTATCGGTAATAACTTCTCTTCTTTTGTGCGTGATTACGATTTCAGCGTATTGTTGTTAGATCACAATAAAGACAAACCGCAATTTAGCGTGCCGGAAGGCTATGGCGAGTTACACGGCAAGCTGTTTAAGCATTTATTGGCATCGCCTGAATATACCGCAAAATATAAAAAACCACCGGTGATCTGTTTAAGCGTGGCAACCACCCGTACCTACACAAGAACCACTAACGTTCACCCAATTTTAGGTGTGGAATATCTGCAAGATAGTTATTCATTAACTGATGCCTATTTTGCGAAAATGGGCTTAAAAGTACGTTACTTTATGCCGCCAAAATCTGTTGCACCCTATGCGTTCTACTTTGATGAGAGTGCAGATTTACTCAATGATTACACTAACTTAGAGCTAATCAGCACGATTGCCACAATGGAAGCGTTCCAAAAAATTTACCGTCCGGAAATTTACAATGCCAATTCGGTCGCAGGGCAGGTCTATAAAGGCAGCCTGACTTACCAAGATTATTCCGTCACCAAAGTGGAATATGACCGTGAAGAACGCACCCAGTTGGCGATCAAACAGGGTAAATACACCGAAGAGCATTTTATTAAACGTTACCAAGCGATTTTAGAGGCTTGGGCGACGGAGGAATAAACGTAGGGTGGGCGTAAGCCCACCATAAAATGAGATATAACCAATGGTGGGCTTACGCCCACCCTACTTTTTATAGGAAAATTCAAAATGAGCAACATTCTTCTCCCAACCTCTACCGCCGGCAGCCTACCAAAACCTTCGTGGCTTGCCGAGCCGGAAAAACTGTGGTCACCTTGGAAATTTGAAGGCGAGGAACTACTTCAAGCCAAACGTGATGCCCTCCTTGTTTCCCTTGCCGAACAAATTGCGGCAGGGATTGATATTGTTAGTGATGGCGAACAGACCCGCCAGCACTTTGTGACCACCTTTATCGAGCATTTGGAAGGGGTAGATTTTAGCAAGCGTGAAATTGTGCGCATTCGTAACCGTTACGATGCCAGCGTGCCGAGCGTGGTGGGGGCAGTTTCCCGTCCGAAATCGGTGTTTGTGGACGATGCCAAATTCTTGCGTGCGCATACCGAAAAGCCAATTAAATGGGCATTACCCGGCCCGATGACGATGATCGACACCCTCTATGACGGTCATTACAAAAGCCGTGAAAAACTGGCGTGGGAATTTGCCAAAATCCTCAACGAAGAAGCCAAAGAGTTGGAAGCGGCAGGTGTCGATATTATTCAATTTGACGAACCGGCGTTTAACGTCTTCTTCGATGAGCTGAACGACTGGGGCGTGGCAGCGTTAGAGCGTGCAGCGGAAGGCTTAAAATGCGAAACGGCGGTGCATATCTGCTACGGCTACGGTATTAAAGCCAATACCGACTGGAAACAGACCCTCGGCAACGAATGGCGTCAATACGAAGAGAGTTTCCCGAAACTGCAACAATCAAAAATCGATATTATCTCGTTAGAGTGCCAAAACTCCCGTGTGCCAATGGACTTAATCGAATTAGTGCGTGGCAAAAAAGTGATGCTGGGGGCGATTGATGTAGCAACTAACATTATCGAAACACCGGAACAAGTGGCAGATACGTTACGCAAAGCATTACAATTTGTTGATGCGGATAAACTCTACCCAAGCACCAACTGCGGAATGGCGCCACTTTCACGCCAAGTCGCACAAGGTAAATTACAGGCACTCAGCCAAGGGGCAGCGATATTGCGTGCGGAATTCGCAAAATAATTTTGCGACCTGCATCGAAAATATCAACTTTGCTCTTTGCTCGTTTCCAGATTTTCTTCCAAAATAACAGGAAATGACGGAGGCACTATGCTAAATCTATTTAAAAAGCCAATTAAGAAAAGCTCCTTTGAGGCTTGGGCAAAACTAATGGACGATGTGGCAAAAGTTGCAATTTTAGCAATTCCTGTTATTCTCTATGGAGAATATTCACTGCTAATGAAATTTACACACTCAATTACCTTATTTGCAGTAGTTTATTTTTTGTTAGCAACGGCAAGATTGTTTCGAGAAACAGCAGAGGAGATGTAAATGGACGGATTGACAATCGGATTATTTCTTTTGCTTGCATTTTCATTTGCTGCATACCAATGGGCAAAGCATTTAAAAGATCATAACCATTAATTCAATGAATAATACTAAGCGGTCATATTTGGTAAATTTTTTACAAAATGTGACCGCTTGTTTTTCTTTCACTCGAAGTTAATTTTTATATAAATAATACTATCTATGAAACTAAAAAATGCGTAAAATAACGTGAAATCAACTTACGCAAACGTTTACTTAAGCTTATTAGGAGTCCAAAAATGTTAAAACGTGATATGAATATCGCTGATTACGATGCAGTATTATGGCAAGCCATTCAAGATGAAGATCGCCGTCAAGAAGAACATATTGAATTAATTGCATCTGAAAACTATGCAAGCCCACGTGTAATGCAGGCTCAAGGCTCACAATTAACCAATAAATATGCAGAAGGTTATCCGGGTAAACGTTACTATGGGGGTTGTGAGTATGTGGATATTGTAGAACAACTTGCGATTGACCGTGCGAAAGCATTGTTCGGGGCAGATTATGCCAACGTTCAACCGCATTCAGGCTCACAAGCGAATGCAGCCGTATATATGGCGTTGCTTAATCCGGGTGACACTATTTTAGGTATGAGTTTAGCGCACGGCGGGCATTTAACCCACGGTGCTTCAGTTAGCTTCTCTGGTAAAATTTATAAAGCAGAACAATACGGCATTACTGATGAAGGCTTAATTGATTATGAAGCATTACGCAAACAAGCCCAAGAAGTGAAACCGAAAATGATTGTTGCTGGTTTCTCTGCTTATTCTCAAGTTATGGATTGGGCAAAAATGCGTGAGATTGCCGATGAAGTTGGGGCATATTTATTTGTGGATATGGCTCACGTTGCAGGCTTAATTGCGGCGGGAGTTTATCCAAATCCGCTTCCTCACGCTCACGTCGTGACGACAACAACCCATAAAACCTTAGCCGGCCCTCGAGGTGGTTTGATTTTATCTGCATCTGGCGATGAAGAAATGTATAAGAAACTGCAATCTGCCGTATTCCCTGCTGGTCAAGGTGGACCATTGATGCACGTTATTGCGGCAAAAGCGGTTTGTTTTAAAGAAGCTTTAGAGCCGGAATTTAAGGCATATCAGCAACAAGTTGTAAAAAATGCAAAAGCAATGGTTGAGGTATTTAAGCAACGTGGTTTTGATGTGGTTTCAAACGGTACGGAAAACCATTTATTCCTTGTTAGCTTTGTAAAACAAGGTTTAACCGGCAAAGCGGCAGATGCTGCATTAGGAGCTGCGAACATTACCGTGAATAAAAACTCGGTGCCGAACGACCCTCAAAAACCATTCGTGACTTCAGGTATTCGTGTGGGTACGCCTTCTGTGACCCGCCGTGGTTTTAAAGAAGCAGAGGTGACAGCATTAGCCGGCTGGATGTGCGATGTGCTAGATAGCATTGGTAAGGATAATCACGAACAGGTGATTGCAGAGACTAAAGCGAAAGTTTTAGACATTTGTAAACGTTTACCAGTGTACGCATAATCTCAACTTTACACTTTTTCAAGCGGTAATATTTTTAGAAATATTATCAGTAATAACGAGTAACAAAAATTACTTATCTTTCAATCTATTATAAGTGATTTTTATGTAAACGTTCCGAAAAAATGCAAAATGTTCCGAAAC
>NZ_SMAC01000016.1 GCF_004342115.1 Mannheimia haemolytica | reverse complement strand
GTTTCGGAACATTTTGCATTTTTTCGGAACGTTTACATAAAAATCACTTATAATAGATTGAAAGATAAGTAATTTTTGTTACTCGTTATTACTGACAATATTTTTAATAAATTTTACCGCTTGTCATCTTATTGATGTTCTAGCACTGTCCCTTTACGGAAAGATGCTGAACTTTTCAATACTTTCATAAGAAAGTAGTAGCTTAAACCAGAAGGAAGTAAACTCACATACCAAGAAAGATCAACCACAATCAATGAGCAAAGTGAACCAATTGTAATAGCTATGATTGCAGCCCAGTTAATCCCTTTGAAAATACCTTCTTTATTATATAAGTCATTTACGTTTAAAGTACGTTTTCTTAAGATGTAGTAATCGACGACCATTACCGCAAAAATAGGGCCTAAGAATGCCGAGTAAATTTTAATAAACAAAGATAATCCATCTGCTGATTCAGCAGTTACCAACTTCCAAGGCATTACACATATAGAAAGAATGCCCACTAAAATGGTGGCATGCGACCATTTCATTTTAAATGAATCCATTAAAATGTAAGATGGCGGAACAATATTATTCAACACGTTTGTCGTAACCTGTGCAAAAGCAATGAATAATAACGTTATTACTGTTAAAAATTTATTATCCATTGCAGTTGCAAATACTTCAATTGGGTCACTATTGCCTGTAGCTGCCGTAACTAACAACCCTATTAAACCCATAAATAAGGTTACAGGGAGGATTGATAATACATAAATCACACCTGTTGCTGTTGGGGTTGTTCCTTTTTTAACGTGGCGAGAATAATCGGAAGCATTTAAAATCATTGTTGAATAAATACCCAAGAATGCTGTAGTTACAGCCCAGAATGGCATTCCCCAAGTGCCTTCAATATTGGCAAAGCGCTCGCCTATTTCTACAGAGAATTTTGTATTCACAACATAAAGCATATAAGCAAGAATACCGATGAGGAACACACAAGAAACATTTTCCAACCATTTAATACCTTTAAAACCATTAATGGATAAGCCAACTTGAAGAACAGTGAATAGCACATAAACAACAGGCAAGTTATCAAAACCGAACAACAGTTTTAAACACATATTGATAGCACCTGCCCCCACCCAACTTTGGAATCCAAACCAAACGATTGCAGGGACACCACGTAAAATACCAGGAATTTTTACACCTGTTGTACCAAAAGAGCTTCGTAGTTGGATTGGGAATGGAATACCATATTTATGCCCGCCATTGCCAATTAGCACAAGGCCGATAGCAATCACAATACAACCAAACGACATTGCAATAATCGCTTGTGTTATCGTTAACGCTCCAATCAGGCTTGCCCCCATAGAAAATGTACCAATAGAAACACAGCCACCAAAAAACTTGCCCAATAGGAAAAGTTATCCATAATGCGTTCTTTGGTTGGCTGTAAGTCAACATTTACTTCTTTTGCTAACTCAGGGTTAAGTTGTGTGTTGTGTTGCATTGTTATGCTCCTTGTTTTGTTTTAGTAATAAATTTTCCAAAACCTTTGCTGTCGGTGAGTTTCCCATCTTGAGCAATCACTTTACCACGTACGATGGTGCAAACTGGTAAACCTTGACCTTTTTTGCCCACATAAGCGGAGATTTTATTCACATATTGCAGATCTTCCGCTTTGATTTCCCACTCCTTGTTTGGGTCAATAATCGTAAAATCTGCATCAAATCCAACTTGAATATCGCCTTTCTGACCATAAATACCGAACGCTTTAGCTGGTAATTTTGCCATTACATTTGCCAATACAGTTGGAGATATTCCACGCTTTATACAACCCTCATAGAAAGCCACTTGTACACAACTTTGAATGCCACTAATCCCGCCCCATACATCAAATACATTGTTAATTTTTTGACCTAAAATTTCATTGTACTTTTCATCATAAGAACAAGGAGAATGGTCGCTACTAATGCCGCTAAATGTCCCATCTACCACATAATTCCATAGACGATCAACATCAGATTTTGAGCGAAGTGGCGGAGCACATTTGAACAACGCCCCTTTTTCAATCACATCATCTTCACTAAAGCAGAGATAATGTGCACAGGTTTCAGCGGTAATATCATAGCCCTCTTCTTGAGCGTCTTTAATTTTTTGAGCAACGTCTGGGTGACTAACGTGGCAAATATGCGCCTTACAGCCCGTCGCTTTAGCAATTTCAATAATATTAATGGTGGCAAGCATTTCTGCAATAAACGGACGGGAATCTAAAAATGCTCGCCAATCTAAACGCCCTTCGTTTTTCATTCTTTGCTCTTGCCATTTGATGGTGGAAAAATCTTCGCAATGAAAACCTGCACGACCACCAAATTTTTGGATAATTTCCATTGCCTCAACAGTTTGACCATAGTTAAGTGAAGCATAATCAGGAGAAACAGGCCCAATAAAGGACTTTAACGCGACACAGCCTTTATCATTTAATTCACTTAAATGCTCAAAATTACTTGGTACTAAACCACCCCAGAAACAGTAATCGACATACGCATTTGGCGATACTTTAGCCATTTTGGCATCAAATATTTTGCCATTAGTTAAAGCAGGCTCATTTTGCACAGGCATATCAATAATGGTGGTATATCCGCCAACTGCGGCGGCTGTACCGTGTGCATAATCTTCACGCCATTCATAACCTGGGTCATTAAGATGGGTGTGAGTATCTATTGCCCCTGGAAAAACATAATTTCCTTTAACATCAATAACGTCTTTTGCATCTGGCTCTGTGCCTTCTTCTAAAATAGCAGCAATCTTACCTGAATTAACGGCAATATTACCGTTGAAAACGGTATCGGATAAGACTATCTTCCCATTTTTTATGATGAGATCATACATAGTCAAATACTCCTTATAGTTGTGTTTGTATTAAAATTTATAGGCAATTTACAAGCGGTCAAATTTAAAAAAAACTTTGCAAATCCCCTCATTTGAATATTATTCGTCTAATAATTGCTCAGCTAATTCTTGTTGTAATACCGCTGCTTTTGAGAAATAGTGATACTCAGTAAACTCTACTGGAGTATGGCTACGACCCTCTTTACTTGGAACAAAAATCATCACAGTTGGAATTTTTTGCCCAATTTCTAATGAATCGTGCCCAGCTCCACTTGGCAAGCGTTTATAGCTGAATTGACGAGCTTTAGTAGCCTCTTCTAAAATGTTTAACATTTTTTCAGATAGCTTAACGGGTTGAATAACCAATTTTGTCTCTTTATCAAATCTCGAACCAATTTTTTTAGTTTCCTCCGCTAATGCTGCATCAATTTTTGCCGTAATATCTTCAATATTTGCCATATTTAAAGAACGAATATCAACACTAAAGATCACTTTTTCTGCCACAATGTTAATCCCACCAGGTAGAACATTCATATAGCCAACCGTCGCTACAGTGCCATCATTTTTCTCTCTTGCCCAGTCTGCAATTTTAGCAATCACTTTAGTTGCCACATCAATGGCATCTAAACGCATATCCATTGGGGTTGTGCCTGCATGATCTGCTCGCCCATGAACCGTAAACATATGACGATGTAAGCCAACAATACCCGTTACTAAACCAATTTCAAGCCCTTGATTTTCTAACACCGGTCCTTGCTCAATATGGGTTTCAATAAAGTGGCCGATTGAGCCCTCTTCCCATTTTGCATTTTGAACTTTTTCTGGATCTAAACCATAATTACGCATTGCTTCATAAATGGAAATGCCATCTTTATCTAAGAATTTTTTGCAATACTCTGCATCACGAAGCCCTAACATTGCACCCGATCCAAAATAACCTGTGCCAAAACGCATACCTTCTTCGTCATTAAAGCCTGCAACGACAAAGCTACGTTTAAATTTTTTTCCGCTTTCTTTCAATAAACGAGCCGTTTCCAGTGCCGTAATCACGCCTGCGATACCATCATAATCGCCACCATGAAGCACACTGTCATAGTGAGAACCAGACATCACACAGGGTAAATTGGGCTCTTCGCCTTCTAAAATACCGAAAATATTTCCAGCTTCATCTTCTTTCACACGAAGACCAACTTCCACGATTAAATCTCTTAAATAATTTACCGCACTTCTCGCCTCTGGTGAGAATGGTAAACGTGTACAACCATTACCTGGTGTCGCAGTAAATTGTTTTAAAGTTTCTAAATTTTGCGTAATACGCTGAGTAATTCGTTCCATTTTTTATTCCTTTTTATAAACGAAAATATTTCGCCATACGTTAATTTTTCTTACGATTTAGAATAAATACATCAACTGGCGAATATAACATTGCCACCAACATTAGCACAAATCCTATATGAATAAAGACATTATTCACTTGATAAATGCCAAGCATAATCAATGCAAACGCTAACATAATCACAATGAAAGCAAGAGTCATTTTGCCTGCTTTAGTTTTAAAAAAACTACTTTCTAATGTAGATTTTACTGTCATAAACTCCTCCTAAAGTGAAGCAAAATAAGCCACAACGCCAATTAATAAAATAGGAAGTAACGTTATCCAAATAATTGTTTTTAACACATCGCCTTCTTTACCTAAAATATTAGCCGTTGTCGTACCTAAAATTATCTTACTTGGGCTAATTGCACTGCCAATAGCGCCGCCTGCAGTTTGGGCACCAAGCACAGCAGCTGAATTCGCATTCAGGAGTTTAGAGGTCGTCATTTGAAAGTCACCAAATAAAATATTAGAACTCATATTACTACCCGTCATAAAAGTACCTAACAAACCAATAAATGGTGATAAAATCACATACGTTTTACCTAATACCGCAGCCATTCCTTCAGCCAACACGGCGGTTTGCCCTGTCCCCCCCATAATTTTCGACATAATCACTAAGCCTACTACCGCAATGCCTGATGGCATTGTCATCGAGATAGATTTTGCAAAAATTGCTCTTGTTCCTCCTTTGGCTATCCAGCCCTTACGTTGGTAATAAATCAAGCCAATAATTGAAGAGATAAATAAGAACATACTTGCGTGAGTAAAAATGGCAATAGGCGAATAAGAGGTATAAGCCTTATTCAAAAAGCCATAGCCTGTTACTGTTTCAGGGAATGCAAAGCCAAATTTAAATTGTGATAAGAACTGATTCACTGGCGTAATAACAAGAATTGCCAATGTCATTACTGATAGCACAATATACGGAATAAAGGCTTGCAGTAAATTCATATTTGGCAAGGCTTCTTCCGTTTCGGTGGTTTTAGTTCTATCCATAATTGGACTCTCTTCCACACGCCAAACCTCTTTATACATACTCATTTTGCTGATAAGCACAATCGCTAAAATTGACAAACAAGCAGGAATAAACGCTGAAATTGTTGTATTTACCTGGCTAAGTAACAATTCGCCACCACCTTGAATAGTGGCAATAATTAAGGTGGCTACTAAGCCTTTTTTCAGCGCTTTGCCTCTACCATAAAACCACGCAATCGCTAAGCCTGTAATGACAATCCAAAACCATAAGAATGCAGAAGACCAAAGTGCTGTTAAAAAGTATTTTTCATTACCAATTTCAAGCCCAGCTGAGCCTGCTAAAGCATCCCAAGCAGCCGCTAATGTACCGAAAGTATTACCCCAAGCCTGACCGAGCAATGGCAATACTACCGCCCATAATGGACGAACACCAATCCCAATTAATAGTGGAGCACCCACCGCAACAGGCACACCAAAACCTGTGATACCTTGTAAGAAACTTTCAAAAATCCAGCCCATTGCCAATACCAGTAATAATTCGTTTGGGAATAATTTACTCATTTCCGAACGAATGACTAAAAAGGCTTTTGCAGCGTCACTGACTTGATACATTAATACCGCAGTCCAAACAATTAACAAAATAATTAATGCATACCAAATCCCTTTTGCTGATTCAATTGCAATTAATGTAACATCTGCTTTGTATAAAAAAATGCCTGAAATAATGGTAATTAATAATCCAACAGGAGCAGCTTCTGTTGCTCCCCATTGGAATTTAACCATTAAAATAACCAATGTGATAATCGGCAATAACGCCATAAACCACATAAAAAAATTCACTGGAATATCCATTTTGTTTAAAACAACCTAATTACAAAAAATTGAAAAAAATGACCGCTTGTGCTAGATATTTTACGAATAAATTACCGTACCTGTTTCGCCTGCAATACCTTCTGCCGCTTTATCTAACAATGTGATTAATGCTCTACGCCCTTCGCCACTTTCTGCGAATTTCAATGCAGCTTCCACCTTCGGCAGCATTGAGCCTTTCGCAAATTGCTCTTCGGCAATATATTGGCGAGCCTGTTCGGTGCTTAATTCAGAAAGCCACTCTTGGTTAGGCTTACCCCAGTTAATGGCAACCTTTTCTACTGCTGTTAAGATAACTAAATAGTCGGCATTAAGTTTTTCAGCCAATAGCGAGCTGGCGTTGTCTTTATCAATAACAGCATTTACACCCACTAATCGACCATTTTCATCAGCAACCACAGGAATACCTCCACCGCCACAAGTAATTACAATATGCCCTGCTTCCACTAATGTTTTAATAGTTTCCAGCTCACAGATACGTTTTGGTTTTGGCGAAGGCACCACAATACGATAGCCACGCCCAGCATCTTCCATTGTGCGAATACCTTTTGCTTCTAGCTCGTCAGCTTCTTCTTTAGTTAAAAATCTGCCTATTGGTTTGTCTGGATTTTGGAATGCAGCATCTTTTGGATCAACCTCAATTTGCGACAAAATTGTACTGACTTTCTGCTCAATACCACGAGTAACCAATTCATACTTAATCGCATTTTGTAAATCAATGCCAATGTAACCTTGACTCATTGCAACACTGGTGGGTAATGGAATTTCATCGCCTGAACTCTTGGCGAAATCATCCATTGCTCGCTGGATCATCCCCACTTGCGGTCCATTACCGTGGGTAATCACAATATTTTTACCCTGTTGTAAGATATCCACAATCACTTTCGCTGTTTTTGCAACGGCTTCACGCTGCTCTACTAAATTATTGCCTAATGCATTACCGCCTAAGGCTAATACGATGGTTTGTTTTGACATTATTTCTCCTTTTTATCCCTACTACCCCATACGAGCCGTATGGGGTTCTATTATTTCAACCACGCCGTGGCTCATAAAGCCCTAGGACTTGGTTTATTCAACCTAGCACGCCTTGGCTAGGTTAATGCAGGATTTTACTCGTTAAACCCTAACTTTCTCGCATACGCAAGCACAGCTTTTTCAAAACAAGCTAGTGGTGGGCGTACTGTGCCTGCACCAATTTGACCGAAACCAGCCACTTTGTGGGCAATACCTGTGTTGATTACAGGGGTAATGCCTTTTTCAACCACTAATCTTGCATCAACACCTAAGCAAGCCCCTTGGAAGTTCCAGTTCGGCACAATGTAGTTAGGGTTACGGTCGATACAAATTTCCATCATATCGTTACTGGTGCGAAGAGCATCTTCATAACCGCCAGCCCCCACAAAACGAGTTACCGCTGGTGCGGCGATCATAGCCAAACCACCCACACCTAAGGTTTCAGTAATGGCTGAGTCGCCAATGTCAGGGCAAGCATCTTCGCCGTCATAGCCAGTAAAATACAAGCCTTGTGGTGTATTCACAGGGCCAACAAACCATTCATCGCCCATACCCGCAATACGAATACCAAAATGCACCCCATTGCGACACATTGCAGTCACAACCGTACCCTCTGTAATGGTTCTCGCCCCGTCCATAATCGCTTTACAGCTTGCCATCATAATGTTTAAGAAGAATTGATCGGTATCCGCTAAAAATTTAATCACATCGTATTTATCATTTTCTGCCAAATCACTCATTGCAGTAATGCGAGGAGCAACTTCTTTGAAGAAAGACATTGAGGCTGCAATATTTCTTTGGTGGAACTCATCCCCCATCGCAATCGCTTTCGCCACCAGTGGATTGACTGCCAAACCGTTTTCCATTGAACGGATTGCCTTGCCAAGTGTTGGACCTAATACATCACGCATCCATTCTAAACGTTTCACCACTTCATCTGAATACGCACCAAAACGCAATACCTTACCGATACCTTCATTCATTGTACAGTAAGCGAAATTGCCATCTGTAGCATTTTCTACTACCCAAACAGGCATATTTGCTGTCGTGATTCCGCCCATCGGACCCACCGCATTCACATGGTGGCACGGCATAAATGTAATGTCGCCGTTTTCTAATAAAGCACGAGCCGAGGCTTCATCTGTCGCCCATTTTTCAAATAATACTGCCCCAACGCAAGAACCTTGCACCGTGTTCGGCATATCTTTGTATTGAATTGGTGGACCAGCGTGTAAGATCACTTTGCCATCGTTTAGCTCTTTGATCACCGTTTTTGCCAACACATTATCACGAATAATTGGTGTGGCTGCCACAACCTTAGCAATCACTTTACGATTTGCCTCATCAATATCCACCGCTTCATATTCGTTTAAGAAATTCAGTGCTTTGATCAACTGAATGTTACCACCTGCTGGAGGTTGCCAGTTAAATTGCACTACTTGGCAGCCAAATTTTTCTGCTACATCTGCAAAACTTTTCAAACCAATATTAATGATTTTAGGTTTTTCAGATAATAAGCGTAATAACTGCTCAGAAGCTGGGCTATTTTCGCCTTGCACTACGGTTTTCGGCTGGATTGGTTTGGTTGGCTCATCAAATGGTAAACCTAATAAATCTAATGATTTTTCTACTGCAGCTTTATTGGTTTCGCATACTTCAACGCCTGCTTCTACCAATTTACGCACGGTTTCATCATAGCCTTGGTAATCGCTGCGAGTACCGCATACGGTTGCCACAAAAGCAACATCACGGCTTTGAGCTTTAGCTTTTTGTTGCAGTTCTTGAATGGTCGGAATTAAGGCTGTTGCCATATCTTCGTGCGAGCCGTATCCTAACACAATGTCGAATAAAATCACGCCAGTAGTCGCATCATCAACCGCATCACGCATAGATTCAATACGCTTGGCGGGGTCAATCATCGGGTGCGGTTTGCCTTGAGTATAAATATCATCGCCTAAATCCACCACGATGTGTCCATCTTGTTTGAACATAAACCCATCGGCTTTCGAGCCGCTGCCTTCAATGCGTAACGCATCTTTCAGCAGCATTGCCGCCTCGCCAGCCAACGTACCGCCTGAATAGTAGGCTTTTAAGGTTTTACCGCAAGCGGTCGAATTTGTCGAATTTTTTGCAAATGTTGGAATTGGCTCTTGACGCACTAATGCCACCGCTAAACGAGCCGCTTCGTCTAGGGTGTAAGCGTGATAGAAGTTTTCTTCATGGAATGTTGGTTTTTCGCCCAAGAATAAGGTAATAACAGGCTTGCTATAACGGCTTAAGCGAGCAGAGATTTTCTCACGTACCGCTTTTGCTGGTGGTTTAGAGATCACGATCAGCACTTTTACTTTGTCGTTTTGTTCCATCGCTTCAATAGCATCTAACATTGTGATACCACCGATGTCTTCGTATAAATCACGCCCCCCCGTACCAATCGCATTTTCCACGCCTTCGCCTAAGCGGTCGATAATCGTGGTTAATTCTTGGATACCCGTACCAGACGCACCAATAATACCGATTGAACCTGGCGTTACGCTGTTAGTAAATGCAATCGGCACACCTTGGATAATCCCTGTTCCACAATCTGGCCCCATTACCACTAAACCTTTACGATGTGCTTTTTCTTTTAACGCTTTCTCATCTTCCACACTTACGTTATCGCTGAACATAAAAACGTTTAATCCCTCATCCAACGCACGGTTCGCTTCCAATGCAGCATAAGCACCTGGAATTGAAATCACCGCCAAGTTTGCACCTGGCAAAGAAGCGGTCGCTTTATTCCAAGATTTTACCACTTCCGTACCGCTGTGAGACGAGCTTGCTTGAGATTTCTGTTTTAAAAATGCTTCTACTTTTTCCATTACCACATTGATCACATCTTCTTGATCAACATCTGCGACTACCACCATATCGTTGGCGGTCGCTTCTAATAATTCCGCGGTGTCTAAGCCACTTTGAGCAAAAATATCTTTGTTTGCTGGGGTTGCCATCATTACAGATACTTTATTTACCCCTTCTAAGCCTGAAATGGCATTAGTGAGCAACATTAACACTACCGAGTCTTGGTAGCTGCCTTTTTTTACTACTGTTTTTAACATATTATTCTTCCTAATTTTATAAGCCTATACAAGCTGTATAGGGTTCTTTGAATTCAGCCACACTATGGCTATATGATAAGATTAGTCCGCAAAACGGTTTTTATGATCGTAGCGGTCAAAATGAATATCGTCACTGATTAAGTATTCATAGACTTTATCCACAATTTCAATACCACCTGTTGCAGCGTATTTATCACGACGCATTTCAGCACGTTGCCCTGGGTAATACACCTTATCGTTACCTGGTGCTGGAGACATTTCATTTAGTTCATTAATTGATTGTGCCATATTTTCACGGAATTGTTCTGCACCACAGAAACAAGCAGGATCAATCACAATATGCATTTGACCTAAACGACGACCTTCCGATAAATCGTGGTACATTGAAGAAACGTGTTTGCCAAATGGTACCCCTAATAAAATACCTGAGAAAATATCTACCATCATCATTAAACCATAACCTTTCGCTCCAGAAATTGGTACTAGAGCATTCACTTTGTTCGGATCGGTTACAGGATTGCCATCAACATCAACTGCCCAATCTGGTGGAATAGATTCGCCACGAGAACGCTTATCTAAAATTTTACCCCAAGCTTGAACGGTCGTTGCCATATCAAACACGACATTTCTGCCTTCATCTGCAGGTGCTGCAAAAGAAATTGGGTTTGTGCCGTAATAAGGTTCAGAACCGCCATAAGGCACCGCCATAGGATCTGATTGACAAAATGAAATAGATAACAAGCCTTCTTTCGCTGCCATTTCTGTGTAATATCCTATCGCACCACTATGAGAAATGTTACGGATACCTACAATTGCAATGCCCGATTTTTTCGCCATTTCAATCGCTTTTTCCATCGCAAAGGTTGCAGCGACATAACCACAGCCGTTATCGCCTTCAAAAATCGCTGAGGCAGGCCCTGTTTCTTTCCATTCAAATTTAGGATTATGTGTGATGCCACCTTTAAAAATACGCTCGCAATAATACTCCATACGAACGGCACCGTGAGAGTGGTAGCCACGTTCATCAGACCACGTCAGAATTTCTGCTGTAATATCTGCGTGCTGATCGTTTAAACCCGCTTTCATTAATTTAGCTTTCATTAAGCCTTTTAATTCTTCTCTTGATAGTTTCATTGTCAATTCCTCAACGTTAAATTAAAGTTCTACATCACGGTTACACTCTTTCGAGTAGATATAGACAAAATCCTCATCACCTACCGCATAACAGGCTTGTGGGCAGTAGGAATCCATAAAAACATAATCATCTTTTTTCACAGGAATCCATTCATCATCTAAACGGTACATTCCTTTACCTGAAAGAAACAGCATTCCGTGTTCTTGGAAGTGCGTTTCAATATAACCATGCGACGCACCAGGCTTAAATAACAAAATGTGCATATTCATATCAAAGCCAAAATCAGTTGCAGAAGGAAGTAAATCTTTAATTAAACAGGTTTTCATTCCTTCATATTCAACATAGTCGATTTCATTCACATTACCTACATAAGTGATTGCCTGGTGACCTTCTAACGCGGTATAACGGCGACGGTGAATATAGATTTTAGTAGCGTGTTCCGATTTATTGATAAAACTCAGCACTTGATCGGCAGGCGAAAAGATATAACCACCGCTTTCTAGAACCACATCAGTATCACCATTTTTAACAGCGAGCTGCCCGCTAATCAAATAAACAAAAACCTCAATACCGTTACCACCTAATTGTGTGCAGCCACCATTCGGGTGAACTACAGCAATATAATCAACAAAAGATGCACCGAGTGCAGGAGAGGATAAAATACTAATATCGCAGTTATGGTAATTTGGAATACTATTTCTCACTAAACCATCTGTTTCCAAAATCACAAAATTATGCTTACGAATTACCGAACGTGTTTCAAGTAATCCTTGTCGATAACCTGTTTGACCATTCAAATATCCCATAATATTCTCCTTCTTTTTATATAAGTTAAGTTGAATTATTTTGTACTATAATATACAAAAATAGAGGTTCATTATGCTAAAAGCAACACAAATCACATTAAATACGGTTCAAGTCCAAGACACAGCTCTTGTAATTGAAGCAACCCATTATCTAGATGATAATATCGCACCTAAAGCGAATCTTATTTATCTACACGGCGGCGGCCTACTTTATGGTACAAAAGAGGATTTGCCTCAACGACATCTTGAAACATTTACTCAAGCTGGTTTGCAAATTTTTGCAATAAATTACCCGCTTGCACCACAGGCTCAGATTGAGGAAATTATAAGCTCCATTCAACAATCTATAAAACATTTACAGAACCAGCTACACCTAGAACTCCCTTATTTTTTATTCGGACGTTCTGCTGGAGCTTATCTTGCATTACTGACTGCTGTCAGACTTAGCCAGCAAATAGAAATTGAAAAGCCAAAAGGTGTTATCTCTTATTATGGTTATGGCTTTTTGAAAGATGGTTGGTTTGATAGCCCAAGCCCACACTATTTAAAATTACCATTAGTCATTGAAAATACCGTTCAATCACTAATAGCCACTCCAAGCCAAGAAGCTGATTTAAACACACATTTCAGTTGTTATGTTCACGCTCGCCAAACTGGCAAGTGGAAATCATTAATTTATCAGGGCAGAGATAAATTTTTCTACCTCGATTACAGCTTACGTTTGGCGGAATTAAATCTACCGATTTTCGCTGCTCACGCCACAAACGACCCTGATGTGCCGTTTGCAGAGTTTCAAGCCCTGTGCGAAAAATTCAACCCAACCAAATTTGTCATCGCCGCCGAATTACACGATTTCGACCGAGATGAACAATCGAAAGATACAGAGGAATTGATTCAAGCGACGATAAAATTTATTCAAAGCACCTAGCACGAGAAGTGCTAGGTTACATAATAAGTCCCTCTGGGATTTTACAAAGTCACAGCGTGTGCTCAGCTTATTGAACCCCATACGGCTCGTATGGGGTTATGAGCTTATTTCTCCAAAATCGTGCCTTTTCTGAAACGTGCACTTGATGCCATATATTTCATACCAAAGTAATAAACCAATCCTGTTGGGATTGTCGCTGTTAGGAATGAAATATCAGCATTAAATAAACCGATAACCGCACCAACAGAGATAGCTAAAATCGCAGCCCAGTTTACCCCTCTGCGATTGCCGTTTTCATCATAAAGTTCAGCAATATCTACTTTCTGTTTGCGTAAAATATAGTAATCCACCAATAACACCGCAAAGATCGGACCGAAGAATACCGTGTAAGTTAATACGAAAATATCTACGCCTTTTGATGAAGCATCTGAGGTAATTAACCAAGGGCAAGTCGCAATCGCTAATAAGCCGATAAGCACTACCGAAGTTTTGTGCTTGATTTTGAATGCATCCATTAACGCATATGCAGGTGGTACAACGTTACTTGCAAGGTTGGTCGTCATTTGAGCGAATAAGATAAATACTAATGTAATAACCACTAAGAATTTATTATCGGCTGCTTGTGCGAACGCATTGATTGGGTTTGCGATACCTGTTGCTGAGGAGATCATTAAACCGATAATCCCCATAAATACCGTTGTTGGTACCATCGCTAAGAAATAAACGACACCACGTTTAGTAGTTGAATAACCGGCTTTTAACTCACGCACATAGTCACCAACATTAAGCATTACTAATACGTTTACGCCAAAGAATGCTACAATCGCACTCACAAATGGTAAGCCCCATGTACCTTCTTTATTAATAAGGTTTTCTTCAATACGCCCACCGAATTTGGTCATACAAACGTAAAACATATAAGCAAGAGAGGCAATAATCACTACCGCACCAATGTTTTCCAACCATTTCAAGCCGTGGAAGCCAGTGGTAGAAATCCAAATTTGCAGTGCTTGGAATAGCAAGAAGTAAAGCACGATATTGTCATAACCAACTAATAAAATAGAAATTTGGTTGATTGCAGAACCGCCTAACCAACTTTGCACACCATACCAAACAATAGCCGGCACACCACGCAGCATAGCAGGTAAAATACCGCCTTTTGTCCCAAATGCACTTTTTAATTGAACGGCATAAGGCACACCACTTTTATAGCTCATTTGGTCGTTTAAACATAAACAAATAATCAACAACAATGAACCAATTAGCATTGCAACAAAAGCTTGGGTTAAGTTCAGCCCTTTCTCTAATTGTCCTGAACCGAGGGCAAAGGTGCCAATAGATACACAGCCCCCTAGCCAAAGAAAGAGATAAGAAAGTAAATCCATAATCCGCTTATTTGCCGGAATTGGTTGTAAGTTGGTATTTTCAGACATTGTGTCTCTCCTGTAATAACATTGTTTTATTTTTATGATAATAAAAGAGCGGTCATTTTTTCAGATATTTTTGAAAAATTGACCGCACTTAAATTCTAGCGTTTGACTGGACGAATAAACTCTCCATAGCCTATCGCATCTTGTTTGTACATACCGTTTTCCGCAACTAAACGACCACGAATGAAAGTATGCGTTGCCGCACCTTTGCCCTCTAAGCCGTTGAAGCAGGTAACGTGCCCCTTGGTAAAGAGTTTTTCTTGTTCTACTTTCCACGGTTTTTCTGGATCAACAATCACAATATCCGCATCAAAACCGATTTCAAAAGCCCCTTTACGACCATATAAACCAAATAGTTTTGCTGGATTCACACCCATTACTTTGGCAATTAAACTTGGACTGAGTTTACGTTGATGCACGACCATATCAAACATCATCGGCAGGAAAAACTGAATACCATTTAAACCACCCCAAGCCTCCCAAATATCGTGAGTGTCATTATTTTTTTCTTCATCGGCTGCTGGAGAGTGATCGCTACCCACGCAAGAAAGCGTACCATCAATCACATAATCCCACAGTTTTTCCATATCCTCTTTTTTACGAAGCGGCGGCGTACATTTCGCAGGGCCACCTTTTTCAAACACAAAATCTTCGGTAAAACCTAAATAATGTGGGCAAGTTTCACCAGACACTGGCAAACCTTCGTAAATCGCATCTTTAACCAACTGAGCCACCATTGGGTGTGTAACGTGGCAAATATGCACTCGTCCACCTGTGGCACGGGACATATCAATGATATTTTTTGTTGCCACAAACTCTACCCACACATCGTGAGCATCTAAAAATTCACGGATTTTTTCCTGATTGGTTAAGCCTATTTTCGCTTTTGCCTCTTTCACACGCTCTTTTACTTGACCATATTCTTCACAGTGAAAGCCCGATAAGGCATTAAACGGCTTTAAGATCTCTAACGCTTTGCGTACGTTCCCTAAATTAACAGTTGGAAATAAATCCCCATTTGGGCAGGTAAATCCTTTAAAAGCAGCTACGCCGCAAGCTTCAAGCTCAACAAGATCAGCGGAATTACTTTTAATGGAGTTCGGGCTATCATCATAATCCCCCACAATGCCGCCCCAAAGGGCAAAATCAATAAAGGAATGCTTACTCACGTTGTCGTGTTTAAGTTTAAAAACGTCTTTGTTAATTAAAGAAGGATCATTATTAAGTGGCATATCAATTAAGGTTGTACAACCTGCTGCTACAGCTGCACGAGAGCCTGTTTCAAAATCTTCACGATAATCAAAACCCGGTTCATTTAAGTGAGCGTGGCAATCGATAATACCCGGATAAACCAAATGCCCCTTGGCATCAACCACTTCTTTCGCTTGGATTTCAATGTCCGGCGCTAAAAAACCGGCAAATTTACCCTCTTTTACCGCAATAGTGGCAGGATAAATTCTATCAGGTGTAACTAATTGACCGTTTTTAACGATTAAATCATACATAATAAACCTTCTTTTTATTGACTTTTAATGGTTTGAAAGGAAAATAAAAAATGTGGAATCGTATTTCAACTTTGCAAGTATACTAATCAATAAAGTTACTACAAATCAATAGGTATTTTACAGAATGACCATAAAAGAGCAAATAATAAACATCCCTATTTTAAAAACCACTCTGTACGCTCAAAATGCAATAGAAGCTGCACCTATTGTAATGCTTCACTCTCGTTACAATAAAACTATTAATTTATTGATTAATAATCAGATTTTTACATTACAGCCGAAAGAAAGTGAGCTTTCACCGATCAGTCTAATCACAGATTTCTCAATAACAAAATTTCAACAACTCTCATTCCAACCTAACCAACCTTATCGGCTCAATTTACATTATTCAAATGATGCAATTTTTTCTTCAAAATTAACCGCTTGCACTTCTTTTTCACCAAACAATGTGGTTTGGTATGCAAATCTTGCGCAAAAAATCTTGCAAAAGTCGAATGCCAAAGGACTGAATTTATTATTACAAAACAGTATTAACGATATACTACTCCGTGCATTCAAGCAATATTTAGTTCAAGCTGAGGATCTTTATCAACTAGGCGAATTAGAAAAATCAACGGAATATTTCACCAAACTTATTGGGCTTGGTATTGGTCTCACGCCAAGTGGCGATGATTTTCTATGCGGTTTTATTGCCACATTTCAATATTTTACTCAAACTCAGACAGCATTTTACCAAACACTAACCCAAAAACTCCGACAACATTTAGATAATACTAATGCGATTAGTCGCCGTTTTTTAGATTGTGCATTGCAACAACAATTTTCCGCCCCTATTTTGAGCTTCTTTAATCACACACAACAACGTCAAGAGGATTTCTGCCTATTAGCACAACGTTTTGAAAATATAGGGCATTCTTCCGGAATGGATACACTTTTCGGGATATACCATGCTTGTAAATGGCTATTAAAAAAATCCATCATCACCTGAATGTGTTTGGCTTTTTGACGTAATAAAGCAGTTGAATTTAAAAATGTGACGAGCAACTAGCGTTATTTAGGCAGAAAAATACCGCTTGTAGTAATATGCAAGCGGTTGAATTTAGGGAAAAATTTGTAAAATGCTTTTTCTATATAGGTTTTCTGAGTTTAAGGATTAATTCTAAGTAGTTCTATCCGATATAACGCAGCTTTCTTAGCTCTACTGCCCTCTTCTTGGTAACCTAGGTGAGCCGGAATATTAAACTCATATACAGAGCCTACCGGCATAAGCAATAATCCTTGCTGTAAGCCGGAAAACATTTCTCTGATAGGCAAAATTACTGGCACTTGATTAAACGTCCCTTCAAACACTTCCCCTTTATCATTATAAGAAGTAAAACGCACCTCCACTTCATCATTTAGTGTTGGTTTTTTGCCGCTGCCTGCTTTAAGCTCCTTATATTGCAAGCCTTGCTTAGTAGTTTGATACGCTTGATTTGCCTGTACTTTAGTAGATAATAAACTTACACTAGCGACAATGAATGCCAAACCTAAAGCATAAATCTGCTTCATTCTATTTCCCCCATCTTCTATAAAAGATTTCATATTATCCCTACCATAGACAGCTATTTTTTGCGTTTTATCATTTAATTCAAAAATTAAATTAAATCTATTTGCTATTTTCAGCGATTTTCGGCATATTTAGACCTAATTTAATTTATGTTTACCATAGGAATTTTTTATGAACCAGCAATATTCAACAATTCAGCATAATATCCATATGTTAGGTGAATTTTTGGGAGAAACGATTCGTGATGCGCAAGGAAATTACATTCTAGAACTCATCGAAAGCATTCGTGTGTTATCTCGCAATTCTCGTGCCGGCGATGAAAACGCCCGTGAACAGCTATTAGATAAATTAGCCAATATTTCTAACGATGATGTCTTACCCGTTGCACGTGCATTTAGCCATTTTCTAAATCTAACAAATATTGCTGAACAACATCAAACTGTTTCTCGCCATCATATTGATGAATCACTTGGTAGTCGCTCATTAGACTCTCTGTTCCTTCGTCTAAAATCACAAAATATCCCCGTTGAAAAAGTGATTAAAACCGTGGAAAGCCTAATGATTGATTTAGTGCTAACAGCTCACCCAACGGAAGTAACCCGCCGTTCGCTGGGGCATAAACACGTTGAAATCAATAAATGTTTGAATTTGTTGGAACATGATGATTTAACTGAGGCAGAAAGCTATAAAATCAAGCGCCGTTTAATGCAACTGATTGCCCTTGCTTGGCATACTAATGAAATCAGAACCCAACGCCCAACCCCTGTTGATGAAGCCAAAGGCGGTATGGCAGTCATTGAAAATAGTTTATGGAAAGCCGTGCCGGAATTTTGCCGTCAGCTTAACTTCTATTTAGAAAAACACTTTGGTGTGCAATATCCGGTAAATTTAGCCCCTGTCCGTTTTTCTTCTTGGATGGGCGGAGACCGTGACGGTAACCCGTTCGTCACGGCAGAAACAACTCGCCGTGTATTAAGAATGAACCGTTGGAAAGCCACGGAATTGTTCTTACAAGATATTAAAAATCTTGCTGAAGAATTATCGATTACACAGTGTACCCCTGCATTTCGTGCTAAATATGGCAACCATTTAGAGCCATATCGCGTATTACTAAAAGTATTACGCCAGAAATTAATTAATACCGAAATTTACTATGCGGAATTATTGGAAGGTAAAATTTCAACTATTGATGAAAGTGACATTTTAACTTCAGATCAGCAATTGTGGGAACCGCTTTTTGATTGCTATGAGTCATTACAAGCCTGTGGTATGCGAATTATTGCAAATGGTGCATTACTAGATTGCTTACGTCGTATAAACTGTTTTGGTTTAGGTTTATCACGCTTAGATATTCGCCAAGAAAGTACCCGCCACGAAATGGCGATTGCAGAAATTACCCGCTATATCGGCTTAGGCGATTATGCTCACTGGACGGAAGATGATAAACAGGCATTCTTAGTGCGTGAACTCAGTTCTCGCCGCCCATTGATTCCAACCAACTGGACTCCAAGCCCTGAAACTAAAGAAGTGTTAGACACTTGTAAAATTGTTGCCGAGCAACCTGAAGGTGTCATTTCAGCCTATGTCATTTCAATGGCAAGAGAGGCCTCTGATGTACTCTCGGTTCACCTTTTACTCAAAGAGGCGGGGTGCAAATTTACTATTCCGGTTGCCCCATTATTTGAAACGCTAGGCGATTTAGATCATAGTGAAAAAGTGATGACCGATTTATTTAATATCGGCTGGTATCGTGGCGTCATCAACAATTACCAAATGATTATGATCGGCTACTCTGATTCCGCCAAAGATGCCGGAATGCTTGCTGCCGGCTGGGCGCAATATCGGGCGCAAGAAGCTCTGGTTAATTTATGTGAAAAATATAATATTGAATTAACCTTATTCCACGGTCGTGGTGGTACTATCGGGCGTGGTGGCGCACCGGCTCACGCAGCCTTACTTTCTCAGCCACCTCGCTCACTCAAAAATGGCTTACGAGTGACCGAACAAGGAGAAATGATCCGCTTTAAATTAGGCTTACCTGCCGTGGCAGTTGAAAGTTTAGAACTCTATGCCAGTGCGATTTTAGAAGCGAATATTTTCCCACCACCGGAGCCAAAGCAGCAATGGCGAGATGTGCTAGCAAAAGCCTCCGATATTTCTTACCAAATTTACCGTGATATGGTGCGTGGCGAGCTAGACTTCGTACCGTATTTCCGCTCTGCTACACCAGAGCAAGAACTTTCCCGTCTGCCGCTTGGCTCACGCCCTGCAAAACGTAATCCAAAAGGCGGAGTGGATAGTTTGCGTGCAATTCCTTGGATTTTCGCTTGGATGCAAAACCGCTTAATGCTACCTGCTTGGTTAGGTGCAGGGCAAGCATTGCAACAGTTGATTGATGAAGGTAATGAAACCTTACTAAAAGAAATGTGTAACGAATGGCCGTTTTTCTCGACCCGTATCGGAATGCTGGAAATGGTATTTAGTAAAGCTGATATTTGGCTGGCGGAATATTACGACCAACGCCTAGTCGAGCCAAAACTACACCGTTTAGGCAATATGTTGCGTACGCAACTACAGGCTGATCTTAAAACCGTACTTGCACTGGCTCACGATGGACAATTAATGGCCGATTTACCTTGGATCGCAGAATCGATTGCACTACGCAATATTTATACCGATCCGCTCAATCTACTTCAGGTAGAATTGTTAGATAGGATTCGCAAACAAGGTGAAAATGCTGATCCTGTACTAGAGCAAGCATTGATGATCACCATCACAGGTATTGCCGCAGGTATGCGAAATACAGGTTAAGTTTCGATGGCAAGCGGTTGAATTTAGCGGAAGATTTGCAAAATTCCAACAGAATTTAACCGCTTATCAGCCAAATATAAAAAAATCGGGGCAAATATTTTTCGCCCCGATTTGTATTTTTACTTATTTGTTTTTACTTTGTTAATTAATGCCATACGGCTCGGTGTAAGGAATAATACCTCGTTTTAGCATACGGGTTACACCATTGCTGTAGTTTGTGCCAAAGCGTAGCTCAAAGTTAATGCCGAATTTATTGTCATAGTAGAAATCATTGATCGTATCAGATGAACCTACCGGCGTTGAAACTAAGCGGCGAGCCACATACACATTTGCCGCCCAACAGCAAGTGTTGTAGTTAAGCGAAATTTGCCCTTCCACCGGTTTTTTCAATGCAAGGTCGTGGTAATAACTGGTCATTACCGACACTTTATCGGTTAATTCCCAACCTAGCACACCGCCCACTTGTTTAATGGATTGCCCATACTTATTCGTGTTCAAGTTTTGATTGATGTAATCTTTACTTGCATAGCGGTAATTAAGCTGAATCAATTTGTCTGACTGTGGTTTGTATTGCAATGACATATTCGCTAACGCCGTTTGGTTTAAACGAGTATCATATTGATAGCTACCATGCCAATTCCAATTCTTATGGAATTTCCAGTTAGATTCCGCTGCCCATGAAGTCGTATGACCTTTAGTGCTGTTATCTGAGGTATCATCAATTTTAGACGGGCTTATATAATAAGTTTGTCCTAAGCTGAAATTAAACACCTCTTCACCGGTTGCCTCTTTAAAGAAACGGGTTGTGCCACCTGCAGTGACTAAATTTGCTGACG
This sequence comes from Mannheimia haemolytica, assembly GCF_004342115.1. Classification (GTDB taxonomy): domain Bacteria; phylum Pseudomonadota; class Gammaproteobacteria; order Enterobacterales; family Pasteurellaceae; genus Mannheimia; species Mannheimia haemolytica. The sequence goes on along the minus strand of NZ_SMAC01000016.1, from coordinate 43,248 downwards.
AAATACGATCTAAACCGCTATAACGTCTGTCATTAAACAGTGAGAAATAGTCGTTTTGCAATAATGCAGAGTCATAGCCTAAGCTCACACTTCGATGTGCTTTCGAGCCAATATCGCTTTGATCCTTATATGGGCGATAAATATATTGCACCCGAGGCTCAAGCGTTTGAGTATAGCCAGAGAAAAGCTGTTTATCGGATTCCAACACGGTTTTAAAATCGAGCTTAATCTGTGGCAGTACACGACTTACACTTTTCTTAATTTCTTCCGTACTCTCACTACCTTTCGTTTGTTGATAGTAGGTTGCATAGAGCTTGGTTTCTAAATTTAAGCTACCATAGCGGTTCGCTAATGGGAAATTCAGTGTTGGCTCAGCGTGGAAACGCCACGCTTTTGGCATTAATTTACTATCATTTTCAAAACGGGCTGCTTGGGCAAAGAATTTGAAATCTCCGCCTTTAATTAGATCGTTTTTATAATAGTTAAAATCAATTTGTGGCAGAACGCGATAAGGCCCGATATCCAACTCATCGAAGGTTTGGAATTTTTTACCTGAAATTGAGATATTATAATTCGGCTGATAGTAGCCTAATTTAAAATTCTGCGTCGCATAGCCATCAGTACTGCTACCATAATCCGAATCAAAATCAGAGAAATAACGTCTGTCGCTCACTTTGGTGTAATCGACCGAGAAACGCCAATCGGTTAAAAAACTCATTGCGTGACGCCAGTGGAATAAATAGCGTTTACGATCATCATTTCCCGGTTGGTACTCGCTTAAACGATCTTTCGCCATATATTCGGTTGCCACTAAGCCTTGCCCGATTTTCGTTAAATAACGAAATTCCGGGCTGATTTGCCAACCACGGCGTGAATAGTAAGTTGGAGTGATGGTCGAGTCCATATTCGGTGCGATATTCCAATAAAACGGTTGCGAATATGTCCAGCCGTTTTTGCTTGAACGCTCAAAACTTGGAATTAATAACCCACTACGGCGGCGGTCGCCAATCGGAAATTGTAAGTAAGGCGAATAAAATACCGGCATTCCCAGCACTTTAAAACGGGCGTGCCACATTTCAGCATATTCTTCATCAACGTGCTGAATCATTTCATTCGCTTCAATTTGCCACGAATTATCATTTGGTAAGCACGAAGTGAAACTGGCGTTTTTCAACGTACGTTTGCTGTTGCCAAACTCGCCGGATTCTGCCGTGCCACGCCCTTGTCTGCCGACTAATTGGTAGTTGGCGTTAGTTAAATTCGCATCTTTAGATAGCAAATTAATAGTCGCATCCGCACCGGTTGCCTGAATCAAATTATCTTGGTAGTTAAAATTACCCTGCAAATACGCCATACGGGCATTTTCGCCATCTTGCTCAACCCGCACCTGCTCTGCCCAAATCGAGCGGTTGCCTTGCTTGATGGTCACATCACCGGTGTAGGTGGCATCACGCGGTTGGTTAATCACCGCACTGTCTGACTCAATGGTAACAGGCATTCTAAGTTGATCACCTTCTACCACTTCGCCCTGAAAATGCGGCACGCCAAGTAAACATTGTTGCTTTAAATCAGCTGCGGCACTGTTGCTATAACAAGCTGCCATCACAGCAAGAGAAAGTAAGCTATAACGCTGTTTCATCATTTTTCCTTTATAAGCCGGGAACAAGCGGTCTGTTTTTGCAAATTTTTTACCAAAATCGACCGCTTGCTCATTAAATAATACGGGAAAACTGCTGTCTTCTCGCTAATTGTCTTGAATAAACATCAAAACATAAGCAAATATTACGGATCAATAAACGCCCTCGTGGAGAAACCACAATGCTGTCGTCATTCATCGTTAATAATTCATCTTCCGCCAACGGCGCTAAGAAAGCTAAATCTTCAGCAAAATAGCGTTTAAAATCAATGCCATATTGCTTTTCGATAGTAGCAAAATCTAATTTGAAATTACAAATCAAGGCTTTTATCACATCACGGCGAATGCAATCATCTTGGCTTAAAGCAATGCCTTTATGCAACGCAATGCCGTTGGTTTCAACATCAGCATAGTATTGTTGTAATTCTTTGCGGTTTTGAGCGTAAGTATCGCCGAGTAAGCTGATTGCCGATACGCCCATTCCCAATAAATCACACTCTTCTTGAGTGGTATAGCCTTGGAAGTTACGGTGTAAAATGCCTTTTTCTTGTGCAATGGCTAACTCGTCATCAGGTTTGGCAAAGTGATCCATACCGATAAACTTATAGCCATTTTTGCCTAAAAATTCGATGGAATTTTGCAAAATGGTCAATTTAGTTTCCGGAGCCGGCAACAACTCTTCTTTAATTTTCACTTGTGCAGCAAAACGGCTTGGCAAGTGAGCATAGTTAAATACGCTCATACGATCAGGGTTTAACTCTACTACACGTTGCAAGGTGTACATAAAGCTTTCCACATTCTGTTTTGGTAAGCCGTAAATCAAATCCACATTAGTTGAAACAAAACCAAGTTCTTTTGCCCGTTTCATCAAGGCAAAAATAAACTCTTCATCTTGCTCACGATTCACCAAACGTTGCACTTCTTTATCGAAATCCTGAATACCCATACTCAGACGGTTAAAACCGATAGCACGCAGGTGATCCAACATACTTAATTCGATTTCACGCGGATCCATTTCAATGCTGATTTCCGCATCATCGCTCACATCCAAATTGGCTCGTAGCATTTGCATTAAACGTGCCGATTGATCTTCGTCTAAATAAGTCGGCGTACCGCCGCCCCAGTGTATTTGGGTCACTAAACGATTTTGAAACAGAGGTGCGCGAGTTTTAATTTCACGCTCTAAATAATCTAAATAAATTTCAACTTTATGGCGATGACGAGTAATCACTTTATTACAGCCACAGAAATAGCAAAGTTTATGGCAAAACGGAATATGCACATAAAGCGAAAGCGGACGCTCAGGGTAACGAGCTGCAGCACGAATAAAATCTTCATTGGTGTAATTTTCGTTAAACTCCAACGCTGTTGGGTAAGAGGTATAACGAGGCCCTGAATGGTTATATTTTTGAATAAGGGCTAAATCCCAAATAATTTCTGACATTAGATTGCCTTTCTCATTTCTTCAATATCTTTTAATAATTGGTAACACTCATTTTTGATGTCTGATTCAAGCTCCGCTTCTTTTGCTTCCCGCTCTAAATCCAACTTCATTCTTTCGTTACGTTTTAAATTTTTGCGTTCATCTAAAATCGGCATATTTTCCACCACGCCATACAACGCCCACATCGCCGTATAGTCGCTTAATTTTCTGCCGAGAACATCTAATAGCGGTTTTAAACGTAAAACGCCTTCCGAAAAATCGCACTGTTCGGAAATCATTGCCCGAGCAATAACTTCAATGCTGTCTAAAATCCGAATATAACGATCTTTTTGTGCTTGCTTTGCCTGTTCAATCAGTGCTTGTTCGTGCTTTTTCTGAGCTCGCACTTTCAGCATTAAGTGCAGTGCATACCCGCCCAGCGAAATTAAAATCAAAGCGGCAAGCACCATCAGGAATATTCTTAGCATCATAATCGGCTACCTAGCGGAATTTATTAATATCCATCGTTTCGAATTGGCGTAATAACGCATCACCATTATCGCCCTCTTCATCTTCATATTCGATGCCAAGCTCAGTCATTAATTCATCAATGCGATCTAAACACTCATTCATAAATTTCTGATCTTCTGCGGATAAGGTTTTGCCCGCTTCCAAATCATCTAACAACTGATTTAAACATTCGTTATTTTCTAACTGCTCCAGCTCTTGTTCCGGTGAAAGCGTTGGTTTGATTGGCTCAACCGGCACAGCCTTAATCGTCCGCCCTTTTTCCGGCTGGTTCACAAATTCCACCATTAACGGCACTTTTTTACGGCTACCGATACGCGGATCTTTCACCTCTTTCACCACTGCTTTTTTCTGCTCTGCCGGATCAGCATTGCGTGAGCCTGTCGGCAAGCCTTTATGTTTACGCTTACGTTTTTCCTCACGGGCTAACACATCTAACTCATAACGAGTGAGTTTCAATTTTTTGCCGCCACCTAATTTAGGTGTTGGCTTCGCTGGTTTATCGGCTTTTCTTGCTGGCATAATATCAGTAATGCGGCGTGTTTTTTTAGTACGGCTCATAATTCTTTAATCGATTAATAAAATTTTAATAAATCACTATTCTACAGGGAATTCGGTTCCCTTAATAGTATCGTTTTAATTCAGCATTCCCATCAATGATAAGTTTGCACAAAGTACTGGTAGGCTTTTAACAGTTTTTCAAAATCATCTAAGCCACAAAAAGCAATGCTTTCCTCATTATAAAATTGAAAGCCATCTTCCATTTCATTCTCGTCAAAAGCGGTATCTAAATTATTCGCTTTTACCATCACCTCATCATAATCAAAATAGAGGCTGTACTCACGACCTTCAAATATACATTCATAATGATTAGGAAAAGCGACTCTACATTTTTCAATTTCAACAAAAATAGCTTCTAGCTCTTTCGGATTGCCCGTAATTTCCGTATTCAACCAGCGGGCAAATGCTTCGTGATCCATTGAACATTTTGCCACCACCCCGTGAATACTATGGGTAAATTGATATTCCATACACCTTCTCCTCTATTACGGCTATTATAGCCTAACAAGCGGTCTTTTTTTGGAAAATTTTGCAAAACGCTAATTTTTAAATGTTATCAGTTCCTCGATTATCCGTAAATCTGCTAAAATACAGGTCATTTTAGTATTGATACATCCAAAAGGAACCACTATGCCAAATAACACTGCACGACCTGCTCTTGACAATACGGTCAGTCAAGCCTTTTTAAACGATCTCGACCAAACCCTCTGGACAGCCGCCGACAAGCTGCGTAAAAACCTCGATGCCGCCAACTACAAACACATCGTTCTTGGCTTTATCTTCCTAAAATACATCTCCGACAGCTTTACCGATTTCCAAGCCAAGCTAAAAACCCAGCTTACCACCCCCGAAAGCGAACTCTATCTTGACCCTGCACTATTTGACGAACAAGAATTTAGCCAAATTCTTGCCGAAGAGTTGGAACAGAGAGATTACTACGCTGCCGAAAACATCTTTTGGGTGCCGGAGCAAGCCCGCTGGGACAACATCAAATCATTAAGCAAACTCAATCTTGGCGATGAATTGCCTTGGGGAGACAAATTTAAAGGTGTCAGCCGCTTGATTGATGATGCCTTTGAAGCCATCGAACGGGAAAACCCCAAACTCAAAGGCGTACTCCAACGCATTGCCGGCTTTGGCGTGCCTGATGAAATGCTCACAGGCTTAATTGACCTGTTCTCACGCACCAATTTCACCCAGCCTATGCACAATGGCGAACCTGTGCATCTGCAAGCCAAAGACATTTTAGGGCACGTCTATGAATACTTTCTTGGACAATTTGCCCTAGCTGAAGGCAAAAAAGGCGGTCAATACTTCACGCCCAAATCCATTGTTACCCTGATTGTTGAAATGCTCAAACCCTATTCAGGGCGGATTTATGACCCTGCAATGGGCAGCGGCGGATTTTTTGTGCAGGCTGACCGCTTTATTCAGGCACATCAAGGCAACCGCAACGCCATTTCGGTTTATGGGCAAGAATCCAACCCCAACACCCGCAAACTGGCGGTGATGAATATGGCGATTCGTGGCATTCCCTTTGACTTTGGCGACAAGCCCGAAGATACCCTACTAAACCCTTTGCACATCGACAAAAAAATGGATGTTGTGATGGCAAATCCCCCCTTTAACCAAAAAGCGTGGTGGAGTGAAAGCCTAGCAAACGACCCACGCTGGGCATACGGCACACCGCCGCAAGGCAACGCCAACTTTGCGTGGCTGCAACATATGATTTACCACCTCTCCCCCAAAGGCAAAATGGCACTCCTGCTCGCCAACGGCTCAATGAGTAGCCAAACCTCAGGCGAAGGCGACATTCGCAAAAACATCGTGCAAGCCGACCTTGTCGAAGCGATGATTGCCCTGCCCAATCAGCTATTCACCAACACCCAAATCCCTGCCTGCATTTGGATTATCAATAAAGCCAAAGCCAGAAAAAAAGAGGTGCTGTTTATCAACGCTACCCAAATCGGCTATATGAAAGACCGTGTCTTGCGTGATTTTACCGCTGATGACATTGCCAAAATCAGCGACACCTACCACAACTGGCAAAAACAGGACGGCTACGAAAATATCCCTGCGTTTTGTTATTGTGCCACGCTGGACGAAATCGCCAAAAATGACTTTGTGCTAACGGCTGGGCGATATGTAGGAGCGGCAGTCGAAGAAGATGACGGCGTACCGTTTGCTCAAAAAATGCAAGAACTAACCGCACTTTTAAATGAACAATTTAGACAAGGGCGAGCATTGGAAGAAAAGATTGTGGCAAATTTAAAAGGGTTGGGGTTTTAAGATGAGTAAACTATCCGATTTTATTTCCATTAAACACGGATTTGCATTTAAAGGTGAATTCATCACAACAGAAGAAAATGCCAACTGTTTGATTACGCCAGTTAATTTTTCTATTGGTGGCGGTTTTAAATCAGATAAGTTCAAATATTATACAGGAGAAATACCTGAAAAATACATTTTACAGCCAAATGATTTAATTGTAACAATGACGGATTTAAGCAAGCAAGCCGATACATTGGGATACCCAGCATTAGTGCCAAATATTTCAGGCAAAAAAATGTTGCATAACCAAAGGATAGGCTTGGTTGAATTTTTAGATAACGAACTAGATAAAGAGTATTTGTATTTTTTGATGCGTACGAAAGAATACAGACATCAAATATTAAGTACAGCTACTGGTGCAACTGTTCATCATACTTCCCCTAGCAAAATACTAGATTTCGAGTTTGAGAAGCCAGACTTGCAAACCCAAAAACTAATTGCTCAATATTTAATGATATTGGAAGAAAAAATCCAACTCAACACCCAAACCAACCAAACCTTAGAAGCCATTGCTCAGGCGATTTTTAAAAGTTGGTTTGTGGATTTTGACCCTGTACGAGCCAAAGCCCAAGCGATTTTGGACGGCAAAACCAGCGATGAAGCCAATTTATCAGCAATGGCGGTCTTTTCAGGCAAAGCGATTGAAGACCTAAGCCAAACCGAATACCAAGAGCTTTGGGAAATCGCCGATGCCTTCCCAAGTGAGTTTGGAGATGAAGGGTTACCTATTGGCTGGAAATTCAATCAAGCAGACAATTTATTTGATGTTGGCATTGGGAAAACCCCACCAAGAAAAGAGAGTGAATGGTTTTCTGATAATGCAAATGATACAGAATGGATTTCTATTAAAGATATGGGAAATCAGGGATTGTTTATTACGGAAAGTAGCGAATACCTCAAAGTTGAAGCCGTAGATAAATTTAATATTAAAAGAATTCCTGAAAATACTGTAATTTTGAGTTTTAAATTAACCGTTGGTAGAGTTTCAATTACGACAAAAGAAACAACTACTAACGAAGCTATTGCTCATTTTAAAATTCCTAGCTCATCAAATCTAAGCTCAGAGTTTTTATACTGCTACTTAAAAAATTTTGATTTTAATAATCTAGGAAGTACATCATCAATCGCAACGGCAGTCAATTCAAAAATGATAAAAGAGATGGAAATTTTAGAACCATCAGATCTAGTTATTAATCACTTTAATGAATATATTGAAGGTATTTTTAATAAGATAAAAGAAAATATTATTCAAAATAATAACTTAACCAAGATAAGAGATGAGTTACTACCTAAATTATTAAATGGAGAGTTATTCAATGAATAACGAAGAATTATCTTCTAGTTACTTTGATGAAATCAAAGAATGGCAAAGTGGCGAACCTATTTTTGTCTCTAAAAACGATGAGATAAATAGTCGTGTCCCTTTATTAAGAGTAAATGGCTGGAAAAAGTTTATTGATTTACTTTCTACAAATTTTTTCCAAGAAAATATTTCTGAACTCATTTTTAGAGGGCAACGCCGATATGATTGGGGACTAATGCCCAATATTGCCAGAAATAGTGATAATGGCTTGTTTACTAAAGAATTGATGGAAAATCAGCTTAATAACTTTAAAAAAGCCATTCGAGGTCGGATTAAAGATTATACTTTATTGCTTAATGAAGATGATGATGAAATTTGGGCAATTGGGCAACATTATGGATTGAATACACCTTTATTGGATTGGACATATTCTCCTTATGTCTCATTATTTTTTGCTTTTTCACGCAAAGATGTTAAAGCTGAAAAGCCAAATGAATACCGAGTTGTTTATATTGCAAATAAGAAGTTACTTTCTAACTTTGTTACCTTTGTTGATCCCAAAGTGGATATGTATGGGAGATTGGTCAATCAAGCAGGTTTATTTATTAAAGCAGAAGCAGGAAAATCGATAGAATCTTTAATTGTAGATTCTATTGCGGAGCAGAACGAAAGTGAATTTCTCTCTGATGAGTCATTCGAACAAGAAATAGCAAAATATCTCTGAAAAATTTATATTTTAAACACACCAGACATTCAAAGTGATTGCATTTTGTCTTTGCGACAAATGAATATTCATCACGCCAATTTATTTCCTGATTTAATGGGGGCTGCTGACTATTGCAATCTACTTTCTGAATTTCAGCCATATAACAAAAACCAAAAAATTATTGATAGTTCAACGCCAAATCATTGGGAGTCTCCAACTCTTGCAAATAACGAAGGTAGTATCCCTACTCTTACAAACAATAGCTCTATTAATAATATTAAGGAATTATTAATACCTTATCTAGCTCTTCCTGATGCAGACCTAGAACAAATAGCCAATAAGTTACTCAATATTCTAAAAACCAATATGGTAACTGACTGGCAAACACGAGATGAAATTAAAGCAAAAATCAAAATTGCATGGCGTAGAATCCTATCTCAAACCAACATGAATAAAGAACAAATAGAAAATATGTTAGATAAATTATTCACATTAGATTTTCAGCCATAAACATTATTTTCACGGAGAACCCACAATGCTAGGCATCAACGAAAACACCATTGAACAATCCGCCATTGCGACTTTGCAAGGCTTGGGCTGGGACTACACCTACGGCAAAACGATTTTGGCAGGTTTAGAACACGAATGGCGGGAGCGAGCCACTGAGGTGGTATTAAAGCCGCTGCTTGCCGAAGCGATTGCAAAATTCAACCCGAATTTGCCCGCTTGTGAGGTGGAAAATGTGGTGGCACAGGTGTGCCGTGCGGAAAGTAGTGATTTGGCGGAGCGTAATCGTCAGGCTTATGATTGGCTAAGAAATGGGGTCAAAATCACTTATCAGTTGGACGGTGAGCAGGTGTCTGATGTGGTGCAGCTGATTGATTTTCAGCGTCCAGAAAATAACGATTTTCGCATTGTCAATCAGCTGGATATTGGCGGTAAAAAAGGCAAACGCATTCCTGATTTGATTGGCTTTGTCAATGGCTTGTCGCTGGTGGTATTTGAGCTGAAAAATCCGCTCAAAGAAAATGCCGACATCGGCAAGGCGTTTGCCCAACTGCAAACCTATAAAGATGAAATTTCTGATTTGTTTGTGTTTAATCAGGCACTCGTGATTTCAGACAGCATTGTCGCCCGTATCGGTTCGCTGACCGCCGATTTCGACCGTTTTACCCCTTGGCGTGTGGTTGATGAAAAAAATCAGAACAAACGCATTGTGTTTGAAGATGAACTCACCGCCCTACTGCAAGGCGTGATGAACCCCAAAAATCTACTGGATTATGTGCAGAATTTTGTGGTGTTTGAACGGGACGGCAAAAACCGTTTGATTAAGAAAATCGGGGCGTATCATCAGTTTTATGGCGTGAATGAAGCGGTGGATTGCACCTTGCTTGCCACCACAGGCAACCGCAAAATCGGTGTGTTTTGGCATACGCAAGGCTCGGGCAAATCGCTTTCGATGCTGTTTTATGCAGGTAAAGTATTAAGCCAAGGCTGCCTGAAAAATCCAACTTTGGTGTTAGTCACCGAACGCAACGATTTAGACGGTCAGCTTTACGCCACTTTTTGCGGTGGTGAGGCATTGCTCAAACAAACGCCTATCCAAGCCGATGGGCGAGACGAACTCCGCTCTGCCCTTGCCAGTCGTTCAGCAGGCGGTGTAATTTTTACCACCATTCAAAAATTTGGCTTAATGGAGGGCGAGCTTGCCCACCCAGTGTTAAACGAGCGGGAAAACATCATTGTGATTACCGATGAAGCACACCGTTCGCAATATGGTTTTAGCCAAAAAATCAACCACAAAGGCGAGTATCGTGAGGGTTACGCCAAGCATTTACGCAGTGCATTGCCGAATGCTTCTTTTATTGGTTTTACAGGCACGCCGATTGAACTTGATGACAAAGACACCCAAGAAGTCTTCGGTAAATATGTCTCGATTTATGATTTTGAAGATGCGGTGGAAGATGGGGCAACCGTGCCGATTATTTATGAGCCACGCCAAATCAGCTTAGGCGAAAGTGGCGAGTTTACCAAAGTGATGGAAGAGGCACAACAACTGATTGATGACGATGAAAACAGCTATAACTTCCGCCTGCGTGAAAAACTGCACAGCGTGGATAGCCGTTTGCAAAAAATGGCGGAAGATATTATTGCCCATTACGATGAGCGTACCAAACAGCAAGACGGCAAGGCGATGGTTGTGGTGATGAGCCGTGCCATTTGCGTGAAATTGTACGAAAAAATCACCGCACTTCGTCCAGAATGGCACTCAAACGATGTGCTTCAAGGCAGCATTAAAATTGTGATGACAAGTAATGCCAGCGACCCTGCCGAGTGGCAAAAACACAATCAGGATAAGAAAACCTTAGAAAAACGCTTTAAAGACCCAGACGATCCGCTCAACATCGTGATTGTGCGGGATATGTGGCTGACAGGCTTTGATGCGCCCTGCTGTAACACAATGTACATTGATAAACCAATGAGCGGACACAACCTGATGCAGGCAATCGCTCGGGTAAATCGGGTATTTCGCAACAAAAGCCGTGAAAATGGCGGCTTGATTGTGGATTATGTGGGCTTGACCGATGAGCTGGAAAAAGCGATGAAGCAGTACACCAACGCAGGCGGCAAAGAAAAGCCGGTGCGGGACATTTCAGCGGTGCTGGAAAAAATGGTGGAACATATCACGGTCATTCGTGGGCAATTTGCCACACCGATTGACGGACAAGCGGTTGATATTGCCAAAATGTTGCAAATCAGCGAACCGCCTAAACTGCTCAATGCGATTTTGACATCAGCCAACCATATTCTTGCCCTAGACCGCATTCAGCCACCTGATAACACTGCCAAAGACAAAACCCCACGCAAAAACGCCTTTTTGCAATCGGTACGCTTGGCGAAAAAAGGTTATGCTTTGTGTGGGGCATTAAAAGCAGTTGAACCCTATAAACAGGAACTGGCGTTTTATGATGCAGTGCGTGCCACCATTATCAAAAACAGCACCGCTCCTCGCAATTCTTCGAGCGAAAATGACCGCTTGTTGCAGCTTACCGCCTTGATGAATCGTGCGGTACAGTCGGATGGTGTGGTGGATTTATTTGATTTGCTGAAAAAAGACCGCCCAAACATCAACCTGCTTTCTGATGAGTTTTTGGAAACAGTAAAAAACAGCCCAACCAAAGATTTGTGGCTATCAGCAATGGAGCGTTATCTTGCCTCACAACTGCGAGAGCAAAGCGGTGCCAATCTTGCCACAAAAAAAGCATTTGAACAGAAACTCAAAGAGGCGATGAACCAATACCACAACCACAATTTAAGCGTATTGGAAATTTTAGAAGAGCTGATCGCCCTCGCCAAAGAGTTTGAAGCCCGCCAAAAACGAGGGGAAGCGTTGGGACTAAGCCCTGCGGAAATGGCGTTTTATGATGCTTTGGCACGTAATGAAAGTGCGGTGCGGGAAATGGGCGATGAGGTATTGATGAAACTTGCCAAAGACATTACCGATAAATTACGCAAATCGGTCACCGTAGATTGGCAATATAAAGACTCGGTTCGTGCCAAAATGCGAACCTTAATCCGCATTGCTCTGCGTACCTATAAATACCCGCCCGATTTACAGGCGGAAGCGATTGAGTTTGTGTTGCAACAAGCGGAAGAGATCGCCGGAGAGTTCGCTATCACCGAAACGGCGTAATCTATATTAGGGCGTGCAATGTACGCCCTAAATTTATGCTAATAACCTCTGCCACATTTCCCGCACAAATGCTCGCTCGGTGGTAAATTCACTTGCGTCCACCACGCTGTCTTTGCGTAATAAGTTTAGGTGGTGGATTTTGTTACGCAGTGCGGTGTAGCAATGTTGTAGCTGTTCGCTTTGTTCGGAACTTAAAATACCGCATTCTACTGCGCTGTCGAAAATTCGGACATTATCCGACCATACTGCCATTTTCGGGTGTTGGTGGCTGTGGGCTAATACCAAATATTGGGCGATAAATTCAATATCGGTAATACCTCCTTGATCTTGTTTAATATGAAATTGCTCGGCTGAATGCGAGCTTAAATGTTGGTACATTTTCTGTCGCATTTCGCAAATTTCTTGGCGTAATTGACCGCTTGCACGAGGCTGAGCAAGCGTGCTTTGGCGGATTTTTTCAAAGGCTTGTTTGAGGTTTTCCGCCCCAAATACACATCTTGTCCGCACGAGGGCTTGGCTTTCCCACGTCCACGCTTCATTTTTTTGATAATGCTCGTAGGCATTGAAAGTGCTGACTAAAAGCCCAGCCTCGCCTGATGGGCGAAGTCGCATATCCACTTCATATAGTACGCCGGCACTGGTATTAAGGTTAAAAATCGAGTTAATTTTTTGAGCCAATTTTAAGTAAAATTGATGGCTTGAAATCTCTTTTTTACCGCCAACAGTTTGGCTATCCTCTGGGGCATTATGCAAGAAAACCAAGTCGAGATCTGAATTATAGCCCAGTTCAATCCCGCCTAGCTTGCCGTAGCCAATAACTGCAAACCCTTTTTCATCAGCCTCTAAATGTTCCGGCACACCAAAGCGTTGGCTGACTTGCTTCCACGCCATATTTACCACCGCATTAATAATCGCTTCTGCTAAGTAAGTAAGATGATCGCTGATCTTCATTACCAGCAGCACGCCTAAAATATCAGCAGCGGCGATGCGTAAAATTTGGGTTTGTTTGAACTGACGTAAGCCATCAATCAGTGCTTCTTCATCTTCTTCAGGAATGCGGATTAAATAATCCTGCAAGGCAGATTGATATTTTTCAAAAGCCTGCACGTCGGTTAAGCCTCTATGGCTCATCAGCTCATCAAGTAGCATTGGATATCGAGCTATCTGTTCCGCAATCATAACCGACTTACTACACAATGCTAAAAGTTGAGGCAGAATCTGCTCTTTTTCGAGCATTAATTCCAAATAGGTAGTTCGGGTGGTGATTTTATCGACAATATTCAACACGCGAGGCAATAACAATAAATGATCTTCACCTTTAAAAATGCTGTCGGCAATTCTAGGCATTAAATTGCGTAGCACCTCTCGCCCTCTTACCCCAATCGGGCGTTTTACCCAATCTTGAAAGGTAGTAGAAAAGTGACGGAAAATCTCCGTATAATCATTTTCTGCAACCTTTGGATAACCTTTTAGCACTGCGGATAAATCTTCAAGGCGAATGTTATAGTGCAAAATGTCTTTCCATTCGGCTAATTTTTCATTAACCGGATTGCAGTTGGCTTGTGTTTCCTCTTCACCGATAATTTCATTAAAAATCTGGCGTACTGCTTGTTGATATTGGCTCAATACTGCCATAAATTGTTGCCAATCGTTAAAGGAATGCTCCACCCAATGCGTTTTTTCGCTATATAGATCTTGCTGATAATAGCTTTGGCAAGCAAATACAAGGCGGGCTTGCGAGGCTTCATCAGTGGGTAGGGTTTGAGTTTGTTTATCGTCAATCGCTTGTAATACATTTTCAATTTGACGGTAAAAAATATAGGCATTGTGGAGCGTTTCCACCTGCGTTTGGGTTAATAAATTTAATTCTGCCAAGCGTGGTAGCACTTTTAACAGGCTACGTTCTTGTAAAATTTTATCTCGCCCGCCACGGATCATTTGGAAAGTTTGGGCGATAAACTCCACTTCCCGAATCCCACCGGCACCAAATTTAATATTATCGGTTAAATTACGGCGAACCACTTCACGGCTGATTTTTTCTTTCATTTCACGCAACGATTGGATTGCACTGAAATCCAGATAACGGCGGTAAACAAAAGGGCGGAGCATTTGCTTTAAATAGCGATGATTTAAATTTTGGCTATCCTCGCCTAAAATTTTTGCTTTAATCATCGCATAACGTTCCCAATCACGCCCTTGCTCTTGGTAATAATCTTCCATTGCAGTAAAACTCAGCACCAAGGCTCCGCTATCACCAAAGGGGCGAAGTCGCATATCGGTACGATACACGAAACCATCAGCGGTGATCTCATCTAATACTTTAATTAACCGCTGCCCCATTCGGGTAAAAAATTTGCTGTTTTCAATCGGTTTGCGTCCACCTTCGGTTTCACCAATATCGGGGTAGGTAAAAATCAGGTCAATATCGGAAGAAAAATTAAGCTCTCGTCCGCCCAATTTGCCCATACCTAAAATCAGCAGTTCTTGTGTTTCGCCAAGAGTGTTCTTTGGCGTGCCATATTCGGCACAGCAACGCTGAAACAACCAATCTCGAGCGGCTAGAATCAGGCTCTCGGCTAAATCCGACAAATGCTGAAATACCAATTCTACCGTCGCTAATTTATTTGACTGAATAAAGCTCAGACGAGCCAATTCACGGTGGCGAAATTGCCGCAAAACCCTCCCCAACATTTCTTCATTTTCCACTCTTGCTAATATTTTTGCTAAACGCTCAGTATAATTGCAGCAATCATCAGGCGTAGGAAACTTGGCAAGCCATTCTGCCAGTAAATCCGGCTGTTTTTGCAAGGTTTGATGCACGAAATTGGAAAGCGAAATCGCCGTCACAAGCGGTTGAATTTGCTCAGAATTTTGCAAATTGGGCGGTAAATTGAGTTGGGATAAGGGAATTAGGGTGGTAAGCATAAATTTAGGCTCAAAATTGAAAATAGATAGAATTTTACGCTCGATCAATTCCCCTCTTTAGCAAAGAGGGCTTAGGGGAGATTTGGCAGAGGTAATTTTACTCTCATACGAAACATTAATATCGTAATCAAATCTCCCCCAGCCCCTCTTTTCTAAAGAGGGGAGAAAAAATTAAAACACTCTTTTAAACGGTTTAATAATCACATCGCCATACACACCGGCTTCCACATAAGGATCTTGGCTTGCCCATTGTTGAGCTTCTTCAAGTGAGTTGAACTCTGCAATTACAGTTGAACCGGTTACGCTTGAGCCGTCTTCAGTCGGGTTAGGCCCTGCGATTAATAATCGACCTTCTGCCTGTAATTTTTCCAAACGAGCCAAATGAGCCGGGCGAACTTCTAAACGTTTTTCCAACATATTGGGATTATCTTGGGCAAAGATAACATAATACATACTATTCTCCTTGTTTTTCAGGGGTTAAATCAATTAGCGATAATGCTTCGTCTAATTCGGGGTTATTTTCTCTCGGCACAGCACGCGGTTTGCCTTCTTTATCAATCGCTACATAGGTAAATAAGGCTTCGGTTACGAGATAACGTTCGCGATTGCCCTCATAAACTTGTTTGATAAAGACCTCGACTTTCACTTGCATCGAAGAACGCCCTATGTGCATTAACTTGCCGTAGCAGCAGACCACATCACCGACTGAAATCGGGCGGTGGAAAATCATTTTATCTACCGTTACCGTAACGACTCTACCTTTTGCCAACTCTTTGGCTAAAATTGCACCGCCTAAATCCATCTGCGACATAATCCAACCGCCGAAAATATCGCCATTGGCGTTAGTATCTGACGGCATTGCCAAAGTTCTTAAAATCAGTTTCCCTTCCGGGGCTTTTCCATAGGGTTTATCTTTCATTTTTTTGTTCCTGCTTTTCAGCATCTTTTAAGTAAGGGTAAAGGACGAAACCGGTAATAACCGTTGCGACTAAGGTTAAGCCAATAATGCCAAAGGATTTGAAATCAACCCAAATCTCTTCCGATAAATATTGACTGATATAAATATTCAGCAGCATACAAATCAGAAAGAATACTGCCCAACCGAAGTTTATTTTATTCCACACTGCTTCAGGCAACTGAATTTCTTTGCCTAATAATTTTTTGATTAATGGTGTTTTGAACACAAATTGGCTCACTAATAGCACCAATGCAAACAGAGCGTAAACAATGGTTACTTTCCATTGTAAATATTTAACTTCATTAAAATAGGCACTCAGTAAGCCGAAAAAGACCACCGAGCCACCCATAATAATTTGCTGTTTTTCAATTTTGCCGTAGAGCATTTTTAAGGCGATCATTTGCACGATTGTAGCGATAACCAATGCGATAGACGCCATCTGAATACCGCTCATTTTATACACGACAAAAAACAGAATCAGCGGAATAAATTCAAGTAACTGTTTCATTGATACTCCTAACGCACTGCCGGCATTTGGCGGTAAACTTGGTAAAAGCGGAAGCTGAAAATCGCCATAAAGACGTTAATTACCGCACTTAAAACAATGGTAATGAATATGCCAATAAAGTCATTACCAAACACTGTGAACAAACGAGATAACATCCCCGGTAATAAATAAGAAATCACACAAAATAAAATCAGCGGTAGCATTTTTCCACGTGATAATTGAAGCGTAAATTTAATACTTTCCGATAGACTTTTCTGCGGTTTCTCCAATAAATAAGCATAAATCACTAACGATAATTTGATAAAAAAATAAAAACCGACTACCAACACCGGCAATGCAATAATCACTGTTTCAGGCGATGCCATTGCAAAAGATGCACCGAGAGAAAGCGGTAACACCATCACAAATTGTAACAACAGCACAGGTAGGAAGTGCTTTAATGCGTTTCCTGCATTTTGGAAAAATTGACGATAATTGCCATCGTTAATCGATTGGATATTGAAAATCATTAAGACATTGATCAAAAGATTGACAACACCTAATAAAATAGTTGGCAATAGTATAGACACCATTTTAGAGGCATCAATTTGAAGTTGTTGCGGTTGCGACTCCACCATTAGCTCAGGCGAATTTGGCGACACTAAAATAAAAACCAACTGCACAACCACAATGGTGACAATGGCAAACAGTGAAAATGCTTGTTGATTACGCATAAAGTTCCAACTTTGCTGCAATAAATCGACAAATTTAATTGACATAAAATACCCTTCAATAGATTGTAAATATTTTGTTGTGAAGTATAGCAAGGCTTGAGCCAAACTGCATTAACCTATTGTAGATTTTAATCAGTTAGCTAAAATAAAAGAAAAATTTGAAAGAGATAATCCTATGTTAAGCTTATTTGATGCAGGACAGCGTTACCTCAACACTCTGCCGAATCAGAAAAAATTAGCCAATTTTATGCCAGATTACCACATTATTCGCTTGGTAAAATTTTCCTCTAAAGTAATGCCTGCTTTTGCTTGCTTTGCATTAGTTTGGCAATATTGCTTTACCGATCCGACCCAATCTATTTTAGCCAATTCGGTACTTACTGCTGTTTTCGCCATTTCTATTCCGTTTCAAGGGTTATATTGGCTTGGAAAACGGGCAAGATCACCGTTATCTTTATCATTATTGGAATGGTATGAGTCGCTTAGACAAAAATTAATTTCGGCACAAGTCAAATTAGAAGAAACACAAGCGGTACCTTCTTTCCAAGATTTTGCAAATTTACTCAAGCTAGCAGAAGAGACTTGGGGAGATGAATATTTTGATGAGTTATAAAATAAAAAAAGCCCCACTTAAAATAAGTGGGGTAAAACTTTTGTTCTAATTCTGGAGGTTTGAATTACTGTTTTATAAAAGGAGACAAATAAAACAAGAACAAAAGAAAAATAAAATCTTGGCTCCTCCTGCGGGACTCGAACCTGCGACATATGGATTAACAGTCCACCGTTCTACCGACTGAACTAAGGAGGAATTAACGGTGTAAATAATAGGCTAAAACGTTTTAGCCGTCAAATAAAAAAAATAAACTGTCGTTCATTTTTTACATTTCTTGACATTTTTTCGCCAATAAGTATGAGAAAAATACTTAATAAGAGGTACAAACCGGACAGTTATTTTGCTTAGGTAATGCCATTTCTCTGACAGAAAAATGCAAGCCGTCAATCATTAACAATTTTCCGGAAAGAGTTCTGCCGATATTAAGTAGCACTTTAATTGCTTCCAACGCTTGAATACTGCCTATGATGCCAACAATCGGAGCAATGACCCCCGCTTCAACACAACTTAAAGTCGCATCACCAAACAACCTGCTTAAACATTCATAGCACGGTTCTTGTTCTTGATAACAAAATACACTCACCTGCCCTTCAAATCGAATTGCCGAACCGGAAACAAGCGGTCGTTTTTGCTTAAAACATTGCAAATTTAACTGATTACGCACAGTAACGTTATCGGTACAATCCAGCACTAAATCTACATTTGCAATCAGCTTGGCTAACTGCTCATCGGAACATCGCTGATTGATAGTTTCAATCTGAATGTTCGGATTAATCGCCGCTAATCGAGCTTTGGCAGATTCCACCTTTGGCTGCCCGATAGTCGCATCGGTATGTAAAATTTGGCGTTGCAGATTAGAAAGTGAGACCAGATCAAAATCCACCAAAGTCAAATGCCCAACGCCGGCAGAAGCTAAGTATTGCGATGCCGCACAGCCCAAACCACCTAAACCGACAATCAACACTCGGCTGGCTTTTAACTTTTCCTGCCCGTCAAAATCCACGCTTTTTAGGATAATCTGGCGATTATAACGTAGCATTTCGTGATCGGTAAGTTCCATTTTTACACCTAAAGAGTAAACGATGGCGCAAGCGTCCACGCTTGTGCCTATATTTTTATTGCTAGCACAAGCGTGGACGCTTGCGCTATCTTAATTCATTAATACATCAGCGAATTAAACGGCTGAATAGTGACTTTTTCCCCAGCATCAACATTGCCTCGTTCTGCTTCTAGCACAATAAAACAGTTACTTTCATTAAAAGCGCTGAAAATATGTGAGCCTTGCGTGCCAACTGCACGAACTTCTAACTCACCTTTTTCATTGGCATAGTAATAGCCCCGTTGGAAATCTTGGCGACCGACCGCTTTTTTCAATTTTCCGGCACTGCAAGCGGTTAGATTTTGGGTTAATTTTGCAATTTTATCTGTCGATAAACCCGAAAGTTTGGCTAACGCCGGTTGCGCTAATTGGTAGAAAGTCACTAATGCAGAGACAGGGTTGCCCGGCAGCCCAAAAAACCAAGCCTGTTCTAATTTACCGAATGCAAAAGGCTTGCCCGGCTTCATCGCAATTTTCCAGAAACCGATTTCGCCTAATTTTTCCAGTACATCTTTGGTAAAATCTGCCTCTCCCACAGATACGCCGCCACTGGTAATCAACACATCGGCTTGCTGTTGGGCTTGCCTGAAAGTTTGCTCAAACAGAATTGGGTCATCAGGCAAAATCCCAAAATCTAAAATCTCGCAGTTGAGTTTTTCCAGCATTAAACGCACCGCAAAACGGTTGGTGTCGTAAATTTTTCCCTCACTCAAAGGCTCGCCAACTGAGGTTAATTCATCGCCGGTTGAAAGAATTGCCACTTTTAATTTTACAAAAACAGGCACAGAAGCAATACCGAGTGAAGCTAGCAACGGTAAACTGGCTACATTCAATAATGAGCCTTTTTTCAAGACCAATGCCCCCTGTTTAACATCTTCCCCAATGCGGCGAATGTTACTGCCTAATTTTGGAATATGGTTAAAGGTTACAGAGCCATCGGAATTTAACGTAGTTTCCTCTTGCATTACAACGGCATCAACGCCCTGTGGCACTAATGCTCCCGTCATAATCCGCACGCATTCGCCTGCCTTTATTTCGCCGTTAAACGGGTTACCGGCAAAGGCTTTACCAGCCACATTCAAGGTTAAATTTTGTGCTAAATCTGAAATACGAACCGCGTAGCCGTCCATCGCCGAATTATCAAAATTCGGTACATTAATCGGGGAAAAAATATCCTCTGCCAACACTCGGTTAGCACACTCATTTAACGGAAGTTGTTCCACCAATTTAGGTGTCGATAAACGAGCAAGCATATTATCTAACGCATCACTCAAAGCCAAAAGTGCCATAATTTCCTACCTATTCAACGTTTAGCTAATTTGTACAAAGAAATCCCGTACGCCAATCAACAGATTATTCACCGCAATCGCAGCCAGAATTAACCCCATCACTCGGCTGATAATCGCAGCCCCTGCATTACCAATAAGGTGCTGAATACGGTTTGCCGCTAATAGCAACAAATAGGTAATAAAGAGTACCAAAAGCATAATGCCGGCGGTGATAATTTGATCGCCGATATGAAAACGGTGATTGTCGGTTAATAATACGATTGCCATCATCGCCCCGGGAGAAGCAATCGACGGTACAGCTAGCGGATAAACCGCCAATTCATTCAGATTACTGCTGATCCGCATTTCTTGCTCGGGCTTGCTTTCGCCAAAAATCATCGTTAAAGCAAATAACAACAGCACTAAGCCGCCTGCCGCTTGGAATGCAGGTAACGGAATCTGCATTGATTCTAACAGCACTTGCCCACCGATAAGGAAGAAAATCAAAATACCGGCGGCAATCAAGACCGCATTTAGTGCAATTTTACGCCGTGCTTCAATCGGCAAACCAATGGTTTTTGCCAAATAAACAGGAACAGAACCAATCGGGTCGATCACCGCCCATAAAACCACAAATTGTACCGCTAATGAATCAAACATATTCTCTCCTGTTATCTTGATAATTTGCAAAATTTTAGCATAAAACAACCGCTTGCACGGCTTTTTCTTACAGATAGCTCACCGGTAACGCTACCAAATTTTCACTTAAATAAAGTTTGGTCGGATATTGGTTAATAATCGCTCCCTGCCCTAATTTCCATTCACTAGAAACTGAGTTTAGCAAGTCAAAACTTTTTGCCATTTTTTTGGTTGGGCTTGCCGTGACCTTAATTTCTATCGGATAAAGCGTGCGATCATATTCAATAATTAAGTCGATCTCTTTCTGGTTAGTATCACGGTAAAAATAAATCGGCGGCTCAATTCCTTGATTATGAAAGGATTTTATAATTTGGCTTACCACAAAGGTTTCAAAGAACTGCCAGCTTTTTGCCCCTTGAGCAATAGTTTCGGGGGTAAGCCATTTGGTTAAATACGCCATTAACCCGGTGTCTAGAAAATACACTTTTGGGGTCTTAATTGCCCGTTTCAAATGATTGTTGTGGTATGGCTGGAGCAAATAGATAATGCCGGAAGTCTGCAAAATGGCGACCCAACGTTTAATCGTTTCATTCGATACTCCAACTTCTTGAGCAATATTACTGTAATTGAGTAGCTCACCACTACGAGAGGCAATAGAGACCATAAAACGGGTAAAATCCGTTGTGCTGGCAATATTGGTTAATTGGCGAACATCTCGCTCAATGTAGGTCGCTACATAAGAGCGATAATAAATCTCCCAATCCACCTCTTGTGCATATAAACGAGGCATATCGCCTTTATGGATAAGCTGCCAGATGTTCTCCGGTGATTTTAATTCTTGCTCCCGAGCTAACAAATAGTCGGTTGTCGGTAAAAAAGGTTGATCGAACTTCACCCCTAAAATTTCACGCAACGAAAGCCCTTGTAATTTTAAAATAGCAATACGACCGGCAAGTGTTTCACTCACATTCTGCATTAATTCAAAGGCTTGCGACCCCGAAAGTAAAAACAAACCGTTTTGCTGTTTTTTATCAATTTCTAACTTTAATAACGCAAAAATTTCAGGCACATACTGTACTTCGTCTAAAATAAGCTTGCCTTGATGGTTTAAAAAAACAGGCGAGATTTTTGTTTAGCCAGCTCCAGCAACATTGGGTCATCAAAAGTAATATATTGATAGCCCTCACCAATATGTTGTAACAATGTCGATTTACCAACCTGTCTTGCCCCTGTCACTAAAACGGCAGGAAATTGCGCCACGAGTCGTTTTAACAGCGATTGCATTTGCCGAGAAATCATTTTTCCTCCAAAATAGCCTAAATCAAGTTTAACCTCATATATAATGTTGAATTAAACTTAATTTAAATTATTTTTTAAGTTTAATTCAACACAGAATATTGAATTAAACTGAATTTCTTATTTTAGTTCACAAAGCAATGGCTTTGCTTTTTTATGCTAAAATACGCAAAATTTTTAACAAAATAGACCGCTTGCAATGATCTTTTTTACAGACTTAATTTTAAAACGAGGGCATTCCGTTCTCATTGATAACAGCTCCGTTACCATTCACACCGGGCAGAAAGTCGGTTTGGTGGGAAAAAACGGCTGTGGCAAATCCTCTCTTTTTGCCTTACTGAAAAATGAATTACAACCTGAAGGTGGCGATGTATCGTTGCCGAAAAACTGGGCGATCTCGTGGGTAAATCAAGAAACGCCTGCGTTAGCTATTTCAGCGTTAGACTATGTGATTCAAGGAGATCGGGAATATACCCATCTTATGGCTGAGCTAGATATCGCAAATGAAAAGAATGACGGCAACCGCATTGCGATTATCCATACTCAACTTGATACCATTGATGCTTGGACAATTCAATCCCGTGCCGCTACCCTGCTTAACGGCTTGGGGTTTAGCACCGAACAACTGCAACTGCCGGTGAAATCCTTCTCCGGTGGCTGGCGTATGCGGTTAAATTTGGCACAAGCTCTGATTTGTCGTTCCGATCTGTTATTGCTTGACGAGCCAACCAACCACTTAGACTTAGATGCGGTTATTTGGTTGGAGCGTTGGCTGAGTAACTATCGTGGCACTTTATTGTTAATTTCGCACGACCGTGATTTTCTCGATCCGATTATCGATCGGGTGATTCATATTGAACATCAAAAGCTCAATGAATACACCGGCAATTACACCTCGTTTGAGATTCAACGTGCGACCAAAATCGCCCAGCAGAATGCCGCTTATCAGCAACAGCAACGTAAAGTTGCTCATTTGCAGAGTTTTATCGATCGCTTTAAAGCCAAAGCGACTAAAGCGAAACAGGCACAAAGCCGAATTAAAGCGTTGGAAAAAATGGAGCTTATTGCCCCAGCCTATGCTGATTCGCCGTTTGAATTTGAATTTCGCCCACCGCTTGCACTGCCTAGCCCGTTATTAATGATGGAAAAAGTCAGTGCCGGCTATGCGGAAAAAACGGTGTTGGAATCGGTCAAACTGAATTTGGTTCCCGGCTCTCGTATTGGTTTACTCGGGAGAAACGGTGCAGGGAAATCCACGCTGATTAAATTATTGGCGGGCGAACTTCCGCCCCAAAACGGCTCAATTCAACTGGCAAAAGGCGTGCAACTCGGCTATTTCGCCCAACATCAGGTGGATACACTACGTTTTGATGAAAGCCCACTTTGGCATTTACAAAAACTCGCACCGGAAAAAACCGAGCAGGAATTACGCAATTATTTAGGCGGTTTCGATTTTAAAGGCGATAAAGTGGTACAAGCTGTGAAATCATTCTCCGGCGGAGAAAAGGCCCGTTTAGTGCTTGCCTTAATTGTATGGCAACGCCCGAATTTACTGCTATTAGATGAGCCAACCAACCATTTAGATTTAGAAATGCGACAAGCCCTGGTTGATGCACTGACCTATTACGAAGGCTCGCTAGTGGTGGTTTCGCACGACCGCCATTTATTGCGTAGCACCGTGAATGAATTTTATTTAGTGCACGACCGCAAAGTGGAAAAATTTAAAGGTGATTTAGACGATTACCAAAAATGGCTCAATGAGCAAAACGCCTTAGCCAACGAGCCGAAATCCGTACTTGCAAAAGATTCGGCAAATTCGACCGCTTGCTCTAGCACCAATGAAAATAGTGCAGCTCAACGCAAAGAGCAAAAACGCTTAGAGGCAGAGCGCCGCCAACAAACCGCCCCATTGCGGAAAAAAATTACTCAACTGGAAAAAGAGTTAGAAAAAGCAACCGAAAAATTAAATAAACTCGAAGCAATGCTTACCGAAAGCGACATTTATGAAGCCGAAAATAAAGCAAAACTAACTGAAACACTTGCGAAACAGTTAGAGGCAAAAAGGCTGGTTGAAGAAATTGAAATGCAATGGTTGGAGGCTCAGGAGGAGTTTGAGACCATGTTACGCTAGGGTTCTACAAGATAGCGCAAGCGTCCACGCTTGTGCCATTTAAGGGAACTATACACCTCAAAAAAACAATGATCATTAAGCTAGCTTTTTTATAAATTTAAAAACCTATAGATTAAATAAATAATGATATTAATAGTAAAATCACGAGTGCAACTACACTGACGATAATAAAATCAGGCATACTTATTCTCCCTATAAAATGTGGTAATGTAACTACAAATTAATTATATAATGAACCTAAAAAAGGTTCAACATTATTTGTACCTAATATAGGTGCAATGAAAAATCTTAGATTATCAATACATTCCAGCGAGCATATTTGGTTAAGAGAACTATTCTTAAAACGCCGTTTGGAACTAGGGCTAACACAACGCACATTAGGAGAAAAAATGGGCGTTCTTTACTCATTTATCGGAAAAGTAGAAACAGGAGATCGCAGATTAGATATTTTTGAATTTATCGCTTATTGCAAAGGGTTAGATTTAGATCCTTTATCTGTATTGCAAGAAATTGAACAACAATTTCCTCATAAATAAAGGCATTGAGTTATAACTCAATGCCTTTATTTTCTATGTCAAATCTCTACATGCTCGGCTTAGTCTCTGCCAGAATGGCGTATTTATTATTCATTTCCTCTGCCCAAGCGGTTAAATTTGGGTAATTTTTTGCAAGATCGTAGCCTATCTTATCTAAGCGGAATGCCCACCAGTCAATTAATGCTACTGCGGTTAATGTGCCTAAATTCAGCTCTGTGCCAAACTCTTGCAATGCCTCTTCTAATTGTCTGAACGAACGGATATTGCGTTCCATTAATTGCTCGTGGCGGCTGACCCACCATTCATTCTCGGGGCGAGCCATACGTTCTTGTAATAAAGTTGGCATCGTATTTTCCATAATGCCGTCCGCCAAATTATGTAATGCCAACACTGCCCAGCGAGGTTTACCCTCTTTAGGTAACAGTGGAGTGTTATTGCCTTTTTGGTCAAGATATTCGCTAATTAACAAACTACCGAAAAGCCAACGTCCGCAGTTGCGTTGTAGGGCAGGAATACGTCCTAACGGGTTATCTTGATTATGTGGCGAATTTGGATCCATTGCTTTTGTCACCCGCAACATTTCGACTTTATCGTCTAATTGGTGGTGTTTAATCACCGCAAGGGCTTTGCGGGCGAAAGGGCTGGTGGTTGAGTACCAAAGTTTCATACTATTCTCCGTGTTTGATGTGATTGGATTTGCAAATTTTTTGCCAAAAATGACCGCTTGTCGGCAAGGCTTGCACTGAGATTTTCTCATTTTCGTATTCAAAATCAAGCTGATAAGCGTGCAAATAAACACGGTCGGCTTGGCTACCTGAATAGAGTTTATCACCTAAAATCGGGCTGCCCAAACTTTTCATTGCCACTCTTAATTGGTGAGTTTTGCCTGTTTTGGGTTGCAAAATAAAATGCCTGAGCGAGTCTTCAACAGAATGAGAAATAAATTGCGTTACTGCCGGGTTTTCCTTACTGTGGCATAATTTCCACGCTCCATTTCTGCTTTTTTGCATATCGCCAACAATTCTACCCTGCTTTTTCTTCGGCTTTTTATCGCTTAATGCCCAATAGGTTTTGTAGATTTTATGCTGTTCAAATAAATGGTAAAACCTTGCTGCCGCCTCTTTATTCAACGCTAAAATCAGTAAACCTGAGGTGATTTTATCCAGACGGTGAACCAGCCAAACCTGCTTTACATTCAGTTGGCGAGCCACTAATTCCGTTAAGCCGATTTCAGCCTCATCTTTATGCACACTCAAGCCTTCCGGCTTATTGATAATAATAAAATCACGATGTTGATAACAAATAGGCAATGTTGGGGTCATTTTGCTATAATCCTTCCAATTTTTGACTATTTTAGCAAGGAAATTACAATGGCTGTTACCATTTATTTAGTACGACACGGCAGAACCGTGTGGAATTTGGAAGGCAGATTACAAGGCTCGGGCGATTCCGCTTTAGTAGAAGAAGGGATTATCGGAGCGAAGAAAACCGGCATTGCGTTAAAACATATTCCGTTTACCGCCGCCTATTCCAGTATGCAGAAACGGGCTCAAGATACCGCAAACTACATTTTAGCAGAAAATGAACGCAGTAATATTCCGCATTTTCATCATAAAGGCTTGAATGAATTTGATTTTGGCAGCTGGGAAGGAATGAAATCTGTCGATTTGCAAGAAAATGATGAATATTGGGTGATGAAACGTACACCGGCAGAATATCTGGCAAAAGCAAACGGTGGCGAGCGATTTGAGCAACTTTATCAACGGGTGACTCAGGCGTTCAATCAAATCGCCGAGCTACACCAAAATGACGGCAAAGTGCTGATTGTTTCACATGGTATGACCTTAACCTTACTCACGGCTGTGTTAAAAGGCATTGCGTGGCAAGATTTCCGCAATGAAGAAAAACATAGCTTTGTGTTCAATACTGCCATTACGAAAGTAGAAGTAGAGAATGGCAAAGTAACGGTGCTGGAATTTAATAATACCGACCATTTGGATAATGTGCCAACAAGCCAATACAAACGATAATATTAAGGGCGGAACATTGTCCGCCCATAGCATTTTCTAATCAGAGAACACTTTTTCTTTCGTTTCTGTTTTAGCAAATACCGTATTTTTGACCGAAGTAAGCAACTCCTGACGAATAGCTGAAATTCTTGGCTTCTCATTCGCTTGAAAAGCAACAGGACGACAAAATTCCATTGCTTTAATGCCAAGGCGAGCAGTGAGTAAACCCACACCAATACCTTGTGCGGCACGGAGCGATAATTTCGCCGTAAGGTTTTGCGAGAAGAAATCCATTCCAACATCAGTAGCGATTTCGGTTGCACCGGCGAACACCATATTTTTCAGCACCATTTTGAACAGTTTTAAGCGGCTGATATAACCCAATTCCATTCCATAGGCTTTGGTAATTTTATTCACTAAAGCGATATTTCTTGCCGCCATTAACAACACATCAACTATTGCCAGCGGGCTAACCGCCACAATCACCGCATTTTCTGCCGCATTGCGGGAAATCATCTGCTTAACCTGTTTATCTATCGGCTTTAGCACATTTTCGCTAAACAGATATAGTACCTCTTTGGCATTATAAGCCTCGTTCAGTTCGCTTTTCCAAAGTTGCTCGGCTTGAGCAATGCTCGGCAAGTGATTAAGCTGATTTGCAATATTTTCGCAAAATTTGACCGCTTGTTCGCCATCATTGGAAGGCAGCTGTTCCAGCAATAATTGGTTACTCATTTGTTGATTTTTCTGATGATTTCGCAAATACACCAACTTTCGCCATTCGGAAATAATCGCCCCAACGCCCAACAAGCTGACAATAAAAAAGACTATCGAGAACGCAAAATAGATCCACTCTCTTTGCTGGAACGTATCAATCAACCACTGAATACTTTGAGCAATTACCGCCACGCCAAACAAGGCAAGTGTGGCAAGTAGTACTCGAATCCAAAAGCGGGAAGGCTTAAGGCTTTCTTCAATAATCAGCTCCGCCTCAACTGCTTTTTCCTCTTCTTCAATAATCGCATTTTCGAGATCAAACTCTTGTTTAGGTTCAAAATGCTCGGTTGTTTTTAGCTCTTCTTCATTAAAAATTTGCTTACTCATTATTCCTCCACTGCCTTTTCAATATGTGCTTTTAGACCATCATAGCCGTGTTCGGTTTTCAAGATATCAAATAATTCTACCGCTTGAGGATATTCTTTATCCAAATAACGTAGCCATTGTTTGATGCGAGCAACGTGGTAAAAACCGGTATCAAACTGATTTTCCATCTGAACGTACTTAAACAATAGCTGTAGCACTTCATTCCACGCCATTTTCGGAACATTATATTTCACCACTTTGCTTAAATTCGGTGTGTTTAACGCCCCACGCCCCATCATTAATGCCTTGCAAGCGGTTATTTTTTGGCAATTTTTCGCCGATTCAAAATCCCAAATTTCGCCGTTGGCGATAACAGGAATAGACAGCCGTTGTTGAATTTCGCCAATCGCCTGCCAATTAATTCTTTCTGCTCGATAACCATCAACTTTGGTTCGCCCGTGAACGGTAATTTCATTCGCTCCGCCCTGTTCTACCGCATCGGCAATTTCAAAACATTGGCTAACGGAATCCCAACCTAATCGCACTTTTACGGAAACGATTTTATCGCTTGGCACAGCTTC
Source organism: Mannheimia haemolytica (assembly GCF_004342115.1). Classification (GTDB taxonomy): domain Bacteria; phylum Pseudomonadota; class Gammaproteobacteria; order Enterobacterales; family Pasteurellaceae; genus Mannheimia; species Mannheimia haemolytica. The sequence continues at coordinate 14,707 of NZ_SMAC01000016.1, read as the reverse complement.
ACGCATCGCTTTGGTTGCACGATAAATCAGTTCCGGATCTTTTAATAACGAAGCCCCACCATTGCTGCCATTTACCGTTTTAGAGGGGCAGCCACAGTTGAGATCTACCCCGTGTGAACCAAGCTCAATGGCAAGAGCTGCATTTTCTGCCAGCCACTGTGGGTGTTGCCCTAAAAGCTGTACCCGCACTGGTGTGCCGGAATCGGTTAATCCGCCTTGATATAGCTCAGGGGCTAGGCGATAAAAGGTTTTCTTCGGTAAACGTTGATCGACCACTCGCACAAATTCGGAAATACAGAGATCGTAGTCATTCACTGAAGTTAAAAGGTTGCGGACAAAAGGGTCTAAAACCCCTTGCATCGGGGCAAGAATAACGTTAGGAATTGGATTCATTGGTAAAATAAAAAATACAAGCGGTTATTTTTTCTCAACATTTTGCAAAAAATTGGCAAGAAACAACCGCTTGAAGGTTAAAAATGTCTATCGTGAATGCGCAAATCGGGGCGAGCGATCAGGTAAATCATCAGTGCGGTTAATGCCCCAAGAGTATCCGCAAGCATATCTTTTTGAGCGTCCCAAATATCCCCTTGCGAGCCTAGAAATTCCACGCCGGCATTGCCACCTTCAATCACGGCATATTGCCATTCAATAATTTCGTAAGCTGCCGCCACCGACATAATGAAAAACAGCGAGAAGAAAAATGCTACGCCCATTCCGCACTTGCGTTTACGCAGTAACCATTCTGCCATCGGGAAGCTGTAAAAACCGATAATGTAATGTGCTACTCGATCAAAATGGTTACGATCTTCACCTAAAATCGGGGTTAGAAATTGATTTGCCCACTCAAACGGCACATTGGCAAAGGTATATTTTGCCCCGATCAAGTGCATAATCAGCCAAAGCGACATCAAAAAATAAGCTAACCCACTAAACTGAAATTTAGGGTAAGTGATAATTAAAAGGGCAAAAACGATAAAAATCGGTATCACTTCCGCATACCAAACTGCGCGGTCTGTCGGATTTAACCCTGACCAAACCGCAATCACGGTAATAACAATCGCTAAAAATAGAGGGATGATATGCGAGCGTGAATCCATTATTTCCACTCTTTCACTTTACAAATTAAATCGTACGCCGCTTGAATTTGTTGAGCTTTCTCTTTTGCCAACTCCATCATCTCATCAGGCAAACCTTTAGCGGCTAATTTATCCGGGTGATGTTCGTTCATTAACTTACGATAAGCCCGTTTCACTGTATTTTGATCGTCTTGTGCGGTTACGCCTAATACGGTATAGGCTGCCTCAATGCTTGGTTGTGCAGGCTGCTGATAACTGCCCTGATAGCCACCTTGAGATTGCTGATGATAACTCCCATTTTGCTGATAATAGCCACCATTGCGGAATTGTTGAGCTGCCATAATCATTGCGATCATCTGCTCAAATTGGAAGCGAGACATTCCCATTGTTTCGGCAATCGTAAACAGAATTTGTTGCTCGTTCACATCAAGTTGCCCATCTTGCAAGGCTGCCTGCATTTGCACTTCGACAAAGAAACGTAATAAGTCAGTTCTTGCCCCACAGGCTTCTCTGAACTCTTGAATGACTTGGCGTAACGGGAAGTCAGGCTCTTTACCTAAGGTAAAGGCATTTTGCGCTAATTGCTGGGCTGCACTATCTAATTTTAAGCGAGCCATTAACGCTCGGGCTAATTCAATATCCGCTTCAGTAACACGCCCTTTTGCTTTCGCAATATGCCCCAACACCGCAAAAGTGGTTTGGGTGAAAAGCGATTGGCGAGTTAAATTTTTACCGAAAAGACTTGAACGAACTGAACCTAATTCATAGAGTTTTTTATCGGCTAAATGCCCGATAAAAGCGCCAAGTATCCCACCAAATAAACCGTGAAAAAGCTGATAGCCCAAGAAAAAACCGACTATTTTTCCGATAAATTGCATTTTTTTATCCTTTTATAGAAATGAATAAACGTTATTCTAACAAAATTTTACTTTGATTGCTTTTTAGTTAATACAAACATAAGCCAGCTTGAGACAAAAATAATTGCATAACCTAGCCAACTCAACATATCCGGGTATTGTTCAAAGAACAACAACCCTAAAATTGCACTAAATAGCACAGAGGCATAACTATAAATTGAGATGTCTTTCGCCGCCGCATATTTATAGGCGGTAGTTACACAAAACTGCCCGACCGCTGAAGTTACCCCTGCTAACACTAAGTAGATTGTCTGTAAATTGGTTAGCACTACATAATCAATGGCGACAAAAGGCAATAATATCAAGGTCGAAAAGGCAGAAAAAAAGAAAACAATGGTATTAGGTGATTCTACTTTTTTGGTTTTTGCCAATAACCTTAAGCATAAATAGGCAATGGCTGCAAACACAGAGCCAATCACGCCAACCAGATAAGGCATAAAGCGAATATCAACTGCCGGTTTGATAATAAAAAGTGCCCCGATAAAGGCAATAAGGCATAAAATCCATTGCAGGAGAGATGCTCTCTCTTTTAAAAAAATCGCAGAAAGAATAATTAAAATGAACGACGTGAGTTTGCCAATCATATCGACATCACTTAGCACAAGGTGATCGATGATATATACACCACATAAAATCCCCAATAACCCGGTGATGGAACGGCTTAATAATAACAAACGATTTTCTGCATAACCAAAGAATAATTGGCGATTTTTCCACACAATATAACCGCTTATCAATGCTGTGCGTTGCGAAAAATCGCTTTTTGTGCAATCGGTACATCCCCCGAAAGACGAAGAAAAGCAGCCATAATCGCAAAGCTTAGTGCCGACAAAAGCACACAAAAAATGGCTTTAAATAACGGCGAGAGCGAATTCCAAAAATTCATAGCATAAAGGCTTTTAATAAAAATAAAGCCCTGATTATTCAGGGCTTCAATTTAGAATCAACTAAGAATTAGTATTCTAATACTGCACGACGGTTTTTCGCGTAGTCAGCTTCTGAGTGACCTAATACTGCTGGTTTCTCTTCACCGTAAGAAACAGTTGAAGTGTTGTTAGCACCTTTAGCTGCTAAGTAACCTTTAACTGCATCTGCGCGACGTTGACCTAATGCGATGTTGTACTCTGGAGTACCACGCTCATCAGCGTGACCAGCAATAGTTACGTTACCTTGAGTTTTTGCTAATAATTGAGCGTGAGCGTCTAATAATTGACGGTATTCACCTTCAACTGCATAGCTGTCAAAACCGAAGTATACAGTGTTGTATTGTGCTTTTAATTGTTCAGCTGTTAAACCACCGAATTCGCCTGCTGCATTTGCTGCTGCATTTGCTGCTGCGTTTGCTGCTGCATCATCTGATGAGCTGCTACATGCTGCTAATGCGAAAGCTGGTACTGCTACCATTAATACTTTAGCAAATTTTTTCATTTGTTGCTCCTAATAGAGAAATATTATTATTTAGTTAAGTATGGTGACCATGCAGGGAATTTATAATGTCCACCTGCGCCAGGCAAATTAGCTTTAAAACGCCCATCTGCAGACACCAATTGTAGCACTTTACTCGTACCTTTGGTAGAGCTATAAATAACCATAATGCCATTCGGTGAAATACTTGGACTTTCGTCTAAGAAAGTTGAACTCAGTACTTCTGTGCCACCTGAAGCGAGATCGCGTTTCACAACTCTATCACCGGCAATCATGATTAAATTCTTACCATCAGATGATACTTTCGCATTATAGCTACCGCTACCGCCCATTGGGCTAGCACCACCACCTGATGAACTCATTCTATAAACTTGAGGAGAACCTGCACGGTCAGACGTAAAGTAGATTGTGCTACCATCTGGAGACCAGCTTGGTTCAGTATTATTTCCAGCATTAGCGGTCAATTTACTTGGTGTACCACCGCCACTACCTACAACATAAATATTTAACTCACCATCTTGATTTGAGGCAAACGCAATGCGAGAACCGTCTGGAGAGAATGATGGCGCACCATTATGTCCTTTCAATGCTGCCACTACACGGCGAGCACCTGAACGAATATCGTGAACAACAACCTGCGCTTTTTTATTTTCAAATGTCACATAAGCTAATCTGCTACCATCTGGTGACCACTCTGGCGACATTAAAGGCTCTTTACTGGTTGTAATAGTAAAGGCATTAAAACCATCATAATCAGATACTCGTAATTCATACGATGATACGCCACGTTGAACCACATACGCAATTTTAGTTCTAAATGCACCGCGAATTTGGGTTAATTTTTCAAATACCTCATCACTTACTGTATGCGCACCTTGACGAATTTGGGCTGCCGGAACAATAAATGAACCTTGGGCAATGACACCACCCGCTGTACCCGATGTACCAAGAGTATCAATTAATTGATAAGCGACATTATAACCGCCACCTGTGCTACTCACTTGGCCAACTACAATATTATCAATACCGATAGCACTCCATTGATCTGCCACCACTTCCGCTGCTGATCCCGGTTGAGCAGGCATTTGAGAGCGTTCAAGCGGTGTAAATTTACCACTATTTCGCAAATCATCAGAAATAATTTGTGCAACATCTGCCGGCACACCGCTGGCTTTAAATGGCACAACCGCAATCGGCTGAGCCATACTTACACCTTCATCAATAGAAATTCGCACATCAGAATCAGCAACCACCTGAGTTGTCAATAATGCTGAAAAGATGCCTATTACACCCGATATACGAGAGAATAATTTCATTTGTAGTCCTCTAAATTATTTAACTTTTAAACTAAAATCAAGTGTTGGTGATTTAAACATATTATATACCGCATCTGATGGTGCAGGTGGTACTTTTCTAGTTGCCACTATTGCACTTACCGCTGCATCACATACTGCTTTATCGCCACTGATAACTTGATAGTTAGTAATTGTGCCATCTCGACTTAAGAATATCTTAACATCACATTGTTTTCCGGCAAAACTTGGATCAACCCGATATCGAGATTGAATTAATTTCTTAATTCGTTGACCATATGCATTACCATCTACATTAGTACCTTGCCCTAAGCCACTTGTACCACCAGAACCTTGTGATCCTGCTGAGTTTTTGTTACCACCTTTACTTGAACCACCACCGATGTCTCCACTATTGAGGAAATCATCAAGTGCTTTATTGTTTTTCGCTTGGGCGGCTTTTGCCTCAGCAGCTGCCTTCGCTTTAGCTTCTTTCTCGGCTTTCTCTTTGGCTTCTTTTTCTGCTTTTGCTTTGGCTTCTTTCTCAGCCTTTTCTTTTGCTTCTTTTTCTGCCTTGGCTTTAGCTTCTTTTTCTGCTTTTTCCTTCGCTTCTTTAGCTTCTTTTGCCTGCTGTTCCTTCAGTTCTTTTTGCTCTTTTAACTTTTTCTCAGCTTCCGCTTTCTTCTGCTGTTCAAGCTTCTTTTCAAGTGCTTCTTTAGCTTTTTTCTCTTCTTCAGCTTGTTTAGCAGCAGCCTCTAAACGCTTAGCTTCTGCATCTGCTTTCAGTTTTGCTGCTTCAGCTGCTTTTTTACGAGTTGCTTCTTCTGCTTGCTGCTTTTTAAGCTCTTCTTGCTTAGCTTGTGCTTGCTTTTGCTGTTCTTGTAGTTTTTGCTGACGCTCAATTTCTTGCTGACGCTGTTTCTCTTGAATCGCCGCTAACTCAGCTTGTTTCTGTTTTTGGATCTCTTCCGGAGTCGGTTTATCTTCCACATCTTCTTCAACAGCTTCCTCTTTAGGCTCTACCTTTGGCTTCGATGCTTTTGAGCCTTTTTTCTCTGCCAATAACTGCCCATATTCAGCAGCCACTTGCCCAGTATCTACCATCACAGCTTCAAAGCTATCGCTATCGCCACCACTGCCACCAGCCGCAGCGAGTTCCGTCTTAGTGAAAAGAGACCCGAGCAATAACAACCCGATTAACAATATATGCAATAAGATCGAAACAATAACCGCTAGCTCTAGTCTATCTTGTTGAGATTTCACACGTTATCCTTGGCTATTTACCTTCTGTCATTAAACCTACCGATTTCACTCCGGCGTCTTTAAGTAGTGTAATACCTTTCATAATTTCTTCATAAGGTACTACTTTATCACCGGCAACTAAAAATAAGGTATTGTTATCTTTTTGAAATTGTTCCCCTGCATAGGCAACAACTTCTGATTCATTAATATTCTCTTGCCCATTACTTTGCACATAGTTACCGTCAATTTTCAATTTATATTCACCAACACCTGCCACCTCCAAAATCACTGGAGTTTTATCTTCATTAGAAACTGATTGGCTATGCGTATCTTCCGGTAAATTAACTTCTACACTTTGACTGATAATTGGGGCCGTTGCCATAAAAATCAGCAATAATACCAACAATACATCAAGAAATGGAACAATGTTGATTTCTGATTTAATGTCATTACGTTTTAAACGACGAGACATATATTCCTCTTTACAGGTGCTTAGCACCTTAATTGATCTGAAATAACCGGCACAGTGTCCCGGTCTCGAATAATGCGGTTACAAGCGGTCTTTTTTACGAAAAACTTTACAAATTTTCATTAAAAATCAACCGCTTGTAGATTATCTTTTTGAAAAAGCCTGACGGTGTAATAAGGTCGTGAACTCATCAATGAAATTCACATACCCTTGCTCAACTTTACCTAAACGTAAATTCAAACGGTTATATGCCATTACTGCAGGAATCGCCGCAAATAAACCGATAGCCGTTGCAATTAATGCTTCTGCAATACCCGGTGCGACTGATTGTAAAGTTGCTTGCTTAACTGCACTTAATCCCATAAAGGAGTGCATAATTCCCCAAACCGTTCCGAATAAACCAATATATGGGCTGATTGAACCCACTGTGCCTAAAAACGGAATGTAGTTTTCTAAACTTTCCATTTCACGGTTTAATGCTAAGTTCATCGCACGGGTAGAACCTTGAATAATCGATTCTGGCGCATCTGGGTTCGCTTGTTGTAAACGGGTAAATTCTTTAAACCCAACATAAAAGATTTGCTCTGAACCATTTAATGCATCACGACGATTCTCTAAACCTTGGTGTAAACGGTTTAGATCTTCCCCTGACCAGAATCGATCTTCAAAAGCAAGGGAATCTTTTTTGGCTTTAGTTAAAATTTTGCTGCGCTGAATAATCACCGCCCAAGACAAAATTGAGAATACAATAAGGATCAGCATCACGATCTTTACCACAATACTTGCTTCTAAAAATAACGAAAGAAGACTAAATTCAGTTTGCATTAATAAAACTCCGAATAGTTTTTAAATAGAAAAATAACTTTTTTGTAATGCTTGACGAATATCATCAGGAATTGCAACCGGCTTCATTTTGATTAAATCAACACAAGCGACCGTAACATTTGCCTCACTCAGACAATCGCCATCTTTCCACAATCGTTGTTTAAAGATAAGGGTTGCTTTCTTCAATTCTGAGAGTGTTGTTTCCACATTTAATAAATCATCTAAACGAGCAGGGAGCTTATAATCTATTTCAATCCTCTTAACAACAAAAGCAAGGGATTGGCTAAAAAGTTCCTGCTGTGAGAAATGCTGCTGTCTCAAAAATTCCGTTCTTGCCCGCTCAAAAAAATTCAGATAGTTGGAATGATAAACTACTCCGCCGGCATCAGTATCTTCATAATAAACACGAATCGGGAAATCCATAAGCATTATTTCTCTCATTCAAAATGAAAAAACGCCCAAAATTTAGGCGCAAATTGTGAGATATTTTAGGATCAGAAATATTGTTATGCAAGTATATTTTTTGGTAAATTGCAAAAATATTTTTTATCTATCAAAAATAAAAATAGAGACATAAAAATGCCTCTATTTAACAAGTAAAATCCATAATGCCGGAATAACAATAAGGTAACCTAGAAGTGGTAAAAAAATCACTTTCCAAATAGCAGCTCGGATTTCAAATCCAATTCCATGTACCCATAAAATAGCCATACCATAAAATACCAACATTGCTAAATACGGCGTTTTTCCACCAAAAGAAAGAGCGAAAGCGGTCGAATTTACCCAAATAGTTGCAAATAATACAGCCGCTAAAATAAAAGAAAGGGCTTTTAACAAGCCCTTTGCTGTTAAGTTATAGAGTTTATGAATCATTACTCGTCAAACTTACCTGTTTTTTCAATGCTGATCGTTATGACTGTTGCAAAGAAGATTGCAAGCAATACACCTAAGACCCAAGTTACATAAAACATATTGTGTCTCCTTATTAGTAAGCTGCTTTATTTTCTTCTAAATAACTAGCATCTAAACGACCATACATTTTGATATATGACCAAATAGTATATGCTAATACTAACGGTACAAAGATACCAGCAACAAATAACATTACAGTTAATGTTGTGTGGCTAGCAGTAGCGTCCCAAACCGTTAAGCTCATTTCTGGATGAGTAATTGACGGCATAATGAATGGGAACATTGATACTGCAGCAGTTAAAATCACCCCAACAATCATCAATGATGATGAGAAGAATGCTAAACCTGAACGATTTGCTTTTGAGGCAATAATAGTCAGTAATGCACCTACTACAACTAATGCAGGAACAACCCATAATACAGGCATTTCAGCATAATTTCTAAACCATGCACCAGCTTGAACCGCTACAGTTTTATTCGTCAATAGAGATTGTGCATTATGATCTAACTCGCTTGTGATCACAAAACCATCTTTAAAATATAACCATACACCTGCAAGAATAAATGCCACTAATACAATAGAAGCTGTCACTTGTGCCACTTTTCTTGAGTTGTTATGTAGCTCATCAGTAGTTTTCATTTGTAACCAAGTTGCACCCTGTGTGGTTAACATCATTAAGCTGATAATACCGCACACTAATGCAAATGGATTTAATAAACCAAAGAATGAACCCGTATATTGTGATTGGTTAATATTATTAAATTCAAATGGTACACCTTGTAATAAGTTACCGAATGCAACACCGAATACTAATGATGGAACGAAACCACCAATAAATAATCCCCAATCCCAAGCACTACGCCATTTCGGATTATCAATTTTTGCACGATACTCAAAACCTACAGGGCGGAAAAATAATGCTGCAAGCACAAGCACCATTGCAATATAGAAACCCGAGAACGAAGTTGCATAGACTGTTGGCCATGCAGCGAAGATCGCACCACCAGCGGTCAATAACCATACTTGGTTACCATCCCAGTGAGGGGCAATTGTGTTGATCATAATACGACGTTCAACATTACTTTTACCAATGATAGGTAAAAGGTTTAATACGCCCATATCAAAACCATCAGTAATTGCAAAGCCAATTAACAATACCGCAATTAAGATCCACCAAATAAAGCGGAGAATTTCATAATCGATCATTTCTAACTCCTATTATTTAGTTGATTGTTCAAAATAATAACGGCCTGTTTTTAATGCACTAGGGCCAAGACGACCATATTTGAACATTAAATACATTTCTACAACTAAGAATAGTGTATATAAACCACACAATAAGCCGATTGTAAACCATAAATCACCTGTTGTTAATGCAGAGTTTGACACACCGACAGGTAACATTTCATAGATAGCCCAAGGCTGACGGCCATATTCGGCAAGGAACCAACCAGATTCAATCGCAATCCAAGGTAACGGAAGACCGAATAACAAGCCTCTTAATAAGAAACGGCTACTTTCTACTTTACCACGCATATTTTGAATAAATGCTGTCGTAATCAAGATAAGCATCAAGAAGCCAGATAACATCATTACACGGAATGCCCAGAATGTAGGGCCTACATTTGGAATTGTATTATCTGCTGCTTTTTGAATTTGTTCTTCAGTCGCATCAACCACATTAGGTGTATATTGTTTTAACAATAACCCAAAGCCTAAATCTTTTTGTACAGCTTTAAATGCTTCTTTATCCGCCTCTGTATAATTGCCAGAACGTAATTTTTCTAATAGTCCGTAGGCTACCATACCGGTACGAACACGTTGTTCATTAATTACACGAATATCTTTTAGGCCTTTAATTTCTTTATCTAAAGAACGGGTTGCAATAATACCAGCTGCATAAGGAATATGAATTGAGAATTCATTTTTCATTTCCGCAGTATTTGGAATCACAAAAGCATTCCAAGCAGCTGGAGCAGGCTGAGTTTCGAATTCACCTTCCATTGCAGCTAATTTAGTCGGCTGAGCTTTACCGATTTCATAACCAGATTCATCACCCATAATCAGTACAGAGATGATCGCAATTAAACCAAAACTTGCACCTACTGAGAATGAACGTTTTGCAAAGCCTAAGTCACGACCTTTTAAGATATAGTATGAACTAATACCTAATACAAAAATAGCACCACAAACATAGCCTGCGGTTACAGTATGTAAGAATTTAGATTGTGTAACTGGGTTTAATACAAGTTCAGAGAAACTTGAAAGCTCCATTCGCATGGTTTCAAAGTTGAATTCAGAAGCAATCGGGTTTTGCATCCAACCATTAGCAACTAAAATCCATAGTGCAGAGAAGTTAGAACCAAACGCAACACAGTAAGTTGCTAATAAATGTTTCGCTTTCGATAAACGTTCCCAGCCAAAGAAGAACAAGCCCACAAAGGTAGATTCTAAGAAGAACGCCATTAAACCTTCAATCGCTAATGGAGCGCCAAAAATATCACCTACATAATGAGAATAATATGACCAGTTCATACCAAACTGGAATTCCATTGTAATACCAGTTGTTACCCCTAGGGCAAAGTTAATACCAAATAATTTACCCCAGAATTTAGTCATATCTTTATATACTTCTTTACCCGTAGTTACATACAGGGTTTCCATCACCACAAGGACGAAAGAAAGACCTAATGTAAGCGGTACGAATAAGAAGTGATAGAGTGCAGTTAGAGCAAACTGCAAACGTGAGAGTTCAACTACATCTAACATCTCAAACCTCTTATATTAATATACTAATTTGACAATTAGATTACTGTAAAAGTAATCACCCACAAATTCACTCAATTCTAATAAATAACCCAAATTGGTTAATTTTATAATAAAGTGTCGACGAGTATTCTACCTGTAAATAGCTAATTAAAAAATAGTAATTTTGTTATATTCGTCACAAAATTGGTTTATTTATGTAATAATTGCTATTTAACATACTAAATAACACGGTTATACTTAACAAATAAGTAACAATTTATTTACTATTTTTTATACTAACGATCTTGAAAATTTATTCTTGGCAAAAAGATCTTAGTTTTAGATGACTTTAAATTAAAGTTCTGATAACATCAGCAAGCTTTATTAAATAACATATTAGATTTTTACTTTTAAACACTTAATGTGTGGAGAACGCATGCTAAAAAGAATTTTAGGAATAACACTTTGTACCATATTGGTTTCCAGTAATGCTATAGCAAGTGTTAAAACCTCATCACTTACAGTTGCAAAACCTACTTTAAGTAAAAATTTGCCAACTGAATGTGAGAAAATGTTTAACACGGCAAATAAATTGGTCTCTGATGCAGAAAGACAGCCTGGTACTCATACTCAAGTGCTAAAAATGAAAAATAAACTTTCTTTAACAAAGCAACAAATCCTAAAAATGGATTCTGAATTACAGCAAAAAAGTTGTGAGAAAGGTTTAACAGCACTAAACAGCCTTAAACAAAAACATCAATAAACGCTAAAACCAAGCTTACTTGCTTGGTTTTTTATTTGCAAAAAATAGCATAAATTTAACCACTTGTTACCAACAAAAAAGCTACTGAATTAATTTCAGTAGCTTTTGTTCACTCAATGGGCAATTACATCATTCCGCCCATTCCCCCCATACCGCCCATTGCGGCAGGATCTAATTTCTCTTCTTTTGGCAGATCGGTAATCATACATTCTGTAGTGATCATTAAACCTGCAATAGAAGCCGCGAATTGAAGTGCTGAACGAGTCACTTTAGTTGGGTCTAAAATTCCCATTTCAAGCATATCGCCGTACTGCTCTGTACCTGCGTTATAGCCGTAGTTGCCTGAACCTTCTTTCACGTTGCGGGCTACAACTGAGGCTTCTTCACCTGCATTGGCAACGATTTGGCGTAATGGAGCCTCCATTGCACGCAAGGCAAGTTTGATACCTACATTTTGCTCTTCGTTATCGCCTTTTAGTGTATCAGCCACTTTGTTGGCTGCACGCACTAAAGCAACTCCGCCCCCCGGTACAATACCTTCTTCCACCGCAGCACGGGTTGCGTGAAGAGCATCATCAACACGGTCTTTTTTCTCTTTCATAGCCACTTCAGTTGCCGCACCTACTTTAATTACCGCAACACCACCGGCTAATTTTGCTACACGCTCTTGTAGTTTTTCTTTGTCGTAATCTGAAGTTGAATCTTCGATTTGTTGGCGGATTTGTGCTACACGACCTTTGATTTGAGTTTCATCACCAATACCGTCAATAATTGTGGTGTTATCTTTGCTGATAACCACACGTTTTGCTTGACCAAGCTCTTCAAGGGTTGCTTTTTCAAGCTCCATACCGATCTCTTCAGAAATCACAGTACCTGCAGTTAAGATCGCAATATCTTGTAACATTGCTTTACGGCGATCACCAAAGCCAGGTGCTTTCACTGCCGCCACTTTCACGATACCACGCATAGTGTTCACCACTAAGGTAGCTAACGCCTCGCCTTCAATATCTTCGGCAATAATTAATAACGGTTTACCTGCTTTTGCAACACCTTCTAACACCGGTAATAATTCACGAATGTTAGACACTTTTTTATCCACTAAAAGAATATATGGGTTTTCTAACTCAACCGTACCGGCTTCCGGTTTATTGATAAAGTATGGCGATAAGTAACCACGGTCAAATTGCATACCCTCAACCACGTCTAATGCATCTTCTAAACCTGTACCGTCTTCAACAGTAATCACGCCCTCTTTGCCCACTTTTTCCATTGCTTGAGCAATTAATTGACCGACTGTTGAATCTGAGTTTGCAGAAATCGTCCCTACTTGCTCAATTTCTTTTGAGGTTTCGCACGGTTTTGAAATCGCTTTTAACTCTTCAACCACTGCTGCAACCGCTTTATCGATACCACGTTTTAAATCCATTGGGTTCATACCCGCAGCCACTGCTTTTAAGCCCTCGTTTACAATCGCTTGAGCTAATACAGTTGCGGTAGTTGTACCGTCACCGGCGGCATCATTGGCTTTAGAGGCAACCTCTTTCACCATTTGAGCCCCCATATTTTCAAATTTATCTTCTAATTCGATTTCACGGGCAACCGACACACCGTCTTTTGTAATCGTTGGTGCACCATAAGCACGATCTAACACCACATTACGACCTTTCGGACCTAAAGTTACTTTTACCGCATCGGCTAAAATATTCACGCCTTTTAACATTTTTACGCGTGCATCGTTACCAAATTTCACGTCTTTTGCTGCCATTTTCTAAATCCTTTGTATTTGAAATATGTAAAAAATTTTGCTTTTTTAACCGCTTGTGCAGAACGAAATTATTCTACAATCGCCAAAATATCGTGCTCTGCTAAAATTAGCACTTCTTCGCCGTCAATTTTCTCGGTTTTTACGCCGTAGCCTTCGTTAAAAATCACTACATCGCCCACTTTAACTGCTAAAGGCTGAACAGAACCATTGTCTAAAATGCGACCTGTTCCTACTGCAATTACTTTGCCACGGGTTGATTTTGTTGCTGCCGAACCGGTTAAAACAATACCGCCTGCCGATTTTGTTTCAACTTCTTCACGTTTTAAAATAACTTTATCGTGTAATGGACGAAGTGCCATAATATGTTCCTTTTCTTAAAAATGAATAAATAAAACTTCACGCAAAATGCGTAACGCCTAACAATATAAAGGCAGATTTTAGAGTTTCAAGTGCAAGCGGTCAAATTTGTAAAATTTTTTACAAATTTGACCATTTTTGATAAAACTATATACCTAAGAAATCTGTTTCTGTTTAGAAAAACCCCAATTCTCTTATACCATTTAAACTATTAATTTCAAGATAGGATAATAAAATGAAAAAATACTTAATGCTCTGCTCACTATGGTTTCTCTCCGCATGCTTTAACGAAAGTTATGATTTTAGAGGAAAAGAATTTGAAGAACCTGTACAAGCAATTTTGGTTGAATCAGATAAAATTTATTTCATTGGTTCCACAATTGATGCGATATTTGATAAAACGCTGATAGATAATACAAAAGCTTCAGATGTTATTTATTTTTTGAATAAACTTCTTCAAAGTCCGTATGGAAGGAAGATCAGTAATCACCTAATTACTTTAGCCATTTATGATGAAAATATTCAAATTCAGTACAGTCCGCAATTTATTGCAAAAAATCTCACCATGAGCGATATTCAAGCTCTACAAAAGTTAGGTTTTCAATTTAGCCATTCAAAAGAATATCTATGGAAAAGCTATGCAGGTCTTGGTGGTAAAATCACACAGTTTAAAAATCGCAAGGAAATACTAGAAAAGTATAAATTTAAGCAACCTATAATCGCTAAAGCGAAAAGTTATCAGAAAAGCATAGAATTTAGCTTTGATGACACCATTTCGGTCATTGCAGCACCAATTACGATTCCCGCATCTATTATTTTATTTGTAGAAGATCAAACCTAATCTGACAGTCCCCCGTTTTAAATTACCGTGTCTGTCAGATTAATTTGAGCTTAAATTCTTTTCCACCCAAATCC
>NZ_SMAC01000015.1 GCF_004342115.1 Mannheimia haemolytica | reverse complement strand
ATCGCACTTCCAAATTTAAACCTAATTAAAATCAGGTTAAAAGAAAGTAATGAATTTCTAGTTAGCACCTATTAAGACTTCAAAATTAAAAAAATGTTTTTCAATCAAGTCAATCAACAAGTGCCCACACAGATTGTCTGATAAATTGTTAAAGAACAAAAAATAAATTGGTCGGCGAGATAGGATTTGAACCTACGACCCACTGGTCCCAAACCAGTTGCGCTACCAAGCTGCGCTACTCGCCGTCTGATACTCACAAGAGTATTGAATGGGGTGGCTAATGGGATTCGAACCCACGACAACTGGAATCACAATCCAGGGCTCTACCAACTGAGCTATAGCCACCATTGTGTTGATAGTGCCGCATTGACATCTGGCGCGCTCGACAAGATTCGAACTTGCGACCTTTGGCTCCGGAGGCCAACGCTCTATCCAACTGAGCTACGAACGCTTCGATTTACATCAATTCAACTTAATGCGTCGCAACGGAGGCGTATATTATAGATTTCACTTTCCCTTGTCTAGCACTTTTTAAAAAAAATGTAAAAAAATGTATTGTTTGGTTTTATTTTATTCAAAACGTTTAATAAATATCAAAAAATGCGTTTTTTAGAGCTGATTTGTCAGATAGTAATAGGCATATTTTAGTAAATTTAATTGTCTTTGCCAGCGGGTTGGCTGTTTCAATAGTCGATAAAGCCATTCCAGCCCCAAATTTTGCCAAATTTTAGGTGCTCGTTTCACTTTACCGGCAAACACATCGTAAGTCCCGCCAACACCCATATATAAGGCTTGTGGATATTGTTGTTGTAACTGTTGGATAAAAAGTTCCTGTTTTGGAGTTCCCATTGCCACACTAATAAACTTCGCGCCACTTGCTTTAATTTGCTCTATAACGTCCTGTTCTTGCTCCGCCTTAAAATAGCCATTCTGCCTACCGACAATATTCACCTTCCATTGTGCCAATTTTGCTTCCACCTTCGTTAGGGTATCCGCCGAGCTGCCGACCAAAAACACCGGCACATTTAACGCTCCGGCTCTTTGCATTAAGGTTTCCCATAAATCGGCTCCGGCAATTCGCTCTATTTTATAGTTTGGATATTTTTTTCGAATCGATTGAACAACACTGATGCCGTCTGCATAGTTGAACTCGGCTTCATCTATCACTCGGCGTAACAACGGATTTTTTTCCGACAGAATCACTTTCTCAGCATTAATTGCCATTAATCTTCCGAACTGAATCCGCTTTTCATTCATCAGCCAATTTGCAAAAATTTCCCGATTTTTGACCGCTTGTAACGCAATGCCCCGAATGATCACTTTATCGAACATTATTATTTTTCCCCATTGAAAGGATTTTCGCCAGCAAATAGCAAGCCATAAATATCAGCGTGAAAAAGCAAAAACGGGAAACAAATGCATCGATTCCCTCTCGCACTAATACGATCAAATTGAATAAATTGCCGAAGCAGTAGGCTTGCAACAAGGCGGAATTGCACGCTTTGGCGTAAGCGAATAGGTTATCTAAGGCTTTAATCATGGCAGCTACTATCCCCATTCCCAACGCCATAACGCTAAATCCGCCCATAATATAGAAAGAGCCGAGTAAGGTAGGCGAAATAGCTAACCCTGATTGGTTGCCTAAAATCACTTTGGTAAAATAATTCGCCGTATTCCAGACGATCTCAGGGCGTTCTTGCCATAAAGATTGTGGGATATATACATAGAAATCCCGCACAATCGGCATTAAACCTTGATATTCCACCTCATTAGAAAATACACGAGCCAAATTTTCCCAAGGCGAAAAAGTATCTCGGCTTAAATATAAGAAGGTGTAAATCATCTCGCTACCGGAAAGGGTAAGTTTGTAACGGGCTAGAGCGAGGAAGAACATCGCCACCACGCCGATTAGGCTTACGGCAATCACCTTTGATAACGACAGATAGCCTTGCTGCAATCCAATCAATAAGAAAAAGCCAACCGCTAGTGCTAAATTTGCCCGTGTGCCGCCCACTGCCACATAGCTTAATATGCCGAATGCCCCACCAACAATCAGTAACGCCCACCACGCTGTTTTATTCTTATATAGGAAGCAAAAAATTAACAACGCCGGCAATAAAAAGTAGAAAAATCGTTTTAATGCCGAAAGTATGACCCTATCTTTGGCAAACAGTTGGCTATATTTTTCGAGTTTGAAAAGCAGAAAACCGTTTAAATAAAGGAAATATAGCAGGGCAACAACTGCCACAGCGGCAAGGATACAAGCGGTCGTTTTTGCCTGAAAATTTGCAACAAGAGCAGTTGGTTGCGACACAGCACTCCACAAGCGTGAATAGACAACGTAATAAATCAAATAGCCAACACCTGCTGCCGTAAAAACTTGCCATTGTGTTTTTAGCTCCGGCAGCGGGTAATCAAAGCCAAATGCCATTATTAACGAAAACGGAAAACCGGCGTAAAAAGTAACAAAATAGAGCAAACTAAACAGTAAATGGAAAGAAATCCCCGATTTCTGATAAAGTTGATAAAGTAAGCTGAAAAATAGCCCGACAGAAACAAGATAAAATCCGCCAAGTGGTATTAAATTATTCATTTTGCATTAATTCGATTAATCGCTGTTGCCATAGTTTAGTGTAGCCCGGAGCAAAAAACGCAATGCGGTTTTTATCTATGCTCTTTAGTTGTTGTTTGGTTGTTTGAATCTGTGAAGCAGTCAGATTTTCCGCCAACAAATAAGGCACTTTTTCTGCCTGTAGATCCAACCCAAACGGATTGGCTGAATGTAACACACAAGGTACATTATGGCTAATCAAAAGGCTTATCGTGCCAATGCCTTGCTGGCGTTTAAAATTGAAATAGCCGAGATCACAATGGCTCAATAACGTAACATACTCTTCAAAGCTCAGCTTCTTCCGCAAAATTTGCAAATTTTCCGCCAAAAATAACCGCTTGCTATAGGCTTCCACCTGCCGAATATAGCTTTCATTATTTTCCGGGTAGCCCATTGGTATGATAATCCGCACATTGTTCCCTAGTCGTTGATGAATCTCGCTTAAGGCTTGAATAAGCTCATTCGCTGGATCGCCTGAATTGCCGAGCAATATCGTCAAGCGATCATTTTGTGTGGGGCTAATTTTTATTTGATCACCTAATTTCGTGGGGAAATAGATTAAATGATCCTGTTCTGATCTTGCACGCATATTTCGCCACAAATGATCCAGATCGCCTCTTGTTGCCCAAACCTGTAAGATTTTTTGTTGGGCAACACGCCGAAACGGGTAAAACAGCTTAAATTTCCACGAAGTTGCCATTTCATATAAATCCGCCCCCCAAATATGCCAAATCAGGTTGGTGGTCGGCAATCTGCCTAAGGCTATCGCCAGCCAAATCCAAGGGTTAAACTGCCCGTGTAACAGAAAACAAGCGGTCGGATTTTGCCGTTTTTTTGCAATTAAGGCGTTCGCAATCGCTTTTTGTGAAGAGAACTGCTTAATCCGCAAATGAGTAAAAGCAGTTTGCAGTGAAGGCTTGCCTACCACATAAAAAAAATGTTCGGAGTCTGGCAATAACGGCAAAAGCTCTTGCTGAAAAAAGGTTAAAACCTGTTGGTTATGATGCTCAATCTCGGAGCCTAGAATATGATAAATCGGCAACATTACACGCTTTTCTCTCCCCACCATACAAACAATATGCAAGCGGTAAGATTTTAGCAAAAATTTGCAACATTACTGCAACTTCTTTTAGCTTTGAAACACTAAAAAACATCACACACTTGGTTAAAAAATGCTATGATAACCGAGCTTTTTTATTATTCATTTATCCCAACGAGGACTTATTTTACTATGTCAAACGCAATCGCTAATGTATCTAAACTGATTCAAGACAATGATATTAAATTTGTCTTATTAAAATTTACTGATATTAAAGGTAAAGAACACGGGGTTTCGCTCCCTGTCAGCTTAGTTGCCAACGATTTGGAAGACTTATTCGAGGAAGGCAAAATGTTCGACGGTTCGTCCGTAGAAGGTTGGAAGGCAATTAACAAAGCAGATATGTTGTTAATGCCGATTGCTGAAACCGCTGTAGTTGACCCTTTCGCCCGTATTCCTACCCTTTCTATTCGTTGTTCCATTTACGACCCAAACACAATGCAGTCTTATGACCGTGACCCTCGCTCTATTGCAACCCGTGCCGAAAACTACTTGAAATCCACCGGTATCGCCGATAGCGTAATGTTTGGACCTGAGCCTGAATTTTTCTTATTCGATGATGTGCGTTTTAGCACCGAAATGAACAATGTGTCATACCGAATTGACGATGTAGAAGCGGCTTGGAATACCAACCGTAAATTTGAAGAAGGCAACAAAGCCTATCGTCCGTTGAAAAAAGGCGGCTACTGTGCGGTTGCACCGATTGATACCGCCCACGATATTCGCTCTGAAATGTGTTTATTGATGGAAGAGATGGGTTTAGTGATTGAAGCTCACCACCACGAAGTTGCGACAGCCGGACAAAATGAGATCGCAACCCGATTCAACAGCCTGACCTTAAAAGCCGATGAAACCCAAATCTATAAATACATCGTGCAAAATGTTGCCGTAGAACACGGAAAAACCGCTTGCTTTATGCCAAAACCGTTCGCCGGCGACAACGGCTCGGGAATGCACTGTAATATGTCATTAAGCAAAGACGGCAAAAATGTGTTTATGGGCGATAAATACGCCGGCTTATCTGAAACTGCCCTCTACTATATTGGCGGTATCATTAAACACGCAAAAGCATTAAATGCCTTTACTAACCCAACCACGAACTCTTATAAACGTTTAGTGCCGGGTTTTGAAGCACCGGTGTTATTGGCATATTCTGCAAGTAACCGCTCTGCCTCTATCCGTATTCCGGCTGTGACCAGTCCGAAAGCGACCCGTGTAGAAGCACGCTTCCCGGATCCAATGGCAAACCCATACCTTTGCTTTGCCGCCCTGTTAATGGCTGGCTTAGACGGTGTGATCAACAAAATCCACCCGGGCGATGCAATGGATAAAAACTTATACGATTTGCCGCCGGAAGAGTTAAAAGATATTCCAACGGTTGCCTCGTCTTTAGAATCCGCTCTTGACGCATTAAGCAATGATTTTGAATTCTTAACACAAGGTGGCGTGTTCACGAAAGACTTTATTGATGCTTATATCGGTATTCGTCGCAAAGAGGTGGAACGTGTAAATATGACTCCGCACCCGGTAGAATTTGAACTTTACTATTCATAGTAACAACATATAGCAAAAAAACGGCTGAAACACTCAGCCGTTTTTTATTGATTGAAGAAAGCAAGCACTGCTTGAATAACACGCTCTTGCTCCTGCTTACTCAAATTATAAAACAGTGGCAATCTTACCAACCGTTCGCTTTCTAAGGTAGTAAAGCGATCATCACCTGCTAATCGACCTAATTTCTGCCCTGCCGGACTGCTGTGCAACGGCACATAATGAAACACGGTTAAGATATTCTGTGCCTTCATAAAATCAATAAAAGCAGTTCTCTGCTTCAAGTCACTTAGCTTTAAGTAGAACAAATGCCCGTTATGGCGACAATATTCGCCAATGCGAGGAAGCTCGCACTTAGCTGTTTGGGCAAGTGGCAAAAAGGCTTGATAGTAATTGTGCCAAAGGGTTAAACGCTGTTGGTTGATTTTATCTGCCTCTATAAGCTGAGCATACAAATAAGCCGCTTGAATTTCCGACATTAAAAAACTTGAACCAATATCCTGCCAGCGATATTTATCTACCTCACCACGAAAAAATTGGCTACGGTTAGTGCCTTTCTCTCTGATGATTTCCGCTTTTTCCAGCAAATTCGCCTCATTAATCACGATCGCCCCACCTTCACCGCCAGCGGTATAGTTTTTGGTTTCGTGAAAACTATAGCAACCAATATGCCCGATGGAACCTAACGCCCTACCTTTATAAAACGAATTGACTGCCTGTGCCGCATCTTCTACCACATAAAGCCCGTATTTTTCGGCTGTTGCCATTATTGAATCCATATCACAAGCAATGCCGGCATAATGCACCGGCACAATCACTTTGGTTTTTGGGGTAATGGCTTGCTCAATTTTGCGTTCATCAATATTCATTGTATCCGGACGAATATCCACAAACACAATCTTTGCCCCACGCAACGCAAACGCATTTGCAGTAGAGACAAAAGTATAGCTCGGCATAATCACTTCATCGTCCGGCTGAATATCCAGCAGTATTGCCGCCATCTCTAACGCAGCCGTGCAAGAAGGGGTAAGCAACACTTTGCTACGGGCCAGGTTTTCAAGCCACTGCTCACATAAGCGGGTGAATTTACCACCGCCCGAAAGCTGCCCTGTTGCCATCGCCTGTTCTATATAGGCTTGCTCCGCCCCCACAACCGGGGGTTGATTAAACGGAATAAAATCAGGATTGTTCATCATCGTATTTTTCCAAAGCAGGGTAAAACCAATAATACACCGCCTTAATGCTTGCACCAAACGCTTGATAAAAACGAATCGCTTTCTGGTTACTCAGCTGAGTGGTAATCATCAGTTTTTTCGCATTTTGCTGTTTCGCCCACGCTATCGCAGCATTTAACAATTCCGAGCCAATACCTTGTTGTCGGCAATCAGGCTTTACCGCCAATAATCCGATTTTCGCTTGCTGTTGGGCAAGTAAGCGAACCGTTACCGCCCCTTGAATTTGCCCGTCAGCATTGCATTGAACCAAGCCAATATCATCAAACTTGCCTTTTACCGCATTTTCAATCCAAGTCCGGTAAAAGCGTTGATTCTCTTCCCTTGAAAAATAGGGCGAACGAAACCGGCTATCGGGAAATGCCGAACCAAACAATAAGTTCAAGTCGGGCAAATCTGCCATATCCGCCGGGCGACAAGCGGTCATATTTTCAGAAAATGTTGCAAGTGCCAGCTCAAATTCCAATTCTCCCTCCACAAGTACAAAACCTTGTTTTTGCAACCTAGCGATTTGCCTAAAATCATCAGCCGCTACTTTTACTTGCACAATTTCTCTACCGAAAAAATCGGACAGCCATTGATCCGGCTTCATCTTACCCACACTCCTCGACAATCAATAATATGCCGTTGCCTGATCTGTTCCCTTGAAATTTGCTTAAATGAAGTGTGATCCACTAACAAGACTAAAATGTCTGCCTGCGAAAGTGCGGTGTTGAGATCGACTAAGGTGATTTTTTCGCCAGCCAGCTGTTGAATATTTGGCTCAACCGCCAACAGGCTACCCTGATGCCAAGCGGCAAGTTGCCGGGTAATCGCTAATGCCGGGCTTTCCCGCAAATCATCAATATTCGGCTTGAAAGCTAGCCCTAAACAAGCGATGGTTAGCTCACTTGGCTTACAATCTTGCTCCATCGCACAGTCTGCGACCGATGTTTTCACTTGCTCGATTACCCATTGCGGTTTGCTGTCATTCACTTCTCGTGCCGTGCGAATAAGGCGAGCCTGTTGGGGCGATGTGGAAACGATAAACCACGGGTCAACCGCCAAACAATGTCCGCCCACCCCTGCTCCGGGCTGGAGAATATTTACTCTCGGGTGAAGATTTGCCAATTCAATTAGCTCCCACACATTGATCTTCAACGCATCACAAATCATTGAAATTTCATTGGCAAAGGCAATGTTCACATCACGAAAGCTGTTTTCCACCAACTTGCACATCTCCGCTGTGCGAGCTGTGGTGGTGACACAACGTCCTTTTGCAAAAATTTGGTATAAATCGACCGCTTGTTGACTGCATTGTTCGCTTAATCCGCCGATAATGCGGTCATTTTCAACCAATTCCGTCATTATATTACCCGGCAAAACACGTTCAGGGCAGTAGGCAATAGACACATCGGCTGGAAAGGCTAAATCAGGGCGAGCTTGGCTTAGCCATTCGGCTAAATTTTCTGTTGTACCGACAGGCGAAGTGGACTCCAGCACCACCAAATTCCCTTTACGCAAACAAGGGGCAATCATAGCGGCGGCATTTTGAATATAAGTGAGATCGGGCTGCTTCCCGCAAAGTGGGGTTGGCACGGCGATGATAAAAGCATCGGCCGGTTGCGGTTTGGCAGTTGCAAAAAAATTACCTTTTTTGACCGCTTGTGTGAAGGCAGTTTGTAAATCCGGCTCGATAATATGAATGTTGCCTTGATTAAGGCTTGCCACCACTTGCGGATTAATATCCACCCCAATTACTTGCTTGCCGGCATTGGCAAAAACGACTGAGGTCGGCAAGCCGATATAGCCTAACCCCAGAATACAAATAGTGTTAAATTCAGTTTTACTCATCATCAGTTACAAAGAGAAATGGCACACTAAATTGTGTGCCATTTTAGATTAAAGTTCCGCAGGTTGAGCTTTCGCTTTCACCGCAAAACTGAGCATAAAGCCCAGCAGTAAGCCACTTAATGCCCCAATCATCAGCCAAAATAGGCGGATCAGGCGATTCTGATTTAAGTGGAACGCTAGGCGATTTAACCAAGCGATAAGCTGTAAGTTGGTTGTCTAACGGCTGAACAGAACGCATCATTTGCAGTTTAGCTGCCCAATCTTGTGAGCCTTGCTTACCGTTAATATTCAACTCCGAAGCAGCTTTAATTTGCTGGAACAAGACTTTCCATTTCGCAATTAAATCGGCGTTTAATTTATCTCGAGCTTGGGTGTTTACCAACGGAATAAAATCGGCTAATAATTTTTGAGCCTCTTCCGCATTTTCTGCAATTAAGCTGACATTATCTGCCGAAGTTGCCATATCTTTTTCAAAACGGAATTGTTCAACTAATTCAGCCGCCACCACCGCCGGTGATTTCTTTGCAACCTGAGCTTTTAATTTCACCGCTTCTGTTTGTAGCAAATAGGCTTGAAGCAAGTCGGCGGACGTGAGGTTGCGTTTAAATTCCGCATAAACCTGCTCACTTGCCTGTTGCTGTGCCGTTTGGCTATTCGCTTCTTGGCTATTACTATTCAAAAAATGGTAGGTGGAAAGTAACGAGTAATAATTACCTAAATCGGGAATAGTCGGTTGCTCAAATTGAGCGGTCACTTTCCATTTTTCAGGTTGAGTATAACTCAGCCCATAACCGGCACCTGCCCCGATAGCAGCAAATAAAATTAGCACTAAAAGTCGATAAAATAAGGTTTTCACAACATATCCTTTAAAGTTGTTTGCTACGTTTTGCACGGCGTTTTAGACGGCGAACAAAACGGGTTACACGCCAAGCGTGGGTAATGGAATAGGCGTATAGGAAAAACAGCCCGATAAACATTAGCATCATCACCCACTGATTCCAATAATACACCTCGCCTAATACCCCAATGGTGGAACAAAATCCCGCCCAGAGGGTAATCACCAATAATGCTTGGCGAGAGGTAAGCCCTGCTCGCATCATTAAATGGTGTAGGTGCAAGCGGTCTGGTTTGAACGGACTTTTACCTTTTTTCAAACGGCGGATAATCACCGCAACCATATCAATTAACGGCACGGCAATCAGCCACAAACCGGTAATCGGGCTAATTGGCGAGCCTTGCCCTTGGGTGCTTAACAGCAGAATCCAAATAATGGTAAAGCCGATCAGCATACTGCCTGAGTCGCCCATAAACACTTTCCATTTCGCCCCAAACAGGCTCAAATTGAACATTGCATACGGCAACAACACAAAGATAAGGGCAAAGCACCAATAGCCCAAACTTGGTTCGCCATTAATGAACATTAAAGTGCCAAGACCGGCAAAACTCACGCTGGAAAGCCCTGCTAATAAGCCATCAATCCCATCTACCATATTAAACGCATTAATAACGCCAATGGTGATAAACACGGTAAAGACAATGCCGAGCCAACCTAATTCTATACTAAAGGGGGCAATAATTTGCCCTAAACTGCTGAGCGACAAGCCACTGTAAATCATCGCCCCAGCTAGTGCTGCTTGAATCCCGGCACGCAGTAATGGGCTGATGTCAAATCGGTCATCTAACACGCCGATAATCAGCAAAATAGTTACCGCTGTCAGATACAGTTCCGGCAGCCGCATATCTTGCCACTGCATAAAATAGAAAGTGAGATTGCCGATAAATAATGCAATACCACCGATTAACGGAATCAACCCCTGATGGCGTTTACGGAAGTTGGGCTTATCTACCAAACCAACAAATTCCGCCACCGGACGCATCACAATCAGGGCTAAAAAAGAAACAATAAATACGGTTAAAAAAGTAAGCCACATACAGGGATTGCCTCAAAAAATGAGTCATAAAATAGGAATGCAGAATAGCATAAGGCAACAAAATCGTAAATTTTTTAGCGAAAACAAGGGCTTTTCAGTACAATAACAGGCAAATTTTTACATCAAAAGAAAGGAATTGATATGTCTATTTCAGAACAACTGTTTGAACAAGCCCAAAAAGTGATTCCGGGCGGTGTGAACTCCCCTGTGCGTGCATTTAAAGGCGTGGGCGGCACACCGGTTTTTATTGAAAAAGCCGAAGGTGCTTATATTACCGACAGCGACGGCAAACAATATATCGACTATGTCGGCTCTTGGGGGCCAATGGTACTCGGGCATAACCACCCGGCGATTATTGATGCGGTGCTAAAAGCCGTGCCAAAAGGCTTAAGTTTCGGTGCCCCAACGGCAGCAGAAATCACACTTGCCGAATTAGTGTGCAAATTAGTACCTTCTATTGAAATGGTGAGAATGGTGAGCAGCGGAACAGAGGCAACAATGTCTGCCATTCGTTTGGCTCGTGGCTATACCAACCGAGATAAAATCATCAAATTTGAAGGCTGCTACCACGGGCATTCCGATTCTCTGTTAGTAAAAGCCGGTTCAGGTGCTTTAACCCTCGGTCAGCCAAGCGGCCCGGGCGTACCCGCTGATTTCGCCAAGCATACGCTTACTTGCACCTATAATGATTTAGATTCAGTAAAAGCAGCATTTGAGCAATACCCAAATGAGATCGCTTGTTTAATTGTTGAGCCTGTTGCCGGCAATATGAACTGCATTCCGCCACAAGAAGGCTTTTTACAAGGCTTACGTGATCTTTGCACACAATATGGTGCGGTATTTATTATTGATGAAGTAATGACCGGCTTCCGTGTCGCACTCGGTGGGGCTCAATCTTACTATGGGGTAACACCGGATTTAACCACACTCGGCAAAATTATCGGCGGCGGAATGCCGGTGGGGGCATTTGGTGGTAAAAAAGAGATTATGGAATACATCGCTCCAACTGGCCCGGTTTACCAAGCCGGCACGCTCTCAGGCAACCCGATTGCAATGGCTGCAGGTTTGGCATGCTTAACTGAATTATCAAAAGCAGGAAATGAAACCATTTTAGCGGAAAAAACCAAAACCCTCGCTGAAGGCTTTAAAGCTCTTGCAGATAAGCACAATGTGCCATTAACGGTACAATATGTCGGCGGAATGTTCGGCTTATTCTTCACCGAACAAAAAGCAGTAAACAACTTCCAAGAAGTAATGAAATGTGATGCCGCCAAATTCAACCGTTTCTTCCACTTAATGCTGGAACAAGGCGTGTATTTAGCCCCATCGGCATTCGAGGCAGGGTTTATGTCTTTAGCTCACAGTGATGAAGATATTGCTCGTACGCTAGAGGCTGCGGATAAGGCATTTGCTCAGCTTTAGAAGAATGACAAGCGGTTGGGTTTACTCAATAATTTGCAAGTTTTTGAGGGAATTTGACCGCTTGTAGTGCAAATTTCTCTTACGATAGCAATTATGATGGTGTTCGTCTCTGACGAGTGCTTATACAAACTTTCATTATGCTTAAACAAGCACCCGTCTGGAGACGGGCGCTATCGAGGGAATAGGATTGATAAAGCAATATATGGGCTTCCAACACTTGCAGGCAAGGACAAGTCTTACACTTTCTAATATTACAAATATATTTCTTTCTTTAATCTATACCATAAAGGTTTAAGTTGGTTCTTTATAACTTTGGAATCCATAGATGAATAAGCTCTCTTTCCATAAGAGATAAAATTAGATTTTCCGAAATGAGAATACTTAGAAAATAGCTTTCTTTTATAAATGCCTTTGATAGCTACCCCTCGTCTTATTCTTATCCTATTATATTTACCCTGAGTTTGCTTAGCTAGACTAACCCCTCGTTTCATTTTATTTGAATATCGTGTAAATGCCGATGATCTAATACTAATAGAGTTATTATGCAATATAAAACCAAGATATTGTAACTTCTTTTCATTAATTATTTTTTTTGTTCTATTACAATATTGGAATTTAACAACCTCAGTTTTATCCTTATTTATCTCTAGTTTTAATTTACTTTTTATCTCCCCAGTGATGTAATCGAGAATAAATTCTTCGTATTCATTAGGAATGATACATAGAATGTCATCACAATAACGAAAATAACTCCCTTTGCACTCCATAATCTTTTCTTTAACTAACACATCAAACTCTAACATATAGATATTGGATAACAATGCACTTATTGGAGAACCTTGAGGAATCCCTTTCTGGCCTTTATTAATAAAAAAAGCTGGATTATCATTAAATAAGTCAGGTTTCTTTAATTTCCTATATTCTCGAAATTCCCGAGGGCTACAAATTCTATTCTTCCCATTTTTCCTAGGATTATGAAGGGAGATATTAAAGAATTCAAATACAGTATCTCTATCTACTTTTACGAATTTAGTAATAGCCTTAAATACAGAATGATGGTCTTCAGGTAAACTAGGTACACCCAAAACTTTACACCACATATCTTTCAGAATTTTATGGTCTATATGGTCAAAGAACTTAGATATATCTAGCCCTAAAACCGTGCAATTTTGAGCGCTTCGAATACTATCAAAAGCGATTCTGGCAAAATCAATATTGCTTTTATTTAGTTTTCTAAATGCTAATATAGAATCATCTAAAATATAGTACTTATTTTTCAAAAGATTTTCATACTTTTCATTTAATAAATATGCATAATAACTAAAAATATGGCTATCTTTATGAGATGAATAAGATATTCCTCTATTTTTTATTAAACGTACTAATTTACCTTCATTTTTATCCTTTTTTATTTTAGCCACAGATAGTGTATAAGATAAGAATGGGTAGAAACTATGTTTTGGATTAGCGACTAATTTAATTGCTTGTTGAAGAGTTATGGGTGAATCGAAATGTAAGTAATTACGAGGCTTATACCAAGATATATCCATAATAGAAAATTTAATGAAAGCAAAACTAAAGACTAAGGATTGCGGTTGTCCCTAACTATTTGAATAGTTAACAGTCTTTATATAGCCTAGGTACCTTAGGATACCCATCGAATAAACCGCTATCTGCTAAATATATATTATAATAATCAATCAACTATTATAACTCACAAGGAATCTAATATGACAATAATCATTATCAAATTCTTTATTAGTTTATGTTCAGTAGCTGAAACGCTTTATGAAATGTTATCAACTATTGACATACTGTTGATTACCTTATCCACAAATTGAATAAGCCCTTACATTCTATATATTTTTCCCTTATATTCAAGTAGAAAACCTCCTAGAAATTATATTCTAGGAGATTTTTTAATTTATCATACCCTACGAGCTATTACTCTTCCTCACCCGCATTTAACAACGCTGCTAAACTTTGGGTTGCATCGTCTGCAACAAATTCAAATTCAGCTTCGATGTCTGCATCGGTAACGAATGAATTGGCTTTAGCTGCCGGTGCTTCAAATTCAGGGACAACTGCAATTCCTGCTTCCAGTTGGGCACGTTTTTTAGCTCGTGCTTGGTGGTAAGCAAAACCGGTACCTGCCGGGATTAAGCGACCAACGATTACGTTCTCTTTTAAGCCACGCAATTCATCTTGTTTACCTGCCACTGCGGCTTCGGTAAGCACTCGAGTGGTTTCTTGGAACGAGGCTGCAGAAATAAAGCTTTCTGTTGCAAGAGATGCTTTGGTAATACCAAGCAATTCACGTTCAAATTCTACCAACGGTTTGCCTTCTTCAGCACGTTTGCGGTTGGCAATTTTCACACGAGCCACTTCCACTTGTTCGCCCTCTAAGAATTCAGAGTCGTAAGCGTTGGTGATCACAGCTTTACGCAACATTTGGCGAACAATCACTTCGATGTGCTTGTCGTTAATTTTTACCCCTTGTAAGCGGTAAACTTCTTGCACTTCGTTTACGATGTAGTCGGTAACGGCGTGAACGCCACGTAAGCGTAAGATGTCGTGCGGAGTTTCTGCACCGTCTGATATCACATCACCACGTTGTACCATCTCGCCTTCAAATACGTTGAGCTGACGCCATTTTGGAATCATCTCTTCAAACGCTTCGCCTTCCGCCGGAGTAATTACCAAGCGGCGTTTACCTTTGGTTTCTTTACCGAACGACACAATACCTGAAATTTCCGCCAAGATTGCCGGCTCTTTCGGTTTACGGGCTTCGAATAAGTCTGCTACGCGTGGAAGACCACCGGTAATATCTTTCGTCCCCACAGATTCTTGTGGAATACGGGCTAAGGCTTCACCGACTTCAATTTCTGCACCATCGTCTAAGGTTACGATTGCTTTACCCGGTAAGAAGTATTGTGCTGCAACGTCTGTACCCGGAATTAAGATGTCTTTGCCGTTGCTATCAACTAAGCGTAATGCCGGACGTAAATCTTTACCTGCGGTTGCACGTTCACCCACATCTTGCACCACGATAGATGATAAACCGGTTAATTCATCGGTTTGGCGAGTAACGGTTAAGCCATCTACGATGTCGCTAAATTGGATACGACCTGATACCTCTGAGATTACCGGCATTGTGTGCGGATCCCAGTTCGCAACCACTTCACCCACAGCCACTTCTGCACCGTCGTGTTTAGAAAGCACCGCACCATAAGGCACTTTATAGTTTTCTTTGGTACGACCGAAGGTGTCGATGACAGTTAATTCAGTATTACGAGAAGTTAATACGATTTTGCCTTCTTTGTTGGTTACAAATTTAGCGTTGGTTAATTTAATCGTACCTGCGTTTTTCACTTGGATGCTAGATTCTTTTGCTGCCGCAGAAGCCGCACCACCGATATGGAACGTACGCATCGTTAACTGTGTACCCGGCTCACCGATAGATTGTGCCGCAATAACACCGACCGCTTCACCTTGGTTGATTAAGTGACCACGAGCCAAGTCACGTCCGTAACATTTAGCACACACACCGAAGTCTGTATCACAAGTTACTACCGAACGTACTTTGATCACATCCACAGATTCACGATCCACCACATCACACCATTTTTCATCTAATAAGGTGTTGCGTGGAATTAATACTTCATCTGTACCCGGTTTTAACACATCTTCTGCCACCACACGACCTAATACACGATCACGCAGGGCTTCTTTCACATCACCACCTTCGATAAGTGGTGTCATCACGATACCTTCGTGCGTACCACAGTCATCTTCAATGATAACTAAATCTTGTGCCACATCAACTAAACGACGGGTTAAGTAACCGGAGTTCGCTGTTTTTAATGCCGTATCGGCAAGACCTTTACGTGCACCGTGGGTTGAAATAAAGTACTGTAATACGTTCAAACCTTCACGGAAGTTTGCAGTAATTGGGGTTTCGATAATCGAACCGTCCGGACGAGCCATCAAGCCACGCATACCCGCTAACTGACGAATCTGTGCAGCAGAACCACGAGCACCGGAGTCCGCCATCATAAAGATACTGTTAAATGAGGCTTGTTTTTCCGGATTACCTTCACGGTTGATTACTTCTTCCGTTGAAAGGTTTTCCATCATTGCTTTCGCAACACGTTCGTTTGCAGCAGCCCAAATATCGATCACTTTGTTATAACGCTCACCGGCTGTTACTAAACCGCCGTTGAATTGCTCTTGGATCTCAGCGACTTCCGCTTCAGCCGCTTCAATGATTGCGTATTTTTGCTCCGGAATTACCATATCGTCGATACCTACTGAGGCACCAGAACGAGCAGCATAAGCAAAGCCGGTGTACATAATTTGGTCAGCTAAAACCACAGATTCTTTTAAACCTAAACGGCGATAGCTCTCGTTAATTAATTTCGAGATCGCTTTTTTGCCTAAGGTTTGGTTGAACAAGCTAAACGGCATACCTTTTGGTGCAATCATCCATAAGATTGAACGACCAATGGTGGTATCTACTAACGAAGTTTTTGCTTCTAATTCGCCTGCTTCGTTTTTCTCATATTCAGTAACACGCACTTTAACACGAGAATGTAATTCAGCCTGACCGGTACGGTATGCTTTTTCCGCTTCACGAGGGTCAAGGAAGTACATTCCCTCACCTTTACCGTTTACTTTCTCACGGGTCATATAGTAAAGACCGAGTACAACGTCCTGAGACGGTACGATAATCGGATCACCACTTGCCGGTGAAAGTACGTTGTTGGTTGACATCATTAACGCACGAGCTTCTAACTGTGCTTCAAGGGTTAATGGAACGTGAACCGCCATTTGGTCACCGTCGAAGTCCGCATTGAACGCCGCACACACGAGTGGGTGTAACTGGATCGCTTTACCTTCAATCAATAACGGCTCAAACGCTTGGATACCTAAACGGTGAAGTGTTGGTGCACGGTTAAGTAGAATCGGGTGTTCACGAATCACTTCGGCAAGAATATCCCATACGATAGGATCTTCACGCTCTACCATTTTCTTCGCGGCTTTAATAGTTGAAGCAATGCCACGGTTTTCTAATTTTGAGTAGATAAACGGACGGAATAATTCCAACGCCATTTTCTTCGGTAAACCACATTGGTGTAAGCGTAAGTATGGGCCTACGGTAATTACCGAACGACCTGAGTAATCTACACGTTTACCTAATAAGTTTTGACGGAAACGACCTTGTTTACCTTTGATCATATCTGCCAAAGATTTTAACGGACGTTTGTTCGAACCGGTAATCGCACGACCACGGCGACCGTTGTCTAATAACGCATCAACCGACTCTTGTAACATACGTTTTTCGTTACGCACGATGATGTCCGGTGCAACTAAATCTAACAAGCGTTTTAAACGGTTGTTACGGTTAATTACACGGCGGTATAAATCGTTTAAGTCAGAAGTCGCAAAACGTCCACCATCAAGCGGTACTAACGGGCGTAAATCCGGTGGAAGTACCGGTAATACCGTCATTACCATCCATTCCGGTTTATTACCGGACTGTAAGAATGCTTCTAAGGTTTTTAAACGCTTAGTGATTTTTTTACGCTTGGTTTCTGAATTGGTTTCTTGTAACTCTTCACGCAAGGTTTCGCATTGGTGTTCTAAATCTAAATCACGAAGTAATGCTTGGATACCCTCTGCACCCATTTTCGCTTCAAATTCATCGCCCCAACGCTCTTCAGCGTCCATAAATTGTTCTTCGGTTAATAACTGATTTTTCTCTAAATCGGTCATTCCCGGCTCAGTAACTACATAAGATTCAAAATAAAGCACACGTTCAATATCACGCAACGGCATATCTAAGATTAAACCGATACGGGACGGCAGTGATTTTAAGAACCAGATGTGTGCGACTGGGCAAGCTAATTCAATGTGTCCCATACGCTCACGACGTACTTTGGTTTGGGTTACTTCAACACCACATTTTTCACAAATTACACCACGGTGTTTTAAACGTTTATATTTCCCACACAAGCACTCGTAATCTTTCACCGGTCCGAAAATACGTGCACAGAATAAACCGTCACGTTCCGGTTTGAAGGTACGATAGTTAATGGTTTCCGGTTTTTTCACTTCACCAAAAGACCAAGAACGGATCTTGTCCGGTGATGCTAAACCAATTTTAATCACATCAAAATCTTCGTTCGATTTTGTTTGTGCTTTTAAAAACTTCACTAAGTCTTTCACTTTTTTGCCCCTAGTTTGAGGTTGTTTTGTTTGGTGGAAAGAATATCCACTCTACGAATTTGGTTGCGATTTTAAACCCTCTCCCCTTGTGGGAGAGGGATAGATTTTGCCTCGTTCAGAAGCAAAATCAGGGAGAGGGTAAGCGGTCGATTTTTGCAAAAATTTAGCAAATTTACACCGCTTGCATCACCCTCTCTCTGCCAAAGGATTCTGAACAAATCCTTTGCCTGTCTCTCCCCCATCAAGGGGGAGAGTGAAACCATTACGCTTCGTCCAGCTCCATATCAATTGCTAATGCACGGATCTCTTTGGTAATTACGTTAAAGGATTCAGGGATACCCGGCTCCATATAATGTGTACCATCTACAATGTTTTTATACATCTTCGTACGACCGTTCACATCGTCCGATTTCACCGTAAGCATTTCTTGAAGAGTATAAGCCGCACCGTATGCTTCTAATGCCCAAACCTCCATCTCACCGAAACGCTGACCACCGAATTGAGCTTTACCACCCAATGGTTGTTGAGTAACAAGGCTATAAGAACCGGTTGAACGAGCGTGCATTTTATCATCAACCAAGTGGTTCAATTTGAGCATATACATATAACCAACGGTTACCGGACGCTCAAATTTCTCACCGGTACGACCATCATAAAGTGTGATCTGACCTGAAGTCGGTAAGCCGCCTAACTCTAATAAGCCTTTGATTTCGCTTTCGTGTGCACCATCGAATACCGGAGTAGCAAGCGGTAAGCCTTTGCGTAAGTTTTGCGCTAAACGCATCACTTCTTCATCAGAGAAAGTGCTTAAATCAACGACTTGTGAGCCGTGACCTAAATCGTAGGCTTTTTGCATATATTCACGTAATTTAGCCACTTCTTGTTGCTGTTTGATCATCTTATCAATCTGATCACCGATACCACGAGCCGCTAAGCCTAAGTGGGTTTCTAAGATCTGACCGATGTTCATACGAGACGGTACGCCCAGCGGGTTCAATACGATTTCAACCGGCTGACCGTTTTCATCGTATGGCATATCTTCCACAGGGTTGATTTTCGAGATAACCCCTTTGTTACCGTGACGACCCGCCATCTTATCACCCGGCTGGATTTGGCGTTTCACCGCAAGGTAAACTTTCACTACTTTTAACACACCCGGTGCTAAATCGTCGCCTTGGATAATTTTGTTGCGTTTGATCTCAAGTTTACGTTCAAATTCTTTGCGTAACTCTTCGTGCTGTTCCGCTAACTGTTCTAACTGATTTTGCTTCGCTTCGTCTTCAAGGGTTTGTTCTAACCATTTTTCACGAGCAACGCCATCTAATGCAGATTCTTTTACGCCACCTTCAATTAATAGGTTGCGAACACGAGTAAATAAACCGGCTTCTAAGATTTCCAACTCTTCCGCTAAGTCTTTCTTCGCTTCACACAGTTGCATCTCTTCGATTTCTTTCGCACGTTTATCTTTCTCTACGCCATCACGGGTAAATACTTGAACATCGATAACCGTACCTGAAGTACCGTTTGGAACACGCAATGATGAATCTTTCACATCAGAGGCTTTTTCACCGAAGATCGCACGCAATAGTTTTTCTTCCGGTGTTAATTGGGTTTCACCTTTAGGAGTTACTTTACCTACTAAGATGTCGCCACCTTTCACTTCTGCACCGATGTAAACGATACCTGATTCATCTAATTTGCTTAATGCAGATTCACCCACGTTTGGAATATCAGCGGTGATCTCTTCTGCACCTAATTTGGTATCACGCGCCACACAAGATAATTCTTGAATGTGGATAGTGGTAAAGCGATCTTCTTGTACCACACGCTCAGAAACTAACATTGAGTCTTCGAAGTTATAACCGTTCCAAGGCATAAATGCCACACGGATATTTTGACCTAATGCCAATTCACCTAAGTCTGTTGAAGGACCGTCCGCTAAGATTTCACCACGAGCAACCGGCTCACCCAAGTTCACACAAGGTACTTGGTTGATACAGGTGTTTTGGTTTGAACGGGTGTATTTGATTAAGTTATAAATATCGATACCCGCTTCGCCCGGAATGGTTTCATCTTCATTTACTTTCACTACAATGCGTGACGCATCAACATACTGCACCGTACCACCACGTTTTGCGACAATCGCTACACCTGAGTCAAGAGCAATTGGTTTTTCCATACCGGTACCGACTAATGGTTTGTCCGCACGCAAGGTTGGAACTGCCTGACGTTGCATGTTCGCACCCATTAACGCACGGTTCGCATCGTCGTGCTCAAGGAACGGAATTAACGCCGCAGCCACAGAAACCACTTGTTGGGTTGAGATGTCCATATATTGAACTTCTTCCGGTTTGAATAAGCCCGATTCGCCTTGCTGACGGCAAGTTACATAAGTATCGGTAAAACGGAAGTTCTCATCTAAGTTTGAGTTCGCCTGTGCAATGATATTGTTGCTTTCTTCAATCGCAGATAAATACTCGATCTCTTCGGTTACTTGACCATTCACCACTTTACGGAATGGAGTCTCTAAGAAACCGTAGTTATTAGTACGAGCATACACCGATAGTGAGTTGATCAAACCGATATTCGGGCCTTCAGGAGTTTCGATTGGACATAAACGACCATAGTGAGTCGGGTGTACGTCACGCACTTCAAAGCCGGCACGCTCACGGGTTAAACCACCCGGGCCTAATGCCGAGATACGGCGTTTATGTGTTACCTCTGAAAGCGGGTTGTTTTGGTCCATAAATTGCGAAAGTTGTGATGAACCAAAGAACTCTTTCACTGCTGCTGAAATCGGTTTAGCGTTGATTAAATCTTGTGGTGTTACACCATCTAAATCGCCTAAAGATAAACGCTCACGCACCGCACGTTCTACACGCACCAAACCAATGCGGAATTGGTTTTCTGCCATTTCACCAACGCTGCGGATACGACGGTTACCTAAGTGGTCGATATCATCCACTTCACCACGACCGTTACGGATTTCGATTAATTTTTTCATCACACCGATGATGTCATCGTTGCTTAAAATACCGCTGCCTACGCCTTCCGGAATTTCTAACGAGCGATTGAATTTCATACGACCTACTGCCGATAAATCATAACGCTCTGCCGAGAAGAACATATTATCGAATAATGCTTCTGCCGCTTCTTTCGTTGGTGGTTCGCCCGGACGCATCATACGATAGATTTCAACCAACGCACTTAAACGGTCGTAAGTTGGATCAACACGTAAGGTTTCAGAAATATATGGACCGTGGTCTAAATCGTTGGTAAATAATACTTCGATCTGGTTGTAACCGGCTTGTGATAAATTCGCCAACATCTCCATCGAGATTTCCATATTCGCCGGGCAAATCACTTCACCTGAAGATAAATCAACGTAATCTTGAGCCGCTACTTTGCCGACAATATATTCCACCGGCACTTCAATTTGGGTCACATTGTCTTTTTCTAACGCACGGATATGACGAGCGGTAATACGGCGACCCATTTCAACATATACTTTGCCGTTTGCTGCAATATCAAATGATGCAGTCTCGCCTCTTAAACGCTCAGGCACTAACGTCATCAATAATTTATTATCGGCAATTTCAAATTTAATTTTCTCGAAGAATAAATTTAAGATTTCTTCGGTGGTGTAGCCTAATGCACGTAGAATAATGGTTGCCGGCAATTTACGACGGCGGTCGATACGGGCAAATAAGTTATCTTTCGGATCAAACTCGAAATCTAACCAAGAACCACGGTAAGGGATAATGCGTGCGTTATAAAGCACTTTACCCGAAGAGTGGGTTTTACCTTTGTCAGAATCGAAGAACACACCTGGGCTACGGTGTAATTGAGAAACGATAACACGCTCGGTGCCGTTAATCACGAAAGTACCGTTATCGGTCATTAATGGGATTTCGCCCATATACACGTTTTGCTCTTTAATGTCTTTTACCGTACCGGCTGCGGCTTCACGATCGTAAGAGACTAAACGCAATTTCACGCGTAATGGTGCAGCGTAGGTTGTACCACGAATTTGGCACTCACGCACGTCAAACACCGGCTCGCCTAATTCGTAAGAAACGTATTGTAATTCTGTTGCACCATTGTTGCTCACAATCGGGAAAACAGAACGGAATGCCGCTTCTAAACCTTGCTGCCCTTCAGGATCTTTTTCGATAAATTTTTCAAAAGAATCAAGCTGAATTGTTAATAGATAAGGTACGTTCAGAACTTGTGGGCGTTTGCCAAAGCTCTTACGGATACGCTTTTTCTCGGAATATGAATATGCCATTTTTTAAGATAGCCTCTGAAATATATTTTGGTTGAGATTACACAATCCGACACGAAAGACTCGGTTGGAAGTGGCATTATAAAAACTGTACGAGATGTCATTTTCCAATCGCCAATCAAGCAGTCAGAAATCGCTACTGCAAGCGGTCAAATTGGGCAGGAAATTTGCAAATTTTGCTGATTAAAATGACAAAATCAGCCCTTGCGTTCAAGCACAAAAGGCTGACCGGTCAAGCCGTCAGCCAATTTTTGCTAAAAATGGTTAGGAATTATAGCGGATTTTGTAAATTTTGGCAAGAAATTGACCGCTTGCAAAAACAAGCCCCAAGATTCTACTTGAGGCTTAATAGCTAGAAGATAGCCTCTAAACGTACAAATGTCTGAATAAAGTGCTTACGATCTTTATCTTTGTCGTTATAAAAACTGATTTCAGGCTGGATAAAGAGCCAGTTGCGCCAGATTGGTTGACGATAGGAGACAAATGGACCCCAATAGTTAAATTTTGATAACTCTTTATCTAAACGCCCCCCCATACTGATACCATAGCTGATGTGCGTGAGTGGTTTGAAGTTATGTTGACGATATAAACTATTCCCCCAACTTCTTTCTTCATCTACATCATGACGATATTCAAAATTGGTGTGGTTCATAATAAAGGTGGTATCCGTTTCGGTATATTTATTTTCAAAGTTAGTACGTAAATAGTGCTTGCTCTCTGAACCGTAACGATAAATTTGCTCTAGGCGGGTACTGAACTGGTCGGTGATTTTCCAATCTTTACTGATGCGTAAACGCCCGAAAATATCGCTTCCCGAACGAATACCAGCATCTAAATCGGTCTCAATCCCTAAAGCCTTAATGCCATCAGACCAACGTAAACCGATAGAAGAGTTCGAATCTCTCGCTTCACGAGAGTTATAGCGTTTATTTGGATTGACGTTTTTATACAATTTTCCAGCATGATTTTTATCGGTAAGCTCATTATCCAGTTCGTCATCACCAAATACGACATTTAGATGCTTTTTCAAGATAGGGAGTTTGATTTTACCACGAACACGGGGCTTATAAGTAAATTTATCGTGTTTATCCCAACGGCTATCTAACATTACCCGTAAAGAAGCCGTTCCCGGTTTATCTGGGTCTACATCACCTAGCCAACTGTTAATATTGTTTGCCCAACGATCTAAGGTAGTGCTTACTGTTTCATGTTTCTTGTCTACCCAAGTGTTATTTTCTTCTGCCATCACCATAACAGGTGTAAGTGCTAGTAGCGGAATAAGACATTTTGTTTTCATAATATTCTCCTTTTTAGGAATCACATCATAATCTAAATTATTTGGTATTACAAAAAATATCCTCTCTAGGTTACAGTGCAACCTGGGGAAAATAAACCGCTGTTAATTTGACTAATTCGGATAATGAAATGCACTGAAATGCAGTGAGCTTCTCTTGCAATCCTCGAGCTTGCACATCTTGTGCCAATAAATAGCAACGGGGCAATTTTGCAAAAAATTGCGGACTTTTGACCGCTTGTAGCACGCCATCTTGCCACAGAACAACCGCATCGTTCTCACTAAGATGTGAGAAAAAGAAGTTTAAGGTTTCTTCATCATAATTCGCTTTGGAAAGGGTATAAAGCATAAATATTCCTTAAAACGTCATTACTTTTTCAGCTTGATTGAGCAATGCGATCATCTCAGCGTGAGTTTTAAATTGAAGCATTCGCAGTAACCAATCTGCATTATCCAGCCCTCGTAAACTTACACTTTCTTGGCAAATAAAACATTCAGTTAAGTCATACAACTCCAATAATTTGAAGGTGGAAATATGATCTTTTTGTAAGAGTTTTTCCGGCTGTTGATCGGCAATGAGATTAAATACGCCATCATTGATAAAGAGGATAGCTATCTCTTGCTCGTCACAAAAAGCACTAGCTGCAAGCAAGGCATCTAGCCCCTCACGGCTAACTGCCGAACCAAAAGGTGGCTGGGTAAATAAAAAGGCAAGTTTATATTTCTTCATCTTAAAAAGTCAGTAATCGATCCGCTTTTAATACTGCTTGGCTAAATTCGCCTAACCCGGCTAGGGTAAATCCTTCGGCTAAATTATGTGTTGCATTAGCTGAGATTTGCTCATCCACCACGCCTCTACGCTGGGCAGCAGCAATGCACAAATGCAGAGGCAAGCGGTGCAATTTAGCCAATTTTTTCCACATCTCGACTAAATTCACTTCATCGCTTGCTGGATTCACTAAGGCATTAGCATTGCTCACGCCTTCTTGAAAAAAGAATATTTGGCAAATTGTATGATTGGCTTTTAATAATTCTTCCGCCACTTGGTAGGCTAAAAATGCCCCTTGTGAACCATAAACCGGTGATTTTATCGCTAATACATAATCCATTAATCATTGTCCTGCTTAATTTGACGAATATAGAGATACACAGTATGGCGTGAAATATCCAGCTTCTCCGCTACTTGGTTAATGGAATCTTTAATATCAAAAATCCCTTTCTCAAATAACGAAATCACAATTTGACGATTTTTATTATTGTTAGAAATTTGACGATCTGCCATCACATCATCAATGGTCGTTTGAATCGTTTGTGAAACCAAATCTTCTACTGAACTGGCAAAAGTAACTTCTGAAGCGGTATCTACAGGGGCAATAAAAGAATTGAGAAACTGTGAGGTAGGTACTTCCAAATTAATATTAATGCACAGTAACCCGATAACGTGCTGTTTACCATTACGAATCGCAATAGTGATAGACTTCATTAAAACGCCACCTTTTGCCTTGGTAAAATAAGGTTTGGAGACGCTATCCGTTGCCATATGATGCAGCGATTTCAATGCACGGTCAGTAATCGGAGAGCCGATTTTACGGTTAGTATTGTGTCCGTTAGCAATATAAATTGCCGAATGTTCCAGAAACTCTAACGAATGCAATACAATTTCGCAATGCTCACCAATCAGTGCCGCAATCCCATCTACCATCGGAAAGTAAGAAGCAAGAATGGCGTGATCTTCGTCAGAAAAAGGCGTGAATTTTTTGGTCATAATACAAATTACAAGCGGTTAGTTTTATCACATTTTTTGCAAATATTATAATAAATCTAACCGCTTACGTATCTTCAATAATTAAGGAATAACGAATTATTTCTTAGCATCTGCTGCTTTAAAATCTAATAATTCAATTTCAAATTTCAAGGTTGAATTTGCTGGAATTTTGCCTGCGGCACGATCACCATAAGCTAATGCAGGTGGCACTACAATTTCCATCTTACCGCCTTTTTTCAACATAGGAATCGCTTCAATCCAACCCGGAATTAATTGATTTAACTGAAATTCAATCGGCTCACCACGGTCGTAAGAGCTGTCAAATACCGTGCCATCAGTCAAAGTGCCTTTGTAATGCACCTTCACAGTATCTTCCGCTTTTGGTGAATTGCCTTCACCTGCTTTTTCAATTTTATATAACAGGCCTGAAGCCGTTTCTTTTACGCCAGACTGTTTTTTATAATCAGCACGGAATTTATCGCCTGCAGCTACCGTTGCTTTGGTTTTTTCTTCGTTAATCTTTGCTTCTTTCGCAGATAAATAGGCATCTAACGATTTTAACTGCTTTTGCAAATCTTCATCGGTTAATTTACCGGTTTTCTTTAAGGTGTCCTGAACACCGGCTAAGATTTTATCCTGGTTATAGGTAAAAATATCCTTTTGTGACTCAATCACACCATTAATATTTTTACCCATTAATACACCCACGGCATAAGAGGAATCATCCACAAATTTAGGATCTGCTTTTTCTTCTGCCATCACATTTGTACTAAAAAGTGTGCCAACAATAAGAGTAAATAATGATAATTTGGTTTTTAACATAATTTTTCCTTATAAAAATAACTGTTAAGAAAATTTAAGATAGGGTAAAGTGTAATTCCTTTTCACACAACCTTTTTTTAGTAAAAAATGGATAATAATTATACATTATCGGCAAAAATTACCGAATTGGAGACTAAAGTTGCTTTCCAAGAGCTGATTATTGAAGAGTTAAATCAAGCACTTATTGAGCAACAATTTGCAATTGATAAGTTACAAACTCAGATTCGCCATATTGCTGAGAAATTGAAAGGGGCTCAACTAAGCCAAGTTGCTTCACAAGCAGAAGAAACACCCCCTCCTCACTATTAATGCTGTTAAAATAGCGTTTTTTTCAAAAAATAAACAATACATTAGAGAAGGAAAGTAATGAAAATTGGTATTATTGGTGCGATGGCACAAGAAATTGAGATTTTACGCCAAGTAATGGTTGAACCTAAAGTCACTGAATTAGCAGGTTGTAAAATTTTTGAAGGCAAAATTAACAATACCCGTGTGGCATTATTACAATCGGGTATCGGCAAAGTTGCTGCCGCCATCGGCACTACCTTACTGATACAGCTCACCCAGCCGGATATGATTATTAATACAGGCTCTGCCGGTGGATTAGATCCAGATTTAAACGTAGGTGATATTTTGATTTCAACCGAAGTTCGTTATCACGATGTTGATGTGACCGCCTTTGGTTATGAAATCGGGCAACTACCGGCAAACCCGCCAACATTTTCGCCAAACGAGCAATTAGTCGAATTAGCTCAAAAGGAAGCGAAAAAAGCCGGTTACAATGTGGTTTCAGGCTTAATCTGTAGCGGCGATGCCTTTATTAACGGTAATGATAAGATTAATCAAATTCGTCAGAATTTCCCGAATGTCGTTGCAGTCGAAATGGAAGCAGCAGCCATTG
The DNA here is from genome assembly GCF_004342115.1 of Mannheimia haemolytica. Taxonomy (GTDB): domain Bacteria; phylum Pseudomonadota; class Gammaproteobacteria; order Enterobacterales; family Pasteurellaceae; genus Mannheimia; species Mannheimia haemolytica. Next base: position 42,652 of record NZ_SMAC01000015.1, on the reverse strand, counting down.
CGCAGGTTTGTCACGGTTTTAACCTTCCATTTGTAATCGTAAGAGCAGTATCGGATGTAGCGGACAAAGAATCCCACCTTTCTTTTGAAGAATTTCTGCCATTAGCCGCAGAAAAATCTTCCACGATTGTATTAGCAATGCTAAATAATATCGATTAATTTTAATTGTTAGCGAAATTTCAAGTTTGTAAATGTTTATTAAAAATTGACCGCTTGTTATCGCTATTTTGGGCAAGATTTTGTAGAATCTTGTTAGTTTTTTGCCTACAGACAAAAATTGTAGGCATTTTTCTTTTTAGTTATTGAGAGTTATATGAGTGCTTCACCAAATATTGGTTTTATCAGCTTAGGCTGCCCTAAAAATTTAGTTGATTCCGAACGTATTTTGACCGAACTGCGTGCGGATGGTTATAACATCATCCCTAGTTATGAAAATGCGGATCTTGTGATTGTAAACACCTGCGGTTTTATTGATTCCGCAGTACAAGAATCTCTTGAAAGCATTGGTGAAGCGTTAGAAGCTAACGGAAAAGTAATTGTCACCGGCTGTTTAGGGGCAAAAGAAAACCAAATTCGTGAGGTACACCCTAAAGTATTGGAAATTACAGGGCCACATAGCTATGAGGCGGTAATGAACCACGTCCATAAATATGTGCCAAAACCGGAATTTAACCCTTACACCAGCTTAGTGCCAAAACAAGGGATTAAATTAACACCGAAGCATTACGCTTATTTGAAAATTTCCGAAGGCTGCGATCATCGCTGCACTTTCTGCATTATTCCTTCAATGCGTGGCGATTTAGCAAGCCGTTCTATCGTGCAAGTATTAGATGAAGCAAAACGCCTAGTTGATGCCGGGGTAAAAGAGCTGTTAATCGTCTCACAAGACACCTCAGCCTATTCGTTAGATCGCAAAAAAGAAGAAGAAACCAAAACCGTTTTCTGGAACGGTATGCCGATTAAAAGTAATTTAATTACGCTATGTGAGCAATTAGGCTCAATGGGCGTGTGGGTGCGTTTGCACTATGTTTACCCATACCCACACGTAGATGATTTAATTCCGCTTATGGCTGCCGGCAAAATTTTGCCGTATTTGGATATTCCACTCCAACACGCCAGCCCGAAAATCTTAAAAGCGATGAAACGCCCGGGTTCAATCGAAAGAACCTTAGAACGCATTAAAAAATGGCGTGAAATTTGCCCTGAATTAACTCTGCGTTCTACCTTTATTGTCGGCTTCCCGGGGGAAACAGAAGAAGATTTCCAACTATTACTCGATTTCTTAAAAGAAGCACAATTAGATCGTGTTGGTTGCTTTAAATTCAGCCCAGTGGAAGGTGCTGTTGCTACCGATATGCCGGATCAAGTGCCGGAAGAAGTAAAAGAGGAACGTTTCCACCGTTTTATGCAACTACAACAAGAAATTTCCGCTGCTCGCTTACAAGCAAAAATCGGCAAAACCGTACAAGTAATTATTGATGACATTGACGAAGAAGGCATTATCGGTCGCTCAATGGCAGATGCACCGGAAATTGACGGTGTAGTCTATGTAGATAATCCTTCAAACCAATTAGTGACAGTAGGGCAAATTATTTCAGTAACCATTACACATGCAGATGAGTATGATCTGTGGGGAATTTTAAACAACTAAGGATACATTATGTCAGCAGAAAATATGCCTAGCGTCATCCGTTTTGAGCAGGCGGTCGCGAAAAAAGATTATGAATCGGCTTGTACCGAGCTACTGTCTATCCTTTCAAAATTAGATAGTAATTTTGGTGGCATTTCCAATATTGAATTGAATATGCCAGAGCAGATTGAAAATTTAGAAAATGATAAAGCTATCTATTTCTGTACTCGAATGGCGGTAGCGATTACTCGCTTGTTTGAAGATCCTGCATTAGAGATCTCCGAACACGGTGCTATGCGTTTTCTGACATTACAACGCTGGATAGCATTAATTTTTGCCAGTTCTCCATACGTAAACGCAGACCATATCTTGCGTACTTACAATAGAAATAAAGAATCTGCTAATCCAAATACGGTTGATTTAGATGCCACATTACAAGCACTAATTAAGTTCTGTATTTTATACTTACCGGAATCTAATATTTTATTGAATCTAGATGCTGCATGGAATGCTTCATCAGATCTCACCGCATCACTTTGTTTTGCACTCCAATCACCTAGATTTATTGGTACATCCTCTGCTTTTGCAAAACGCGCGGCTATTTTGCAATGGTTCCCAGAAAAATTAGCGCAAATTGAAAACTTGAACAAGCTACCGAGCGCCATTTCACACGATGTTTATATGCATTGCAGTTATGATATTGAAGCAAATAAACATAATGTAAAACGGTCGTTAAATGCTGTAATTCGTCGTCATTTACTTTCTGTCGGTTGGGAAGATAGAAAAATTGAACAGCTTGGTACCAGAAATAATAAACCTGTCATGGTAGTATTATTGGAGCATTTCCATTCATCACATTCTATTTATCGTACTCATTCAACCTCAATGGTTGCTGCACGCGAACATTTCCATCTTATTGGGCTAGGCAGTGATGCTGTAGATGAAATGGGGCAACAGGTATTCGACGAATTTCATTTATTACCACAAGATGGCTCACTATTTGACCGCTTAAGCTTTTTAAAAGATATCTGTGATAAAAATAATCCAGCCGTATTCTATATGCCTAGCATTGGAATGGATTTAACCACTATTTTCGCTAGTAACACTCGCCTAGCACCAATTCAAGCTGTTGCGCTAGGTCATCCGGCAACTACACACTCTGATTTTATTGAATATGTCATCGTAGAAGATGACTATGTTGGTTCCGAAAGCTGCTTTAGTGAACAATTATTACGTCTTCCAAAAGATGCGCTACCCTATGTGCCTTCCGCATTAGCGCCTCAAAATGTGGTCTATAACCTACGTGAAAATCCAGAGGTTATCCATATCGGAATTGCATCAACCACTATGAAATTAAACCCATATTTCTTAGAGGCATTAAAAGCCATTCGTGATAGGGCGAAGGTAAAAACTCATTTCCATTTTGCATTAGGGCAATCTAGTGGAATTACGCATCCTTATGTGGAACGTTTTATCAAAAGCTATTTAGGAAATGATGCAACCGCACACCCACATTCGCCATATGATGAATATCTAAATATTCTACATAATTGCGATATGATGCTAAATCCATTCCCATTTGGAAATACAAACGGCATTATCGATATGGTTACGCTTGGTTTAGTTGGTGTCTGTAAAACAGGCCCTGAAGTTCATGAACATATTGATGAAGGTTTATTTAAGCGCCTCGGGCTACCTAATTGGTTAATTACCCAAACAGCAGAGGAATACGTTACTCAAGCTATTCGTTTAGCGGAAAACCACGAAGAACGCTTAGCAATTAGACGCGACATTATTGAAAATAATAAATTACAAACATTATTTTCTGGCGATCCTCGCCCGATGGGACAAATATTCTTAGCTAAAGTGCAGGCATGGTTAGCGGATAAAAACCCTAAAAATGCGGAAGTAGAAGTTAAAACAAAGAAAGTAAGAAAAGCAGCTACTGCTAGCCAATCCGCAAAAAAACAGACAACTTCGAAAACACAGACAGCCAAAGCGGAAAAGGATAACGCAGCAAAAACCGAAACTAAGAGCTAGTTCATTAAACAAAGCCCAAGTAGTCATTTAACTTACTTGGGCTTTTTGCAAAAAAGTGAGTCAATTTAACCGCTTGTATCAACCTAATGCGGCACCACTTAAACCAATAAAGAAACCCGCTATAGTTGCACTCATTAAGTTCGCCAATGTGCCGCCAATCACTGCTTTTAAACCTAAACGAGCAATATCTGAACGCCGACTTGGTGCCATACTTCCGATACCACTAATCAATACCGCAATTGCACTAAAGTTTGCAAAACCACATAAAGCAAAAGTAATTATTGCCTTAGTTTTATCGCTTAATTGCACCACAGCATCAGGCTGTAGATATTTAGCAAACTCAAGATATCCGACAAATTCATTAACAGCAAGTTTCATACCTATCATTTGACCTGCAATATCGGCATCTTGCCACGGCACACCGATTAAGAAAGCAAGTGGTTGGAATAAATAACCTAATAAAATTTGTAAGGTTAGCCCCTCATAACCAAACCAATTACCAATGCCACCAATAAAGCCATTTAATAAAGCGATCACTGCAATAAATGCTATTAACATAGCACCGACATTAATAGCCAAAGTAACACCTGCACTAGCACCATTAGCTAGGGCCTCAACCACGTTATTTGGCTTTTCAACTTCAACATTGTCATCTGCTTTACTCTCCAAGGTTTCCGTTTGAGGATACATTAATTTAGCAAATAGTAACCCAGCTGGTGCAGCCATAAAGGAGGCCGCAATAAGATAAGTTAAAGGAACGCCCATTCCGGCATAACCAGCCATAACGGAACCAGCAATTGAAGCAGTTCCACCAACCATAATGGCAAATAATTCTGACTCTGTCATACGGCTAATGTATGGTTTTACAACTAGAGGAGCTTCTGTCTGACCAACAAAAATAATTAGCTGCCGCTGACATTGATTCTGCCTTGGAAGTGCCTAGTGTTTTTTGTAATGCTCCACCAATAATTTTAATCACCCATTGCATCACACCAAGGTAGTAAAGCATTGAAATTAACGCAGAGAAGAAGATAATAATAGGCAATACTTTAACCGCAAACACAAAACCAATGCTGCTATTACTCGGATTCGCTAAATTGCCAAACACAAAGCTAATACCTTCGTTACCATAATTAATAATATTGCTCACACAATTTGCAGTAGCTAGCAATGCATTTCTTCCCGCTGGAAAGTAAAGAATAAGAGCGGCAAAACCAATTTGAATCGCCAAAGCGCCCAAAATTGTGCGAAATTTAATGGCTTTGCGATTATTTGATAATAAAACACCTAAGCCTAATAACACAAAAACACCAATTATGCTAATTAGTATATCCATCGTAAGTCTCCATTAGTAAATAGTAATAACTTTTTGAATACCGTGCCGTTTTGCAAATGCTGCCAGTTCATCGGTTTGCTCGATAGTGGGTACAAAACGAGCCAAGCCTGTTTCATCTCTCGCTCCTTTGGTGTGTACCCGAATAATTTTAAGTAGTACATCTGGGTAAGGTTTAAGTAGGTCAGCCACTTTTTCGAGCAAATGGTGGGCGTTATAAAACTCATTGAGGTAAACCAAACGTACTTCTTCCACCTTATCAAGCGGTAATAATTTGGCTAAATTTTGCAAATTGCGAGCCAAGTTTTCAGGTTTAATATGATTCACGTTTGGAAGAGCCTGTTCAGGCACTTTGCCGGCTTGGTTTTTCCGATCAAAGCATAGCGTTTGTAAGCCCGCCCCATCTCCTTTGAGATCGAACAGAAATTTATCGGTAACATTAATTAACGGCTCTGTTGCCTCAAAATCAAAAAAGCCGCTGCTGTCTAAATAACAGGTTAGCCCTTGCTCACGCAACGCCTCGAACAGTGGCACTAATTTTTTATGATGAATGGTTGGCTCTCCACCCGAAATAGTGACTCCTCGAATAAAGGGAACTGCCTCCATCACTTGATCGTACAAGTATTGCAAGCTAACCTGTTTTGCTTCCTTGCTATAACGTGGAATGGTTTCCGGGTTATGGCAATACAGGCAATTCAGCTTGCAACCTTGTAGAAAAATGCTGGTACGATTGCCCTGCCCTTCTACATTCGAGAAGGGGATAATGCGGTGTAACGGCACAAAAATCTCAGAAAGTGCAGCCATTGTTACCCTGCATTCACATTTTCTTCATCACGCAGCTGGCGGTCGAACACTTTCGCACAATCATCGGTGCCTGAACCATACCAAGTGGTATCACGCAATACCGCTTCGCCTTTGCGATAACGTTCAACCTCGCTTTTTTTCACCAAGTAGCCTGTCACTCGAATCAAATCAGTATTTTTCAGGTAAGTGGTAATGTAGCGATAACCTTGGGCGAACGAGCCGTCAATAATATCCACCACCGCATCTAAATGATCAGTGTAGGTTTGGTCAAAGGCGAATAAATCCCCCGTACCGGATGGGAAATATTTATGGAAAGGAGCAGACTGTTTTAAGTGTGCCAATAAGGTTGGCTCTTCGCCCACACGAATGCGGTGTGCCGGCGTGTTCATTTTGTCTTCAGCGTGGTTATTTGCCCCCACTTGAGCGTGTAACAGATATTGGTTATTGGTTCGTTCAACATACAGCCCTTTATGAGCGTCATTTACTGCTTGGAGCTTATCCATAATCAGCGTCGCAATTTCATCGCCACGTTTGCTTTGCCCAAAGGTTTCATTTAAACCTTCTTGCTTGAGTAAATGATTCACCGCATCGGCAAGACCTACAATCGCAATCATACTTGTGAAGTTAGTACGTTTGATAAAGCCCTCCTGAACCAAGAAGCTACTTTCAAAGAAATTGCTTTCTTCCACCAAGAATTTATGCCGTTTATCCATCGTGGAAAGGGCGAGTTTTGCCACTTTCGGCAGCATCTCATTGACCATTTGTTCAACACTCGCACAAGCACGCCCGATAGTACCTAAACGCAGGCGGGTCAGAGTGTAAGCACCGCCACATTCCGGTAAGGCGTTATAACAGCTTGCAATTCCGTATTCTTCGCCTAAATCTTGAATGTAGTAGGCATCATTAGCAAAAGACGGTTTGGACACCAACAAGCACGCTTTCGCCGCCAGTTCGGCAAATTCACGCGATGTTTTGGTTTTATCATAACGAATCGTCATATTCGGTGTAGTGTTTTCAAGCTCAATCACCGCTTTTAAGATTAAACGACCGGCTTTGGTGTCATTCGGCCCGATGTTAGCGTGGCAGAAAGAATCGGAAATGGTTTTATCGATATGATTTAAGAAACGCTTGATTTTAATGTAATCTTGCTCTTCATCGGTTATAAACGGTTCTAACAGTTGGTCTAAACGCCCGATATACACCGGAAAAGTAGTAATGGACGGAACGTGTGAATACAGAATTAACAAGCCGTCTAAGGCTTCATCTAAATTGGTTGGCGGAGGTAAATCTAAGAATTGGCAACCTTTTTGCATATACACATTATAATCAGGCAAAATATAACGTGGGCGATAAATCGCATAACCTTCATTTAAATCGCAAATCATCTGATTTTCAATGTGTTCCCACTCTTCTTCAGTGTAGCCAAGTAGTTCAATCGGGTTAAATAACCGCTCAGCAATATTGCCTAAACTCATCAATTTTTGCTGATAAGTGAGATTTTTTGCTTTTACTACCTCAAGAATATCTTGTAATGAAGCCTGCATAACATTTTCCTCTCTATTAAGTGATAGTTCGGATTTTAGTCAAACCGAATAAAAATTGCTGTGACTTAGATCACAGTTTCTCTTTTATATTCCTCAAAAGCATAAGGCAACCGATTGCGTTAGGTAACAGCAATTTGCAAATTTTTGACTTTTTCTGACCGCTTGTTTTAACTCAGACTGATTAAGGTGTAAAATACGCCACAATTTAAGCAAAAGGACAGACTGATGGTACAAAAACCACTTAACCACTATTTAGAAATGCAGGAGCATTTTTTATATGTTCCCTATTTACACCATCACCGCCGCATTCGGGTACTATTGCCGAAGGATTATCACAACGAAGGTTGGGAACGTTATCCGGTGTTATATATGCACGACGGGCAAAATGTGTTTTACAGCAAAGAGTCTTATTCGGGGCATTCTTGGAAAATTATTCCAACCATTAAATCACACCAAGAATTACCGAAGATGATTATTGTCGGCATTGATAACGCAGGAGCTAATCGCTTAAATGAATACGGCCCGTGGAAAACAACCACCGGCTCAACCCCTGAAACCCGAAATGCCGGAGGCTTAGGGGAGGAATATGCCAAATGGGTGGTGGAAACGGTTAAACCCTTTATTGATATTCACTATCGCACCAAGCCTCAGCAAGAACATACCTTATTGGCAGGCAGTTCAATGGGTGGCATTATCACCGCTTATATGGGCAGCCGCTACCCACATATTTTCGGGCATTTAGGGGTGTTTTCGCTTGCCTCTTGGTTTAGTGAGCCGGATTTTCTGCGTTTTACGCACCAATATCCGTTACAACCCAATACCAAAGTGTTTATTCAGGTTGGCACTAACGAAGGCGATGAAATCGATTCGCACTTTATCTCTAATACGAACCAAACCTATATTGATTGTTCGCTCAATTACTACCAAGCACTGATTCGGATTGGCGTGCCGTTAGACAATATCCGCCTGCGGATTATGGCAAATGAAATCCACCACGAAATGCACTGGGCAGATCACTTTGTGGAATTTTTACATTTTTCACTGCTGCGCAAGTAATGGATAAAGGTAATCATATCTACATTACACAATTCTGAAAAAACAAAACCCCGATGTTTCCATCGGGGTTTGTTGAACTTGAAGTTCTGACAAAATAAATCAAAAATTATTTGATTTCTACTTTCGCGCCAGCTTCTTCTAATTCTTTCTTAAGTGCTTCAGCTTCTGCTTTAGAGATGCCTTCTTTTAATGCAGCTGGAGCTGATTCTACTAAGTCTTTAGCTTCTTTTAAGCCTAAACCTGTTGCACCACGTACTGCTTTGATTACAGCAACTTTGTTTGCACCAGCTTCTGCTAATACTACATCAAACTCAGTTTTCTCTTCTGCTGCCGCTGCGCCTGCTGCTGGAGCTGCTGCTACTGCTGCCGCTGCTGAAACACCGAATTTTTCTTCCATCGCAGTGATTAATTCAACGATTTCTGATACTGATTTAGAAGCAATCGCTTCAATGATTTGTTCGTTAGTTAATGACATAACAATCGATTCCTAAAGTAAAATAAGTTGTTAAACGAATAAAGAAGAGTGCTTAAAATTAAGCTGCTGCTTCCATTTGATCGCGTAATGCTGCAAGAGTGCGAACAAGTTTGCCTGCCGCAGCTTCTTTCATTGTGCCCATTAAACGTGCAATTGCTTCTTCGTAAGTTGGTAAGGTTGCTAAGAATGCAACATCTTGTTTTTTACCTTCAAAGGCTGCACCTTTAAGTTCAAACTCTTTGTTTGTTTTCGCAAATTCAGTGAATAAACGTGCTGCTGCACCTGGGTGTTCATTTGAGAATGCGATAAGAGTCGGACCGGTAAACGTATCTGTTAAGCACTCGAACTCGGTGCCTTCCACTGCACGACGTAATAAAGTATTACGTACAACTTGCATTGTCACACCAGCTTCACGAGCTGCTTTACGTAACTCAGTCATTTTTTCAACTGTTACACCGCGAGAATCCGCAACAACAGCTGAAAGTGCACCTTTGGCAGCTTCGTTTACTTCAGCAACAATCGCTTGTTTGTCTTGAAGATTTAATGCCATTGGTTTTAGCTCCTGATACACTCTGCCTTTTCAAGCAGAATTTACAAAAAATCCCAAAAATATTACCGCTTGCATTGCTACAAACTGCAATCTTCTTTGAGCCTAAGGTGTCCAGAAGCAGAGAATTCTGTCTGTTCACCATCTATGTAGGATTATTAAGTTTTCACCCCTACAGTCTTAGACGGGGCTTAGATAGGCTAAGCACCATCAGCTTGCTCTCGCAAGTTAAGGTCGCAAATTATACAGATAATCTGCGACCCTGTAAAGCACAAAATCAAACTTAATCGCCAATTTCTGCTTTACCAACAACTTCCGCCAATGCCTTCAACCGTGCATCAGACTTCGCTACAAACGGGTTGTTTTCGTCCCAAGCGTAGCAAGCGAGAATAGAGGAGATCATTTGGCGGATTTCTGGTTGCGGATTGCGGGCGTAGATCACTTTGCGTTCGCCGTTGAAGATTTTGCTGTTGTCTTGGGGAATGTCATTGATGTCCATACGTTTTCCGATGATTGTTGGACGGGAATAGCCCCCGTCCCTACGATTTTACGAATTTACCACCGCTTCCAAAAGCATAAAACAAGACGAAAAACGCCCGCTTTCCGGCACATAGCAGAGGATTTTTTGTCCCTGTTTGAGATCGTGGGTGCGGATAAATTCATCGAGCATAATGTAGATCGAGGCTGACCCAGTGTTGCCTTTGGTAGTCAGGTTGGTGAACCATTTTTCCTGTGGGATCAGGAAATTGATCCGCTGTAAACCTTCCAATAATTTATCTCGGAAGGAACCGGACGAGTAGTGCGGCAGGAAGTAGTCAATCTCTTCAGCGTTGAGCTTGTATTTCGGGATAATCCGCTCCAATGCTTTTTCCACCGTGTATTTGACGATGTTTTCGTTGAGCAGTTTGACATCTTGTTTCACCGCCATTGCCGAGCATTCGGCACGTTGGGCTTCGCTCATTGCTTTCCAGCCGGTGTAGTTGCCGTCAATAAATTCCGCACCGGCGTACATACAAACCGGCATTTCGTTAGCGTAAGAGACCAGATCGATCCAGTGAATTTTGAGGCTCAACCCTTTTTCGTTCGGCTGATTGGCAAGCAATACCGCCCCTGCACCGTCTGAGAGCATCCAACGCAGGAAATCTTTCTCAAAACCGATCTCAGGGCGAGCATCGTCCAGTTTTTTATGATCGATTTCGGCACGGAAATGTTCACTGCGCATAATGGCGGAGGCGGTTTCGGAAGCCGTTGCAATCGCAGCACGATGCTCACCGATGCGTACGGCATTATAGGCGTGCTTCATCGCTGCCATTCCCGCCACGCACACACCGGCAGTGGTCAGCACTTCCATCGGTTCGGCATCAAGCAAGCCGTGTACCATCACCCCCTGCCCCGGCATAATTTGGTCGGGGTAAGATGTCCCCACCGCCAAGCAAGTCGCTGATGTTGCAGAATTTCCCAATTTTTTGACCGCTTGCACCGCCAACTCGGTACTGCTGTGAGTCGCTTGGCGGGTTATCGGGTCAATGGCATAATAACGATATTGAATACCGTTAGAACGCAAAATCATCTTCCGCACTCGGGAAGGCGTTTCCCCCACCATTCCCAACACCGCTTCCATTGCATCGTTGGACACAGGGGCGTTGGGTAAAAAGGCGGAGGTGTTGGTGATATAGACGTTAGATAGCATAAAGTTTCCGTGTAGGGTACGTTTACTCGCCCGAAGGCTCGGCAAAATACCGTTTTTGTTTTTCTAATTTTTCTTTCAGCAGTGGGCGTAATAGCCGTTTAATCACCGTTGAAATCGGGACGACGGTTAAAATTAACGTCACTAAAAAGAGGATGTAAAAATAGAGTACCGCTTGGCGTAAGTGCGGTGAAATTTGACCGCACTTGATCAGTAATTTGCCCCAAAGGTGGAAACTTCTCGCACCGACTTTTTCGCTCATCATCAATTTTTCGTCAATTTTGACCGCTTGCATTTGGCGGAAAAGGGTGCTGTCAAGCGGTTGGTTTTGGCTAAAAATGTGCAAAAGTTTTGCCCCGAAGCGTTTTACATCTTCCATTTCGCTTTCGGCAATGCCAGCGCTCGGCAGCTTGCCGATTTTTTTCTTGCCGGTCAGCATCCAAAGCGGTGTGGTGATAAAACTCGCCCAGTCGTTAGATTGATCCACTTTGACCACGTTGCCAATGAGCTTCGCCTCACTCTCGGCAAGCAGTTTTTTCACTTTTTCCTGCGCCATCAGCCACATATTGCGACAGCCGATCAGCGTGATGACGGGCGTATCCTTCAACACTTTTTTTGCCTGTTCACTCTGTAAAAAAGCGGTAATCGGCTGGCTGGGGGAGAGAAACCACACGGAATAGGCGATGATCACCAAATCGTATATTTCGTGCTGAAAGGGCAGAGGCTCAATCGGCGGCGGTGTGAGGTGGACGGTTTCGGGGAAGGTGTTAAAAAAACGCATAAACCGCCACGGAAACGGGTATTCCTGTTGCGGTTTGATTGCGAGTTTTTCCACAAAAACGCCCGCTTGTTCAAGCGGTTGTACAAAATTTTCTGCCAAACGGGTGAGTTGCCCGGTTTGGGAGTAATAAACTAATAATATCTTTTTCATTATTTGAAAACGGTTATTTCCAACGTTTAAAAATCAATGAGGTATTCATACCGCCGAAGGCGAAATTGTTGTTCATCACATAATCGGTGTGGATTTCCCGTCCGTCACCTTGAAGGTAATCCAAGTCGCCACAGCGTTCATCGACATTTTCTAAATTCAGTGTTGGGGCGAACCAGCCGTCTCGCATCATTTCAATGCTGAACCAGCTTTCCAATGCACCACACGCACCGAGCGTATGCCCTAAGTAGCTTTTTTGCGAGCTGAGCGGAATTTTGCCGAACACCGCTGTGGTGGCTTGAGTTTCGGCAATGTCGCCCTGCTCGGTGGCCGTGCCGTGTCCGTTTACATAGCCGACTTGGTTCGGTTGAATACCGGCATCTTTAAGGGCAAGTTCCATACAGCGTTGCATTGTGGTGGCTTGTGGGCGGGTGACGTGGGAACCGTCACTGTTTGCACCGTAGCCCACCACTTCGGCGATAATGTTTGCCCCTCGTGCTAACGCGTGTTCCAGCTCTTCCAATACGAACATTCCCGCTCCCTCGCCGATCACTAAGCCGTCTCGGTCTTTGTCATAGGGGCGTGGCGTGCCTTTTGGGTTGTCGTTGCGGCGGCTGGCAGCATAGAGGCTGTCGAAGACATAGACTTCGGAGGCACAAAATTCTTCTCCACCGCCGGCAAGCATCATCGGGATCATACCGTATTTAATGGCTTCGTAAGCGTAACCGATACCTTGGCTGCCCGAGGAGCAAGCGCTGGAAGTCGGGATAATCCGCCCTGTCAGCCCGAAGAAAATGCCAATATTGGCAGCGGTGGTGTGGGGCATCATTCGCACATAGGTGTTGGCATTGAAACCGTCCGATTTGCCGGTCATCAGCAATTCGGCGGCATCTTTGATGTCATTGGTAGAGCCTGTGGACGAGCCACACGCCACGCCCATTCGCCCGTCTTTTAGCCAGTCGAAAATCACGCCGTTTTCGTCCAACAAACCGGCCTGTGCTAAAGCCCGCTCGCTGGCCTCCACCACAAATTGCGACACTCGCCCAAGGCTGCGCAACTGCTTGCGGTTCCAATGTTTCGGCGGTTGATAGCCGTGAATTTCCGCCCACTCTTTACCAAAAGCGGTAACCGCACCAATTCCGGTGATGACGACTCGTTTCATATTTATCTCTTTTTGGCTTCGGGCGGGTACTGGATCCGCCCCTACGAATTATTATCCTAAAGTTAACACAACCCACCATTCACAGCGATGACTTGGCGTGTGATGTAAGCGGCTTTTTCATCCATTAAAAACGCAACGGCGTGTGCCACTTCATCAGGATCGCCCATTCGTCCTGCGGGGATCATTTTGAGAATTTCTTCGATTGGGACGTTTTCGTCCAGAATATCGGTATCAATCAAGCCGGGCGCCACGCAGTTTACCGTGATTTTACGTTTGGCAAGCTCGATGGCGAGTGCTTTTGCCGCACCAATAATGCCGGCTTTTGAAGCGCTGTAATTGACCTGCCCACGGTTGCCGATCAAGCCGGAAACCGAGGTGATACAGACAATCCTGCCTGCTTTACGGCGACGGATCATCGGCATCATAATCGGGTGCAGGACATTATAAAAACCGTCTAAATTGGTACGCAACACGCTATCCCAATCCTCATCGGTTAAAGCAGGAAAGGCGTTATCACGGGTAAGCCCTGCATTTAGCACCACGCCGTAATAGGCACCATGTTGTTCCACATCTGCCTCTAAAATCGACCGCACTTTTTCACGATCCGCCACATCAAACTGTAACACTCTGGCATTTTTTCCGAGATTTCTGACCGCTTGTGCCACCGCTTCCGCTTCTTCCACACGAGAACGGCAATGTACCACAATATCAAACCCTTGTTGTGCAAGGGTTAAAGCAATCGCTTTACCGATACCACGGCTTGAGCCGGTGATGAGAACTGTATTATTCATCTTATATTTCCTACTATTTCTTGAGTGTGTAGTATTGGGTTGGATCTTTTGGACTTAAGCCGTGCCAAGTGAGAATATTTTTTTGTTCTAAACTTTTTAATATTCTACGAGATAATTCTTTACTCCGATCTAATATCTCACTAGCAATCTTTACAGTAATCATTTCATTTTCATATAAATATTGCAGGATAGTAACTTCATTTTTATTTAATGTCGCCATAATATCCTGCGTAAAAATTTCTTCTATTCGTTCTAATGCCCTTAATGTCCGATGTTCAATATTATTTTCTAAAATCAGTCTGACCGCATTTTCATTGGGTTCAAAGTAAGAAGGTGTATTAAGTTGGTAAGCGTTCATTTCCTCCGCCATACGATTAACACCTTCATTCAGCTCTTTGACCCAACCAAATTCATACAGCACTCGTGCAATCTTCGGATTGCGTGAAAAACGGGTATAGTACATATTTTCAAGCGTCACAGGGCGAGGTAATCCACCCGGACTAAAAATTTCCAAACGGTCATCAAACATCGAAATGCGAATGCAGTCCCCTTGATTACTGTAACTACGGTGTGCAATCGCATTGACAATACCTTCTAACCAAGCAAATTCTGGATACTCATCAATTTTTGTGAATTGCCCGTTTTCATCTAAACGTTGGAACTCTCGTAATTGGCTTTTTAATACTGCCTTAGCACTCTCCAATAACTTAGGAATAGGCTCTTCAAGCATAAATTCTTTGACGACATTAAAAGTTCTACCGGTCAGAGGTGCTTTACCTTCATACCGCAAAAAACGCAAACGGGCATTAGGAAAATAACGTGTCGGGTTATTCCCAAATAGCAAAATACAGGCATTCGTAATTTGCCCTTCTTTGTTAATTAAATCTCGGGCTTTCAGAATCTCTTCTATTGAGCGATCTGTGTGTAATTTCTGTCGATACTGTTCTAATAAATCCATATCCAGATCAGTAAAATCAGCGCGTGCTATCGGTTGCTCTTCAAAAGCACGCTGCCCTTTTTCGTACTCTAATTGCAAACGTTGTTCAAAATTGAGTTCCAAAGTTTGATCTTTTGAGCGTAGAAAAACCCGATCATCGTGAGAGGTAATCGCCCTCCCACTCGAAGCTGTAACTTCAAATAATAAGACAAAATCCGCTAAACCTCGACTATTTACCACCTCAATTTGCTGATAGGTCACCGGTATCGGCATTTTTTGTAAATTGTGCAGAGCGTGGATAAATTCTTCCGGCTGATGGGCTTTTTGGTAGTTAAAACCGGTAATTTCGCCATTATCTTCAATACCAATAACTAATAAACCGCCGTCTGCATTCGCAAAACCAATCAAATGCCGCAAAATCTCTTTCGGTTCTTTTCTCGCACTTTTGCGATCAAAGGATTTATCTTCTTTGCGAGTACAAAGATGTTGAATGTCATAGGCCTCTTGCATAACGAATTTCCTACCAACTACTACCAACTACTACCAACTACTACCAACTACTACTTACTACTACCAACTCTATTTCGGACTAAACACATTCAGCGCCCCTTCTAAAAGCACTTGGTTGTCGGCTAAATCGATCAGTTGGCAGTCGAATACGCCGAAGCCGGTGGCATCTTGAATAGACATTTTGATCTGAATTTGTAGCTGTGAGCCAATCGGGATTTCTTGGCGGTGGAGGTGCAGTTTGCGAGTGCCGAGCAGGTAGCCTAAGCGAACTGGTTCGCCGGCTTGTGTGGCAATACAGCCAGCCCACGCCGCCACGCCTTGTGCCATAATTTCAATGCTGGCGTAGGTGGCAAGTTTTCCGTGTTTGATCAGCGGATTGTCAGGGCGAATATTGGTTTCAGCGGTCAAAAAATCCTCACCGAATGCGGTAATGCGGTCGAGTAGGATCATATTGCCACTGTGAGGAACCAATGGTGCAATTTGTTCGATAGGGAAGGTGAATTTATGCATCGCTTTCTCCCAAAATCAGTACGCTGTTATTGCCGCCAAAGGCAAAAGAGCTGCTTGCGCCAATCCGTCTGCCTGCTGCCCAACGGCTCTGTTCATAGGTGATCGCAATGTTCGGCAGGTTTTCGTCCGCTTGTTTATCCCATAATTGCGCAGGGAGCTTGCCGGTCGGGTTGTGTTGGCGACAGAGCATTCCCCACAAAATTGCCGCTTCCACCGCACCGGCAGCCCCAAGGGTATGCCCGGTGTAGGGTTTGGTGGTAGTGCAAGCGGTCTGATTACCGAAGATTTTTGCCACAGCGAGGCTTTCCATTTGATCGTTATGAAGCGTCCCTGTGCCGTGCAGGTTGATCCAGCCGATGTCGGCTGCGTCTAAATCAGCATTGTGCAGGGCATTTTGGAAAGCGGAAATTGCCCCTTCCCCTTCGGGGTGAGGTGAGGACATATGGTAAGCGTCCGAGCTGGAACCATAACCCAGTAACTGAATGCGATGTTCGTCCAGTGGTTCACGGCTCATCACAAACACCGCTGCGCCTTCGCCGATGTTAATGCCGTTACGGTTAGCGGAAAATGGGTTGGTTTGTTGGTTTGATAACACTTCCAGCGAGCTAAATCCGCTGATAGTTAAAGGCGAAAGGGTATCCACACCACCGCAAATCACCGCATCGCACAAGCCGGCTTTCAGTAAACGGGCAGCAGAAATTAACGCTCTTGCCCCTGAGGTGCAGGCGGTGGAAATGCCGTAACTCAGCCCCGTTAAGCCATACACTTCGGCAACGAAATCAGACGGCGCAGAGAAGAGAATTTGCTGTTGATTAAACTGCTCGGTGGCATAATCGCCCTGCACACCGGCTTTGAAGACGGGAATATTTTCATCGGCGCCGGTAGTGGACGTGCCGATGATCACCGCAATCCGCTCACGCCCGAATTGCTCGATACAAGCGGTAATTTTCGGCTCAATTTCTGCAAGGGCGTGCCATAGCAGTTGGTTATTGCGGCTGCGGTGTTCAATAGATAGTTCAACAGGAAAATCACGCAATCTAGCAGAGACTTGCCCTAGAAATTTCGGTGAACTATTTGAAATATTATGTCGTAAATAAGGCTGTGAAGTCGTATCTAAAGGAGATACTTTCGCATTAATTAAAACATTCAAATGCTCCACGATGCCATATCCAATCGGACTGGTGATGGCGGGCTCTGATAAATATAGTGTCATTATTATTTATTCCAGTATTATTGTGTAATGGCACTAAAATTATAAAATTCATATTCAAGTGATTCAAGCATAGAGGTTCAAGTTTTCGCTTATTCCCCCAATATTTCCACTTTCCATTTACTGCTATCTGGTAGCCAAATCGTAAATTGGGATTTTTCCCTCTCAATTTTCCAACCTTTATCTAAATAAAAAGGTGGAGAATGAGGGTTTAATGCATTGACTAAAGCTGTAAATAATAGCTGTGCCTGCTTATTTGGCATTACAAAGCCATCTGGCTCCCAACCTTTTTTAGTAAGCCATACTCTGGCAATAGGAGCACCTAAAGGATCAGTTTGAATCCAACGCCATTTATTTTCATAAAATTGAATTAGAAGCAAACTTTGCTGGCCATTATTTTCAACTTTAAAGGATTTTACAGATTCAACCTGTGGCGGTAATTGCTTAATTTGAGGTAATACAGTACAAGCACTAAGCAAAAAAATAAAGCAAAAAGATAATAATCTTAACATTCGTACCTAAAGAAAAAGACCGTAGAGTATTAACACTACGGTCTTTTGATTCTATTAAAAATTAAAGTGATGCTTGATCAACCGCAACACCAGCACCCATTGTAGTAGAGATGCTTACTTTCTTGATGAAGATACCTTTTGCTGTTGTTGGTTTTGCTTTTGTTAAAGCAGCTAACAATGCGTTTAAGTTATCTTTTAATTGTTCAGCTGAGAAGTCTGCTTTACCGATAGTAGTGTGGATAATACCGTTTTTGTCGTTACGGTAGCGGATCTGACCAGATTTCGCATTTTTAACCGCTTCTGCAACGTTTGGTGTTACTGTACCTACTTTCGGGTTTGGCATTAAGCCGCGTGGACCTAATACTTGACCTAATTGACCTACAACACGCATTGCATCTGGAGAAGCGATAACAACATCAAAGTTCATTTCGCCTTTCTTGATTTGCTCTGCAAGATCTTCCATACCCACTAAGTCAGCACCCGCTGCTTTTGCTGCTTCTGCGTTTGCACCTTGTGTAAACACAGCAACACGAGCGGTACGGCCTGTACCGTGTGGTAATACGGTTGCACCACGCACGTTTTGGTCTGATTTACGAGAATCGATACCTAAGTTTACAGCAACGTCCACGCTCTCAACGAATTTAGCGGTTGCGAATTTTTTTAACACTTCAACTGCTTCGTTGATGTCATAAGCTTTAGTAGAATCTACGCCAGCTTTAATTGCTTTCATTTTTTTAGTCAATTTAGCCATTGTATTATTCCTCTACGATTAAGCCCATTGAGCGAGCTGTACCAGCGATTGATTTCATTTTGGTTTCGATAGTCGCACCAGTCATATCTGCTGCTTTAGTTTCAGCGATTTGACGGATTTGCTCTTGAGTTACTGTACCCACTTTATCTTTGTTCGGTTTACCAGAACCAGATTTGATACCTACCGCTTTTTTCAGTAACACTGCCGCCGGTGGAGTTTTGGTAACGAATGTGAAAGATTTATCAGCGTAAACTGTGATAACAACCGGAATCGGTAAACCTTTCTCTAAGCTCTCAGTACGAGCGTTGAATGCTTTACAGAATTCCATAATGTTAACACCTTGTTGACCTAATGCAGGACCAACCGGTGGTGATGGGTTAGCCATACCCGCTGCAACTTGCAGTTTAACGTAGGCTTGGACTTTTTTTGCCATTTTAATTTTCCTCTAAATGGGTGATAACGCTGAAAATCAGCTCCCCTGTTACATAAAAAATACGAGTCAGCAGGCTGGCTCGTAATAGGTCGCAAATTTTAAAGAATTTGCGACTATTTTTCAAGCAAAACTTTCGCTTTGTTGAATAAATCTTGTTACAAGCGGTCTTTTTTCCGCTGAATTTTGCACAAAATTGAGAAAAATAACCGCTTGTGTGTGAAATTAATTGAAATTAGCTCTGCTTTTCCACTTGACTGAATTCTAATTCTACCGGTGTCGCACGACCAAAAATCGACACCGATACTTTTAAGCGACCTTTTTCGTAATCCACTTCTTCGACCGTACCGGAGAAATCTGCAAACGGACCTTCTGTAACCAAAATGCTTTCGCCCGGTTGGAATTCTTTTCTGTGGCGTGGTTTTTCCGCTGTTTCTTGTACACGGTTTAGAATGCGGTCTGCTTCACGTTTGGTAATTGGTGCGGGGCGATCTGCCGTACCACCAATAAAGCCCATTACACGAGGCACACTTTTCACTAAATGCCAAGTATCGTCATTCATTTCCATTTCAACCAATACATAACCTGGGAAGAATTTACGCTCGGTTTTACGGCGTTTACCGCCCACATTTTCAACGACTTCTTCGGTTGGCACTAATACTTCACCAAACTGCTCTTCCATTTTGTGAAGCTTAATGTATTCACGCAATGTTACTGCCACACGGTTTTCAAAGCCTGAAAACGCTTGTAATACATACCAGCGTTTTGAGCCATTTTCTTTCACTTCTACTTCACTCATTTTAGAACCTTAAACTTGTTACAAATGTAATTAATGCGACGATGATTGAGTCAATACCCCATAAAACCAAGGAAACTACTACGCACATTGCCAATACAATCAAGGTGGTTTGTGTTGCTTCAGGGCGTGTCGGCCAAATAATTTTGCGTAGTTCGGTTCGAGACTCTTTAATAAAATGAATTGCCTTTTGCCCCTGATTTGTAATTGCCGCTAGTGCAACAGCACCAACTAGCAACACCACCAATAAAAGCACTCGAACAATTAATGAAAAATGAGATGAAAAATAGGCATTACCTACCGCAGCAACTGCTAAAAATACAATCGCAACCAGCCATAATGCTGTATTTGCACCTTTGCTTTTCCCCCCTTTTTGTTCGACTTGCTCGGGGGTTTTTGTTTTAATCTCAGTAGCCATATATAACCTAAAAAATGAATAAAAAAATCAGAAATTATTTTAAAGCGTTAAATTCTATCATTTTCTACAAGACTTGCCACGATCTTTTATAGATTTTTATGCAAAATCAATATTATGCGGTGCTATCACGAATCACTAGCTTAGTCGGTAATTTAACAATCATCTCTTCTGCTGATAAGGTTTTACCACTCAAAAGAGTAAGTAGTTGTTTACCTGCTATTTTTCCCATTTGCTCGTAAGGGATCGCAATGGTTGTCAATTTAGGGTAGGAAATACTCCCCACTTCTAAACCACCTAAACCGGCAATCGCAAGATCTTTTGGAATGCTCATATGTCGGCGTAATGCTTCATATAATGCTCCGCAAGCCAATTCATCGGATAAAAAAACCAATGCATCTATTGCTTCCCAATTTAGAAGGGCTTCAGTCAACAAAGTTGCTCCTGCCGAAAACGAAATATCCTCTACTACGTGGTGGATTTTTAAAGGAGAAATATGATGTGCAAATAAAGTCGTATGCCAACTTTCTAAATATTGTTTGAAGATGGATAAATCTTGCTTCGCCGATAACAATCCAATCTCTCGATAGCCTTTTTTCACCAAAAAATGGATCATTTTCTCCATTGCTTCGTGGCTATCAATTCCAACACTGAGATGAATCGGTTCTTTTTTTATCGCACCTATTTCTACGGTAGGGATATTGCTGTTTTTAATCCACTCACGGACATTAGGAGGGCAATCTAAATTCAAAAACACTATCGCTTGAGGAGCATGATTAATCAGTTCTTGAAACCAAGATTCTTGATCAGCGATCAAAATCACCATTTGCAATGCGGAATCCGCCACGCTTTTGCGTAATGCCGATAAAATTAAGGTATTTTCCGTTGAGCTAATCGACGTCGTCACAATGACCAAATTATGTGATTCTGCAGAAGCTAATTGCCGAGCAGAAAAATGCGGAATATATCCTAGTTCAATGATTGCCTCTTCAATCCGTTTACGTAGTGGCTCCGACACCATTTCTGGTGTACGCAAAGCACGAGATACCGTCATCTGCCCAACACCAACAACTTTGGCTACATCAGCTAAAGTGACTCTGCCCGAAGATCTTCGATTTCTACTTGTTCCATTTGCCATACTATTTTCCTAATTGTTCCATATTATAGGGCTAAATCCTTAATTTTCCTATTTAGAAAGAACAGAGCAAAATGCCAACTGATTATTTTTTATCTAATTAAATACTAAAAATGCTAACGCTATCACATTTTTAATATTTTCTGTTTGATAGCGTTAACATTTCTATTCTATAGTATTTCTATAGTTCAAAATTCAGACAACTATTCATTCACCTTTAATGGAGATTTACTATGAAAATTATGGCAGTATGTGGTTCCGGCTTAGGTAGCAGCTTTATGATGGAAATGAACATTAAAAAAGTATTGGCAAAACTCGGTGTCGAAGCGGAAGTGAGTCATACCGACCTTTCCTCTGTTGTTGCTGATGATGCTGATTTATTTGTGATGGCAAAAGATATTGCCGCAAGCAGCAATGTGCCGAAAGAAAAACTCATCGTGGTAAAAAACATTGTTGGATTAGCAGAATTCGAAGAAAAATTGACCGCTTACTTTAACCAATAACGGAGATGTTATATGGAATCGCTACTCTTTTTTATATTAGATATTCTCAAAGTGCCTTCCGTTCTAGTGGGTTTAATTGCTCTGGTCGGTTTAGTTGCACAGAAAAAATCGGTATCCGATATTGTTAAAGGAACAATCAAAACTATTTTAGGCTTCTTAGTGTTAAGCGGTGGTGCAACAGTACTTTTAAGCTCCCTGACTCCTTTAGGCGGTATGTTTGAACACGCCTTCAACGTGCAAGGCATTATCCCTAATAACGAAGCGATTGTGTCTATGGCAATCGAAAAATATGGTACGGCGACTGCGTTAATTATGGCATTCGGTATGGTAGCCAATATTTTAATTGCACGTTTTACCCGCCTAAAATTCATTTTCTTAACCGGACACCATACCTTCTATATGGCGTGTATGATCGGCGTAATCCTAACCGTTGCCGGCTTTGAAGGTATTCAGCTCGTCTTTGTCGGGGCATTAACCTTAGGGTTAATTATGGCATTTTTCCCGACTATCGCTCACTTCTATATGAAAAAAGTAACCGGTAGCAATGATGTTGCCTTAGGTCATTTCGGCACATTAGGCTACGTGCTCGCTGGTGCAATCGGACAATTAGTAGGAAAAGGCTCTAAATCTACCGAAGAAATGGATTTACCTAAAAACCTAGGCTTCTTACGTGATAGCTCCATTTCTATTTCACTCACGATGATGGCGATTTACTATATTCTCGCCATTGCTTCAGGCAGTGAATACGTTTCCACATTAAGCGGTGGACAACATTATTTAGTGTATGCCACCATTCAAGCCATCACGTTTGCAGCCGGTGTTTATGTCATTTTGCAAGGGGTTCGTTTAATTTTAGCTGAGATCGTCCCGGCATTTACCGGCTTCTCCGAAAAATTAGTACCTGATGCCAAACCGGCTCTCGACTGCCCGATTGTGTTCCCTTATGCTCCCAATGCGGTATTAGTTGGATTTCTTGCCAGTTTCTTAGGTGGGATTTTAAGCTTAGCGATTTTAGGACAACTTAATTGGGTGTTAATTTTACCTGGCGTAGTGCCGCACTTCTTCTGTGGGGCAACTGCCGGCGTATTTGGGAACGCCACCGGCGGGCGTCGTGGTGCAATTATCGGGGCTTTTATTCACGGTATATTAATTACTTTCTTACCGGTATTCTTATTACCTGTACTAGGTTCATTAGGCTTTGCTAACACCACTTTCTCTGACTCAGACTTCGGTGGTATTGGGATTGTGTTAGGCTATATGGCTCAATACTTCGATAAGAATATCATTACGCTCATTATTATCGGCTTATTCACTCTGTTGGTAGCCTATAATTATTTGGCGAAAAAACCGGCAGAGCCGAAAGCCTAATTAAAATCAGATGTTATTTGCTACCTGCGAGGAATCTTCCCTACCATTTATTGATGGTAGGGAATTTTGTTTAGTTAAACGACAACGCTCTTGTTCAATACCCATTATCCATCACATACCCCCCACTCACTTGTTTAATTACGCCGGCTAATTCCAGCCCCAGTAATTCAACTAGCAATGTCTCAATCGTTAACTCTGTAGCTCTGGCTAAATCGTCAATCGCTATAGGCTCTAAGCTGATATGCTGATAAATTTGCTGCTGGCAAGCGGTCAGATTTGGCGGATTTTTTGCAAATTTTTCGCTACTTTTGACCGCTTGTAAAGATGTGCTTACTATTGGCTTAGGCTCATCAAACAAAGGGATTTGTTGAGGTTGATATTGAGAGGCGACCGCCTCTAAAATATCTTCCACCCCCTCCACAAGCAACGCCCCTTCTTTAATTAGCTTGTGGCAACCTTGTGCGTAAGGGTTTTGCACCGCATTCGGTAACGCAAACACCTCCCGACCTTGTTCAAGGGCATAGCGAGCGGTAATTAAAGAGCCACTATTAATGGTTGCTTCAATCACCAAAGTGCCGAGCGATAAACCGCTGATTATGCGGTTTCGGCGTGGGAAATTTTCAGCAATCGGAGGCTGATTAGGTGAAAATTCAGACACCAACGCACCACCTGACTCGACAATTTGTTCAGCCAGTTTTTGATGGCGTGCGGGGTAAATCCGGTTTAAGCCACTGCCCAACACAGCAATCGTAATACCTTGATATTCCACTACTTTTTTATGTGCAAAACCGTCAATGCCAATCGCTAAACCGCTAGTCACCGCCATATTGTGCTTCACCAAGTCAGCGGCAAATTGCCCCGCCCAATATTCACCGTAGGGCGAATAATCCCGACTCCCAACAATCGCAATTTGCGGTAAGGAAAGGCTTTCGACATTACCCTTTACAAATAAAATCGGCGGAGCGGTGGAAATTTGCCGCAGCAAGAAAGGATAAGCTTTATCAAATAAACTCAGGATTTGCTGATTCGGCTGCTCCGCCCAAGTTAGTGCCTGCTCAATCCAATTTTTATCCGGATTAAACCAACGCTGAATCTGCTTTTCATTCCAGCCGATCTGCCTTAACTGTGTTTTATCGTAGGCACAAAATTCGGCAAAATCCAACTCTGCCAATAACCGTCCGATTCGCTGCGGACCAATTTGCACCTGCAACAAACGCAATAAATCATACTGATATGCCATTTTTTCGCCCTCAAAATTTCCCTAATAATAAGAAAACGTTTAGAATAGACAAACGAATTTTTTAAACTTTTCGAGAGAGATCACAAAAATGGCAATATTAGATGTTGTGCTTTACCCCGATGAGAAACTGGCAACCGTTTGTGAACCGGTGGAACAGGTGGACGAAGCACTGAATCGTTTTATCGATGATATGTTTGAGACAATGTACGAACACGAAGGTATTGGCTTAGCTGCACCGCAAGTGGGCGTACTTAAGCGTGTTATTACTATTGATATTGAGGGCGACAAAACCAATCAAGTGGTGTTAATTAACCCTGAAATTTTAGAAAGCAGCGGTGAAACCGGCATTGAAGAGGGCTGTCTCTCCATTCCCGGGCATCGTGCCTTAGTGCCACGCAAAGAGAAAGTGAAAGTCAAAGCCCTTAACCGCCAAGGCGAAGAAATTATCATCGATGCCGATGATTTATTTGCGATTTGTATTCAACACGAAATCGACCATTTAAACGGCGTGCTTTTTGTTGACCACATATCCAATTTAAAACGCCAACGCATCAAAGAAAAAATGCAAAAATTGAAAAAGCAAATTGCACGAGCGAAATAACCAGGCACAAGCGGTTAAAATGGCTTAAAAATTTGCAAATTAAGTGTGATGACACGATAATAACCACAGTTCAACTTTAGAAAGGATAAAAATATGATTATCGTCACCGGCGGCGCAGGTATGATTGGCAGTAACATTGTTAAAGCCTTAAATGAAATCGGTCGCAAAGATATTTTAGTAGTAGATAACCTCAAAAACGGGGAAAAATTTATCAACTTAGTGGACTTAGATATTGCGGATTATTGCGATAAAGAGGATTTCATCGCCTCTATTATCGCCGGCGATGATTTTGGTGAGATTGATGCGGTTTTCCATCAAGGGGCTTGCTCGGCAACCACCGAATGGGACGGCAAATACTTAATGCAAAATAACTACGAATATTCAAAAGAGTTATTGCATTTTTGCTTAGATCGCCAAATTCCTTTCTTCTATGCCTCAAGTGCGGCAACCTATGGCGGACGTTCGGATAATTTTATCGAGAAACGGGAGTTTGAAGGTCCATTAAATGCTTATGGCTACTCCAAATTCCTGTTTGATGAATATGTCCGCCGTATTTTGCCTGAGGCAGAATCACCGGTCTGTGGTTTCAAATATTTCAACGTATACGGGCCTCGTGAGCAACACAAAGGTTCAATGGCAAGCGTGGCATTCCACTTAAACAACCAGATGTTAAAAGGGGAAAATCCAAAACTATTTGCCGGCTCAGAGCAGTTCTTGCGTGATTTTGTTTATGTGGAAGATGTGGCAAAAGTGAATCTTTGGGCGTGGCAAAACAGCATTTCTGGCATTTTCAACCTCGGCACCGGAAAAGCGGAATCTTTCCAAGAAGTTGCGAATGCGGTTATCAAATACCACGGCAAAGGCGAAATTGAAACCATCCCATTCCCGGATCATTTAAAATCCCGCTACCAAACGTTCACTCAAGCGGACTTAACCAACCTAAGAGCCGCTGGCTACACAGGCACATTTAAAACCGTTGCTGAAGGAACAGCGGAATATATGGCGTGGTTGAATCGCTAATCAAACGTTGTTAAAAAAGCAGAAAGAGCTACGAAATGTAGCTCTTTTTGTTATAAGGTTATAAGGTTATAAGGATTAGAATGCTGTCGTATCTTGGAATAAGCCTACTTTTAAATCAGTAGCAGTATAGATCACTCGCCCGTCCACTTCGACTTCACCATCAGCAACCCCCATCACTAACTTACGATTGACCACACGTTTCATATGGATACGGTAAGTAACTTTTTTCGCTGTCGGTAAAATTTGTCCGGTGAATTTTACTTCACCTACGCCCAATGCACGCCCTTTGCCTTCGCCACCAATCCAGCCGAGATAAAAACCAACCAGTTGCCACATCGCATCTAAGCCTAAGCAACCCGGCATTACAGGATCGTTAATAAAATGGCAGTTAAAAAACCATAAATCCGGTTTAATATCAAACTCAGCTTCAATATACCCTTTTTCAAAATTGCCTTTTTCTTGGTTCATTTCAATGATGCGATCCATCATTAACATCGGTGGAGCCGGCAATTGAGGCCCTTTTTCACCGAATAATTCTCCTTTTCCTGATAGCAAAAGCTCTTCGTAAGTATAGCTTGGTTTGATAATTGGTGTACAACTGTTCATTATTTTTAAAATCCTGTAAAGTGAAAAAAGCCTGTTATATCAATAACTGATAAATCAGGCTGATAGTAACAGACTTTTAATTCAGTGAACAGTTGTAAGCTGACTTGTCGGATCAGTCTAGCTTTATCTTTTTGCAAATTTTGCTTAAAAATGAACCGCTTGTTTCTTCACTTTCCCGCTCATCTAGATTCTGGTGAATCAAGGTAAATAATGCTGTTTGGGCTGAGTTAGGGGCTTTCTCATCATCATAAAAATCCCGCTCAAACAGAATCGCTATGGCATCAAACACATTTTCCACCGTCCAAATTTTAAATAGACCTTGCTCCACTGCCTCAACAACTTCTGAACTTAAACTCAAATGGCTAACACAGGCCGCCGGAATAATCACACCTTGTTTCCCCGTTAATTGGCGAGCGTGACAAATATTAAAGAAGCCTTCAATTTTCTGATTTACCCCGCCCACGCTTAGCACATTCCCAAATTGATCGATAGCACCTGTCACCGCAATAGATTGTGGCAAGCCAACTTTAGCTAAGGCACTCACTAGTACATTGAAAATCGCAAGAGAAGAACTATCCCCATCAATTTCACTATAGGATTGTTCAAAAGCAATCGAAGCTGAAAACGGTAACTGGGTTGGTAGTTCTAACAGATTCGCTAAACAAGATTGAGCGATAATAATACCTTTGGAGTGGATATTTCCCCCTAGCTCCACTTTACGCTCAATATCTGTAATTTCGCCATCACCATATTGTACATTACAACTCATGCGTAAGGGCTCGCCAAAACTATGCGGAATGCCTTCAAACTCAATGACCGATAAGCCATTGATCTGCCCAATTTCCTCTCCTTCGGTTTCAATATAAAGTTGATTAGTCAGAATATCACCCACCGTATATTGATTTAATATCGATGATTGCTGTTCTAAATAATCAAAATAACCTTTTACCTCGTCAATTTCGGTCACATTTGGGTAAAAATTTTGAATTCCTAATAAATGTTTTCTCAATAATGTAGGGGAAATAGACACCAACTCTCGGCTTTCACTTTCACGTATATAGGCCTGTAAAAATTGATTAAGCGCTGTGGAAGTTAATCGCTTATTGATGAGATTCTCAGCATAATTCTGAACATAACCTCCCCACTGCTCCACATTATCCGATAATGATAAGTAGGATTTTATTTCGGTATATTGCCCAAATTGGTACAACCCATCATCATAAGCAGATAAAGTAGAAATATCTTCTCTTTCCCCTACTAAAATCAATTTAAATGTTGATTTCTCTTTAGCCGATAAATAGGGTGAGTGATTAACAGAATTTGGCTCATATTCACCAAATAATAATGCCTGTTTTAGCTTATCCCATTGGGTAATATCCAATAAGAGCGAACGGATATTAACAATTAAAATTCCCTTATCTGCCTCGTGAATTGCACCTTTAACATATTCTGTTTTCAGCTCTCTTTCCAAAAACACAGAATAACCAAATAGACTATTTTTATTGAAATCCATTTTGCTAATAATCGGCAGATCTACACTATATTTTTTCAGATATTCCGTGATTTCATTGATAAATTCCGGAAAAATCTCAGATTTTAAGACTAATAAAGCACCAAACTGAGATTGTAAAAATTGATTTAACGCTTGTTTTGCTTGAGGTTGAAAATCTAAAAAATTCAATTTCTCATCTAAACGAGAGAAATCATTTTGCATTACTAATTTTTGGCTACTAAGTAAAGAAAGGGTCACAAATCTGCCTCATTATTGAAAATTTGGTTTATTATACAAAATTCCGCTATACTTGCTAAATATAGCTTACTTTTTCCTATCATATTCAGATTATGCGATATCAGAAACTCATCACCCAAGAAACAACTTGGAAATGGCAATATCTCCTAAAAAAACATCGTGAAGGAGAAAATATTACTAAGTACGAAGAACAAAGCTTGATCGATTTAAAAGTTCAGTTCCTCTCTACTTTGCAAAACTCTCCGGACGAAGTGGAAAAATGGATTAAGTCGGAAATGACGCCTGAGCAACGTAAGAAAATGCGTCAATCAGTACGCGCCAAACGCAAACGCTTCTTTAATGCTGAAAAGCAAACAACCAAGAAAAAATCCATTGATTTAGAGTATTCGAGCTGGTTAAGGCTCTCTAAATATGCCAAAAGCCAAAAACTAACGCTTTCTGAAGCTATTGTCAAATTAACCGATGAACTCGAAAATAAACAACTTTACTTAGAGCAAGTTGCTAAAATGAAATCAAGTTTAAAAGATTTACTGAAATAAAAAAAGAAAAAAGCCCACTAACAAGCGGGCTTTTTTTGATTCAATTTTTCAACTGAATAACTATATTACATAGTTACTTCTTTTGAACCTTGAACTTGGATTTCAACACGACGATCTGGTGCTAAGCAAGCGATTAATGCTTTACGACCTTTAACTGCATCACATGTGTGACCAGTTACTGGGTTTGCTTCACCGTAACCTACAGCTGTTACATTAGCTGGGTTAGTACCTTTAGAAACGATGTAATTAGCTACTGTTTCAGCACGACGTTGTGAAAGTTTTAAGTTAGATGCTTCTTTACCGATACGGTCTGTGTAACCATTAACTTGGATAGCTAGGTTTGCTAAGCCTAAGTTGCTGATTTCAGCGTGTGCTGCATCTAAAGAAGTTGCTGCTGCTGGTTTTAAGCTTGATTTACCGAAATCAAATAAAACATCAGAGCTGAATGCGAAGTTTTTAGTTACAACTTCTGGTGCTTCAACTGGTGCTGCACCTTGACCGAAACGGTATGATAAACCTGCAGATACTGAGTGGATATCTGGGCTGTATTGGAAATTTGTACCTGTTGGAATACTAACTGTTTTACGAACTGCCTTATCTACGTTACCAACACGATTTAAGTATTGATATTCAACACGAGCAGCTAATTCAGGAGTAATTGCATACTCAAGACCAGCACCTAATAATAGAGATGGTTTTAAGTTGTGAGCTTTAATGCGTGAATCTTTATCTACACGTTGTTGTACGTAGTAATCGTTGCGAACTAATGCAACACCTACTTTACCGTAAACATCTAAGTTAGGAACAACTTCGTAGCTTGGTTTTAAGCTTAAGTGCGCACCGTGAGCTGAATGTTTAGCCGCAGTTCTTTCTTTATCATCAGCAAATGTAGTGTTACCACGAACACGACCAAAGTAGTCATAACCTAATTCTGTCGCTAAACCAAAGTTGTTTTGGTTTAAGATTTGGTAACCACCGAATACACCGTAAGTTACAGAGTTACGGTTAATACCGTATTTAAGATCGAATCCACCACCATCTCCTTCGTGGTCAAATTGAGTTAAACCGTCGTGGAATGATGCCCAACCAGCTTTAGCACCTGCGTAGAAAGTGTTAGCTTGTGGAGCTGCTTGAGCTACTGCAGCTGCTGATAATACTGCTAATGCAACTAATGTTTTTTTCATTTTGATGATCCTCTTAAATATTGTCATCGATTAAAATAAATTCTTAATACCCACAAAAAGTATTAAAACTTTAACTTTATGCTTCAACATTATAATAAGAAGCAAGATAGCTAATGTCAGAAGCTATTATACAAAGATTTATCTAAAAACAGATTTTTTGTATAAAATTTATCTTCTGAGTAACATTCTTGTTCTAATTTAGATTGAGCAAGAATATTGTCATTATGTGGTTTCATTTTCGAAAAATCAATCGTTTTTTCCTGATGAAATGTATAGAAACGTAATAATTTGTCTATATTTTAACCAAAAACCATTTTTCGAACACTATTTAATCAAATTGATATTCCATTCCCAATTTTTAGAAAAATTGCTAAGATAAGCAAAATTTAGTGCTTTTATTATAAAAAACCAAACACAGCTTATGATACCTAGACTCTCTGAAGTACCGCAACTGGATAAAGCCACCCAATCCTATTTAACTGAACTCGTCAATCAGCATTTTAGTGGGGAAATTGCATCAAATTATGCAGATAGGCTTTCACTGGCAACAGACAACAGCGTGTATCAGCAAATTCCGCAAGCTATTCTGTTTCCGAAATCCGTTTCTGATGTCGTAATTCTAACCAAACTTGCCCAAAAGCCAGAATATCAACATTTAACTTTTACTCCACGAGGCGGTGGCACAGGCACTAACGGGCAATCTCTTAACAATAATATTATTGTTGATCTCTCCCGCCATATGAATCAGATTTTGGAACTGAATGTGGAAGAGCGTTGGGTTCGAGTGCAGGCTGGCGTGGTGAAAGACCAGCTCAATCAATTTTTAAAACCACATGGACTTTTCTTTTCCCCCGAACTTTCTACCAGTAACCGAGCGACTTTAGGCGGAATGATCAACACCGATGCCTCTGGGCAAGGTTCTTTGCAATATGGCAAAACATCTGATCATATTCTTGCCATCAAATCTGTGCTTATTAACGGCGATATTTTAGAGACACAAGCGGTCAAATCTGCCGATTTTTTTGCACATATTGAAGGGTTAAATCTCTCCGCTCTCGGCAAAACCTTGCACCGTGAAATTTTCAACCGTTGCAAAACATTACGCCCCAAAGTGCTGAACGAACTGCCTCAGCTTAACCGTTTTATTACCGGCTATGATTTAAAAAATGTGTTTAACCATGGTGAAAGCGAATTTAACCTTACCCGTATTTTAACCGGTTCTGAAGGTTCGCTTGCCTTTATTTGCGAAGCCAAACTGAATTTACTGCCGATTCCCAAATATCGCACCTTAATTAATATTAAATATAATTCCTTTGATGCCGCCTTACGCTCCGCTCCTTTTATGTTAGAGGCAAAAGCCTTATCGGTGGAAACGGTTGATTCCAAAGTGCTCAATCTTGCCAAGCAAGATATCGTCTGGCATTCGGTGTCAGATTTATTAACCGAAGACCCAGCCAACCCGATTTTAGGGATTAACATTGTTGAATATGCCTCAAGCGATCAGACTCAAATTGAAACCCAAGTGAAAGCACTCTGCCAAAGCCTTGATCAAAAAATGGCAAATAATGAAGCCGGGATTATCGGCTACCAACTCACGAGTGATGTAAATTCTATCGAGAAAATCTACGCAATGCGGAAAAAAGCCGTAGGCCTGCTAGGCAATGCCAAAGGCTGGGCAAAACCGATCGCCTTTGTAGAAGACACCGCTGTGCCACCGGAAAACCTTGCCGATTACATCGTGGAATTTCGAGCTTTATTAGATCGCTATAATCTGCCTTACGGAATGTTCGGCCACGTTGATGCCGGCGTGCTACACGTTCGCCCTGCTCTTGACTTATGCGACAAAGCCCAAGTGGAAACCTTTAAGCAAATTTCCGACCAAGTAGTCGAACTCACCGCCAAATACGGTGGCTTGATTTGGGGCGAACACGGCAAAGGTATGCGTTCTTACTACGGCGAACGTTTCTTTGGCGAAACTTTGTGGCAAGAACTCCGTTACATCAAAACCTTATTTGACCCGTACAATCGCTTGAACCCAGGTAAAATTTGTACACCATTAGAAAGCGAAACCTCGCTCTACCCGATTGACTCACAAATGCGAGCCGATTTTGACCGCCAAATTCCAATCCAAGTGCGAGAAGAATTTAAAGGAGCAATGAATTGTAACGGCAACGGGCTATGTTTTAACTTTGATGTACACAGCACGATGTGCCCTTCAATGAAAGTCTCGGGCAACCGTCTTTACTCACCGAAAGGGCGGGCTACTCTTGTGCGTGAATGGCTCAGATTACTTACCGAACAAAACGTTTCGCCGGACGATTTGATCTTCAAACCTCGCAAACAAGCGGTCAAATTAGCTGATTTTGTTGCAAAAATTCGCAACACGCTCAATAAAAACAAAGAGTATGATTTTTCACACGAAGTCAAAGCGGCGATGGACACCTGCCTTGCCTGCAAAGCCTGTGCCAGCCAATGCCCAATCAAAATTGACGTACCGACGTTCAGATCGCAATTTAACGAGCTTTACCACAGCCGCTATTTGCGACCACTGAAAGATTATGTGGTCTCAAACTTAGAATTTATCGCCCCTTTAATGGCGAAACAACCACGTTTTTTTAACTTTTTCAGCACCTCAACTTTTGCCGAAAAAGCTGCAAACAAAACCATTGGAATGACCTATTTGCCGGCATTGTCAGTGCCAAATCTGCAACATCAGTTGGTGGAAGTCGGCTACCAAGGCGAGAGCTTAGAAAGCCTTGAACAACAAGCTACAAGCGGTGATTTTTCTGCAAAAAATTGCAAAACCTTGTTTATTGTGCAAGATCCGTTTACCTCTTATTACGATGCCAAAGTGGTGGCAGACTTTATCGCTCTCATTAAAAAATTAGGCTTTAAGCCGATTGTGTTGCCATTCAAGCCAAGTGGTAAAGCACAACACGTTAAAGGCTTTTTGCATAAATTTGCGAAAACAGCGA
The DNA here is from genome assembly GCF_004342115.1 of Mannheimia haemolytica. GTDB lineage: Bacteria > Pseudomonadota > Gammaproteobacteria > Enterobacterales > Pasteurellaceae > Mannheimia > Mannheimia haemolytica. The sequence goes on along the minus strand of NZ_SMAC01000015.1, from coordinate 9,664 downwards.
AAAACCAAGCCGATTTTTTAAACCGTGTGGCGAAATTGGGGCTACCGATGGTGGCTGTCGATCCTGCCTTAACTTTGCTTTATCGTGAAGAATACAAAGAGATCCTCAAAGAAGCTCGGGGGGATTTCAAAGTCTTATTGGCACACGAATGGTTAAGGGAAGTGATTAAAAACGGCGAGCTGGAAAATTGCAAAAAATCGGCAAATTCCGACCGCTTGCCGTGGTATTTATTTGCTCACTGCACCGAATCCACCGCCTTGCCAAGCTCAATGAAAGAGTGGCAAGCTATTTTCGCCCATTTTGGTGAAACCTTACTCAATGAAAATGTCGGTTGCTGTGGAATGGCAGGCACGTTCGGACACGAAACCAAACACGTTGAAATGTCGAAAGCGATTTATCAGCAATCATGGCAAATTAAATTAAAAAATAAACCGCTTGAGCGTTGCCTAGCAACCGGCTACTCCTGCCGCTCGCAAGTCAAACGTTTTGAACAACAAGGCATTAAACACCCAATTCAAGCGTTGCTGGACGTGATTTAAGGTTGAAATGTAACCTAAAAGGACTTAGAATAAAAAGCGAGGCAGGTAACCAGCCTGCCTCTGTCTGATTTTAGGTTATCTAGCGAATAACCAAACTAGCACATCAAGTATGGTGAGTACTTTAATGCTAGCGGAAGTTGCTAATAATATTAGCAACGCAACCAGAAAGAAAACTTCTGATTTTCTCACATAAATCACCTCCTTAGTGCTATATGGCTTAAGGTAATATGGGCGACCAAACAATGTACTATTGGCGTAGTATGTTTCGCTCAAAGAGATAATGAAAGCTGTCTAAATAGACAGCTTTTTTATTAGACAGGAAATAATAATGACCATTTGGAAGCAAACAGCAACTTGTGAACAATTAAACACACTCAGCCAAAAATCGGCGGTGTCACACTTAGGGATTGAATTTACCGCTATCGGTGAAGATTGGATTGAAGCACAGCTTCAGGTGGACGAACGCACTCAACAGCCGTTTGGCGTATTGCACGGCGGTGTATCGGCAGCACTCGCGGAAACTACTGCCAATGCAGGGGCGTTAATGGTGTGTGAACCCCATCAAATTGCGGTGGGAATGGAGCTAAACATCAGCCATTTAAAATCGATTCCGGCAGGCACAAAAGCGATTGCCAAAGCTACACCGCTGAAATTAGGGCGTGAAGTACAGGTTTGGAATATCGACATTAAAGACGAACAAGGTAACCTGTGTGCAGTTGCTCGCCTTTCCACCAAAACCTTAGATAAACGTTAGTTTCTTATTCTCCACAAGCGGTCAAATTCTCCGAAAATTTTGCAAAAAACTTGGAAAATCCGACCGCTTGTTCATAAAAGGCGTTTGGAAAACAAGCTAACCTATTATAAAATACCTTTCTTTTTATCCATTACTAACAAGAGAATTCCAACATGAATAATCGTGGCTTACTGCTAATGGGTTTATTTCTTGTGTCTATTTTGATTTTTACACAATGGCAACAAGATTTTGATCCTGAAATTCAAGCACAAAAACAAGCTCAAGTGGCAGCACAAACCCAACAAGCGGGTGATCTTCCGTCTGCTTCCAATGCCAATAATCCAATCGCAGATAGCATCACGCAAGGTAAAACCATTACCGTGGAAAGCGATGTATTACGTCTGACTATTGATACCTTAGGCGGTGATGTCATCGGCTCAGATTTGTTAAAACACAATGCTGAATTACACTCTAACACGCCATTTAAACTATTACAGCAAGACGGCGACAAAATCTACGTTGCTCAAAGCGGTTTAGTGGGTAAAAACGGGATTGATACCAATGCCGGTCGCCCACAATATGCGGTAACGGCAGATAGCTTCAAATTAGCCGAAGGGCAAAATGAAATTTCTGTACCATTAACCTTTGAAAAAGAGGGTGTGGTTTACACCAAAACTTTCACGCTAAAACGTGGTAGCTACGATGTTGGGGTAAACTTCAATATCAAAAATAATACTGCACAAGCGATTGAAGTTCAGCCTTACGGGCAATTAAAACACTCTATAGTTGAAAGTTCCGGCAATTTAACCATGCCGACTTACACCGGCGGGGCTTATTCTTCTTCAGAAACCAACTACAAAAAATACAGTTTCCAAGATATGGAAAAAGCCAACTTAAGCGTGGACACCAAAGCGGGTTGGATTGCGGTATTACAGCACTATTTCGTGTCTGCTTGGGTGCCAAACCAAGATGCGGATAACAGCCTTTATTCACGCACCAATAATGGGGTAGCAACTATCGGTTACCGTGGCCCTTTAACTACGATTGCGCCAAATTCAGAGGCTAATTTAAATAGCAAACTTTGGACAGGTTCTAAAGATCAGAAAGAAATGGGCGAATCAGCAAATCACCTAGACTTAACCGTAGATTACGGCTGGGCGTGGTTTATCGCTAAACCGCTTTTCTGGTTACTAACCGCAATTCAAAAAATCGTAAGCAACTGGGGCTTGGCAATTATCGGTGTCACTATTGTAGTGAAAACCATTCTTTACCCATTAACCAAAGCACAATACACCTCGATGGCAAAAATGCGTATGTTACAACCTCGCATTACTGAAATGCGTGAACGTTTCGGCGACGACCGCCAACGTATGAGCCAAGAGATGATGAAACTCTACAGAGAAGAAAAAGTGAACCCAATGGGTGGCTGCTTACCAATTTTAATCCAAATGCCGATTTTCATTGCTTTATATTGGACATTTATGGAAGCGGTAGAATTACGCCACGCACCTTTCTTCGGCTGGATTCAAGACTTATCGGCACAAGACCCATACTACATTTTGCCTTTATTAATGGGTGGTTCGATGTTCTTGTTACAAAAAATGTCGCCAACACCGGTAGCTGACCCGGTACAACAAAAAGTAATGACCTTTATGCCGGTTATCTTTACCGTGTTCTTCTTATGGTTCCCATCAGGCTTAGTGCTTTACTGGTTAACCTCAAACTTAATCACGATTGCACAGCAATGGTTGATTTACCGTAACCTTGAGAAAAAAGGCTTACACTCTCGTAAGAAATAATCACTAAAAACAAAGCCCGTTGAATTGAATCAACGGGCTTTTTGTTGCTTTACAAGCGGTTATTTTCCAGCATAATTCTGCAAATTATAATACCGCTAACGCCGCCTCATAATCCGGCTCTTGTTTAATTTCCGGCACTAATTCGCTGTGTAATACCTTGTTGTTTTCATCTAACACAATTACTGAACGTGAAGTTAAGCCTGCCAACGGACCTGAAATAATATCTACCCCCAGTTTGTTGTGTAAATCACGATGACGGAAACTGGATAATACTTTGGCATTTTCAATTCCTTCTGCTCCACAGAAACGTGCTTGGGCAAAAGGTAAATCCGCTGAAATGCAAAGGACAACCGTATTCGCTACATCAGCCGCTTTTTGATTAAACACACGCACAGAAGTGGCACAAATGCCGGTGTCAATACTTGGGAAAATATTTAACACTTTGCGTTTGCCATCAAAATCGGAAAGCGAAACATCACTTAAATCACTGTTGACTAAGGTAAAATCGGCAACCACATCGCCTTTTTGTGGAAATGTGCCTGCAACATCAATCGGGCTTCCTGCTAAAGTCACTTTACTCATTTTTTTCTCCTTATCAAATAAACAAGCGGTTTAAATATACCGATTTTTTGCAAAATAGGAAACTATCAATTTAATGTGGATAGCCTTTAGAAAATAACCTTATTTTGCTATACTCCTAGACAATTTATTTTTAAGGTTATTCCATTATGTTAAAAATTTTTCGTATTTTAATTGTTGCCCTTGCCGCTATTTTCATTTCTATTTTTGGCACTATTTATGCGTTACTGCGTTTACGTCACCCAAGTAGCGTGGGTGTGGTAGCTCGTTGGTTTGGTGCTTTGCATAAATTAGTCGGGTTGGAATTAATTACCCGCAAAAAGCCGGAAATTAACTATCCGGTTGTCTATATCGGCAATCATCAAAACAATTACGATATGGTAACGATTTCCTCAATGGTGGCAGAAAAGACGGTGAGTATCGGCAAAAAAAGCCTGATTTGGATTCCGTTTTTCGGTTTGGTTTACTGGGCAACCGGCAATATTTTTATTCACCGTGAAAAGCGTTCCAGTGCGATTGAAACAATGAATAAAGCAGGGCAAATCGTGAAAGAACGCAATGTGTCGGTGTGGATGTTCCCGGAAGGTACTCGTAGCCGTGGGCGTGGTTTACTGCCATTTAAAACCGGTGCATTCCATTTAGCCATTTCTGCCGGCGTGCCGATTGTGCCGGTAGTTTGCTCTAATTTACACAATAAAGTGGATTTGAACCGTTCAAATAACGGCACAGTAATCTGTGAAATGCTTGATCCGATTGATACTTCAGGCTATTCCCGTGAAAACGTCAAAGAACTGATGGAAAAGTGCCATCAAATTATGTTGGCAAAATTTGAACAACTTAATCAAGAAGTCGAACAGTTAGAAAACACTGCAAAAAACGCCTAATATGAAAAAACAGATCACCCGACGCCAATTTTTACAAGGCTCTGCCCTTGCGGCTGGATTTGCAACAGTGCCAACACCGCTATTAGCAGCAGAGCGACCGCAACTGAACATTCCGCCTTTAATGGATATTGGGCGAGGAAAGCCGGTTCGGTTGGATTTACGCCCCGCACAAACCCAATTTGATAAAGGCAAATTGGTTGATGTATGGGGTGTGAACGGGCAATATCTTGCCCCAACCGTACGGGTAAAATCGGGGGATTTTGTCAAATTAACTTATCTCAATAATTTACCGCAAAAAATCTCAATGAATATTCAAGGATTGCAAGCCTCAAGTGAGATGATTGGCACGGTGCATCGTTCCCTTGACCCCAAAAGTAGCTGGTCGCCGATTGTTTCTATCAATCAACCGGCTTGTACTTGTTGGTATCACGCCGATACAATGCTCAACTCGGCATTCCAAGTGTATCGTGGCTTAGCCGGCTTGTGGATGATTGAAGATGAACAGAGCAAAAAAGCCACTTTACCGAATAAATATGGCGTGAACGACATTCCGTTAATTCTGCAAGACCAGCTTCTCAACAAAGACGGCGTACAGGTGTTAGATAAAAACACCTCACAATTTTTCGGTAAGCGATTATTTGTCAACGGGCAGGAATCGCCTTATTTTAACGTGCCTCGTGGCTGGGTCAGATTGCGGATCGTCAATGCCTCACTTTCCCGTGCTTATGAATTACGCTTAGATAACGAGCAGCCGTTGTACCTAATCGCCACCGGCTTAGGAATGCTGGCAGAGCCACTTGAAACCGAATCGGTTCAACTTGCACCGAGTGAAAGGGTGGAAGTGTTGGTCGATTTAAGCGAAGGGAAAGCGGTATCGCTGATAAGCGGTCAAAAAAGAGATATTTTTTACAAAATCGGGCAGGTCTTTGCTGACAACGACGAATTGAATGATAACGTGATTTTAGAGCTTCGCCCTGAAGGAATGGCAGCGGTATTGAATAATAAACCGAGTTTACCGGCTTTCAACTTAGAGGAATTTAACCTGAAAATCAGCCAAGAGAGACGTTTTGCCATTCGTCCGGCTGATTATTTAATCAACCAAAAGCGGTTTGACCCAAAACGCATTGATTTTACCGCGCAAAAAGGCAGCATTGAGCGTTGGTATTTACATAGCACACAAGCGGTCGGATTTACGCTACAAGGTGCAAAATTCATTATTGAAACCCTAAACCGCAAGCAATACCCTATCAAACAACTTGCGTGGCGGGACACCGTTTGGCTCGAGGCGGAGCAAGAAATCACGCTGTTGGTTCGCTTTGATAATACTGCCCCTGAGCAACTGCCATTTACCTTTGGCGTGAGCGATTTTATGCTGCGTGATAGAGGTACGATGGGTCAATTTAGCGTAATTGAAAATGGACAATAACCGACTGATAAGCGATAATGCCCCATAATTTTGCCCATAAAAAGGAAAATAGAATGAGCCAAGAATTTTTAGATTTTGAATTGCCGATTGCTGAATTGGAAGCCAAGATCGAGTCTTTAAGAGCAGTCAGCGAGCAAGATGACAAAATTAATCTTGATGATGAAATCAAGCGTTTACAAAAGAAAAGCGAGGAATTAACCAAGAAAACCTTTGCTAATTTAGATGCGTGGCAAATTTCCCGTATGGCACGCCACCCCAATCGCCCGTACACTTTAGATTATATTGAGCATATTTTCACTGAATTTGACGAACTGGCAGGCGACCGTGCCTTTGCCGATGATAAAGCGATTGTCGGTGGTATTGCCCGTCTGGACGGACGTCCGGTGATGGTTATCGGTCATCAGAAAGGTCGTACCGTAAAAGAGAAAGTGAAACGTAACTTTGGTATGCCTGCTCCTGAAGGCTATCGCAAAGCGTTACGTTTAATGGAAATGGCAGAACGCTTTAATATGCCAATCATCACCTTTATCGACACACCGGGAGCTTATCCGGGCATTGGTGCGGAAGAGCGTGGTCAGTCAGAAGCGATTGCCCGTAACCTGCGTGAAATGTCTCAACTTTCCGTGCCAGTAATCTGTACGGTAATTGGCGAAGGTGGCTCGGGCGGTGCATTAGCGATCGGTGTGGGCGATAAGGTCAATATGTTGCAATATTCAACTTACTCGGTAATTTCACCTGAAGGCTGTGCCTCGATTCTGTGGAAAAGTGCCGATAAAGCCTCAACGGCAGCAGAAGTAATGGGTTTAACTGCCCCTCGTTTAAAAGAGCTTGAGCTGATTGATAACATCGTGCCGGAACCCTTAGGCGGTGCTCATCGCAATGTTGAACAAATCGCCCAAAACCTTAAACAGCGTATTGTTGAAGATTTGGCAGGGTTAGATCAACTTAATAAAGAGGATTTACTGGAACGCCGTTATCAACGCTTAATGAATTACGGTTACGTCTAATTCAATTTCACCCTACAAGCGGTAAGATTTTTGTGAAAATTTGCAAAATCTTGCCATTTTACATTAAAGGGGACTCATCAGAAAATAAAGGTGATGGTGCCGACTACCGGAATCGAACTGGTGACCTACTGATTACAAGTCAGTTGCTCTACCTACTGAGCTAAGTCGGCATATTGAATGGATAAGAGAACGAGGCGGGATTATAGAGATTTCTTGATGAGCTTCAAGTCCTTGCAACTTCAAATGACTAAAAAACAACACATATTGAAATTTTAAAGGAGTGAATGAATGAAAAACATACTATCCATACAATCGCACGTTGTCTACGGCTATGCCGGCAATAAGGCTTCAACTTTTCCTATGCAGCTGTTAGGTGTTGATGTATGGGCGTTAAATACCGTACAGTTTTCCAACCATACCCAATATGGAAAATGGGGCGGTATGGTGATGCCAAAAGAACAAATCGGTAGCATTGTTGATGGCATTCACAATATCGGTGAACTGCATCGTTGCGATGCCGTACTCTCTGGCTATATCGGCTCGGCAGAACAAGTAGCCGAAATTATTCAGGCTTTTCATAAAGTGAAAGCGGAAAATCCAAACGCAATTTATGTATGCGACCCGGTAATGGGACACCCCGACAAAGGCTGCATTGTGGCAGACGGCGTAAAAGAGGGATTGATCAATCTGGCAATGGCACAAGCCGACATTATCACACCAAATTTAGTGGAATTAAGAGAATTAACCGGTTTAACGGTGGAAAATTTTGAGCAAGCGGTCGAGGCAGTGAAAGTGATTTTAACCAAAGGCCCGAAAAAAGTATTGGTTAAACATTTAAGCCGAGTCGGCAAAGAGAGCAACAAATTTGAAATGCTGTTCGCCAACCAAGATGGCATTTGGCACATCAGCCGCCCACTCTACCAATTTGCCAAAGAACCTGTCGGTGTAGGCGATTTAACCGCAGGGCTATTTGTGGCGAACTTATTAAATGGAAAATCCGATCTAGAAGCCTTTGAACACACTGCAAATGCGGTCAATGAGGTAATGGAACAAACCGCTAGATCAGGGCTTTATGAGTTACAAATTATTGCTTCTCGTGATCGGATTGTTAATCCACAGTGTAGTTACCAAGCTGTAAAGATTGCCTAATTAAATGAAGTATAAAATAACATTATTATCTCTATAACTATAAAAAAACGGGCGTATAAACGCCCGTTTTGTTTAAAAAGATTCAGTTAGAAATTAATTCTAATCCCAGCAGTCACAACGTTGTTGTGACCACTATTTTTTGCGAGTTTAAGGTCGTAATTCACATATAAGGAAGTATTTTTATTTACTTCCGCCAATGCACCAATCCCTACCCACGTTTTATGTTTTGCAAGCCCAATACCTTTTACGTCGAATTTTGCATCTTGTAAACCTGTATAACTTGCTTTAAAGCTAAGATCTTCTCGATTAAACGCTTTTTGATGATTTACATAGCCTTGGAAAGTCGTTTTCATCCCAGCTAAATTCACCTCTAAAGATGTTCGTAAACCAATCAATCCGCTTGTTTGTTTATAGGTTGCTTTGTCCGCGGTGAGACCAAATTGACTGTTTTGCTCACTGAATGCGCCACGTCTGACAACATCATGACTAAAACCGACAAATGGAGTTAACGCAAAGCGACCTTGCTTGAAGTCATAGCCTGATTCGACATAAGCAGAAAACACTCTGTCTCGGTGGTTGATTTTTGCTGTACTTGCGTTATTATCCGCCAAAATAATATGACGCTCTACATCTGAATCAACACTGCCATAACCGGCTCGACCTTGTAAATACCAAGGTGTTTTATGCTTATTGCCTATACGGGCATATAATGATGCACCTATTCCATCTGCTTTTGAACTACCGCCATAACGATCGAAGTTCACTTTTGCTTTAGAATAATTAAGTGCCGCACCTAAAATCACATGGTCTGTAACTGGCTTATCAAAACCTATTTGGCCAGCATAGGTATTGGTTTTACCTTCACCAAACCCTATTTCTTTTAGAGTACCATTCCCATAAATACCCGTTACTCACACACCAGCAGTCTCACCTACATTATCCAGCGTTCCTAACATTACAAGACGGTTAGAGAGATCTTTATTCACTGTTTCTGAGTTTTCAAAAGTAAGCGCTTGCGCAGACGCATAAATTTGACCAGATAAGCTATCTAAAACCACACTTTGCGTATTGATGTTTGCAATACTGTTTTGTAAAGTAGCCGCTTGTTGTGCGAATTCATCATTTGTAGCATTTGTAGAACCATTATTTCCTTCAATTTGGTTATCCAATGCCGAAAATGAGCTCTCTAAAGCAGTCGCGACATTTTTCCACATTGCATCACCAGAGGTGTTTTCGTTTACATAGTCTGCTACATTTTTCCGGCTAACTGTTGCTTTTACTTCATTCTCATTGGTTTTTTCCGCCGTCGCAGTTAATAACCCTGAGGTTTCTATTGCAGCAAAGTTACCCTTAATTGCGGAATCAGAAGTAATAGCACTCATTGATAAACCTTTTTGGGTCACATACTGAGCTTTACCCTCTTTTACCGCAGCTAGTGATAAAGTAGAGCCGTTTAAGTGTAGAAGATCAGACTTGATCTGACAATTCACTCTAAAAAGTGAGAGTTTCCCGTTTAGAATATGAGTGTCAAAAATCAATCTAAACAAA
>NZ_SMAC01000014.1 GCF_004342115.1 Mannheimia haemolytica | reverse complement strand
GTGGCGTTTGCAAAACTTTATACAATGAAGACCGCTATCAGTGCTGCGGATATGCTGAATGATAAAGTGTTACCATACTTTGAAAGCCAAGGTTTTGCAAGAGACTGGACAGCCTTATGATAAGGAAACAATTAATAATCTCCAGTATGATTTTCAAGGATTAGGGATTCATTCACCTAAAAACACAATGACCAACGGTAAGCCGGATACCATCAATTTTTGGAAATGTGATGTCATTGGACCGAGAAAGACTTCCTCTTTAACAGGATATTTGATAAAAAATACCCGTCTCTTTTTTGGGGATAAGGTACTATTAAATAATCACTGTTTAACTTTACAGAAAGAGGAAACTTAAAATGATAACTTCTATCTCTTTTGATTCGCTACTAGACCGATTTTTTTTTCTATCGTCACTATCTTCGTCCGGATACCAAACGGAGCTACAACAACGTAATCCGAATTATCAAAAAGCGTTATCCAAAGTTAAATGCCAATGACATTACCACCGATATGCTCATTGAATGGCGTAATCAAATTGTTGGCGATAAAATCAAAGCAGTAACGTGGAATAATTATGTCAGACATTTAAAAGCCTTATATAACTTTGGTATATCGCAAGGATTACTTAATATAAATCGAAATCCATTTAATCAGTTATTTATTCGAGAATCGAAAAGGAGAAAGAAAACTTATTCAACCGAACAATTACATAAAATAGACCACATACTCAATAATAACGTTGTATTACCTGACTTTCTAAAACCAAGCTGGTTTGTCCTTGCAATTATTATGACATTGAGATGTACGGGGATTCGGCGAGGACAATTAGTGAAACTGAAAATTGGTGATGTAGATCTTTCTAATAGGACGATTTATATTTCGCCGGAAATCAATAAAAATCATGATTACCATATCGTACCGATTTCAGATTCACTTTATATTCATATAGAAAGGCTTATTACTGAATTAAAAATAAGAAAACAAACAGATAATTGCCAATTGTTCAATCTCAATTTATTTTCTCGATGCTCTCGAAGAAGAGGGCAGCCGATGAGCCAAAATCAGCTTACGCATATATTTCGGCATATTTCTGACTTGGTCGGTTTTACTTCATCACCACATAGATTTCGACATACAGTTGCTACTCAATTAATGAAGAAGCCCGAAAATGTTTATGTGGTTCAGAAATTGTTAGGGCATAAGGATATCAGCGTAACACTGGGATATATTGAGCACGATGTGGAAATGTTGAGGGAGACAGTGAATTTACTCTGATAAAAGAAAAATGGGAGAATATAATTTCTCCCATTCTTTTTTCTATAAATAGATAATTTCTGTTCTACTTTGTAGATGAACAGATTTGATACTTTTAATTACTTTTCCATTAGGGAAGTTATTTATATTCTTTAGATTAAGTAATGACTGAGGTATGAATGAGCGATTATTATCGATTAGAGTTAATGCAAATACCTGCTTCTTAGTTTTTAATGCTTTATCAAATGCAATGTTTAGATAAATAGCATTATTTGTCAAAGTTATTTCAGAGCTTAGTAAAAAATTAATTGATTTTAACAATGACAATTTTAGGAATGTTGTTCCATCAGATTTAGTCTTAATTTTGTTTATGTCTAATCTATTATTAATTGCAGCATAAAAAAACTCTCGTGCTCCATCATCATATTTAACACCACATAAATGCATAAAATTTGAACGCTTAAAAATAATAGAAATATTCTCGTCATCAGTAGAATACACGACTTCTTTATTAATGAAGTGAGTTTCAAAGAAGAAAGCCGCATTTTCTATATCATTTATATATTTTTTTAATCTTTCTTTTTCAGTCATTATATTTATACCACCGAAATAATTAAGCCCACCAAAAGGTGGGCTTAAAATGTTTGGAGATGTTAGTTTTTCTGATGTCTGCCATCTGCTAGGCCTTATATATCCTAGATTAGTTTCAAGTTTTTCTGATGCTTGCCATCTGCTAGGCCTTATATATCCTAGATTAGTTTCAGATTGACGATGTGCTAACCCACATTTGCGTTTTAAGGCTACGCTTCCTTATCAATATAATAGGGAGTTTTTTTACAAAAAGCAAGAATAAAAAATGATTTTCAGGCTTTACAAACTTGAAAGAATGTGTAAGATCTAGAACGTCTGAAATTCGGACGGAAAATCCCAATGGATGTATTGGCTGGATACATCGTAGTAACTGTGTATTTGCGAATATGATTTGAACAATCCTACACAAACGATTCAAAATCTTTTGCCATAGATTGGGCATTGCAGCTGGAATAGATTAAATAAGTTGAGCCCAAATTGTTTAAAAATTCCGCTAAAGATTGACCAATGCCTCTACGAGGTGGGTTTACAATCACCAAATCAGGTGGGGTGCTGTTTTCATTTAAGGCAAATTTTGCAGAATCGAGCGAGATAAATCTTACTCTGAACTCTTAGAAAAAGTTGCTTGTTCTGGAAGTATTTTATGGGGTTCTTTTTTTGCTTTTATAGACATATATTTCTCCTTAATAGGAGGCAATTATATGGTAATGGCTAGAAATAAAAAAGTGTTGGAATGATATTTAAACCAACACTTTCTAACTAGATCAAATTTTATTTAATTACACCACACGCCATTCGAGGACCACCACCACCAAGAGGAGCCGGGTGGTCTGAGTGGTTATCGCCGCCTTCGTGGATCATTAATGAACGACCTTTAATTTCATCTAATTTTTTCAAGCGAGGGGCTAATACTGGATTAGTTGATGTACCATCGTGTAAAACGGTTAATGCAGGTAAATCGCCTAAATGAGCATCATCAGACCACGGGAAGCCGTGATGTGGGGCTTTATTAGGGTTCCAGTGTCCTCCTGCGGCTAAGCCTGCTGTGAGCTTGCCACCTTTTTCTTTTGCATCACAGCTTGGGTTTTCGTGAATATGGAAGCCGTGTAAGCCTTCTGTTAAATCTTTTAGATTTGGAGTAAATACTAAGCCGTATTTAGATTCAGTAATTTCTACTGTACCAATATCTTTATTGCCTTTTTCTACATCAAGAAGTTGAATCGGCACGGTAATTTTTTCCAGTTCGGCTGCTGTTACCGAAAAGCTGAATAAAGAACCTAATGCAATTGCTAATGCTGTTTTCATTTTCATAAGACTGCCCTTTTTCATAGATAAGCCGTTAATTGGCAATTCATTTTAACCATAGCAGTCAAATTTTGTCAAGTTCTAAGGCTAATGTTGCCGCTGATTTTGTGGCACTTTCAATTGCGGATGCTGAAATTTCAATGCCAGTTAATTCAACATCAATCCTTTTTTTTGTAATGCTTTTGTACAATGTAAACCAAAACCGCCTACGCCACAAAACAGATCCCAACACTTTTTTATTGGTAAATTTTCAACTCATTGTTGAGCTGTCAAGTAAAGCTGGCTGGCTACAGTTGGATTTGTTTGGAAAAAGCCTTGTGGGCGAATAAATAGCGGTACGCTATTGAAATTTTCCTCGATCACTTTTCGTTCGGTTAAGAAAATCTCCGTTTCACCTTCTAAAACAGCGGCGTGTTGCGGTTGAATATTTAGGCTAACCACCGAATTAGGCGGTAATTTTTCTAACAGATGGGGTAATTCTCGCTCCACCAATGCTCGCTTTGATTCGCTTCGCACCACAAAACGGAGCATTAACGATTGGTTATATTGGCTTTCAGTGATTAGGATATATTTCAGCTCGCCTTTTTTCTTTTTGATGTTGTAGGGCACAAGGCCTGCTCGGCCAATAAAATCTTTAAGAATGGGGAATAAGCTATAAAAAGAAGCTGGGTAAAGTAGGCAGTCGGTTAAATCTACCCCACTTTGCGGGTCGTGTTGATCTTTTAAAATGCCTAAAATTGGGCGTTCCACACTACCTGAAACCACCATTTTCGCTTTATTGCGAAAATGTGAAATGGGGGATGCTACAAGCGGTAAGATTTCCGTTTTATTTTGCAAAATAAATGGAGAAATTAACCGCTTGAGGTCGGCTTCTTTATCGGCTAATTGGCTCTGGTATGGTTTTTCAAGTCATTGGCAGGAGGTGCAATCACCACGTTTAAAATGTGAGCAGTTAGCTAGATTAGGCATTTGTTTCTTTCCACGCTAGCCAGTGATTTTGTAAAGCGGTCAGCCTAGCTTGAGCTTGCTGATAAGCTTTACTGTTTTCTAGCTCACGCCAAGTGACAGTTTTACGCTTCATTAATGATAAATGACGCGCTTTTTGAATTTGAGTAGGCTGATATTTCAAGCCATCTAAAACCTGAACGACGCCCTCTGGCTGATTGCAAAGCAGCAATAAATCGCAGCCGGCTTGAATGGCTTTTTCGGTGCGTTCTACAACATTACCCATAAAGCTAGCACCTCGCATACCCAAATCATCAGAGAAAATGACACCATTGAAATTGAGTTGTTTGCGTAAAATGTCTTTTAACCAGTAAATTGAACCGCTTGCAGGCTGGTTATCGCATTCGGTATAAACAACGTGAGCTGGCATAATAGCGGAGAGTTTACCTTTACTAATAAGTTGTTTGAAGGGGAGAATATCGTGATTAAATATCACCTCTTTTGCTCTATCATCAAAAGGCGTTTCTAAATGTGAATCAGCTAAAACATATCCGTGACCAGGAAAATGCTTGCCTGTAGTTGCCATCCCCATTTCCAACATTCCGTCAATAAAGGCTTCAGCAATTGGCAAAATCGTGTATGGATCTTTCCCAAATGATCGATCGCCAATTGCCTTGCATTCGTGTCCTAAATCTAAAACAGGGGCAAAACTTAAATCAATATCCAATGCAAACATTTCAGCCGCCATTAACCAGCCTGTTTCTCTCGCGAGTTGCAATGCGTGCTCTTGGGTTTGAGCTAGCAGGCTAAAAGACTGCATTGCAGGCAATTTTGTAAAGCCTTCACGGAAGCGTTGCACCCGACCGCCTTCTTGGTCGACAGTAATAAGCAACGGTTTTTTCACCCGCTGGCGAATGGATTTCACTAATGCCTGAATTTGTGCTTTGTCGTAGAAATTACGGGTGAATAAAATTAGCCCGGAAACTAAAGGGTGTTCCAGCATTTCGACTTCTTCTTGAGTCAGTTCTTTATCTTTAATATCAATCAGTAACATAATTTTCGTTGAGCTATTTGCAAAAAAATGAGCAGATATGACCGCTTGTTGTGCCTATTCTACATTAAAAAGCCCTTGATGTTGATCAAGGGCGAATGATTAAGGGCATAAATGAGACAGAGCAATTATGCTTGTTCTAATTTAGCTTGGTTACGACGCATTTTTATGTTGAGCATTTCAACCACAACCGAGAAGCCCATTGCCGTATAAACCACTGCTTTTGGAATATGAATATCAAAACCTTCGCCGACTAATACAATACCGATTAAAATCAAGAACGCTAAAGCGAGATTTTTAATAGTTGGGTTGTTATCTACAAAGTCCCCAATGGTTTTCGCTGCTAACATCATTACCGCAACTGCAATGATAATCGCAATAACCATTACCGGAATATCATCTGCCATTGCCACAGCAGTAATGACTGAATCAAGGGAGAAAATAATATCAAAAATTGCAATTTGAATTAACACCATAAAAAAGCTGGCTTTTTTAATGGATTCGCTTTTTTCTTCGTGAGATTCGGCAGAAATGGATTCTTTCAGCTCCATTGCACTTTTAACAATCAGGAATAATCCACCGATGAGTAGAATGAGATCTCTACCTGAAATTGGATTGTTGCCAATAGTGAAAAGAGGCTCGACCAAACGCATCATCCAAGCAAGCGAGAGAAGCAATAAAATACGGGTTCCCATTGCCAGCCCCAAGCCGATAATTCGGGCAGATTGGCGTTGTTCAATAGGTAAACGGGAAACGAGAATACTGATGACGATGATGTTATCAATGCCTAATACGATTTCAAGCCCGGTAAGTGTAAAGAGCGCAACCCAAGCTTCAGGATTTGTGATCCAGTCAAACATAAAAATGTCCTTTTAAAAATAAGGGATTAAGTGATATTTTCTATCAAATAGAATTAAAGCCGACATCTTATAGAGTGTGAGGACAAATTTAAAGGGGGCAATGCAAAAAGTTTTGTAAAATTTCGGCGGTAAAATGTTTACGCAAATAGAAACCAAGAGGGAGAGATTGAACAATCTCCCCTTTAGCGTTGATAGCAGAGGTGATAGAGCGGTTATTTCTACCTTTGGGTCTGAGTTGTAACACTTCGCCTAAGGTTGCATTAATTTTATGCAGTTCACCTAACACAATCAACTCCATTAATTCCTCCCAATCTTGCTGTAGGCGGGATTCTTGTGTGATAGTCGGAGACCATAAAATCGGCTGACCGATATGGCGTTCGGCAAGGGGTATCTTTCGTTCCCCTTCAACCGGAATCCAAAGCACACGGGAAAGCTTATGTTTAACGTGGGAGGTTTCCCAAGTAATACCGTTGTTTTGGGTTAAAGGAGCAAGGCTGACGAATGTGGTTTCCAGCGGTAATCCTTTCTGATTGACCGGAATGGTTTTCAGCTCAATGCCTAAATGTGCAAAATCCTGTTCGGCTTTACTGCCGGCTTTCGCACCTAAAGCGGTTTCAATCAGAGTACCGACCCAGCCTTTATCTCGTTTCAGATCTGCTGGTATCGGAATATGAAGCATCTCGGCAATTTCACCTAAAGTGAACCCTGCCAGCCATTCCGCTTTGCTTAATAATGCCTGCTCGGTTGGAGAGAATGTAGATAATTGCATTGCACTTAGTTAATTAGACTAAACTGGCAAGCGGTCAAATTTAGGCAGAAATTTGCAAAAAATTACTAAAAAATAACCGCTTGTGAGGAAATTACATCCAAGCATTACTGCGAATAACGCCTACTGCAATGCCTTCAATTTCAATATATTCTTGAGCAGGGTTTACTACAATCGGTTTTAATTCATCGTTTTCAGGGTGTAAGTAAATTAATTCACCTTTCTTCTCTAAGCGTTTAACAGTCACTTCATCATTTACCCGAGCAACCACCACTTGCCCGTTACGAGCGGTATTGGTTTTATGAACGGCTAATAGGTCACCGTCTAAAATACCGATTTTTTCCATTGAATTGCCATTTACTTTGAGTAAATAATCAGCACTTGGATTAAACATCGCACCATTCACCGGGTAATGGTTTTCAACGTGTTCAACCGCTAAAATAGGTGTGCCAGCAGCTACTTTGCCAATCAACGGTAAGCCTTCATCTTCATCGTTGGCAGCTTGGTTTTCGTCTTCGACTAAAATGCGAATTCCACGAGATGTACCTGATAACATTTCAATATAGCCTTTACGAGCAAGGGCTTTTAAGTGTTCTTCTGCCGCATTAGGCGATTTAAAGCCGATTTCACGGGCTATTTCTACTCGGGTTGGTGGCATACCGGTGGTTTCAATATGGTTTTTGACGAAATCAAAAATTTCTTGCTGACGGGCAGTTAGATGTTTACGCATTTTAAGTTAATCCTCACTGTTTTTATATACAGAAAATATTGATAGTATATACAGTATTTTTGATTTTGTAACTAATAATTTCACGAAATTCCATAAAAATTTATGGTAGAATGGAAGAAATTAGAGGTTAGACCTCCAACAATAACGATTCTAAAAGGATATTTATATGTCTGGCTTATTAAATTTTTATCGAGCTTTCCTAAACTTACCACTTTCACTTTTAGTAAAATCTCGCTCTATTCCGACTCATCCGGTGGCTGAACTGGAACTAAATCTTGAACAGCCGATTGTCTATGTTCTACCTTATACCTCGCAAACCGATTTATTAATTTTACAAAAAAACTGCTTGGCTTTGAATTTGCCCGATCCGTTGCAAGAAAATGTGATTGAAGGGCAAACATTGCTTCGTTTTGTATTTTTAGATGAAGGTCGCCGTTTTTTTAAATCTAAAGGGGCGAAAAGTGAGACAGAGTCGATTTTTTATCGTTATTTAGATTTACATCGTGCTAATGCTGAATTAGACGTCCAATTAGTGCCGGTTTCGGTATTATGGGGGCGGGCTCCGGGCAAAGAAGATGCCCGCCATTTACAGGTGCTTACCTCATTCCAACGTTTTTTATCCATGGTTTGGTTTGGGCGTGATAATTTTGTACGTTTCTCCCCTGCAGTATCGTTACGCTATATGGTAACTGAATATGGTGCAGATGAAAAAATCGCTCAAAAAATCGCGCGTGTGGCGAAAATGCACTTTGCAAAATTGCGTTATTCAGCAATGGGGCCTCGTTTACCAAATCGTGATGCGATGTTTAATAAAATCCTGAATTCAGAGGTGATTCAAGCTGCGATTGCGGAAGAAGCGAAGAAATCATCGCCTGAAAAGGCTCGCAAAGAAGCCGAGAAAATCATTAATGAAATTGCCGCTGATGTAAAACACGAGAGTTTGCGTGTAGCAGATCGAGTTCTGAGCTGGCTTTGGAATAAGCTTTATCAAGGGATCAACGTGCAAAATGCAGACCGTGTGCGTAAATTGGCATTAGAAGGTCACGAGATCGTTTATGTGCCTTGCCACCGTAGCCATATGGACTATTTGCTCCTATCTTATCTACTTTACCATCAAGGATTAGTACCGCCACATATTGCCGCTGGGATCAATTTAAATTTCTGGCCGGCAGGCCCGATTTTCCGTAGTTGGGGAGCATTTTTCATTCGCCGTACCTTTAAAGGAAATCGCCTCTATTCCACCATTTTCCGTGAATATTTAGCGGAATTATTCTATCGTGGTTATTCGGTCGAATATTTTATTGAAGGCGGGCGTTCACGCACAGGTCGTTTATTAGAGCCTAAAACCGGTATGATGTCGATGAGCCTACAAGCCTTACAGCGAGGGCTGAATAGACCTTTAAGTATTGTGCCTGTTTATATCGGTTATGAACACGTCTTAGAAGTCGATACTTACGCTAAAGAGTTGAGAGGTGCGGCAAAAGAGAAAGAAAATGCGGGCTTGGTGCTACGAGTGCTGAAAAAACTGAAAAATTTAGGTCAAGGATATGTGAATTTCGGTGAGCCAATTTTGGTGAATAATTACTTAAATCAATATTTCCCTGAGTGGAAAGAGCCTTCCGAAGATGGACGACCTAAGTGGTTAAATGAAGCCGTGGATAATATTTCACATCAAGTAATGGTGAATATCAATAAAGCGGCAGCAGTTAATGCGAAAAACTTAGTGGGGTCAGCATTATTGGCATCTCGCCAGCGTGCATTAACCCGTGAACAACTCATTGAACAACTTGAAAGTTATATTCAGTTATTTCGTAATGTACCTTATTCTAAAGATATGACATTACCAACTGAAAGTGCAGAAGTGATGTTGAATCATGTTATTCATTTACCTCGTTCGGGCGTTTTAATTGAAAAAGATAATTTTGGTGAACTGGTTCGTTTAGAACGAGAATCTGCTGTGTTAATGACATATTACAGAAATAATGTGCAGCATTTATTTGTGTTGCCTTCACTTGTTGCAAGTATGGTACTTCATCATGAGGCTGTTTCGAAAGATGTTGTGATTAAGTCGGTTAATCGTATTTATCCATTCTTGCAAGCAGAGTTATTCTTACACTTTAAGCAAGAAGAATTAAAAGCACATATTGAAGCAATTATTGCGGAACTAAGTCGGCAGGGGGTGATTAAAAACGAAAGTGATATGTTAATGATCAATCGCTCACATATTCGTACCTTGCAATTACATTCAGCTGGTGTGCGTGAAATCCTTCAACGTTATTATATTAGCCTAAGTGTCTTGTTGGAGCAGCCAAATATTAGTCGTGGCTCTTTAGAAAAAGAGAGTAGTTCAATTGCTCAGCGTTTATCAGTCTTGCATGGTATTAATGCGCCGGAGTTTTTTGATAAGGCGATTTTCTCTACCTTTACATCAAGTCTAAAAGCACAAGGGTATTTTGATGGTGATGATAATTTAGCGATTGCAAAAGTTAAAGAAACGGAATCGTTGTTACGTAGTTTGATTTCGATTGAAGTTCAACAGACCATTCAAGGTGCGATGGCTAAAGTCGCAGAATCTGTAGAGAATCCTAATATCGCAGGATAATAAATCAAAGAAGGGCGCTAACAAGCGCTCGTTTCTTGCAATTTTGTTGCCAAAAATAAAAGCTGAATGCGCGACCACATTCAGCTTTTTTACTTCCTATATAATTATTTTGGTTCACCGATTGGTAAAACAGTCTTACCAAAACTTTCATTAATAATATCCGCAGCGGCTAAGTAGAACGCTAAGAATGCGGTTAATAAACCGAAGTTACCACCAATGTTAGTTAGGGTGGTGTTATGGGTAAAATCACCTGCGGCTAAAAGGTAGAAAGTAATGGTTAAACTTAAGAAAATAGCTTGTAATGCACGGGCTTTTGCTAGTGTGCCGATGAACATCATAAGTGTGAATGTTCCCCAAGCTACTAAGTACCAACCAACGAATTCTGCCGATACATTCGCAGCAAAGAACACTTTAAATAATGCAAAAGACCACCAGAATGCACCATAGCTGGTAAACGCAGTAAAGCCGAACGTGTTACCTTTAGCAAATTCAAACATACCTGCAATCATTTGTGCTGTGCCACCGAAAGCAAATCCCATTGCTAAAACTAAACCTACGTTTTCACCGCTGAATGTACCGTTATTGATTAGGCTTAGTAAAAATGTAGTAAGTGCAAAACCGCATAAACCGAGCGGAGCCGGGTTAGTTCCTGAATTTGGAGCTGACATTGAAAACCTCTGTTATATTGTTACACCATAAGTGTGGTAATTGTTTATCTACGCCGATAAATCAGACGTTATGTGCCTAAAATTTAGGGCGATAAAGTATAGCGATTTTGCAGTAAATTGACTAGAAATTTCCGAGACAAGCGGTGAGATTTTTGCAAAATTTTGCCAAAAAATGACCGCTTGTTGTTGTCATTTAGCTATGGATTTAACTGCCGATATTGGCTGGGTGTTACGCAATATTGCTTTTTAAAGGCGGTAATAAAATGCGGCTCGGATTGGAAGCCGCAAGATAAGGCGATACTTAATACCGACCCAGCTTGGCTTTTGAGCAGCATTGCTGCTTTTTGTAGCCTAATTTTGTGTACAAAAGCATGTGGGCTAATACATAAATGTTTGTTAAATAAGCGGACTAACTGGGCACGAGAAAGGTGGATAAATGCCGCCATATCATCGACTTGCCATTCGTGTTCGGGATTAAGCAAAATAGCTTTGATCAAAGGTCTTAAGCGTAAGTCTTGCCAACCTTTTAAAATACCGAATAACTGATTGTTATGGTTAACTAGAAGATGTTCTCGTAAGATCATAGTTAAAATAACAACAGCAAGCGAGTTAACCACAGATTTTACGGCTAAATTAGGTGTTTCTGCTTCTTGTTTTAGAATATCTAACATTGCTTTTAATGGTGTCTCGGCAACTTGAAATACGATCATTTCAGGTAAGCTTTCCATTAATTCGGCTTGATGGTCATAATAAAAATGGAGGCAGAACATATCGCATTTTGATTGAGAAAGTCCTGCTTGGGTGAGTGTAAATGCACCCAATTGTTCAAGGTTTACCGCATTTTTGCTGGTCAAAGGCTGTATTTGACTACGTAATGTATGATCGGCAAATCTGGGGAAAAATACAATATCTCCCTGTTTAAGGTGATGGGTTTTCCCATTATGTTGTAGATAAGCTTGCCCATAGCTGATGATATGAGCGATTGCTTGTCCGGTTTGATGCGGATTCTCAAGTTGCCAATCTCCCTGTAACTGACATTTCACACTGATTCCGGCTGAGATTTGAGCGAAAGCTAGAAGCCTATCTAATATATCCATTGTTCATTCCTTATATTTCCACCTTAAATTGCGATTATTTCATTATAATATGAGCTGATTTGATAATAAAGTTTATCAGATAAACGCAATAATAAATGCGTTTTTTCATATTATTCACTTTAGGAGGAAATCAATATGTCTTCATTCCAAAATTGGACAGAACACACAGCTCACGTTAAGCAATCTTTTGGTAAATTAGGGCAAAAACACCCTAAAATGCTTGAAGCTTATAAAGCATTAGGTACAGCGGCCGCAGCGGAAGCATTAGATCACAAAACTCGTGAATTAATTGCATTAGCAGTAGCGATTACAACACGTTGTGAAAGTTGCATCAGTGTACACGCAGAAGAAGCGGCAAAAGCAGGTGCAACCGAAAGCGAAATTGCCGGTGCATTAGCGACTGCGATTGCATTAAATGCCGGTGCGGCATATACCTATGCTTTACGTGCATTAGAAGCGGTGGAAGAGCAAAAATAAGGAGCAATAAATGAAGAAATTGGCTTGGATTTTAGGCTTTGCAGCTATGATGCCAATGATGTCTAGTGCTAAACAAGCATCAGTTCAGCAAGTGCAGGCTGAAAAAGCAGCGGGCATTTGGATTGATGTACGTTCTGCTGAAGAATTTCAGCAAGGGCATTTAAATGGTGCAATTAATGTAACGCATACTGAAATTGCACAACGTATCGCAGAAGTTGCTCCAGATAAAAATCAGCCGATTCATCTTTATTGCCGCTCGGGTCATCGAGCTGAAGCGGCGCTTAATGAGCTAAAAAAATTAGGTTACAGCAATGTAACTAATCATGGTGGTTATGACGATCTGATTAAAGCCGGGTTGAAATAACTGTTTTGAGTGCCAAGCATTTGCTTGGCACTTTTCGTTTATATCTGAGGTTAAAAATTATGAGTGCTTTTAACAATTTTGTTAATTTTGTTGCAAATATTGTTGCTCCAATGCAACGCCAATTCATTAATTTTGTGCGTATTGCTATTTGTATTGTGATGGTTTGGATTGGTGGTTTAAAAGTCTGCCAATATGAAGCAGACGGTATTGCCCATTTTGTATCGAATAGCCCATTCTTTAGTTATATGTACAAAAAAGGCCCGAACTTAGTCGATGATGGCACAGGTAAAATGGTGATGGAATACACCCTTCACAAAAATCCTGAAGGCAAAATGGTGGCAAAAAACATCGAATGGCATAAAGAAAATGGCACTTATACCGCTTCTTATATCATCGGTGCAACTATTGTGACAGTTGGTTTATTAACCTTATCCGGCATTTGGTTCCCAGTTTCCGGTATGGCTGGGGGCTTACTCACTTTTGGTATGTCGATTGTTACACTCTCGTTTATGATTACCACCCCTGAAATTTGGGTGCCGAATTTAGGTGGGGATATGCCAACCCCTGCACACGGTTTCCCATATCTGTCGGCAGTCGGTCGTTTAATTGTAAAAGATGTGATTATGATGGCAGGCGGCTTGGTGGCCGCAGCGGAATGTGCAAATCGCATTTTAGCCAGACGTAAAGCGATTGCTTAATTAATAGTGCTAATGCAAGCGGTCATTTTCTTGTAAAATTTTGCAATAAAATGACCGCTTGTTTTTTGTCAATTTGCCATAATTTCAAGTATAATCCAATTACGCAATCGTTTGCTTTTATGGAGAGGAATAAAATGACAACAATCGGTACACCGTTAAGAACGAACGCTACAAAAGTGATGATGTTAGGTTCGGGCGAGTTGGGGAAAGAAGTGGTAATAGAGCTGCAACGCTTAGGCGTAGAAGTGATTGCGGTGGATCGTTATGACAATGCACCTGCACAGCAAGTGGCTCACCGTGCTTATACGATTTCGATGTTAGACGGGAATGCATTGCGAGATTTGGTGGAGAAAGAAAAACCGGATTTTATTGTGCCCGAAGTAGAAGCCATCGCAACTGCAACCTTGGTTGAGTTAGAGCAAGAGGGATATAACGTAATCCCAACGGCAAAAGCAACGCAATTAACAATGAATCGAGAAGGCATTCGCCGATTGGCGGCAGAAGAGTTGGGCTTAAAAACGTCGCCTTATCGTTTTGTGGATAATTTTGAACAGTTCCAGCAAGCGATTCAAGAAATCGGCATTCCGTGTGTGGTCAAACCGATTATGTCTTCTTCCGGACACGGGCAATCAGTAATTAAATCTGAAGCGGATATTCAACAGGCTTGGGATTATTCGCAACAGGGCGGACGTGCCGGCGGTGGGCGTGTGATTGTAGAGGGTTTTATCAAATTCGATTATGAAATTACCCAGCTTACCGTTCGCCATATTCACGGCACGTCGTTTTTAGCTCCCATCGGGCATATTCAGGTTGATGGCGATTATCGTGAATCTTGGCAACCGCAGCAAATGTCGGGCATTGCATTGAAAAAAGCTCAAGAAACCGCAGAAAAAATTACCTCTGCACTGGGCGGAAGAGGGATTTTCGGCGTGGAACTTTTTGTCTGTGGCGATGAGATTATTTTTAACGAAGTCTCCCCACGTCCACACGATACCGGAATAGTAACAATGGCATCACAAGAGCTTTCTCAATTTGCTCTGCACGCCCGTGCGATTTTGGGCTTACCGATTCCGGAAATTTACCGCATCAGCCCGGCAGCTTCTAAAGCGATTGTGGTTGAAGGGAAATCGGATAATGTGCGTTTTGGCGGTGTAGATAAGGTATTAGCCGAAATCGGGACGAATATCCGCTTATTCGGTAAAGGCGAAGTAAACGGACACCGCCGATTAGGGGTAATTCTTGCTCGTGATGAAAATACAGTGAGAGCATTAGAAAAAGCTCGGCGAGCTTATGATAAGTTAGATATTCAATTATAAAGTCAGGATTTTGATATTCGTTGATAGTAGGCATTTTATGCCTACTATCCTATAGGCCTCTAATCAAATTGGATGAAAAAGTTGAAGATTGTTAATCCTCTTTGCCGAGAATTTGGTTCACTTCGCTCTTATACAATACTGCTTTTGCTCCAAACACGGCTTGTACACCGCCACCGACTTCCAGCACGTCAATCGCACCGAGTTTTTTCAGTGTTGCTTTATCCACGGCTTTCACCTCTTTCACTGCCACACGCAGACGGGTAATACAAGCGTCCACATTTTCGATATTATTTGCAGAGCCAAGAGCGGCGATAATTTTATGGGCATTTTCAGTCAGTGAGCTGGTTTGTTGTTCGACTACCTCTTCACTCTCTTCCGCACGTCCCGGTGTCATTACGTTGAATTTTTTGATCAGGAATAGGAACGAGAAGTAGTAAAGTGCCGCCCACGGCAAGCCGACTATGATCACTCGAAGCCAGTTAGTGTTCTCGTTGCCTTGCAAAATGCCAAACAGGGTGAAGTCGATCACGCCACCGGAGAAGGTGTTACCAATCGAGATGTTGAGTAAGTCTGCAATGTAGAACGACACGCCGTCTAAAAAAGCGTGGAACACATAGAGCCACGGGGCAACAAACAGGAACATAAATTCAATCGGCTCGGTAATGCCGGTGATAAAAGAGGTGAGCGCTGCACCTAAGAACAGACCGCTAATCGCACCACGGCGGGCTTTCGGCACAGCGTGATACATCGCTAAACAGGCGGCAGGTAAGCCAAACATCATCGTATCGAAACGTCCAGCGAAGAAACGTGTACCTTCGGTAAATAAGCCTTGATGGGTTGGATCGGCGAGTTGGGCGAAGAAGATTTTTTGCGCCCCGATAATGGTTTCACCATTTACCACTTCTGTTCCGCCCAATTCGGTGTACCAAAACAGCGGGTAGATCATATGGTGTAAGCCGACCGCACCGCTTAACCGCATTAAGAAACCGTAGAAAAAGGTGCCGATTTCGCCCATTTCCGCAATCCCTTGCCCTGCTGAAACCAGCCACTGTTGGAAAGTCGGCCAGATCAAAAAGAACACTGCCCCGACAAAAATCGCAGCAAAGGCGGTCACAATCGGCACAAACCGAGAGCCGCCAAAGAAGCCGAGAATTTGCGGCAGCTGAATGTTGTGGTATTTGTTATGCAGTTTCACCGTAATCAAGCCCATCACCAGCGAGCCGATCACACCGGTATCAATCCCTTTGGTTTCAGGAGAAAACAGCGGAATGAGGGCAGAAATCGTGCCTGTCATAATCAAATAACCGACCACTGCTGCCAGTGCCGCTACGCCTTTATCTCGTTTTGCTAATCCAATGCCTAAACCGATACACAGTAATAATGCAAGGTTGCCAAACACCACACTGCCTGCCGATGCCATAATCTGGAAAATGCCCTGTAAAGTCGGGTTATCCAGTATCGGGTAGGCTTGCACCGTTGCCTTATTCGACAAAGCTCCGCCAATCCCTAACAGCAAACCGGCTGCCGGTAAAATCGCAATCGGCAGCATAAAAGCTTTTCCGACTTGTTGCAGTTGTTTGAACATAAAATTTCTCCTTTTTTATGGTTGTATTTGATGGTTTATAGCATACTGAAATTTAGCCGTATGAGGTGTGATATAACTCACAGATTTGCAAAATTTTTAGCAAATTCGACCGCTTGTAAAAAAATTACCGCTTGCGGAAAAATTGAAGTAGAATTAAGCATTTTTTTAGCAAACACAACATAAAAAATTTGGAGAAGATTATGCCTATTTTACGTTCAGCAACTTCCACTCAGGGTCGTAATATGGCGGGGGCTCGTGCATTATGGCGTGCAACCGGTATGAAAGAAAATGATTTTGGTAAGCCGATTATTGCAGTGGTGAACTCATTCACCCAATTTGTGCCGGGGCACGTCCACTTAAAAGATATGGGGCAGTTGGTTGCGGCAGAAATTGAAAAAGCCGGTGGGGTGGCAAAAGAATTCAACACCATTGCGGTTGATGACGGCATTGCAATGGGACACGGCGGAATGCTTTATTCTTTACCAAGCCGTGATTTAATTGCAGACAGTGTGGAATATATGGTGAATGCTCACTGTGCTGATGCGATGGTGTGTATCTCTAACTGCGATAAAATCACCCCGGGAATGTTAATGGCAGCAATGCGGTTAAATATTCCGACTATTTTTGTCTCTGGTGGCCCGATGGAAGCCGGAAAAACTAAACTTTCCGATCAATTAATTCGCTTGGATTTAGTCGATGCAATGATCGAAAGTGCCGACCCGAATGTGTCTGATGAACGTATTGATGCGATTGAACGTAGTGCTTGCCCGACTTGTGGTTCTTGTTCAGGTATGTTCACCGCAAACTCAATGAACTGTTTAACTGAAGCTTTAGGCTTAAGTTTACCGGGCAATGGTTCAATGTTGGCAACTCATGCTGACCGTAAAGAGCTTTTCCTAAGAGCAGGTCGTGAAATTGTGGAACTTTGCCGTAAATATTACCAACAAGACGATGAGAGCGTGTTACCTCGCTCAATCGCTACCTTCGATGCATTTGAAAATGCAATGAGCCTTGATATTGCAATGGGTGGTTCAAGTAATACCGTGCTTCATTTACTAGCGACTGCTCAAGAAGCCGGCGTTGATTTTAAAATGGAAGATATTGACCGCCTCTCTCGTGTCGTGCCGTGCTTAAGTAAAATTGCCCCGAATACCAATAAATACCATATGGAAGACGTACACCGTGCCGGTGGGATTATGGGCTTGCTGGGCGAATTAGATCGTGCAGGTTTAATCCATCGCCACGTTAAAACAGTGCTAGGTTTAACGATAGAAGAGCAACTGAATCAATACGATATTATTCGTAATAAAGATGAAGATTTACACAAATTCTTCCGTGCAGGTCCGGCAGGAATTCGTACTACTAAGGCTTTCTCGCAAGATTGCCGTTGGGACACTGTTGATGATGACCGTGTAAACGGCTGTATTCGCAATGTGGAAAATGCTGTGACCAAAGAGGGCGGGTTAGCGGTATTATTTGGGAATATTGCAGAAGATGGATGTATTGTTAAAACCGCAGGGGTAGATGAGTCTATTTGGAAATTCACTGGCACCGCAATCGTGTTTGAAAGCCAAGAAGATGCGGTAGCAGGTATTTTAGGCGGAAAAGTGAAAGAAGGGCATATTGTGATTATCCGCTATGAAGGTCCGAAAGGCGGCCCGGGTATGCAAGAAATGCTTTATCCAACTAGTTATTTGAAATCAATGGGCTTAGGCAAAAAATGTGCTTTATTAACTGACGGTCGTTTCTCTGGCGGTACCTCAGGGTTATCTATCGGACACGCTTCACCGGAAGCCGCTTCAGGAGGAGCGATTGCCTTAATTAATGATGGCGATACGGTGGCGATTGATATTCCGAATCGTTCGATTAACTTAATGGTTTCAGATGAAGAACTTGCTGCTCGCCGTGCAGAAATGGAAGCCCGTGGCGATAAAGCGTGGCAGCCGCTAAAACGTGAGCGAGAAGTGTCGTTTGCACTAAAAGTGTTTGGACATTTTGCCACCTCTGCTGATAAAGGTGCGGTGAGGGATAAATCGCTGTTAAAGTAAATAAATTAGAAAAAAGAAGCATTTCAATAATATATTGATCTGCTCTTTATTCAGCTGAATATTTAATCTAGCTGAATGGAGAGCAGATCGATAGCCTAATTTACATCTTTTTGTTTTGATACAGGGAAATGTATTACAAGCATTTTGCCGGTTTTGGCAGACCTGCAATTTTAGTGGCTTGTTTTGCAGGACCATCAGGAAACAAGCGTTGTAAATAACGGCTGTTGCCTTTTTCTTCACCGAATTTTTGTGCCATTGTCTTTACCAGCATTCGAATTGCTGGTGAAGTTTTGTATTCTTGGTAGAAATCCCGCACCAGATAAATAATTTCCCAATGTTCTGCGGTTAAGCTAATTTGCTCTTTTTCGGCGATTTTTTCTGCTAATTCTACAGACCAATCATTTAAATTAGTTAAATAGCCTGAAGCATCGGTTGGGTATTGGATATTATTTAATTCAATCGTCATCAAATAAAAATGCCACATAATGTGGCATTCCTCTTAAACTAAAACGCTAGTCGTCACTACCTAGCACACCGAAGATTTGTAAGAAGCTTACAAATAGGTTGTAGATAGACACATATAAATCAACGGTTGCACGAATGTAGTTGGTTTCGCCACCGTGAATAATGTTGCTGGTTGCCAGTAAAATCGCACCGCTTGAGAAAATGACAAACAAGCTGCTTAGGGCTAAACTTAATGCCGGAATTGCTAAGAAGATATTGGCAATAATACCGACTAATAATACCACAAACAGGGCAACCATCATTCCGCTGATAAAGCTCATATCTTTTTTGGTGGTTAATACATAAGCTGAACAAGCGAAGAAAACCAATGCGGTTGCACCGAATGCAAGGGCGACAATATCCCCTAAACCCGCACCGATGTAACGGTTTAAAATAGGACCTAAGGTATAGCCTAAGAAGCCGGTTAAAGCAAATACGCTTAAGATACCCGCACTGCTGTTTGAGGTGGCATTCGTCAAGAAAAGTAAGCCGTAAAAGCCGACCAATAATCCCCACCACGGCATAGCCGGTGCGTTCATTTGAATTGCAACAAAAGCAACAACTGCGGAGAAAGTCAGGGTCATTGCCAATAACATATAGGTATTGCGAAGCACTTTGTGGGTGCTAATTAGAGATTCACCAGTTGAATAGCTGTGAGCTAAACGATTTTCCATAAAAATTCCTTCTGTTTTTGTGTTTAAATCGGAACATCCGATGGATTAATATCTATGGATAAATTTCCATAAATCAAGAAGTAAGGTAGCCGTAATTTATTGTAAAGTCAATGCGATTTTGTAACAGAAGAGTAAAAAAAAACATTTAGTTGTGTTACACTTAATACCACTCTACTTTATATTCCTTTTCATCGATGAATTCGCTATGAAGCTCAATTTCCCAACTTATTTAACCTTATTTCGGGTAGGATTAACCCCACTTTTTATTGTGGCTTTTTATCTGCCGATAAAATATGCGCCTGAAATTTCAACACTTATTTTTTTTATTGCATCGATTACCGATGCCTTTGACGGCTATTTAGCACGCAAATGGAATCAAACCACCCGACTTGGTGCATTTTTAGATCCTGTTGCGGATAAAGTCTTGGTAGCTGTTGCGTTTGTCTGCGTGGCGGAGTATTACCATACTTGGTGGATTACTATTCCAATCTGCATTATGATTGCCCGTGAAATTATTATTTCGGCTTTGCGTGAATGGATGGCGGAGCTTGGGGAAAGGGCCAGTGTTGCCGTTTCGATTTGGGGGAAAGTAAAAACGACTGCTCAAATGCTCGCATTAGGTGGAATGTTATGGAGACAGAACCAACTAATGGAGATTTTAGCCTTTATTCTGCTTTATATTGCAGTGGGTTTAACGATCTGGTCTATGATGCAGTATTTAAATGCTTCAAAGAATAGTCTATTGAAGTCATAAGCGGTCATATTTTTATTCTTTTTTGCAATTTGTAGAGTGGAAATATCGCTCTACAATTTTCAATTTTATCAACTCTAATGTCTGAATTTAACGCTAAATCCTTCCTGTTAAATGTGCCTCACCAACCGGGTGTTTATCGTATGTATGATAGTAAAGGCACGATAATCTATGTGGGTAAAGCCAAAGATTTAAAAAAGCGTTTAGCCAGCTATTTTCGTAGCCAACTTTCCAGTAAAAAAACGGAAGCCTTGGTGGCAAATCTTGCTAATATTGAAACGACGATCACTCATTCTGAAACAGAGGCGTTACTCCTTGAACATAATTATATTAAGGAAAATCAGCCGAAATATAATGTGTTGCTCAGAGATGACAAATCTTATCCTTATATTCTGTTAACTAAACATAAGCATCCTCGTTTAACAGCATTTCGTGGTAGTAAAAAGATCGCCGGTGAATATTTTGGGCCTTATCCGAATGTTACGGCAGTTCGGGAAACACTGAATTTATTGCAAAAAATTTTTCCTATTCGTCAGTGTGAAGATACTTATTATAAAAACCGTTCACGACCTTGCTTACAGTATCAGATCGGACGCTGTTTAGCCCCTTGTGTAGAGGGCTGTTATTCACCCGTTGAATACGATCAGCAGGTTAATTTGGTTCGTTTGTTTTTACAGGGAAAAGATCACCAAGTAGTCGAGCATCTGGTACAGAAAATGGAAGATGCGGCGGAGGCTTTGGATTTTGAAGGTGCGGCACGTTTTCGGGATCAAATTCAATCAGTAAGAGCGGTGCAAGAAAAACAATTCGTCTCTAATGATAGGCTAGATGATCTTGATATTATCTCGATCGTTTATCAAAATGGGATTGCCTGTGTGCATATCTTATTTGTTAGGCAAGGTAAGGTACTAGGCAATCGTTCTTACTTTCCAAAAGTGCCAAGTAATACAGATTTAACCGAGCTCGCAGATACCTTTGTCGGTCAGTTTTATTTACAAATGAACCAGCACCGCACCATACCTAACCAAATTGTAATTGATCATCAATTAAGTGAATCTAAGGCACTCAGTGAAATTTTAAGTGAGCAAGCAGGGCATAAAGTCAGCATTTTAGATAATGCCATCAGAGGTGATAAACAGCGTTATTTAGCTTTAGCGAGAACTAATGCAATGGCAGCATTAGCTTTACAACTTAAGCAAGAATCCCATATTCAAAGCCGTTATCAGGCATTGAAAGAAATGTTGAAAATGTCAGAGATTAAAAGAATGGAGTGCTTTGACATCAGTCATACAATGGGCAACCAAACAGTGGCTTCTTGCGTGGTGTTTGATGAAAATGGGCCGCTAAAATCGGATTACCGCCGTTTTAACATTGAGGGGATTACCGGAGGTGATGATTATGCAGCAATGGAGCAGGCTCTCTTGAAACGCTATAATCGAGAATTACCGCCAGAAAAGATCCCTGATATTATTTTTATTGATGGTGGCAAAGGGCAGTTGAACCGAGCGTTAGATGTCTTCGCTAAACTTGATGTGGAATGGGATAAATCGAAACCGCTTTTAATTGGTGTGGCAAAAGGCGTAGAACGTAAAGCTGGGCTGGAAACTTTAATTATCAGCAAATGGGATAAAGAAATTCACTTACCGCCAGATAGTCTTGCCTTGCATTTAATTCAGCATATTCGAGATGAATCCCACCAGCATGCCATTAGTGGGCATCGTAAAAAACGCCAAAAGGCCTTTACCGAAAGTGGATTAGAATCTATTGCCGGTGTCGGTGCAAAACGCCGACAAGCGTTGCTAAAATATTTAGGCGGAATGCAGGGGGTGAAGTCTGCAACCTTGGAAGAGATTCAATCAGTTCCGGGAATTTCTAAAGCGTTGGCAGAGGTTATTTTTGATACATTAAAAAATAGTTAAATTATCAATAGCGATATCGCTTCCAGCCGTAATGGTAGCCCACTCCTATGCTTGGGTAAATTATAGGGTGAATTGGCAGATTTATGCTTTCTGAGCGTTTATCGCTTTGGTTTAATGGCTCATCATGTTGCTTTGTATTTTTATCAACAGTTTGCTTATTGATTACTCGTTGATGGTAATCCTGAACTGCTTGCATATCCATTGGTACTGTGCTTTGTTGTTGGGGTGTCGAACAGGCGGTTAGTGCAACGCTCAATCCGAGTAAAATTAATTTTTTCATATCATTTCCTTATATTGCAAAATATTTTGCTTTTTTGACCGCTTATTTTGCTATTAATTCTTAAAAAGATTATTTTATCCATAAAAAAGGACGCACTAGGCGTCCTCATTTCTATTCTTTAAAATTAAAGAGCAGATTTTGCTTTTTCAACTAAAGCTGCGAAAGCAACTTTGTCAAATACTGCGATGTCAGCTAAGATCTTACGGTCGATTTCAACAGATGCTTTTTTCAAGCCGTTGATGAATTTGCTGTAAGATAAACCGTTTTGACGAGCTGCTGCGTTAATACGAGCAATCCATAATTGACGGAATTGACGTTTACGTTGACGGCGGTCACGGTAAGCATATTGAGCAGCTTTAACTACTGCTTGGAAAGCAACGCGATACACGCGTGAACGTGCACCATAATAACCTTTAGCAGCCTTAAGAACTTTCTTATGGCGTGCTCTTGCAATAACACCACGTTTTACACGAGCCATTATTTAATCTCCTAATTGTCTATTTTGATTGGTGGTCGTCATCACGACCTTTACTAAGAATTCTATCCGTACGTCCGTACTTTACTACACTACGCTAACCTAAAAGGCTTATGCGTATGGTAAGCACGCTACTACTAAAACTTGGTCAGCTTTCGCTACCATTGATTTGTGACGTAATTGACGTTTACGTTTAGTGGTTTTCTTAGTCAAAATGTGACGTAAGTGAGATTGTTTACGTTTAAAACCGCCGGAAGCTGTTTTTTTGAAACGCTTAGCAGCACCACGTACTGTTTTAATTTTAGGCATTGTTAAAAAACTCCGCATTGTTTGTTAGATATTATGAAAATAAGGCGAATTTTGTGAACAAAATTACTTGGAAGCACTTATTCTCCGCTATACGATTTTCATCGTTAAAAAGTCAAGCAGGCTGCTGAGTTTGCCTGTTGAGCATTTTCTCTTTCTTGGCTAGGCAAAAAAACTTGCGAATTTTAGCGAAAATATAACCGCTATGCAAGCCAATTTAAGCTTTATCAAGAAAAAAGCACATTAAAACAATGTGCTTATCGAAATTATTTCTTCTTAGGTGCGATCACCATCACAACTTGGCGACCTTCCAATTTGCCTGGGGCTGACTCTACCA
This sequence comes from Mannheimia haemolytica, assembly GCF_004342115.1. GTDB lineage: Bacteria > Pseudomonadota > Gammaproteobacteria > Enterobacterales > Pasteurellaceae > Mannheimia > Mannheimia haemolytica. Next base: position 55,038 of record NZ_SMAC01000014.1, on the reverse strand, counting down.
TTGCAATTTCTGCAGTATCTGCTTTGACACGTTCTAAAACGTCCATACCGATTTCTTGGTGAGCCATTTCACGACCACGGAAACGCACTGTGATTTTTACTTTATCCCCATCTTCTAAGAAACGGATAATGCTACGAAGTTTAACTTGATAATCGCCATCATCAGTTCCCGGACGGAATTTGATCTCTTTAACTTGAACAACTTTTTGTTTTTTCTTTTGTTCTTTTGCTGCTTTCTCTTTTTCGTAGATGAACTTACCATAGTTCATAATACGACAAACTGGTGGTTCAGCATTTGGGCTGATTTCCACTAAATCCAATTCAGCTTCTTCTGCTCTATTTAGAGCATCTTGAAGTGATACAATACCAACTTGTTCGCCGTTTTCATCGGTTAAGCGAACTTCTTTTACGCCACGAATTTCGTCATTAAGACGATGTGCACGATTTGATTGAACACGTTTTACAGGTTTAATAGCCTTATTCCTTCTAGTAAATTTTTGCTTAAATTTTACCGCTTGAGAGCGTATAAATATTTTAGATTGCTTGTTTTAAGTGATTAAAAAACAGCTAAACGTGCGGATTCTATAAGATTTTCAGTGCTTATGCAATAATAAAGCCCTTATTTAACTGCCTATTTTCGGTTATTTTGATATTCTTTGATTAAACTCATAAATGCTTGCCCAAATCGTTCAAATTTTCGTTCACCAACACCATTAATTTCTAACATTTCCACTTTTGAAGTCGGGAGAAATTCTGCCATTTCTTGCAAGGTGGCATCGTTAAAGACGATATAAGGTGGAATATTTTCGAGGTCAGCTATCTGCTTGCGTAAAAAACGTAAGCGTGCGAATAGGTCTTTGTCATAGCGATGACTTGCTTGTTTTTGCACAAATGCAGTCGCAGATATACCTAAACGTGGCAATGCAAGCTGAAGTTGCTTTTCTCCACGCAAAAACGGTCTGGCACTTTCGGTTAATTGCAGAGCGGAATGGTTAGCAATATTTTGAATAATCAACCCTAAATGAATCAGTTGCCGCACCACATTTTGCCAATAATGTTGGCTTTGTTCTTTTCCGATACCATAAACGGAAAGTTGATCGTGTTGATGTTCACGAATTTTGAGATTGTTCATTCCTCGCAATACCGCAATAATATGGTGCTGACCGAAAATTTGACCGGTGCGGTAAATCACCGACATCACTTTTTGGGCATCAAGTAAGCCATCGTATTGTTGCGGTGGATCTAAACAAATATCGCAGTTTTTGCATTGCTCTTGGCGATGTTCCCCAAAGTAGTTGAGTAAGACTAAACGGCGGCAAGTCTGTGATTCGGCGAAATCGCCAATTGCCTGTAATTTATGCTGTTTAATATTTCTCTGTTCGCTTTCCGGCTCTTCCAATAATATTTTTTGTAACCAAGCATAATCGCTAGGATCATAAAAAAGCACGGCTTCAGAAGGGAGATCATCTCGCCCGGCTCGTCCGGTTTCTTGATAGTAAGATTCGATAGAGCGAGGTAAATCGAAATGTACCACAAAACGTACGTTGGATTTGTTGATCCCCATACCAAACGCAATAGTGGCAACCACAATTTGAATATCATCACGCTGAAAGGCATTCTGCACTCGTTCTCTCTGTTCAAAACTCATACCGGCGTGATAGCCCATCACGCTGATTTTACGGGCTGAGAGTTTCTCGGTGATTTCTTCCACTTTTTTGCGACTGTTGCAGTAAACAATACCGCTTTTGCCTTGCTGTTTGCTGATGAATTTAATGAGCTGTTCAAGCGGTTTAAATTTTTCCTGCACGGTGTAGCGAATATTGGGGCGATCAAAGCTGCCTAAATAGATATGTGGGCTATTTAAGCGTAAATGATGCAGAATATCGGAGCGGGTTGTTAGATCTGCCGTGGCGGTGAGTGCCATCAACGGCACATTCGGGAAAGTGTTTCGTAAGCCACCTAGCAGGGTATATTCAGGGCGGAAATCGTGCCCCCATTGGGAAACACAATGGGCTTCATCAACCGCAATAAAGCTGATTTTACATAGCGAAATAAAGTGGAAAAAGCCTTGAGTCATTACCTTTTCAGGGGAAAGATAGAGTAATTTTAATTGACCGGATAAGGCTTTTTGTTCCACAAGTTGCTGCTCTTCGAGCGTTTGAGTGGAGTTAAGATAAGCTGCTTCAATGCCGTTGGTGATAAGTTGATCCACCTGGTCTTTCATCAACGAAATAAGCGGCGAAATCACCAAAGTGATGCCGTCTAGGCACAAAGCCGGCACTTGGTAGCAAAGGGATTTGCCACCGCCTGTTGTCATAATCACGAGGCAATCACGATTTTCCAACACGGCATTGATAACTTCTTCTTGCCCGTCTCGGAATTTTTGATAGCCAAAAATATTATTTAAAACAGAAATTGCGGTGGTGTTCATTGGTAGTTGGTTGCTACTTATGATAGTACTCGTCTTCTGAGAGTATCTTTTAAAATGAAAATAAAGCACTCATCAAAGACGAGTGCTGTCTTAGTTAACAATTAGGCATTAGAAAGAAACGCTTTCTCCGTGTCGAGCAAAAGCTTCTTCTAAATGTTGCCAGAACGAGCGACCTTCATCTGTTACCCATTCGCCTTCTACATTTTTAAAGTGGAAACCACCCAATTTGCTGGCAAGCCATAATTCCAGCATTGCCTCTTGTTTATTAATGATAACTTGCGATTCATCATCAAAGGTTAAGGTGCAGACCGCTCCTTGGATTTCAGTATCGACTGATAATCCTTCGTCATAAATTTTTTCTTCAATTTGTTGCCATACTTGCTCTACGGCTTGGTGGAATTGTGCTGTGTTCATTGGTGTATCCTTATTTGAATGTTATATAAGTAGTAAATACTTTTTGTTTTAGCTGTTTAAATGGTCTGTAAAGTTCTTTTTGTATTTTTGTTAAGAAATAATTAGGCTTTTTAAGTTTAGCTTGATTTTTTATTTTATCCTCATTATTACAACGAATAGCTCTATCATCCTGTAATGAGCTTTTAAAATTAGTTTTACTATTTAAAATAAAATCTTGTACACATAAAGCAGGAGACATTTGTAATACTTTATATTCTTTAATTTTTAAATATTCATCAAAAATTAAGTCGTCAATAGGAATGTTAAGTGTTTTTAATATATTAATTAAAAATTCTGCTCCCTTGTTCGTTAATATATAGCCAGCCGTACCAACATGTCTACTGTTTAATTTAAAAAGCCTTCTATTTAATATGTATTTCTCGGTTTTGTTAAAACGATTTATTCTATCAAATGGTAGTGTCTCTAATTTAACAATATGAGTATTTTCTGGTATATAATTTGTTTTTAGTAATTCAAATGCATTATTACCTAAATAAATATCATCTTCAAAAATACAAATATAATCCAAATTCTGTTGTTTGGCTAAATGCCATAATGCAATATGACTCAAAGCACAGGCTATTTCACCTTTTGTTAAGTTTGTATTTGAAATGTCAATATTAAATGCTTTGGCTTTTTCTTTAATTAAATCCGGCGTAATCGCATCGAAAAATTGAAAAGGAATATTTTGTTTGCCGAATTCAGCTTCAATATGTTTTCTACGCTCCTGTGCGGAGGTTAGGCTAATTACATAATTATTCATAAATTTAATCTATCATATAGCAAGCGGTTATTTTTGATTAAATTTTTGCAAAATTAACAAGAAATTTCACCGCTTGAAAGGTTAATTAATCGGTGGTAATTCGGTCATAGCCCAGCGGGGTTTTACGCTAATGCTTAAGTCGGTTTGTTCATCGTTTTTTAAGCGAAGAAAGCCAGTGTAGGCAATCATTGCGCCGTTGTCAGTGCAAAATTGTGGGCGAGGGTAGAATACTTCGCCTTTTAATTTTTTCATCATTTCCGCAAGGTCTGCTCGTAATTGTTTATTGGCACTTACGCCGCCTGCCATTACTAAGCGTTTATAGCCGGTTTGCTCTAACGCTCGCTTGCATTTAATTAAAATAGTATCAACCACGGCTTGTTGGAATGCGTGGGCAATATCGCATTTGGTTTGCTCATCGAGTTCACCATTTTCATTAAGATTGGCTTTAATCGTATTCGCAGCAAAGGTTTTTAAACCGGAGAAACTGAAATCCAGTCCCGGTCTGTCGGTCATTGGACGAGGGAATTTAAAACGATTTGGCGTGCCGGATTCGGCTAATTTTGACATCGCTACACCGGCAGGGTAATCCAAACCGAGTAGTTTGCCTGTTTTGTCAAAGGCTTCACCGGCAGCATCATCAATTGATTCCCCGAGTAGTTCGTATTGCCCAACGCCGTCAACTTTTACCAGTTGGGTGTGTCCACCTGAAATCAATAATGCCACAAACGGAAATTCAGGGGCATTTTCTTCCAACATTGGGGCAAGTAAATGCCCTTCCATATGGTGAACGCCCAATGCCGGAACATTCCAAGCATAAGCCAGCGAACGGGCAATGGTTGAGCCGACCAATAAAGCCCCGACCAAGCCTGGGCCGGCAGTATAGGCAATGCCGTCAATATCCGAGGGTTGCAGATTGGCCTCTTTTAAGGCTTCTTGAATTAGTGGCAACGTTTTACGGATATGGTCTCGAGAAGCCAGTTCAGGGACTACGCCACCGTAATCGGCGTGCATATCAATTTGGCTATAAAGCTGGTTTGCCACTAAGCCTTTGTCTTCATCATAAATGGCAACACCGGTTTCATCACAAGAGGTTTCAATACCTAAAATTCGCATAGTTGGAGAAGTCAAAATAAGTTAGAAAACCAAAAGGGGCGAAGAACGCCCCTCACATTATTCTCTGTACGACTAGAATTGTTCGCCATACTTCGGTTTTTCAGGATTCGGTAGCTCTTTGCTTTCATATTCTTGGATCAAGAGTTCCGTTTTTTGCTCTGCATCTGGGATATTCATTTGCTTATATGCTTCTTTTAAGTATGGCAATGCTTGTTTGGTTGCCAGTGTATTCGGGTAAAAACGCAACATTTCTTCGATACGGTTTACTACAGCCACATAGGCATTACGTTCATCATAAAATTTAACAACGGCTAATTCGTGTTCCGCTAAACGGTTAAATAAGTAATTCATCCAATTTTGAGCATCTTGTGCATATTGGCTTTGAGGGTAGCGCTGTACAATAGTTTGGAAGTTACCGTAAGCATTACGAACATTATCTACGGCTCGAGAGGCGCGATTTACACCAAAGAAGTCTTGAATAAAATTATCACTTAGACGTGCATTTGATAATCCTGCTAGATAGAATACGTAATCCATATTAGCTGCATTCGGGTAAGAGCGAGCAAAACGTTCTGCGGCATCAAGTGCTTTATAGTATTCGCCAACTTTATATTGAGCATAAATTAAACTTAGTTGGGTTTGCTCACCAAGTCCTGAATATTGGCCTCCTTTGGTTCCAACCGCTTCTAAGTAGCGAATGGCAGAATTATAATCTCCATCTTGTAAATAGGTCTGACCTTTGCCATAAAGATCTTGAACGTTGGATTGTTCTAATTCTTTATTTGAATTTGAACAACCTGCAACAAACAGTCCGGCTAATACTAATGTGGCAAGAGATTTAAATTTACGCATATGTTTTACCTATAAAAAGTGTCTAGGACGAAAAGTTAATGTACAATGTCCTCTGACTAAGAATAACTTATGAAGTTCATCTCGCTATTCTATATAACATCACGCAAGTAAGCAAATGACTAATTAGGATTTATGGTTTAATGACTCAACAAAAGATTTTAACAGCAGAAATTACTGCAGATTTACTAGGTGCTCGCCTAGATCAGGCTCTGGCACAACTTTTTCCGGACTATTCTCGTTCACGCATTAAAGTGTGGATTGAAAGTGATCTAGTGAAAGTTAATGGCAATATCGTGAATAAAGCAAGGGAAAAAGTATTTGGTGGTGAAACTGTTGAAATTACCGCTGAAATAGAAGAGGAAATTCGTTTTGAGCCTCAAGATATTCCTCTAAATATTGTGTATGAAGATGACGATATTATCGTCATTAATAAACCGAAGGATTTAGTGGTTCACCCAGGGGCTGGTAATCCGGACGGTACAGTGCTGAATGCTTTGCTACATTATTATCCACCGATTGCAGAAGTGCCTCGAGCAGGGATTGTTCACCGATTGGATAAAGACACGACAGGCTTAATGGTAGTGGCTAAAAACATTCCGGCACAGACTCACTTAGTAACCGCATTACAAAAACGTCGTATTACCCGTGAATATGAAGCGATTGCCAGCGGCATTATGACACAGGGCGGAAAAGTTGATGAGCCAATGGCTCGCCACCCAACTAAACGTACGGCAATGGCTGTTCACCCAATGGGAAAACCGGCGGTTACGCATTATCGTATTATGGAGCGTTTTCGTAATTACACACGTTTACGTTTAAGATTAGAAACAGGGCGTACTCACCAAATTCGGGTACATATGGCGCATATTGCTCACCCATTATTAGGTGATCAGCTCTATGGCGGTAGACCTCGCCCACCTAAAGGTGCGAGTGACTCGTTTTTATCAGTGTTACGAGGCTTCCAACGCCAAGCCTTACACGCCACAATGTTGAGATTAGAGCATCCGATTACTGGTGAAATGATGGAGTGGCACGCCCCGTTACCTGATGATTTTATTGAATTGATTCAGGCACTAAAAGCGGATTATGAGCTTTATAAAGATCAATTAGATTATTAAGTTTAGGTGTTGCTTAAATAATGTAAAGTTGATATATTGAAATCGTTTTCATAAGTAAACAACAAAAAAGGAGCTTTCTATGAAAAAATTAGTATTAACTATTTTAGCAGCTGCAACTTTCTTGACTGCGTGTAATACCGTTGATGGTGTTGGTAAGGATGTTGAAAAAGCGGGCGATAAAATTCAGCAGGCTGCACAATAACAAAAAGCTTCGAATTCTAAGAAGCTAATAATATATATACCTTATTGAACAATTGTTCAATAAGGTATATTTTTGCGAAAAATACGGTAAATTTTACCGCTTACTCTTGGAATAAAAAATAGGGCTAAATGATATCTCTCATTTAGCCCTTATTATTAGATGTAAAGTTTAAACATCAATGTTCATTTTTCTCTTTTAGTTTAATTAACCGACCTTCTAATTTCTTCTTAACATCAAAAATTGCAGTATATAAATCTTCATGTTCAGCTTTAGCGACTAAATCACCTAAAGGGGTGCCAATTGTTGCTTCAACTTGGAATGAGTTAGGTTGTTTTATCAGCATAAAATGTGGGTTTATCAATTGGGTGTGGTATTTTTCTAACTTAGCTAAACGCTCCTCAATATGAGTACGGATTGCAGGGGTAATGTCCATTTGTTTGCTTGAAATATTTAATGACATAACATTTTCCTCTTGTTTAGTTAAGGCTTTTGCCGTTGATATTCTAATAACCAAAATATGCTCATCACTCCAAAAATTCAAGTGAAAAATGAAATAAGTTTCCAAAAATTTGATCTACTTAACACTTTTAGCAGTTTTTAGCTATAATGTAATCATAATCTAGTATGTGAGAATAATTAATGAGTGAGAAAAAACAGTTACCTCCATTCCAGACACAATTTTTACACCCTAAATATTGGGGATTGTGGCTCGGTTTAGGTGTTTTTAAGTTAATTTTATGTTTGCCTTATCCTATTTTAGTAAAAATTGGTCTGGGACTAGGTAAATTGTTTACTAAATTGGGTTTTGGTAAACGTCGTATGCGTATTGCTCGCCGTAATTTAGAGCTCTGTTTTCCCCATTACTCTGCTGAGAAAGTAGAGGAATTAGTCGAAGAAAATATGAAATCGGTTGGAATGGCGATTATTGAAACCGGTATGGCTTGGTTTTGGTCGGATAAACGTATTCTTAAATGGTCTAAAATCGAAGGGCTAGAGCATTTAACACAGCGTGATCAGGAAAGGGGTATTTTACTTGTAGGGGTGCATTTTCTGACTTTAGAACTCGGTGCAAGAATTATTGGGCTACATCATCAAGGAGTAGGGGTTTATCGACCGAATGATAATCCATTATTAGATTGGATACAGTTTCGAGGACGTGTTCGCTCAAATAAAGCGATGTTAGATCGTAAAGATGTGCGTGGAATGATTCGAGCTTTAAAAAATGGCGAGGTGATATGGTACGCGCCTGATCACGATTATGGAAGACGAAATAGCGTTTTTGTACCATTTTTTGCAGTGGAGGAAACTTGTACTACTGCGGGTAGTTATATGTTACTTCGTTCTGCCCCAAAGAGTTTAGTGATCCCGTTTAGCCCGATTCGAAATTTGGACTATTCAGGCTACACAGTAAAAGTCAGTCCTGCCGTTGATTTTAGTCAATGTCAAAATGAAGTTGAAACGGCTATTTTAATGAATCGGGTGGTAGAACGTGAAATTATGGCTGCGCTAACTCAATATATGTGGCTACATCGCCGTTTTAAAACTCGCCCAAATGAAGGTGATCAAAGCCTATATGATTAATTTTAAATAATTTCAAAAAAGTGCTTGCATATTTAAGCTGAATTTTGCAATCTAGCAATGTTATCAAGCATAATAAAAAAATACAGGAGATGATTATGGCGACCCCTTTATTTCACGGTAGTATCGTAGCATTAGTTACACCAATGACTCATGGTGAGGTAGATTATCAGGATTTAAAAAAATTAGTTGAGTATCATATTCAAGCAGGTTCTCACGCTATTGTATCTGTTGGTACAACAGGTGAATCTACCACATTAAGCATTGATGAAAATGTTAAGGTGATTAAGAAAACGGTTGAATTTGCTGATGGACGTATTCCAATTATTGCAGGAACTGGTTCTAATGCGACCAGTGAAGCTATCACTATGACTAAATTATTAGCAAACAGTGGTGTAGCTGGTTGTTTAAGTGTAGTGCCTTATTACAACAAGCCAACGCAAGAGGGGATGTACTTACACTACAAAGCGATTGCAGAAAGTACAGATTTACCACAAATTCTGTATAATGTGCCGGGGCGAACAGGGAGTGATTTAAAACCTGAAACAATCGGTCGCTTAGCGAAAATTGAGAATATTGTTGCTGTGAAAGAAGCAACGGGTGATTTAAGCCGCTTACCTTTAATTAAGCAATTAGCCGGTGAAGATTTTATTTTCTTAAGTGGTGATGATGCTACCGGTTTTGAGTCTATGAAATTAGGTGGTCAAGGGGTGATCTCGGTCACCAATAATGTTGCTGCTGCTGATATGGCAAAAATGTGTGAGTTAGCTCTTGCCGGTCAATTTACTGAAGCAGAAGAAATTAATAACCGCTTAATGGCGTTACACCATGACTTATTTGTCGAATCTAACCCGATTCCGGTGAAATGGGCTGCTTATAAATTAGGTTTAATTAGTGAGCCTAATTTACGTTTACCGCTTACCACACTGTCTGAATCAGCACAGCCTGTAGTGTTAAAAGCATTACAACAAGCGGGCTTAATTTAGTTATTTTTTGCAAATCAAATTTGAAACCGGTTAAGTTAATTCTAACCGGTTTTTTCATATCTAAAAGAAATTTCCACATAAAAATAAAATTCTAAATTTCTTTGATTTAAGTAAAATTTAATTTTGTTTGATGGATTTTTACTCGCCAAAAACACTATTTTTTCTGCTTTTAATAGTTTGATCAAAAAATACGTAAAATCTTGTTGTGTTACTGTTTCCCATCGCTAATATAGCATAGCTTGTTAGATAATTCTTTAAAGGAGATTACTATGGCTATGCCATCTCAACGTTTTTCTCTTACTTGGGTACTAAATTTATTTGGTACTGCGGTAGGAGCCGGCGTTTTATTTTTGCCAATTAATGCAGGTATGGGTGGGTTCTACCCACTTATTATTATGACTTTGTTAGTTGGACCAATGACATATTTAGCTCACCGTGGCTTAACACGTTTTGTGCTTTCTTCAAAATACAAAGGGAGCGATATTACGGCTGTTGTTCGTGAACATTTTGGTGAACAGGCCGGTAAATTGATCACGCTACTGTACTTCTTTGCCATTTTTCCGATTTTACTGATTTATGGTGTAGGTATTACCAATACCGTGAGTTCTTTTATGGAGAATCAGCTTCATATCGCGCCACCATCTAGGGCTGTATTATCGTTTATGCTAATAGCTGCTATGATCGGAGTAATGTTATTAAGTGAGCAAGTCATGTTAAAAATCACAACTTGTCTTGTGTATCCATTAGTGTTGATTTTATTGGGCTTATCTATTTATTTAATTCCACAGTGGAATACAGCTGCCTTACAGCAAATGCCAACTACAGGAGACTTCCTTACTACACTTTGGCTGACTATTCCTGTTTTAGTCTTTGCTTTTAACCATTCGCCGGCTATTTCTTCTTTTGCACTTTCTCAACAGAAATATTACCAAGATGACAAGAAGGCTGAAATTGAATCAGCTAAAGTATTACGTTCTACCGCCTTTATCTTGGTGTTATTTGTGATGTTCTTTGTATTTAGCTGTGTATTAACTTTGACACCTGAAGAATTAGCACAAGCTAAAGTGCAAAATATTTCGATTCTTTCTTACCTTGCGAATAAATTTGATAATCCGATTATTTCCTATTTTGGACCGTTGGTTGCTTTTTTGGCGATTGGTAGCTCTTTCTTTGGGCATTATTTAGGTGCGCGCGAGGGGTTAGAAGGATTGGTTAATCAAATGCGTAAAGAGCCGATTGAGCCAAGCAAATTCCGCAAAATTACCGCTATTACTTTTTTGATCATTTTATGGATTGTTGCGACTATCAATCCAAGCATTTTAGGCTTCATTGAAAGCCTTGGTGGGCCGATTATTGCGATGATCTTGTTTATTATGCCTGGCTATGCCGTATATAAAGTACCGGCACTTGCACGTTTTAAAGGTGAATTTGGCCATTTATTTGTGCTTGTTATGGGTTGTATTGCTATTTCAGCAATAGTATATGGGTTACTGTAATCTTTCTAAAATCAATGTAGAATACGCCCTTTTATTTTCTATGTGAATTTGTGTTTATGATTAGTGTATTTGATATGTTTAAAGTGGGGATTGGGCCTTCCAGTTCCCATACTGTGGGGCCGATGAAAGCGGCAAAGGAATTTGTTGATGAGCTACAAAATCGCAAATTTTTAAACAAAATTGACCGCTTGCGGGTAGATGTCTATGGTTCATTATCACTCACCGGGCGAGGACATAATACGGATATTGCCATCATAATGGGATTAATGGGGTATTTGCCTCATAATGTGGATATTGAACGTATTGAGCAGACGATTGAAAATCTAAAACAAAATAAGCAACTTATCATTGCTGAAAGCAGTGTTGAGCCTAAAGTGATTGCGTTCGATTTTTATGAGGATATGCCATTTCATCGAGATTTCTTACCTCGGCACGAAAATGGTGTGAAATTTAGTGCCTTGAGCGGTGAAGAGTTGCTATTTCAAAACACCTATTATTCTATTGGTGGTGGCTTTATTGTTGATGAAGCTAACTTTGAGCAAGTTAAAAATTCAGATCTTTCTGTTCCATTCCCATATCAGAATGCAGCAGATTTACTTGCACATTGTAAGAATAACGGGTTACCGCTTTCTTCTTTAGTCTGGAAAAATGAGCTTGCTTTACGCAGTAGAGTAGAAATTTCGGATTATTTGGCAATGATTTGGAATACAATGGAAGCCTGTATTGAGCGTGGTTTGAATACGGAAGGGTTACTACCCGGGCCTCTGAAAGTGGTACGCCGTGCCAGTGGGCTACGCAGAATGTTAGAGGCAAACAGTAAATTCAATACCGACCCAATGCAAATTATCGATTGGGTGAATATGTTTGCCCTTGCCGTGAATGAAGAAAATGCGGCAGGTGGGCGAGTAGTCACCGCACCTACCAATGGAGCCTGTGGTATTGTTCCGGCTGTGTTGGCGTACTACCAAAAATTTATTGCACAGCTTAATCAAGATACTATTGAGCGTTATTTATTGACTACCAGTGTGATTGGTTCGTTATACAAAATGAATGCCTCTATTTCCGGTGCTGAAGTAGGTTGCCAAGGGGAAGTTGGTGTTGCTTGTTCAATGGCGGCAGCAGGTTTAACGGAAATTATGGGTGGCAGTGCTGAACAGGTGTGTATGGCTGCAGAAATTGCAATGGAGCACAATTTAGGCCTAACTTGTGACCCTGTTGGCGGACAAGTGCAAGTGCCTTGTATTGAAAGAAATGCAATCGCTTCAGTCAAAGCGATTAATGCCAGCAGAATGGCACTACGCCGTACTTCTTCGCCTCAGGTAAGTTTAGATAAAGTCATTGAAACAATGTACGAAACCGGCAAAGATATGAATGCAAAATACCGTGAAACCTCAACCGGTGGCTTAGCAATCAAAATTTTACCTTGTGATTAATTAATGAAAAAGGCTACCTTATCAAAATAAGGTAGCCTTTTAGTTTGTAGAACATTAATGACGGAAATGCCTCATTCCGGTTAGTACCACTGCCATACCGTGTTCGTTGGCGGCATCAATCACTTCTTGATCACGCATTGAACCACCTGGGTGAATCACACAAGTAATCCCTACTTTTGCAGCAGCGTCAATACCATCACGGAACGGGAAGAACGCATCGGAAGCCATTACACAACCAGCAACTTGTAAGCCCTCGTCTTCCGCTTTAATACCTGCAATTTTTGCGGAATAAACACGGCTCATCTGCCCTGCACCGATACCGATAGTTTGCCCGTCTTTGGCATACACAATCGCATTCGATTTCACATATTTCGCCACTTTCCAGCAGAACAATAGGTCTTTTAGCTCAGCTTCAGTTGGTTTACGCTCTGAAACCACCTTTAAATCGTCAATAGATACAGAGCCTTGGTCGGCATCTTGCACTAATAATCCGCCGTTTACCCGTTTGAAATCTAAGCGTTTTACAGCTTCTGAGAACTCGCCACATTCAAGCACACGCACGTTTTTCTTAGTGGCTAACACTTCTTTGGCAGAAGCAGAAACGGTTGGTGCAATAATCACTTCAACAAATTGACGGTCTGCGATGGTTTGAGCAGTTTCGCCGTCTAATTCACGGTTAAAGGCAATAATGCCACCGAAAGCAGAAGTTGGATCGGTTTGGTAAGCACGGTTGTAGGCATCTAAAATATTTTTACCCAAAGCAACACCACAAGGGTTAGCGTGTTTTACAATCACACAAGCAGGCTCGCTAAATTCTTTCACGCATTCAAGAGCCGCATCGGTATCTGCAATATTATTATACGAAAGGGCTTTACCTTGTAACTGTTTGGCGGTGGAAACAGAGGCTTCTTTTAACTCATTTTCGACATAGAATGCAGCGTTTTGATGCGAATTTTCGCCATAACGCATCGTTTGTTTACGCACAAAATTGAGGTTTAAGGTGCGAGGGAATTGTCCACTTGGTTGGGTTAAATCTTCTTCCTCAGCCCCTTGATAAGGCGGCACTTTTTGCCCGAAATAGTTGGCAATCATTGAATCGTATTGTGCGGTATGCTCAAACGCTTTAATAGCAAGATTAAAACGGGTTTCTAAAGTTAAACTGTTTTGATGTTGATCCATTTCGGCAAGAATAGCATCAAAATCATTGTTATTGACCACAATCGCCACATCTTTATGATTTTTCGCTGCAGAACGCACCATTGTCGGACCACCGATATCAATATTTTCCACCGCATCTTCAAGGCTACAATTTGGATTGGCAACGGTTTGAGCAAAAGGGTAGAGGTTTACTACCACCATATCAATTCGTTCAATGCCGTGTTGGTTCATCACTTCATCATCAGTACCACGGCGACCTAGAATTCCGCCGTGCACTTTCGGGTGCAGGGTTTTTACACGCCCGTCCATCATTTCAGGAAAGCCGGTGTAATCTGATACTTCTGTTACTAGCAAACCGGCTTCAGCCAGTAATTTTGCGGTTCCGCCCGTAGAAAGTAATTTTACCCCACGAGCCGATAGCCCACGAGCAAATTCGACAATGCCTTTTTTATCAGACACACTTAATAACGCCTGTTGAATCGCCATTCTTAAATTCCTTAAAATGAGTGTTAACGTGAAAATAAACGGCAAAGATTATAACGCAAACGTTTGCTTTTTTCATCTACAAGTGGTCGATTTTGCAAATTTTTCTGCAAAATCGACCGCTTGCACTCGTGATTAAAGCGGGTAGAATAGAGGAAAAAAATCGGAGGAACTATGATTAACCACAATTTAGCAGATTTCGTATTTGAGTATTTTACCGAAAACAACCTAAAAGCAGGCACACTACGTTATCGCTACATAAAAGAGAACGTGATTGATGCTTACAGTACCCGAGTAGATGATGCCTTTCAAGGTAAAGGTATTGCAGGAGAGCTTTACAATGCTTTAATTGCGTTTGCGCAAGAAAAAGGGCTGAAAATCAAGCCAAGTTGTAGTTATATTGAGGTAAAAATGCAACGAAGTCATCGAGATTTAATTGCTTAGAGAGGAGCAAGCGGTCGTAAAATTTCAAAAATTTACGACCGCTGTCTTATTCAATTCTCAAAAATCCGTCACACAAAATATAAGCCCTATTCATTAAACAACGCCATATAAAATTTATTTTCAAACGTATTAAGCGGAGCCCGTTTGGTTTTGCTTTCCAGCTCGCCAGTGGAATAGCCGTTAATAAATTGCACAAAAGCGATGCGTTCGCCACGGGCATTTTTCATAAAGCCGGCAAGGTTGTAAACCCCTTTCAGTGAGCCGGTTTTAGCAATCAGGTTTTTGGCAAGCGGTTCGGTTGAAATTGAGCCTCTGCCGGAAATAGTACCATCTACACCTGCAATCGGGAAGGTTTCAAACAGTTTTAAGCTTTCTTCGTTTTGGGCGATATATTCAAGGCTTTCCAGCATTGTTCGGCTACTCACTTGATTATGGCGGGAAAGCCCTGAGCCATCGGTCACCACACTGTTTTTAAAGTCAATATTGGCTTTGGTTTTTAATAGTCGACGAATCACATAACTGCCTAATTGGAATGAGGCAGGGCGGTTGTGCTGCTTGTTGGCAACGGTTCTAAACAGGGCATCGGCAATTTGGTTATCCGATTTTTTCATCATTTTCTTCAGCAACACCGGCAACGGCTCGGAATAATGCTCGGCAAGGAGCGTTCCGTTTTGGGCGGTTAATGACTCTTTTACTTGCCCGTTAAACGCAATTTTCAGGCTTTTTAAATGAGCTTTAATGATATTTGCTCCGTAATTGGTTGGATCTTGCACCGAAAAACTTAAGCCGAACGGCTGAGACTGGCGAGCCATACAGCCTTTGATTTGGTAACGGTTGTTATCGTGAACCACTACATCAAGCTGGCAAAATGGGGCTTCTTTCGGCTCGACAATATAAGCAGAGCTAAACACCTGCACTGGGTAGGCAGACGGCACATTCACTTTAGCAAATTCGCCAATAGGCTGGTCTGCATTTAAAGTGACATAAAAACAGTTGTGATCTACATTAATTGCCGCTGGTGGAGCGTTAAAGCACATCGTCAAGTCGTTCCAAATCCAACCGGAGGCTTTGTCGTGGCTGGCAAAAACCGAAGTGTCTAAAATTAAATCCCCTTCAATTTTATTGATATCTTGTTGCTTCAATTTGCTAATTAATTGATAAATTTGACCGCTTGTCAGCTCAGGGTCGCCACTAAAACGGGCAATTAAACTGCCTTTTAACACCCCGTTTTCTACTTTTCCGTTACTTAAAAGGGCAGCTTGAAAGCGGAAATCATCGGTTAAGGTTAATTTGGCTGCTAATGCCGTAAAGACTTTTTGGGTGCTGGCAGGTAGCATAAAAATATCACTTTGATATTGAGTGATGATTTGGTTAGTGTCTAAATTTTTAGCAATAAAGCTAACAGAAGTGCCGGCAGGCAAGGTATTTAATAATTCTTCGGTATTAATTTCAGCCTGGGTAATACTCGGAATCAGAAGTGTAGATAAGATAAATTTATTTAAAAAAGCACGAGTGAAATTTTTAAAAATCATAATAAAAGGGGAGTTGAAATTTTTAGTGAGAAATTGAATAATAGCCCTTTCGTTTTAATTCGTAAACCGATAATTTTTAGTAAGGAAATAGATTTAATGAAACAAATTCCTATGACGGTGCGTGGTGCAGAGCAACTGCGTGAAGAATTGGATTTTCTAAAAAATGTGCGTCGCCCTCAAATTATTGATGCGATTGCAGAAGCCCGTGAACACGGCGATTTAAAAGAGAACGCCGAGTATCACGCAGCCCGTGAACAACAAGGTTTCTGTGAGGGGCGTATTCAAGAAATTGAAGGCAAATTAGGCAATGCTCAAATTATTGACGTCACTAAAATGGCAAACAACGGCAAAGTGATTTTTGGGGCAACGGTGCAGTTAGTGAATGCTGATACAGATGAAGAAGTCACTTACCGCATTGTGGGTGATGATGAAGCCAATATTAAAGAGGGCTTAATTTCAGTTAATTCCCCGATTGCTCGTGGTTTAATCGGCAAAGAGGTGAACGATTCGGTGAGCATTACCACACCGGGCGGTAAGGTCGAGTTTGACATTGTGGGTGTGGAATATATTTAATCTACGCTAGGGGCGAATTACAATAGTGGGGCGAAAAATTTTTCGCCCCTACTTTATTAAACAATCTCACTCGGCACAAAGAAGTACGCAATTTCACGTTTTGCCGACTCTTCTGAATCTGAGCCGTGTACTGAATTTTCACGCATACTTAAGGCGTAAAGATCACGAATTGTGCCTTTTTCACGGTTATCCGGATTGGTTGCTCCCATTAATGCACGATAATGGTTGATCGCATTTTCCCCTTCCAGTACAGAAACGACAATAGATCCTGATGTCATAAATTCCACTAACGGCTCAAAGAAATCTTTGCCTTTGTGTTCCGCATAAAATCCTTCCGCTTGCTCACGGGTAAGATGTACTTTTTTTAGAGCTTTGATAGTCAGCCCGTTTTCTTCCAATTGAGCCAAAATTTTGCCGATTAAATTACGGCGTGTAGCATCCGGCTTAATAATAGAAAGCGTTTGTTGAATCATCATCTTCTCCTATTTAACTTGCATTCCCGGCTGAACACCGCTGTCTGCATCTAATAAGAACAGGTTCGCACCGCCTGTGCCGGCAGATAAAATCATTCCTTCCGACATACCGAACGACATTTTGCGTGGAGCAAGGTTGGCAATTACAATCACAAAACGCCCGATAAGTGCTTCCGGATTTGGGTAGGCCGCTTTAATGCCGGAGAACACTTGGCGTTGGTGATCACCTAAATCCAGCTCAAAACGTAACATTTTGTCTGATTTTGGCACTGCCTCGCAGTTCAATACTTTGGCTGCACGCAAATCTAATTTAGCGAAATCATCAATCGTAATTTCAGGGCTGATTGGCTCAACTGCAATATTTTCTTGTTTTTCGACTGCTTGTTGTTCCACTTTTTGTGTTCCTTTGGTTTGGTTTTCGGTTTTTTTATTCGCTTCTGCAAATAAGGCTTTGGTTTCATCAATAACTGCATCAATCTGTTTTTTCTCAAGGCGTGAGAACAGCGATTTAAACGGTGCAACGGTATGCCCGAATAATGGGGTAGCGATATTATCCCAACGCAATTCGCTTTGTAAGAATGCTTCAGCACGTTCTGCCAGTTTTGGTAATACCGGTTTTAGGTAGCTCATTAGCACACGGAATAACTCAATGCCCATTGAACAAACCGCTTGTAATTCAGCCTCTTTGCCTTCTTCTTTGGCGATGACCCAAGGGGCTTTGTCGTCAATGTATTTATTGGCTTTATCGGTTAATTCCATAATGGCACGAATAGCTTTATTAAATTCACGGTTTTCATAGAAATTCGCTATGGTTTCTGCTTGAGCGGTAAATTCATTAAATAACGCTTCGTCATCTAATTTTTCAGCTAATTTGCCCTCAAAGCGTTTAGCGATAAAACTGGCGTTGCGAGAAGCAAGATTCACTAATTTGTTTACGATATCGCTGTTTACACGTTGCACGAAGTCGTCTAAATTAAAATCTAAATCTTCAATGCGATCGTTTAATTTTGCCGCATAGTAATAGCGTAAGCATTCCGGATCGAGATGTTTTAAATAGGTGTTGGCTTGAATGAATGTACCACGAGATTTCGACATTTTCGCCCCGTCCACTGTCACATAACCGTGAGCAAACACATTGGTCGGTTTGCGGTAGCCGCTGCCTTCCAACATTGCCGGCCAAAACAGGCTGTGGAAGTAAACAATGTCTTTACCGATGAAGTGATAAAGCTCGGTGGTGGAATCTTTTTGCCAAAACTCATCAAAATCAATGCCTGCACGGTCGCATAAATTTTTAAACGATGCCATATAACCAATAGGGGCATCTAACCAAACGTAGAAGAATTTGTTTTCTGCGTCCGGAATTTCAAAACCGAAATAAGGGGCATCACGGCTGATGTCCCATTGCTGTAAACCACTTTCAAACCATTCTTGCATT
This sequence comes from Mannheimia haemolytica, assembly GCF_004342115.1. Lineage (GTDB taxonomy): Bacteria > Pseudomonadota > Gammaproteobacteria > Enterobacterales > Pasteurellaceae > Mannheimia > Mannheimia haemolytica. Next base: position 36,516 of record NZ_SMAC01000014.1, on the reverse strand, counting down.
TTATTGGCAATTTCAGGTTGGAGTGAGCCGGAACGAGTCCACTCTTTCAACATTCCCTCAAAGCTTGGCAGGTCAAAAAAGAAATGTTCTGATTCTTTTACCACCGGAGTTGCACCGGAAACTGCCGAGCGAGGGTTGATTAAATCCATCGGGCTATAGGTAGAGGCACATACTTCACAGTTATCGCCATATTGATCTTCGGCTTTACATTTCGGGCAGGTCCCTTTCACAAAGCGATCCGGCAAGAACATATTTTTTTCTGGGTCGAACAGTTGTGAAATCACTTTGCTTTTAATAAAACCGTTCGCTTTTAAGGTTTTATAAATATCGGTAGTGATTTGGCGGTTCTCTTCGCTGTGGGTGGAATGGTAATTATCAAAGCTGATATTAAAACTGGCAAAATCCGCTTCGTGATCGGCTTTGGCTTTTTCGATTAACTGTTCAGGGGTAATGCCTAATTTATCGGCATTAAGCATAATAGGCGTGCCGTGGGCATCATCAGCACAGACAAAGTGGACTTCATTGCCACGCATACGTTGAAAACGCACCCAAATATCTGCTTGAATATGTTCAAGCATATGACCTAAATGAATTGCACCGTTAGCATAGGGCAAGGCACAAGTAACAAGCATTTTTCGTTTTTGGTTAGCCATTCTTTTTCTCATTAAAATTAGGGTAAAAATTGCCGTCTATTTTAGCCCAAAAGTTGCAGGTTTACCAGTTGGCGTGAATTTATTAGAGCTTTGGGCTAACAAGCGGTAGAATATGATGCGCTAGAGGCGAAACATTTTTCGCCTCAATTTCCCAAATGATGATGTGGGCGAAAGATGTTTCGCCTCTAAACCTATTTTGGATAAAAATAGTATGCGACAAGTAAAGTTATACCGCTACCAACTCCCCATTCAAACCGGTGTAGTGTTACGCAAGCAACCTTTGAAAGAAAGGCAAGGGGTGTTGGTGTGTTTGCAAGAACAGGAGAAAGTCGGCTGGGGCGAAATTGCACCGCTTCCAAGTTTTAGCCAAGAGAGCCTAGAACAAGCTGAAAACCAAGCTGTGAATTGGTTAAAGGCGTGGCAGAAAGGAGAGCCTGAAACGTTAGAGCAGCTTTTCCCGTCTGTTGCCTTTGGGCTAAGCTGTGCGTTGGCTGAACTGAATAATGAATTAGGCGAGCAAGCGAATAACCAATCGGCGGTGCTGTGCTATGGCGATTTGGAAAAGTTACACACGGCATTTAGCCAACATACGAACCCAATCGGTAAAATTAAAATCGGTCTCAATCCTGAACAGGAAGGCGAGCAGGCAAATTTGCTGTTGCATACTTTTCCGAATTTACGCCTAAGGCTTGATGCCAACCGTCTTTGGAGCTTGGAACAAGCGGTCAAATTTGCTGAAAAAATTGCAAATGAACATAAACCCCGTATTCAATTTATCGAAGAACCTTGCCAAGCGCTCGAACTTTCCCGCCAATTTGCCACACAAACCGACATTGCGATTGCGTGGGACGAAACCGTGAGAGAGGCGAATTTTTTGGTAAAAAAAGAGCCAAATTTGACCGCTATTATCATTAAACCTACGCTGGTTGGTTCGCTTGAAAAATGCGTGAATTTAATTCAACAAGCACAGAAGCAAGGATTAGTAGCGGTGATTAGTTCAAGTCTTGAGAGCAGTTTGGGCTTAACCCAACTGGCTCGTATCGCCCAACAATACACCCCAAACAGTGTGCCGGGGTTGGATACGTTAAATTTAATGCAACACCAATTATTGCGAGATTGGCACGACTCTAGCTTGCCGTTGGTCGGGCTAGAAAGCGAATTTGTTAGGGAAGTTGTGGTATAATCTCCCAATTAAACACTCTCTCCCCTTGTGGGAGAGAGACCGCTTATGAGCGTTCAGCGAAATAAGCAGAGAGAGGGGAAGCGGTCATTTTTCTAAAAAAGTTTGCACATTTCCCCTCTCCCTGATTTTTCTTCTGGACGAAGACGTATTTCCCCCCTCTCCCTGATTTTTCTTCTAGACGAAGAAAAATCTGTCCCTCTCCCACGAGGGGAGAGGGTAAAGTAATTTATGGTATAAAAATAGTATGCGTTTAGACAAATTTATCGCCGAAAATACCGGTTTGACCCGTTCACAAGCGGCTAAAGTGCTGAAAAGTGGTGTGGTGACGGTAAACGGCAATATTGAAAAAAGTGGTGCGGCAAAAATCAGTCAAGAAGATGAAATTTATTACGAAGATCAGAAATTAGAGTGGGTGGAAGAGGGGCAGTATTTTATGCTCTATAAGCCACAGGGCTATATTTGTTCACACGATGATGGTGAGTACCCAACGGTGTTTCAATTCTTTGATTATCCGTTAATGACTAAATTGCATACCGCAGGGCGGTTAGATGTGGATACCACAGGGCTGGTGCTGTTAACCGATGACGGCAAATGGTCGCACCGTATTACCTCGCCCAAGCACCATTGTGAAAAGACATACTTAGTGACGCTTGCTGATCCGGTGGAAGATTTTTATGCACAGCGATTGGCAGAAGGAATTTTATTGCGTGGCGAGAAAGAGCCAACCTTGCCGGCTCAACTTGAAATTTTAGACGATTACAATGTGAATTTAACTATTAGTGAGGGGCGTTATCATCAAGTTAAGCGAATGTTTGCCGCCCTTGGGAATAAAGTCGAGGCATTGCACCGCTGGCGAATTGGCGATGTGGTGTTAGATGAAAGGTTGGAAGAAGGTGAATTCCGCTCGCTCACTTCAGAGGAGATAGCCAGTTTTAATGGAAAGTAGAAGACCAAGCCTGAGCTTTTTCATCATATTAGGTATGATGGCAATGTTGCCACCATTAGCCATTGATATGTATTTGCCCTCATTTTTAGATATTGCCCGTGACTTGGCGGTTTCGCAAGAAAAAGTGCAAACCACCTTGGCGGTATTTACCCTAGGTTTTGGGGCAGGGCAACTATTCTGGGGACCGATGGCAGACAGCTTTGGGCGGAAAATCATTATTTTAATCGGATTAGTCGGCTCGGCGATTGCCGCTTATTTTCTGACCCAAGTTCAGAATATCGAAACATTTTACCTGCTAAGGTTAGTACAGGGCTTATGTGCGGCAGCCCCGGCGGTGGTGCTGGGAGCATTAGTGAGAGATCTGTTTGAGCGTAATTTATTTGCCAAATTGATGTCGGTTATTATGATTATTTCTATGCTTGCCCCATTGCTTGCACCGATTGTTGGCGGTTATATTGCCAAATATTTCCACTGGCACTCAATTTTCTATGTGTTAGTGGCGATGGGGATTTTGTGCGTGGTATTAATTAGTTGGAAAATCCCTGAAACATTAGCCCCCGAAAAACGCCTGCCGTTAAGTTTTGGCAAAACTTTAAGCAATTTTGCCATCTTACTGAAACATAAGCCTACTCTTGGTTATGTGCTGATTGGCGGCTTAACCTTTGCAGGTATTTTCTGTTTTTTAACCTCAGGCTCGATTGTCTATATTGGGCTTTATGGCGTGTCGCAAGAAAATTTCGGCTATTTCTTCGGGCTGAATATGATTGTGATGGTGACGATGACGGCGATTAACAGCAAAATGGTAGTGAAAGTCGGCTCTGAAACGATGTTACGAATTGCTTTAGCTATGCAACTGTTAGCCGGCATTTGGCTGGCTTTAGTGGCGATTTTTGATTTAGGCTTCTGGGCAATGGCAATCGGTATTCCGCTTTATATCGGAATGCTTTCCACCATTGGTAGTAATGCCAGTGCCGCCATTTTAGAGCAATTTCCACAAATGGCAGGCACGGCTAACGGAGTAGCAGGTACGGCTCGTTTTGGTGTTGCTTCCCTTGTTGGAGCAGGGCTTTCACATATTGCTGTAACCAGTGCTGCCCCAATGCTTTTGGCGATGGCATTGTGCGTTATGTTAGCCGGTGTGGTGTATTATTTTCTGTGTTATAAGCGATAACTAGGTTGGGGTTAGCTTGCGAAAACCCAACAAATTTCTACAAGCGGTTAATAATAGTACATTTTTTGCAAATTTTTAGGCAGAATTAACCGCTTGTGTGGTACGAGCGTGGACGCTCGCACCATCGGGGCAATATCTACTAAGATTTTAAAAACAGCGAAATAGATTCCAAATGCCCGGTGTGGGGGAACATATCAATCATTGCCGCTTTTTCTAGCCTGTAGCCTAGTTGCAACAGTTTTTCGGCATCTCGCACCAGTGTTGCCGGATTGCAAGAGACATAAACAATCCGCTCAGGATTGAGTGATGTCAAGTGATCTAGGCAAAATAGTGCTCCGTTGCGTGCCGGGTCGAGTAGTACCTTGTTAAACGGCTCTTTTGCCCAAGGTTTGTCAGAAAACGGCTCATCTAAATTGGTTTGGTAAAATTCCACATTTTTTAGACCGCTTGTCACCGCATTCTCTCGGGCTTGTTGCACCATTGGTTCTACCCCTTCCACACCGACCACCGATTTCGCTCGCTCAGCAATAGGCAAGGTAAAATTCCCCATTCCACAGAAGAGATCTAACACTCGATCTTGGTTGGATAATTCCAGCCACTCAAGGGCTTTTTCCACCATTTTTTCATTGAGCGTGGCATTCACCTGAATAAAATCCCGAATTGAAAAATGCAACTTTAGACCCTGAATTTGATAATACGGGCGTTCACCGCACAGATGCTCAATGTGATTTTCGCTAGTCATCACAAAAAGAGATAATTGCTCTTGTGTGGCGAATTGACGCAAATTGTGGTTATCTTGCGCCGATAATGCCCCTAAATGGCGGAAAAATAGGGCAATGGTATTGTCCGCACTGACCAGCTCAATATGCCCCAATTTTTTCGGCTGTTGCCAGTTTTCAATCAGGTGTTTTAATTTTGGGAGCAAATTGGCAAGCGGTTCAACTAGCACTTCACAGTGTGCAAGCGGTATAATTTGGTTGGAATTTTGCAAACGAAAGCCGATTACCGCCTTGCCTTGCTGGATCGCAATGCTTAATTTTGCCCGACGGCGGTAGTGTTTATCGTTGCCGATAATCATCGGCTGAACATCAATAGCGTGGGTTTGCAATTTCTGTAAGCGTTGGAATAAAGCCTGTTGTTTTGCCTTACGTTGCAGTTCAAGCGAAATATGCTGCATTTGGCAGCCACCGCATTGCCCGTAAAGTTCGCAGCTTGGCATTCGCCGATTTGCAGATTTTTTAAGAATTTTAACCGCTTGTCCACGTCCGTATTGGCGTTTCTCTTCCAACACTTTAAATTCCACCTGCTCATCAGGCAGGGCATTTTCGATAAACCAAGTTTTGCCGTTGATTTTGGCAATCCCTAAGCCTTGATAATCTAACGATTGAATAGTTGCCTTTTGACAAGCGGGTGATTTTATCGGTTTTTTTGCCGATTTTTCAGAATAAAAAATCGCCATTGTTTTCAGATGAATTGTTATGATATAAAGTGTCGAAATGGGGAGATTATATAAGAAAAGCAGTTGGCGGAAAATGGAGGCAATATGATTTCATCGGTTTGGAATGAACGTTATTTGGCGGATAAAAAACGGGAACAAGATCACCGCTCGCCTTTTCAGCGGGATCGGGCAAGGTTATTGCATTCGGAGGCTTTTCGCTGTTTGCAGGCGAAAACGCAAATTCACGCCGTGGGGGAAGATGATTTTTATCGAACCCGTTTAACCCATTCGTTGGAAGTGGCTCAAATCGGTAGCAGTTTGCGAGAAAAATTATTAGCGGATGTGGAAGGCTTTCAAGCGGTCTGTTCGGAGCAGGAATTTGCAAAAAATATGGCAAATCTGACCGCTTTATTGCCGGATCATAGCTTGGTGGAATCCCTTTGTTTTGCCCACGATCTCGGGCACCCTCCGTTCGGGCACGGTGGTGAAATGGCGTTAAATTATAAAATGTACGCCTTTGGCGGCTTCGAGGGTAATGCTCAATCCTTTCGGATTATGACCCAGCTTGAGCCTTACACCGAAACAGCCGGAATGAATCTGACCCGTCGCACCTTACTGGGGGTAATGAAATATCCGGCACTCTTGTCTCAAACCTCGCCGATTGAGCCGGCAGAAATGAGCGAGGCTCGGCATATTAATTTGCACCATTTTCCACAGAGCAAAGGGATTTTTGATGACGACAACCACTTTTTTGAGTGGGTATTAGCCCCGTTAAGTGAAAAAGACCGACGCCAATTTTGCACGGTTCAGCCCAATCAAGATCCGAAACAGCCAAACAAAACGCAATATAAATCTCTCGATTGCAGCATAATGGAACTAGCGGACGATATTGCCTATGGCGTACACGATTTGGAAGATGCGATTGTAGGTGGAATGGTCACACCGCAATCGTGGCAAAATGCGGAAAAATTGCTGGCGGAGTGCCAATCCGATTGGGTGAAACAACGCCTGCCGGAGATTCGGGAAAAGCTCTTTTCTCAGCACCGCTACGAGCGAAAAGATGTGATCGGGGCATTAGTGAATCATTTTATTACCAATGTGCGTTGGAAAGCTCTGCCTGAATTTGACGAGCCGTTGCTACGTTATAATGCCTATTTACCGGAAAGTGTTGCCTGTGTGCTGAAAATCTTGAAAGATTTTGTGTATCAATATGTGATTTGTGATGCCAAAACCCAGCGGGTGGAACGCAAGGGGCAACGCATTCTAATGGAATTGTTCGATATTTTAAGCAGTGATCCGATGCGATTACTCCCTAATAATGTGCGGGAACGTTGGAAAAATGCGGAAGAATCTAAGCGTGCAAGGGTAATTTGCGACTATTTAGCCGGTATGTCTGATGGGCAGGCGTTTAAACTTTTTGAAAGTTTATAATGAACTTTGTTAATTTTGCAAGGTCTCAGTAATAGGTTTCATTTATTTAATAGGAGATTTCAATGAAAACTGTTTCTAAAGGTCTTTTAGTATTAGCAACTTTGGCTTCTGCAACAGCATTTGCGGTTTCTTCCAAGTGAAATTTATCAGCCTCGTGGCGAATTAGTTAAAGCAGATCGTCAAGGTAATGGTGAGTTTGAAGTAGAATATCGTGTCAGTGGTAATGATGTTCGTGGCTTAGCGAAAAGTGCGATCGCCCACGCTAAACGTAAAGGTTTCCATTTAGTAGAATCTGATATTCATAGAGATGATGCTGATTTAAAATTCAAACGTGGTGACCAAGAGCTGGATATTGAAATTGAAGTAAAAGGTAGAAATCGGATTGAATATAAGGCAGATCTAGATTTAGATAAAAACTAAATTTACCCCTTAAAACGACCGCTTGTGTGATTTAACCGCACAAGCGGTCTTTTTATTGTGCTTTTTTGCAAAAATACTCAAGCCGACCGGTCCCGGAATTTGGTAAAATAGCCGTTTAAATGACAATAATGATGCTTTTACTTATTACTTAGAGGAAAAAATGTTTTTAGTCGGTCAGCGTTGGCTAAGTGAATCGGAAAATAATTTAGGTTTGGGAATCGTGACTTCGGTGGATCATCGCACTGTCACTATCAATTTCCCGGCAGCGGAAGAAGAGCGGGTCTATGCAATTGCAGTTGCACCTTTAACTCGAGTGCAGTTTCAAGCCGGAGATAGAATTAACAGTATAGATGGCTGGCAGTTAGAGGTTTCAGAGGTTGTGGAAAATCAAGGTGCCGTAATCTATTTGGGCAAAAGGGTGGATAACGGTGAAGAAGCGGTACTGCCTGAAATGTTGCTCGATCATAAAATCAGTTTCAGCAAACCGCAAGACCGCCTTTTTTCGGCTCAGATTGATCGCTCAGATCGCTTTGCATTACGCTTTAACGCTTTGCAGCACCAGCAAGCGCAATATCAGTCGCCACTGCGTGGTTTGCGAGGCATTCGAGCCAGCCTGATTCCACATCAATTACATATTGCAAAAGAAGTCGGGCAACGCCTTGCTCCTCGTGTGCTATTAGCCGATGAAGTGGGACTGGGTAAAACTATTGAAGCCGGTATGATTTTGCAACAACAGCTATTTTCGGGCAGAGCAGAACGAGTATTGGTATTAGTGCCGGAAAGTTTGCAACACCAATGGTTGGTGGAAATGCTTCGCCGTTTTAATCTGAAATTCTCGTTATTCGATGAAGAACGTTGTAGTGATTTTGATAAACAAGATGAAAATGGCGATGATGTAAGTGAAAATCCATTTGAGAGCGAAGCGTTAGTCATTACTTCACTAAACTGGCTGGAAACCTCACCGCAACGAGCCAATCAAGTGCTTGCTGCCGACTGGGATCTATTAATTGTTGATGAAGCTCACCATTTAGAATGGTCGGAAACCGAATCTTCTATCGGCTATCAGTTGGTAGAGCGTTTATCTCAACAAATTCCTGCCGTCTTGCTTTTAACGGCAACACCGGAGCAATTAGGGCAAGAGAGCCATTTTGCCCGCTTGGCGTTGTTAGATTCGGATCGTTTTTATGATTATGCCGAGTTTGTACAGGAGCAAGCACAGTATAAACCGGTGGCAGATGCGGTGAGTAGCTTATTAAGCGATAAACCGCTAAGTAATGACGAGCAGAATGCGATTGCGGAGCTGTTAAGCGAGCAAGATACCGAGCCGATGTTCCGTGCAATTAATAGCAAAAAATCGGACGAAAATGACCGCTTGCAAGCCCGTCAAGAGCTGATTAGTGAGCTAATTGACCGCCATGGAACCAGCCGGGTGTTGTTTAGAAATACCCGTCAGGGAGTGAAAGGCTTCCCACATCGGGAATACCACCAAATCAGCCTAGAAATGCCGAAACAATACCAAAATGCGTTAAAAGTGATGGGAATGATGGGGAGTGTGAGCCAAAGTGATTTGCTCTATCCTGAATATTTGTTCCAACGAATGAACCCGAATGCGAAATGGGCTGAATTCGACCCTCGGATTGATTGGCTCATCACTTTCTTAAAAAATCATCGTGATGAAAAAGTGCTGGTGATCTGCAAACAGGCGGACACTGCGATTGCTTTGGAGCAAGTTTTGCGTGAGCGTGAGGCGATTCGTTCTGCCGTTTTCCACGAGAAAATGTCGATTGTTGAACGTGACAAAGCTGCCGCCTATTTTGCTCAACAAGAAGAAGGCGCTCAGGTGCTGATTAGTTCAAGCATCGGTTCAGAAGGGCGAAATTTCCAATTTGCTAAAGATTTAGTGCTGTTTAATTTGCCGGATAACCCGGATTTATTGGAGCAAAGTATTGGGCGATTAGATCGTATCGGACAGAAAAATGACATTCAGATTTATGTGCCTTGCTTTAATTTATCGGCTCAACAGATGTTGGCAGAGTGGTATCACAAGGGCTTGAATGCGTTTGAAGAAACCTGCCCGATGGGAACAGCGATCTTCCGTGAATTAGGTGAAGAATTGCAACAATTCCTGCAAAAATCTGAACTTTCAGCCCAATTTGATGATTTTGTTGCGAAAACCTATAAACGCCAACAGTATTTGAAAGCCGAACTGGAGAAAGGACAGGACAGATTATTAGAACTGAATTCTAATGGCGGAGAAGCAGCTCAACAGCTCGCTAATGATATTGCGAAAGAAGATAATAATCCGCAGTTGGTTAATTTTGCCTTGAGTTTGTTTGATGTGATTGGCGTTGAACAGGAAGATTTAGGCGAGCAGAGCATTGTGATTAGCCCAACCGGACATATGCTTGTGCCTGATTTCCCGGGGCTATCGGAAGATGGCACGACCATTACCTTTAATCGTGAACTGGCGTTAATGCGGGAAGAGGTGGAATTTCTCACTTGGGATCACCCGATGATCCGCAATGGTATTGATTTAATCACCTCCGGCGATATTGGCAAATCAGCAATCTCATTGCTGGTGAATAATAAATTGCCTGCCGGTACATTATTACTTGAGGCGCTTTATGTGGTGGAAGCACAAGCACCGAAAGGGCTAAATTTAACCCGTTTCCTACCGCCAACCCCGATTCGGGTTTTAGTGGATAACAAAGGCAACAATATTGCTCCGCAGGTCTCTTTTGCCGGGCTTGAACGCCAATTAAAACCGGTGAATAAACAGATGGCAAATAAAATTGCCAAAATGGCTCGAGCGGATATTGAAAAATTAATTAAAGCGAGTGAAAAAGCGGTAGAACCTCAGGTCCAACAGGTGATTGAAACTGCCAAATTTGAGGCAAATAGCAAATTAAAAGCAGAATTACACCGCTTGGAATCACTCAAAATGGTGAATAAAAATATTCGAGCCGATGAAGTTGAAGCCTTAGAACAACAGCTTAACGCTTCCCTTGCCCAACTTGAAACGGCAAATTATCGCTTAGATAGCTTGCGAGTGATTGTAAGTAATAAAGCGTAATTTTTTGCAAGTACGAAAAGTGATTTTTTCGATCTATGTCGAAAAAATCACTTTTCTATTTTGTGTCATCCTTGCAGATTATTTATGCTATTCCTCATATTGTAAAAGGTATAAAAAAGGAATATTATGTATATAGATTTGCAATATGCTGTGCCGTTATTGTTTGAATACGACCCGAACAAAAGCCAAATTAATTTAGCCAAATATGGTATTGATTTTGAACAGGCAAAGTTGCTTTGGGAAGATGAACGAAAAGTTGTACTGGAGGCTTGCATTGAACCCGAATTACGCTATTTCCTGATTGGCAAGATTTATGATAAATATTGGACAGCGTTTTTTACACCAAGAAATGATGTTATTCGTTTAATTTCAGTTAGACGTTCCCGTAAAAAAGAGATCTCATACTATGAGAAATACCATTAGTGCCGAAGAATTAGAACGTATCTTCGATGAAGGCAAAGAAGATATTTTACAATACTGCGATCTTTCTACCGCTCATCGCCCGGGGCAAATGAAAAGGGTGAATGTTGATTTCCCAAATTGGATGGTAGAAGCGTTAGATAAGCAAGCCAGACATTTAGGTGTGCCTCGCCAAGCCTTGAGTAAAATGTGGATTGCGGAAAAATTACCGGTTCAATCACCTAGGTAAGCGAGTGGCAAATGGCATTAATTGAATATAACCCTCCATTAGAACCATTTTTAGATGAGGTTTATCGGGATAACCATATTTTAGTAATTAATAAGCCTAGTGGTTTATTATCGGTGCCGGGCAATCGTCCCGAATATTACGACAGTGCAATGACTCGAGTACAGCAAAAATATGGCTTTACCGAACCGGCTCATCGTTTGGATATGGCAACAAGCGGTATTCTTTTGTTCGCCCTAAGCAAAGCGGCGGAAAAAGAACTAAAACGCCAATTTCGGGAACGTGAACCGAAAAAACACTATATTGCGTTACTTTGGGGCAAATTAGGTGAAAAAGTTGGGGATAAGGGCGAAATGAATTTTCCGCTGATTTGCGATTGGGAAAATCGCCCCCGCCAGAAAATTTGCTATGAACGAGGCAAAAAAGCCATTACCCATTATGAAGTGTTAGCTCATTATCCGAATAATATAGCGAGAGTAAAACTCACGCCTATCACGGGGCGTTCGCATCAGCTACGAGTACATAGCCTTGCGTTAGGTCACCCGATTATTGGCGATAAGTTTTATGCTAATCCGCTGGCAAAAAGTTTATCGCCCCGTTTATGTTTGCACGCGGAGTCACTAACAATTACTCACCCGATTACAAGGGAGTTGATGACGTTTACTGCTGAGCCGACTTTTTAGCCTCGTTCAGTAGGTGTTTGTAATATGCCCAATCAAAATATTGCCCCGGGTCGATTTTCCGTTCCGGGGCAATATGGCAATGCCCGGTGATGCGTTCATCGGTAATTTGTGGATAGCTTTGCTGAATGGCTTTGGTCAAATTTGCCAAAGATTGGTATTGAGCTTGAGTAAACGGCTGATTATTACTGCCTTCCAGTTCAATGCCAATCGAATATTCATTGCATTTCTCCCGCCCTTCAAAACAAGAGACGCCGGCGTGCCACGCCATATCGTTAAAATTCACATATTGCGTGATTTCCCCCTCCCTATTAATCAAACAATGGGCGGAAACCCGTAGATCTTTGATTTCTTCAAAATAAGGGTGAGCGGTTGGTTCGAGTTTACCTTGGAAAAACAGATCGATAAAATTTCCACCAAATTCTTCCGGCGGTAAGCTGATGTAGTGAATAACCAACAAGGAAATATCCTCTTGATCAGGACGTTGGCTAAAATGCGGAGACGGCACTTGTTTTTGACCGGTTAAACAGCCCTGTTCGATTTTTAAATTTGGCATAGTCTAAATAGGGTGAATACGTTAAAATATGGCTCATTTTACTAGAAAAAGAGAAGAATATGTTAAGTTATCGCCACAGTTTCCACGCAGGCAACCACGCTGATGTGCTAAAACACATTGTCCAGCTTTTGATCTTGCGAGCATTAAAAGAAAAAGAAAAAGGTTTTTTATATCTTGATACTCACTCCGGTGTGGGGCGTTATAGTCTGTTAAGTTTTGAATCGGAAAAAACAGGCGAATATTTAGAGGGTGTTGCCCGTTTATGGGAGCGTGATGATTTACCGGAAGAAGTGGCATTCTATATTGATGAGCTGAAAAAATTAAACCGTGGCGGCAAGTTAAAGTATTACGCAGGCTCCCCATTATTGGCGGTACAGCAACTGCGTGAGCAAGACCGAGCCATTCTTACCGAACTTCACCCCAATGATTTTCCGCTGTTACGACAAGAATTTGCCAAAGCGAAAAATGTGCAAACCAAGCGAGAAAATGGCTTTCAACAATTAAAATCCGCCCAGCCGCCTAAAGAGCGTCGAGGTTTTGTGTTGATTGATCCACCTTATGAATTAAAAGAAGATTATGAATTGGTGGTTAAAGCGATAGAAGAGGGCTACAAACGGTTTGCCACTGGTGTGTATGCCATTTGGTATCCGGTGGTGCTTCGCCAACATACCAAACGTATAGTGCGAGGTTTAATGGATACCGGCATTCGCAAAATTCTACAAATTGAGCTTGCCGTTCGTCCTGATAGCGACCAACGTGGAATGACGGCAAGTGGTATGATTGTGATCAACCCACCGTGGCAGCTTGAAACCCAGATGAAAAAAATCCTGCCATATTTAACCGAGGTGCTTGTGCCGGAAGGAACAGGTTCTTGGAAGGTGGAGTGGATTACGCCTGAGTAAATTAAATACGGATAGCACAAGCGTGGACGCTTGCGCCATCATAAATTCTGATTTGCAATATTTTTTAGAAAAATAACCGCTTGTCTTATCAAGAAGTGGGGGAAATATAAAAGGAAAAAACGATGCAACAATACAAACACGACTTTATTGAATTTGCCTTAAGTCGCAATGTGCTGAAATTTGGCGAATTTACCTTAAAATCAGGCAGAATCAGCCCCTATTTTTTCAATGCTGGGCTTTTTAACACCGGGCGCGATTTAGCCAAATTAGGCGAATATTACGCCAAAGCCATTCAAGCCAGCGGCATTGAGTATGATGTGTTATTCGGGCCGGCTTATAAAGGCATTCCGATTGCAACCACGGTTGCCGTGGCACTAGCCAACCTGTTCGATGTGGATAAACCTTGTTGCTTTAACCGCAAAGAGGCAAAAGATCACGGTGAAGGCGGTAATTTAATCGGTTCTCCCTTAACGGGCAAGATTTTGCTGGTGGACGATGTGATTACCGCAGGCACGGCAATTCGTGAGTCGATGGAAATTATCAATGCCAATAATGCCCAGCTTGCCGGTGTGCTGATTGCGTTAAACCGTAAAGAGAAAGGCAAGGGCGAGTTGTCTGCGATTCAAGAAGTCGAACGTGATTACGATTGCCAAGTTTTCTCGATTGTGGATTTTGATGATTTGGTAGCATTTATTGAAACGTCGCCACAATACGCTCCTTATTTGCCGAAAATGCGTGAATATCGTGAAAAATACGGTGTTTAACTTTTGCAAAAAAACAGCAAAAACTCACCGCTTGTCACTCTCTAATCTCACCATTATGAATCACTTTCATCTTTTGGTGAGATTTTTTCAATTAAAAAGCCGATAAATTGATTGTGAGCTTTAGCTAATTGGCTTAGGATAAACTCCTGTAATACAGGAGTTGGAGAACTAAAATGGCACATCAAAAATTACCTTTTCACGCAGACACCGTTGGCTCATATTTGCGTTCCGATGCTTGGAAAAAAGCTCACGCAGACTATAAAGCAGGCAACATTTCCCTCGAACAACGTGATGAAATTGTAGAAGCGGAAGTGAAAAAATTAGTACAAGCTCAATTAGATGCGGGCATTCAAGTTGTTACAGACGGCGAATATCACCGCTCTTGGTGGCATATTGATTTCTTGGAAAATCTGAACGGCATTGAAGGCTATGTGCCGGAAAAAGCCTATGCGTTTAAAGGGGTTTTATAATACACGTTGTTGCGGTAAAGTGTCTTGGAATCCGAATCACCCTTTTATTGAGCATTTCAAAAAATTCAATGCGATTGTAGGTGGTCGTGCGGTGGTGAAATTTACCATTCCAAGTCCAAACCAATTAATGTACCCGATTCAGTGGGATCACGGCATTTACCCAAACCGTGAGGAATTTGCCAAAGATGTGCAACAGGCTTATAAAGAGGCGATTAAAGCGTTCTATGATGCCGGCTGTCGTTATTTGCAAATTGATGATGTCTATTGGGGGTCGTTGTGTAATAACGTTGGTCAACCGACATTTGAAGCCGATAAAGCTCAAGCGGTGGCGAATATTCAAGCCATTCTTGCCGATAAGCCGGAAGATTTAACCATTACCACCCACGTTTGCCGAGGCAACTATAAATCTTCTTATTTATTGACAGGGGCTTATGATCCGATTGCAGACGGCTTATTTGCTCAAACCAACTATGACGGCTATTTCTTAGAATATGATGATGAGCATTCAGGCGGTTTTGAGCCGTTAAAACATTTTGCCAACAACAAAGGGCGTGTGGTGTTGGGCTTAATTAGCTCAAAATTCCCTGAATTGGAAGATAAAGAAGCGGTTAAAGCCCGTATTCAAGAGGCGGCAAAATATGTGCCGTTAGAGCAGCTTTGTCTCAGTCCGCAATGTGGTTTTGCCTCAACCGAAGAGGGCAATATAATGTCAGAAGCACAACAGTGGGCGAAAGTCCGCTTTGTGGAAGAAATTGCCAAAGAAGTTTGGGGCGAAGATTAATGTGAGAAAATGCCCGCAACAAGCGGGCATTTTTTGTTAATTTTTTGCAATTCAAGCCATTTAGCGAATACGGTTAAAACCTTGTTCTAAATCGGCAATTAAATCTTCCACCGCTTCCAAGCCAACGTGAATGCGAATTAATGTACCCGTTAGTTTTCGCTCAATAGACGGACGGATTTTGGCAATTTCTTCCGGCTGGTTGGCAAGAATCAGCGATTCAAACCCACCCCAAGAATACGCCATTGAAAACAGTTCAAAATGCTCTAGGAAGTTGGCTAATTTGTCATTCGAGAGCTTTTCGCAAAGTTCAAATGAAAATAGACCGCTTGAACCTAAAAAATCCCGCTTAAAAAATTCGTGCCCCGGGCAGCTTTCCAACGCCGGGTGATAAACTGCTTTCACTTCAGGGCGTTGAGCCAGCCAGTTAGCTACCGCAATGCTACTTTGTTCGTGCTGTTTTAAGCGAATGCCTAAGGTGCGTAGCCCCCGAGCGGTGATGTAAGCGGAATCAGCATCCACCATTTGCCCCATTAAATAAGAGCCTTCACGCAGTTTATCCCAACAACGAGCATTGGAAACGGCTGTGCCGATCATCACATCAGAATGCCCGACTAAATATTTAGTGCCGGCTTGAATGGAAATATCAATGCCATATTCTAAAGCAGGGAACAGCACACCGGCAGACCAAGTGTTGTCGATCATAATCACGATTTCTGGGTTGATTTCACGAGCAACACGCACGAGAGTCGGAATATCAGGCACTTCCATTGTTAGCGAGCTCGGCGATTCTAAAAAAAGCACTTTGGTGTTCGGTTGCACAAGGGCTTTCAAGCCTTCACCAATCATCGGGTCATAATAAGTAGTTGAAACCCCCATACGTTTTAACAGCACATTACAGAATTCTTGTGTCGGTTCGTAAGCTGCGCCTGTCATTAAAATGTGGTCACCTTGTTCCACAAAAGCTAAAATCGCATTGGTGACTGCCGCCGCACCGCAAGGGTAAAGGTAGCAACCTGCTCCACCTTCTAATTCACACATCGCTTCTTGTAATGAAAAATGAGTGAGAGTGCCACGTCTGCCATAAAATAATGCTCCTTTGTAGCGGTTTTGTGTAGCGTGTTTTTTCTCTTCTAAGGTTTCAAACACTAAAGATGAAGCACGCTGAATCACCGGGTTAACTGCTCCTTGTGTGTTACGTTTTTTACGCCCTGTATGAACAAGTTTGGTGGAAAGATTTTTATAGTTAGACATAACTTTTCCTAAAGTAAAATGCATAGGGGCAAATCAACATTTGCCCCTTTATTAATAATTAACGAAACATAAAGTTATTTCTTTGACGGCTACGTTTAAATTGGCTGATTAGCACAATGACCGCAACAATTAAGTAAACCGCAAAAGTAAAGATTAGCCATTGTGCCATTGAAAAGCCGAACATTTCCCATTGGCTTTGGCTACAATTAACCGGACCGGGGGCAAACACTTGTGGTAGCCATTGGTCAAGCGGCAAGGTTTGCGGGAAATTAACTTTAAATTCGCATTGATTCCATGGTGATGGATTGACCTGATAATCGTGGTGTTTGATTGAAAGTATTAGCCCTTTAAATGCGCTACCAAGCCAAATTAGAATTGCCAAGTAGCGAATAATCGCATATCTATTACCAAGAAATCCTAAAATACCGGCAAATAAAATACCAAATAAAGCAACTCGCTCATAAATACACATTACACAAGGTACTAATCCCATCCCATGTTGGAAATAAAGCGCTGTGCCTTCAAGTATAAGACAGCTTAACATTAGTAAAAACCATGCACTGCGAGATTGTGATAGATTTTTAAAAAAATAGAGCATAGTTATTCCTCATTTTGTGAAC
Source organism: Mannheimia haemolytica (assembly GCF_004342115.1). Lineage (GTDB taxonomy): Bacteria > Pseudomonadota > Gammaproteobacteria > Enterobacterales > Pasteurellaceae > Mannheimia > Mannheimia haemolytica. Next base: position 19,531 of record NZ_SMAC01000014.1, on the reverse strand, counting down.
TTAAGGCATTCTACCTTATTTGGTATGAGTTATCTATAAACTAACGTGTAATAAACCATCCCCAATTTATCATTACTTCAGTCATAGAAGGTAGTAAGAATTCTAACCCTAAGAAACCGACAATAGATAGAACAATGGTATAAGGTAATGCCATATAGACCATTCTGCCGTAAGACAGTTTAATTAACGGCGCAAAGGAGGACGTTAATAAGAATAAGAAAGCAGCTTGTCCGTTTGGGGTAGCAACAGAAGGAAGATTTGTGCCAGTATTAATTGCAACTGCAATCAGGTCGAACTGCTCACGATCTATAATGCCGGCATCTAGTGCGGTTTTAGCTTCATTAATGTAAACAGTACCGACGAAGACGTTATCTGAAATCATCGAGAGCAAACCATTGAAAATATAGAATAATGAAAGCTGTGAATGTGGTTCGGCAGATAACACAAAGGCAATGATCGGCTCAAATAATTTTAAATCAATAATCACGGCAACAACCGAGAAAAACACAATAAGCAATGCAGTAAAAGGCATAGATTCTTGGAATGCTTTCCCTAAAGTGTGTTCATCAGTAATGCCACAAAATGCAGTGCAAATAATGATGATGGTTAAGCCAATAATCCCTACATCGGCAAGATGTAGCGCTAAGCCAATAATTAACCAAATTCCAGCAATGGCTTGCACCAGCATCTTTAAGCGATCTTGTTTCGTCATTTTTTGTTCTTTTAGTTGGCTATAGCGAGCGAGTACGACCCAAACTTTGCTAGGAAGCCTGTCTCCATAACCAAATAATTTATATTTTTCTACAAGAAAGCAGGTCGCAATCCCACAAATTAACACGGGTAAGCTAACTGGTAATACTCTAAGTAAGAATTCGATAAATCCCCATTCCGCTTGGGAGGCAATAATTAAGTTTTGTGGTTCTCCCACCATGGTCATTACGCCACCTAAAGCTGAGCCAATACCGGCGTGCATCAATAAACTTCTTAAAAAACCACGAAATTGCTCTAAAATTTCTTTATTAGAGATGATTTTTTCATCATTGGTAATATCAGTAGAATCTTCAAAGTTATTACCTGATGCGACTTTATGATATACGCCGTAGAAACCTGTTCCAACGCTAATGATTACAGCAATAACCGTTAAAGCATCAAGAAAGGCGGATAAAAAAGCAGCGCTTAAGCAGAAAGAAAGGGAAAGAATTTTTTTCGAATGAATGGCGACAAGCAGTTTGGTGAAAATATAAAGCAATAATTGCTTCATAAAGTAAATACCGGCAACCATAAACATTAAAAGAAGAATAACATCAAAGTTTGCCATAATTTCTTCTTTAATGTGGTGAGGATTTGTCATACCGATTACAACTGCTTCAATCGCTAATAAACCACCTGGCTGTAATGGATAACATTTTAATGCCATAGAGAGAGTAAAAATAAATTCAGCGACTAGAAACCAGCCTGCAACAAAAGGATTGATAAAGAAATAAATGAGAGGATTGATAATTAAAAATGCCAAAATGCACAATTTATACCACTCGGGGCTTTTTCCTAAGAAACTTTTGAACAGAGCATCAATGCTACTCATATAAAGGACCTCAAAATTTGTAAACAGATATTACAATTGTAATATAGTTTAGATTAAAGGATAATAGTATTACTGAACTTTTTAGTCGCAATAATTGATTAGAAATAAAGAATAGTTAGATTTTAGATAAGCATATTTTTTGCTTGGGGGGCATTAATGGGTCACAGTGATATTTTAAAAGCGCAAAGCCCGGCAGCGTTAGCGGAAGAATATATTGTAAAGAGTATTTGGAATAATCATTTCCCTGCCGGCTCTGATCTTCCTGCCGAGCGAGAGTTAGCAGAGCGCATTGGGGTAACAAGAACAACTTTACGTGAAGTACTACAACGTCTAGCGCGAGAAGGTTGGTTAAGTATTCAGCACGGCAAGCCAACAAGAGTGAATGATATTTGGGAAACTTCGGGGCCTAATATTATTGGCACTATTATTAAGCTAGATAAAAGCTATCTTCCAGTGGTGATTGCCAATGTGGTGTCATTACGTACTCGTATGGCGGAGGCTTATATTCCAGAAGCGATTTACCTTGCTCCTGAAGAAAGTGCTAAACTCTTTGATGGACTAGATGAATTAGAAAATACAGCAGCTGCTTATGCTGAATTTGATTATAAGTTATTCAGACAATTTACTTTTTTAGCCAATAAGCCTGTGTATGCGTTGATCCTAAATAGCTTTAAATCAATGTATCATCAAGTCGCAAAAATTTTCTTTGCTGATGAAAATAATCGTCAATTAACGTTAAGCTTTTACCGTTCATTATTATGTACTTGTCTTGCAAAAGATAGTGAAAAAGCAGCCGCTTGTATGGCTAAAAATCGCCAATCTAGTGGTGAAATTTGGCAAAAATTATCCGCTAATATTCCTGAAAGCTTTGGTCAGCTTTAACAGAAGGTAGAATTTTGAACGAAATTATTTTTAGCTTAGAACCGCAAGATAATGCTCGTCTGCAATCGCTTTGTGGTGCATTTGATGAGCATTTAGCCTTAATTGAAAAAAGTTTTAATCTCATTATTGCTCGAACAGGCTTCAACTTTACGATTCAATCGGAAGATGACAATCACTATTCTGCTACCTTGGTTCAAAATAGTGTGAAGCTGATTAAGCAACTGTATAATGAAACTGCCCCGATTAAAGGCAAAATTAAGGAATTGGACTTAGAAGATATACATTTGGCGATTCAGGAAAGCCGAATGCTACTACAAAACCAATGGCAAGCCGGCTCGCAAGGCGAAATAGCGATTAAAACCAAGCGAGGGGTGATTAAACCTCGTGGCGAACATCAACAAGCCTATCTGCGGAATATATTAAGCCACGACATCAGTTTTGGTATCGGGCCTGCTGGCACAGGCAAAACCTTTTTAGCGGTAGCGGCAGCGGTGGAATCGCTTGAACGCCAAGAAATCCGCCGTATTTTACTTACCCGTCCGGCGGTGGAAGCCGGTGAAAAGCTCGGTTTTTTACCCGGCGATTTAGGGCAAAAAATTGAGCCTTACTTACGCCCGTTATATGATGCCCTGTTTGAAATGCTTGGCTTTGAAAAAGCTCAAAAGTTGATGGAACGTGGTGTGATTGAAATTGCCCCACTTGCTTATATGCGAGGGCGTACTTTAAACGATGCGTTCATCATTTTAGATGAAAGCCAAAACACGACTACCGAGCAAATGAAAATGTTCTTAACCCGTATTGGCTTTAATTCCAAAGCGGTGATTACCGGCGATATTACCCAAGTGGATTTGCCCCGTAGCCAAAAATCAGGCTTAAAACACGCAATGGAAGTGCTAAAAGAAGTGCCGGAACTCAGCTTTAATTTCTTTGACAGCAAAGATATTGTCCGCCACCCTGTGGTTGCCAAAATTGTGCAAGCCTATGATGCGTGGGAAGCGGTTGATGAAGAGCGTAAAGAACAGCGAAAACTGGAAAAATTAGCTTTAGAGCAAGAAAAAATTCTTGCTCAAGCTGAAATGTTATAGCTTACAAGCGGTCATATTTCGCTAATTTTTTGCAAAAAATCGCTGAAATTTCACCGCTTATCATAGTTGTTCAACAAAAAAGCGGGAAGTTAATTCCCGCTTTTCTTTATCTTATTGTTTCATTATAAGATTTCTTTTGCTTTAGCAACCACGTTTTCAACGGTAAAGCCGAAGAGTTTGAATAATTGATCTGCTGGTGCGGATTCACCAAAGCTATTCATACCTACAATTCGACCATCAAAGCCGACATATTTATACCAGAAGTCAGCTAATTGAGCTTCAATCGCCACACGTTTAGTGACTGAACGTGGTAATACCGATTCACGATAGGCTTCATCTTGTTTGTCAAACACGTTGGTGCTTGGCATTGAAACTACACGCACTTTCACGCCTTCTGCATCTAACACATCAGCGGCTTTCATTGCTAAATCTACTTCAGAACCGGTTGCAATTAAGATTAAATCCGGGCAACTGCCTTTTTCGCAACATTCACGCAAGATATAGCCACCACGAGAGATGTTCGCTAATTGCTCCGCAGTACGTTGTTGTTGAGCCAGATTTTGGCGGGTAAAGATTAGTGCTGTCGGGCCGTCTTTACGTTCTACCGCCGCTTTCCAAGCAACAGCAGATTCTACTTGGTCTGCCGGACGCCAGGTTTCTAAGTTTGGAATTTGGCGTAATGAAGCAGTTTGTTCTACCGGTTGGTGGGTCGGGCCGTCTTCACCTAAACCGATGGAGTCGTGTGTATAAACAAATAAGGCACGTTGCTTCATTAAGGCTGCCATACGCACCGCATTGTGTGCATATTCGTAGAACATTAAGAAGGTTGCACCGTAAGGAATGAAACCACCGTGTAGGGCAATCCCGTTCATAATCGCAGACATACCGAATTCACGCACGCCGTAGTTGATGTAGTTACCATCTACATTGTGTTCCGCACGAATCGGTTTTGAGCCAGACCATAAGGTTAAGTTAGAGCTTGCTAAGTCAGCTGAGCCGCCGAGGAATTCAGGTAAGATTGGCGCGTAAGCTTCGATTGCATTTTGTGATGCTTTACGGCTTGCAATGGTTGCCGGATTTGCTTGTAATTTTTCAATAAAAGCTTTGCTTTCAGCTTCCCAGTTAGCCGGTAATTCGCCTGCGTAACGGCGTTTAAATTCAGCGGCTAGTTCAGGGTATGCCGCTTCATAAGCAGCAAATTTAGCGTTCCAATCTTTTTCTGCTAATGTACCTTTTGCTTTTGCATCCCACTCTGTATAAATTTCAGCTGGAATCACAAATGGGGCATGTTCCCAACCTAAAAATTCACGAGCGGCTTGGATTTCAGCATCACCCAATGGCGCACCGTGGCAATCGTGAGAGTTTGATTTATTTGGTGAACCATAGCCGATAATGGTTTTACAAATAATTAAAGTTGGACGCTCGGTTTCGGCTTGTGCATTTTCAATCGCAAATTTGATTTGTTCTGGGTTATGGCCATCGACATTACGGATAACTTGCCAGCCATAAGACTCAAAGCGTTGTGCGGTATCATCAGTGAACCAACCATCAACGTGGCCGTCGATAGAGATATTGTTATCATCGTAGAAAGCAATCAGTTTGCCTAAGCCTAATGTACCGGCGAGAGAGCAAGCTTCGTGTGAGATACCTTCCATTAAACAGCCATCGCCTAAGAAAGCGTAAGTGTAGTGATCGACAATTTTATGACCTTCACGGTTAAATTGTGCTGCAAGGGTTTTTTCCGCAATCGCTATACCGACCGCATTGGTAATACCTTGACCTAACGGGCCTGTGGTGGTTTCAACACCCGGTGCATAACCATATTCAGGGTGACCAGGTGTTTTAGAATGTAACTGACGGAACTGTTTTAAATCTTCGATAGAGAGATCATAGCCGGTTAAATGAAGTAAGCTATAGATTAACATTGAACCGTGTCCGTTAGACAGAACAAAACGGTCACGATCTGCCCATTTAGGATTAGTTGGATTGTGTTTTAAAAAATCACGCCATAAAACTTCTGCAATATCAGCCATACCCATTGGTGCGCCTGGGTGGCCTGAGTTAGCTTTTTGTACAGCATCCATACTTAAAAAACGAATTGCATTCGCTAGCACTTTACGTTCTGTCATTTGTGTTACTCCTAATCGAGAATGTTATATAAAATGGAAAGGATATCGAATTGGATTCTACACTATTTTGCTAGAAAAACTCAAAAATGGAAATGAGAAATGTGATCTGTATCACAAAAAATGATTAAATTGTGATTTGTTTTGATTGGATTTGATTTTAATAGACGGTTTTTTCCTAATACAATATTTTCTTGATAAAGCGAATGTTTAGTAGTTGATCTAGGCAACAAATTTATCTAAAATACGCACTCTTTTTGGCGTTGAGCATTTGCTCAACATTTTTATTAATTACATATGGTACCTATCAGCGGTAGAGATTCTAACAAGATAGGCGGCGATATGGCTTCTTATGAGGTTCCCCAATGAAACAAGGTATTCACCCAGAATATAAAGAAATTACGGCAACTTGCTCTTGCGGTAATGTAGTTAAAACTCGCTCAACAGTGGGTAAAGATTTAAACTTAGACGTATGTGGCAACTGCCACCCGTTCTATACTGGTAAACAACGTGTTGTTGACACCGGTGGTCGTGTTGAACGCTTTAACAAACGTTTCAGCATCCCAAGCTCAAAATAATTTGATTATTGCAAACCCCGCTAATGCGGGGTTTTGTTTTTCTTATATATCGAATTAACAAGCGGTGTATTTTTCTATCAATTTTGCAAATTGGTGATTTAACCATTTTGCAGGAGCTACCAGAGAAAAACCTCGAGTATCATTATTATCCTCGGTCCATTTATCTGCGATCACCATAAAAGTTTCAACATCTTTCTTAGGTTTTGGATACCAGCGTGCAATATTAGCTGGATGATTGGCATAAAATGAGAGCAATTTCTTGCCTAATGCACAAGAAATATGGACACCACCTCCATCAACTGCAATTACAATATCAGCAGAGTTTACTAATGCACAATAACCTAAAATATCACTATTAGGTGCTAGGCTTATTTCAAATGGGGCTTTAATTTTCGACAAATATTCGGCACTATTGGTTGTATTGGTCAGCAAACAACTAATATGTTGAACATATCTTTTATCAATCATAGATAATAGCTCTGATAATTCTTGAGTAGAAATTTCACGCATACTACCTTGAGGATTCAATAGTAATCGAATTTTCTTCTCTTGCCATAGCGTATTTGCAAAACTGCTTAGTTCATTAGGAATGTTTAAATTATAATTGACCTGATTTTTTTCTAAAAAATCAGCAAAAATAGCATAGTTGAGATAGTCAGCAAAATGAACCTGCTTTGGAAAGACAGTGGTGAAATCGTAATTTTTTACTGTATCTAAATTGTAAATACTTTTTTGTTTTTTACCGAAGTTAATAATAAATTTAGGCTTTAAAATACTATCTAAAATAATACTTTTTGTGGTAAATGTCGGTTTGAAATCTAAATAAAGATCCCAATGTCCCCGCTGCGAGAGATAAGTGGATACTTTATCTTCTAAGATCATATCTACCACGTTTGCTTGAGAGAAAATCAATTTGTTACGAGATGTAACTAAAACCGCTATTTTTACATTTGGGAGAGCTTTTTTAATTTGCTCCAAATGAGCTATATGCACAACAGCATCGCCAATAGCATCTCCGATAGGTTTGAGTAATACGGATTCTATTTTGCTAAATTTGAAGGTTTTTTTCTCTTTTTTTGTACCAAAAAGTTTTATAACTAAGGATTTCATCTCTATAATAGGTTGATTCTTTTAATGATTGGTTATAGTAAGTAAAAATGAATATTAAAGCAACGTTAAGAAAAGCAAGATTGGCGATAGGTAAAGCCATTTTAGATAGTAAAAATACTGATCTGATATTATCGGAAATTCCCAATAAAATTCTATTTCTTCGTCACGATGGTAAAATTGGTGATTATGTCGTTAGTTCCTTTGTCTTCCGTGAAATAAAAAAACAGTCTCCCCAAACGCAAATAGGCGTGGTTTGCTCACAGAAAAACCGATATTTATTTGAGAATAATCCTTATATTGATAAGCTCTATTTGGTTAAGACAAAAAGTATTCCTGATTATATTCGTGGTGGCAAACAACTTGCAAAAGAGCAGTATGATGTTGTAATCGATCCGACTGTTACTTTACGGAATCGTGATCTCTTATTTTTACGCACTATATCAGCCAAACATTATGTAGGTTATCAGAAACAAAAATATCGATTATTTGATCTAAATGTAGAGGATAGAAAACAGCATTTTTCAGAGATTTATCAAGATGCGTTAGCTTTAATCGGGTTTGAAAATATAGAAACTCAGTATGATGTGCCACTAAATGCCACAAGCAACCAATCCATAAAGCATTATTTATATGAAAACCAAATTAGAAATTATATTGCGTTAAATCTTTTTGGTGCAGGTTCGGCAAGACGTTTTAGTGAGCAGAAAATTAATGAACTGCTGAGTTGCTTAAAACAGCATAGTGATAAACCGATAGTCTTACTTACTTTTCCTGAAGTAACGGCAAAATTGTGTTCCTTTACTAAGAAGTATAAAAATATATTTGTCTATGAGAAAACCAAAAGCGTTTTTGATTCAATAGAACTGATTCGTTTTGCGGACTTATTAATTTCACCTGATACTGCAACCGTGCATATTGCCTCAGGCTTGAGTAAAAAGATAATTGCTTTTTACAGTAGCGATGAACAGAATTTTATACATTGGCATCCGAATAATCAGGCTGAAACCCATATTCTCCGTTTTAGAAAAAGCGTGAATGATTTAGATTTTGCTGCAATAAAACCGGAGTGGCTAAAATAATATGGACTTCCAAAGCCTTAAACTTTTCCTAGATATAGCCCAAAGCCGTAGTTTTATTCGCAGTGCGGAGAAGAATTATATGACGGCTTCCACACTTACCCGCCATATTCAGCGTATAGAGGAGGAGCTCGGGCAGCCGTTGTTTCTGCGTGATAATCGACAAGTGCGTTTAACTGAAGCAGGGGAAAGGTTTTTGGCGTTTGCTCAACAAGGTTGGGCAGAGTGGCAGCAGTTGCAAAACCAGTTGTCGCCTGCTCAAGGTGATTTAGAAGGAGAGTTGAAAGTGTTCTGCTCGGTAACGGCTTCTTACAGCCATTTACCGCCGATTTTGGGAAAGTTTCGCCAAAAATATCCGAAAGTGGATATTAAACTGAGTACCGGTGATCCGGCTTTGGCATTGGAACAGGTTCAGTCATTGGCTGCAGATATTTCGGTTGCGGGTAAGCCGGAATTTCTGCCGAATAATATTGTGTTTCACTATATTGATGATATTCAACTTTCGATTATTGCCCCTCGTGTGGCGAGCCAAGCCACTCAATTTCTGCAACAGTCGCCGATAGATTGGAAAAATATCCCCTTTATTTTGCCGGTGAACGGACCTGTACGAAAACGGATTGACCGTTGGTTTAAAGAGCAAAAAATCAAAGACCCGATTATTTATGCTACCGTCTCCGGACACGAAGCGATTGTGCCGATGGTTGCACTAGGCTTTGGGGTCGCACTGCTACCGGATATTGTGATTAAGCATAGCCCAATGAATAATCAAGTTTCTTATGTGAATTTACCCTCGCCGATCACTCCGTTTGAGCTGGGAATTTGCGTTCAGCAAAAACGCTTGCAAGAGCCGATCATCAACGCATTTTGGCAATTATTGTCTGATAATTCAGCATAACAAGCGGTTAGATTTTGCTAAATTTTTGCAAAAAATAGAGCAAAACCGACCGCTTGTAGATAAAACTTTCAGATAAAAAATAAGGTGCGTGATTGTGATCTGCGCACCTTATGTTGTTTTAGATTATTGCACTTTATTGCACTGTGGCTTTAGCTCGCGATTTTTTCACCTTGATCTCGGCTTTTGACAAGATTTCAATCCCCATTGGCGGGTTTTCTAGTGCCAGAGCTAGTACCTCGTCAATGGTTTCTACTGCGTGAATGTCCAACGCTGCTTTTGCATTTTCCGGAATTTCCTCTAAGTCTTTTTCATTTTCTTTCGGAATAATCACCGTCGTAATACCACCACGATGGGCTGCCAGTAATTTCTCTTTTAAGCCGCCGATTGGCAATACTTTGCCACGCAAGCTGATTTCACCGGTCATCGCTACTTCTTTACGCACAGGGTTACCTGTTAGGCTGGAAATTAATGCAGTACACATTGCAATCCCTGCACTCGGACCATCTTTCGGTGTTGCACCGTCCGGCACGTGAACGTGAATATCCCGTTTTTCGTGGAAGTCTTCAGCAATGCCTAATTTTTCTGCACGAGAGCGTACAACCACCATTGCCGCTTGAATAGACTCTTTCATTACATCGCCTAATGAACCGGTGTAAGAGAATTTGCCTTTACCTGCAACAGAAGCGGTTTCAATGGTTAATAAATCACCGCCAACTTCTGTCCACGCTAAACCGGTCACTTCGCCAATGCGGTTTTGGCTATCCATTTTGCCGTAGTCAAAACGTTTTACGCCTAAGTATTCTTCGATATTTTTCTCAGAAACTGTAATGGATTTTAATTTCTTATCCAATACTAAAGCTTTCACGGCTTTACGGCAGATTTTCGCAATTTCACGCTCAAGGCTACGCACGCCTGCTTCACGGGTGTAGTAGCGGATAATACTTAAAATTGCACTGTCTTCAATGGTCAGCTCACCCTCTTTTAGTCCGTTATTTTCTTGCTGTTTAGCCAGTAAATGACCACGAGCAATGTGCATTTTCTCATCTTCGGTATAGCCTGAAAGACGAATCACTTCCATACGGTCGAGCAATGCTGGCGGAATGTTCATTGAGTTTGAGGTTGCCACAAACATTACATCGGATAAATCGTAATCCACCTCTAAATAATGGTCGTTAAAGGCTTTATTTTGCTCAGGATCTAACACTTCAAGCAGAGCAGAAGCCGGGTCGCCACGCATATCTTGAGCCATTTTGTCGATTTCATCTAACAAGAACAGCGGATTACGCACGCCGACTTTCGCCATTTTCATCATTAGGCTACCCGGCATTGAGCCGATGTAAGTACGGCGATGCCCACGGATTTCCGCTTCATCACGCACGCCACCTAACGCCATACGCACATATTTACGCCCTGTGGCATTGGCAATAGATTGCCCTAATGAGGTTTTACCAACCCCCGGCGGACCAACTAAGCACAAAATCGGACCTTTTAATTTATTTAGACGACTTTGCACTGCTAAGTATTCTACAATCCGCTCTTTCACTCGTTCTAAGCCGTAGTGGTCTTTATCCAAAATCTCTTGAGCTTGGGCTAAATCTTTTTTGACCGCTGATTTTTTATGCCACGGCATTTGTAAAATCCAGTCAATATAACCACGCACAACGGTAGCTTCGGAAGAGCTTTGCGGCATTGCTTTGAGCTTTTTGAACTCCGTATTCAGCTTGTCTTTTACCTCGGTCGGTAATTTTGCAGCGTCAATTTTCTCTTTAAGCTTATCTAACTCGCTTTGTTCAACGTCATCGCCATTACCTAACTCTTTTTGAATCGCTTTAATTTGCTCGTTGAGGTAGTAATCACGTTGGTTTTTTTCCATTTGCTGTTTAACACGATTACGAATCCGAGTTTCGGTTTCAAGCGTATCCATCTCAGTTGCCATCGCAATTAACAAGGCTTCAAAACGGGCAATCAGATTTGGTTGCTCCAATAATTCCTGTTTTTTCTTCACCGGAGCAATTAAGTTAGAGGCAATGGTATCCGCCAAGCGGTCTTCCAACGTGATTTTTTGCAGTTTAGCAATAATTTCCGCCGGAATTTTCTTGTTATTTTTAACGTAATTTTCAAATTCGGTTAAAGTGGTTTTAGCAATCGCTTTTAACTCTTCGTTTTCGTCATCATATTCCGAATATATTGGCTGAATTGCCGCCCAGAAGCCGTTTTCATCATCGTGAATTTGCTCGATTTTGGCACGGGTTTGTCCTTCTACCAGCACTTTAACTGTGCCGTCCGGCAGGTTTAACATTTGAATAATGTTGGCAATTACACCTACGCCATACATATCTTCTGCATTCGGCTCTTCTTTATTTGGATCTTGCTGAGTGACTAAAAACAGTTGTTTATTGGAATCCATCGCCGAGCGTAGGGCTTGAATTGATTTTTCACGTCCTACAAATAACGGCATAACCATATAAGGAAAAACCACCACATCACGCAATGGGAGTAGTGGTAATTCAATCGCTTTCTTTTTTCTTGGTGCCATAAATTTGCTCTCTCTATCAAAATATAATCCCCCATTATGAGGGCGAATTTGGGAAAAACAAGGGAAAATTTGATTTATCTTAAAAAAACTCGAATAGTCAAAACAGTAGATGTTGGCGATTTAATCAATTGTTAAAATCAGGGTAATTAGCTTAATTTCCCGCTTGACATCAAATCGTAATGCGAGCAAAATCCCCTGCATATTTTAATCTTCAGGGCAGGGTGAAATTCCCGATCGGCGGTAAAGTCCGCGAGCCGAGCAATCGGCAGGATTTGGTGAAATTCCAAAACCGACAGTATAGTCTGGATGAAAGAAGAGTCAAAAACCGCAAAAAATACCGCACAAGCGGTCATTTTTTGTGTCTTTTTTGCAAGCCTTGAGTCGTGAGATTTCAAGGCTTCATTGTTTTGCAGGCGGCGTTTGCAAATTTTTTACTAAAAACGACCGCTTGTATTGCAATAATCCTTTCATTACGCCCTCAATTTATCAAAATGCATATGACAGATGTTCAATATATGGCTTATGCCATCACCCTTGCCGAAAAAGCACGGGGTTGGACAAGCCCTAATCCGCTAGTTGGCTGTGTGATCGTGAAAAACGGCAACATTATCGCCGAAGGGTATCACCAAAAAGCCGGTAGTTGGCACGCTGAACGCAATGCGATTTTAAACTGCGAGGAAGATCTGACGGGGGCAACCGCTTATGTAACCTTAGAGCCTTGTTGCCACCACGGGCGAACCCCGCCTTGTTCCGAACTGCTGATTGAACGTGGGATCAAAAAAGTGTTTATCGGCTCTCGAGATCCGAACCCACTTGTTTCTGGCAAAGGAGCGGCACAGCTTAGAGCCGCCGGCATTGAGGTTGTGGAAGACTTTATGCGAACGGAGTGCGATGCGCTGAACCCGATTTTCTTCCATTACATTCAAACCAAACGCCCTTATGTGTTGCTGAAATATGGGATGACGGCAGATGGTAAAATTGCGACTTATACGGGGAATTCGAAATGGATCACCGGCGAGGCTGCCCGAGCTAATGTACAGAAAAGCCGCCACGAATATAGTGCGATTATGGTCGGGGTGGAAACGGTGCTTGCCGATGACCCAATGCTCAACAGCCGAATGGAAAATGCTAAACAGCCGGTGCGGATTGTATGTGACAGCCAACTGCGTACCCCATTGGATAGCCAGCTAGTCCAAACTGCACGCCAATATCGCACCATTATTGCTACGCTCAATAATGATGCAAAAAAGCAGGCAGAATATACCGCTTGCGGTGTTGAAATTTTAGTGACAGGCGAACGTGACAAGCGGGTGGATTTAGCCGATCTTTTGCAAAAGCTGGGCGAACTCGGGATCGACAGCTTATTGATTGAAGGTGGTTCGCAACTCAATTTCAGCGTGCTGGAACAGGGGTTAGTCAATCGAGTACATTGCTATATTGCCCCGAAACTGATTGGCGGCAAAGCGGCAAAAACCCCGATTGGTGGCAAGGGGATTGGCGAGTTAGCACAAGCGGTTAAATTACGTCTAAAATCCACCGAATTGCTCGGAGAAGATATTTTGTTGGATTATGAAGTGGACTTGCTTCGTAATTAAATTGAAATTTCCTTACTCTCGCCCGTTTACGGGAGAGAGACAGCATAAAATTTCGTTCAGAAATTTTATGCAGAGAGAGGGGAAAATGAGTGTAATCTTCCCTCTCCCGTAAACGGGAGAGGGGAATAGTAAGATAAGCAGTTCTCAGACTAAATTGGAAGTAAATCGGAGAAAAATTTAAATGTTCACAGGCATTATCGAAGAAGTTGGCCAGATAGCCCAAATTAAGAAACAAGGCGAGTTTGTGGTGGTAACGGTTAAAGCAAAAAAGATTCTGACCGATGTACATTTAGGGGATAGCATTGCGGTAAATGGCGTGTGTTTAACCGTGACTTCATTTACGCAGGAGCAATTTACTGCTGATGTTATGTCAGAAACCTTAAAACGTACATCACTTGGCGAATTAAGTATCAACAGCTCGGTTAATCTTGAGCGGGCAATGGCGGCAAACGGGCGTTTTGGTGGGCATATTGTGTCAGGTCATATTGATGGCACGGGTGTGGTTGCAGAGATTACACCAGCAGATAATTCAACTTGGTATCGCATTAAAGCCGAACCTAAGTTAATGCGTTACATCATTGAAAAAGGCTCAATTACTATTGATGGCATTAGTTTAACGGTGGTGGATGTTGATGCGGAATCTTTCCGGGTATCGATTATTCCGCATACCATTAAGGAAACCAACCTCGGTACGAAAAAAATCGGTAGTTTGGTGAATTTAGAAAATGACATTGTCGGCAAATATATCGAACAGTTTTTATTGAAAAAAGAGCCTGAAAATCCGCAAAGTAAAATTACTGCGGACTTTCTTAAAAATGCAGGGTTTTAACCAAATAAAGGACAAATAATGTTTAAGTTTTCAACGGTAGAAGAAGCAATTCAAGCAATTGCACAAGGGAAAATTATTTTAGTCAGCGATGATGCCGACCGTGAAAATGAAGGGGACTTCATTTGTGCAGCGGAATTTGCGACACCGGAAAATATCAACTTTATGGCGAAATATGGTAAAGGGTTGATTTGTACGCCGATTTCGACAGAAATTGCCAAAAAATTAAATTTTCACCCGATGGTGCTAGAGAACGAAGATAATCATCAAACCGCATTTACCGTTTCTGTTGACCATATTCAAACCGGCACCGGTATTTCCGCTTTTGAGCGTTCATTAACTTGCCTGAAAATGCTTGATGAAAATGCTAAGCCGGAAGATTTTAGACGTCCGGGGCATGTTTTCCCATTAGTGGCAAAAGACGGAGGCGTATTAGTGCGTAACGGTCATACCGAAGCAACTGTGGATTTAGCTCGTTTGGCGGGCTTGAAACCGGCAGGGCTTTGCTGTGAAATTATGGCAGAAGACGGCACGATGATGCAGATGCCGGAATTACAGGCATTTGCACAAGCACACAATATGCCGTTTATTACTATTCAGCAGTTACAAGAGTATCGTAGAAAACACGACAGCTTGGTGAATGTGGTTTCGGTGGTAAAAATGCCGACCAAATACGGTGAGTTCAAAGCACACAGTTTCGTTGAAACTATTTCAGGCAAAGAACACGTCGCTTTAGTTAAAGGTGATATTGGTGATGGCGAAAATGTATTATGCCGTATCCATTCCGAATGTTTAACCGGCGATGCCTTTGGCTCACAACGTTGCGATTGTGGTCAGCAGTTCGCAGCGGCAATGAACCAAGTGGAGCAAGAGGGCAGAGGCGTGGTGCTTTATTTACGCCAAGAAGGACGTGGCATCGGTTTAATTAATAAACTGCGTGCTTACGAATTGCAAGATAGAGGAATGGACACGGTTGAAGCCAACCTGGCATTAGGTTTCAAAGATGATGAGCGTGAATATTATATCGCCGCTCAAATGTTTGAAAAATTAGGCGTAAAATCGATTCGTTTGTTAACCAATAATCCGGCAAAAATTGAAGGACTCATTGAGCAAGGTTTAAACGTAGTGGCTCGTGAGCCGATTATGGTTGAGCCAAACGAACACGATTTGGAATACCTTAAAGTTAAACAGCACAAAATGCGACATATGTTTAATTTCTAATCCAATACTCTCTCCCCTTGTGGGAGAGAGACAGAAAAATACTTCGTTCAGAAGTATTTTTCAGAGAGAGGGTATATTTTTTAGAAAAAGTTTGCAATTTCCCCTCTCCCTGATTTTTCT
The DNA here is from genome assembly GCF_004342115.1 of Mannheimia haemolytica. Taxonomy (GTDB): domain Bacteria; phylum Pseudomonadota; class Gammaproteobacteria; order Enterobacterales; family Pasteurellaceae; genus Mannheimia; species Mannheimia haemolytica. The sequence continues at coordinate 3,899 of NZ_SMAC01000014.1, read as the reverse complement.
TCTGAACGAAGAAAAATCTATCCCTCTCCCACAAGGGGAGAGGGTTATTGAGTATCAAATTTATTTTAAAGAAGGAAAACAAACAATGGCAACATTTCAAGGAAACTACATCGCAACTGGTTTAAAATTCGGTATTGTGGCAACTAACTGGCACAAGATTTTTATCGATCAACTGTTAAACGGTGCAACCGATAAATTATTGCGTCACGGCGTAGAAGAAAAAAATATCGACACCGTATGGGTGCCGGGTGCATTAGAAATCTCAATTGCAGCGAAAAAAATGGCACAAAGCGGTCGTTATGATGCGATTATCTGCTTAGGTGCGGTCGTGCGTGGAGCAACCAGCCACTATGATGTGGTAGTGAACGAGTCAGCAAAAGGCATCAGCTCTTCTGCTTTAGAAACCGGCGTGCCGATTATTAACGGTATTTTAACGGTGGAAAATTTAGAGCAAGCGATTGAGCGTTCAGGCACTAAAGCCGGTAATAAAGGCGAAGAGTGTGCAATGGTAGCGATTGAAATGGCGAACCTATTAAAAGCCTTAGCGTAATCAGCGATAAAATCCCCTTAGACCCAAGAGCCTAAGGGGATTTTTTTATTTTCTGCGTAGTAACAGGCTGGCAATGACACAAAATAGGCTGAAACTGTAAATTAACCAGTGACCTAATTGTTTAAACGGCGTATCGCCTTTGGTTGGCACAATGGTGGCAGTTAGTGCATCAGCAGTAAATTGCGGTAGTTGTTCAATTACTTTTCCGTTGGCATCAACAATGGCGGTAATACCGGTATTCGCAGCTCGAAGCAATGGTTTGCCAAGTTCTAACGCTCGCATTCTTGCCATTTGGAAATGTTGCCAAGGCCCGATGGAAGAACCAAACCACGCATCATTGGTGATAGTTAATAAATAATCTGAATTTTGGCTTTTTTGGTTTTGTTGTAACTGATCACCAAAAATAATTTCATAGCAAATCGCCATATTAAATCGGTTGTTTTTCGCCAAGAATGATGGTTGAACGAAACTGCCTTGTGAAAGATTAATTGGTAGAATAAACACTTCCCGCATCCAATCCAGCACCGAGCCAAACGGCACATATTCGCCAAACGGCACAAGGTGATGTTTGTTGTAGCGAGGGTTGCTGTGCAGGGCATATTCCCTCTCTTTTTCGCCTAATAGCACGCTACTGTTAAACAGTTCCTCTTGCTCATTTTGATAGAGTGTGCCGATAATAATTTCACTTCCGTGTTGGCGAGCTAAGTGATCGAGCGAGCCAAGCAGCGGGCTGATTTGATTTTCAAGTGCCGGAATGGCGGATTCAGGCAAAATAATCAGTTCACTGTTACCTAATAGGGGCAGAATGAGCTGTTCGTAGGTTCGTACGCTGTGGTTGAAATGTTGCGGATCCCACTTCATTTTTTGCTCAATATTCCCTTGTACTAAACTCACTACAAGCGGTTGTTTTTCTGTATCAATTTGCACAAATTGGAGAAAGCGAGTGGCAAAACTTAAGCCAAAAATGACCGCTAGTACCATCAATGATGGCACAGTTTTGTTCTCTTGCTGAATAATTTTCACTAGATAGCTACTTGCAACTATTACCAAGAAAGTCAAACCTTCAACGCCCAAAATCGGCGCAATACCAGCAAAGGGGCTGTCTATTAAGCTATAGCCGAATTGTAGCCACGGAAAACCGGTAAATACCACGCCTCGTAAATATTCGGTAAAGGTAAAAATCGCAGCCAATGCAAACGGATTATTCAGTTTGAGCCTGTGTGAAACTACACTAAACAGCAGATTATAAATAGCGAGATAGCACGCCAACAGGAATACTGCTATGTAGCTTACTATGGTAGGAACACCACCAAATTGGGTCATACTCACAGAAACCCAGTTTACACCGGTGCAGAAGTAGCCGATAGACCAAGCAAAGGTTGCCCATAATGCGGTTTTTCTGTTTGCCAGAGTGGCTGACCAAACCAAGCCGGCTGCGGAAGCAAAGGCAAGAATCCAAATATCAAAAGGCGAATAGGCGAAAGTGCCGATTGCACCCAGTATGATTGCAAGGAGACAAGCGGTTAAAAAAGGCGGATTTTTTGCAAAATTCATAATAACTCACTAAATAAATGAGGCACGCCGAAACGTGCCTTGATTGAAACTCACTATATTATTCTTCTTCGTTAGGAGAGGTTTTTTCCATTTTCTCTAACTGTTCATCGGAAAGTGTGACTCGTAGCTGAATCAATTGGCGGCTATTAGCTGAGGTGACTTTAAAATCAATTCCGTTTAACTCAATTTGCTCATCTCGTTTCGGGAAATAACCGAAAGCCTGCATCACTAAACCACCAATGGTATCCACCTCTTCGTCATTAAAGTCGGTAGCAAAAAATTCATTGAATTTTTTGATGTCGGTGAGCGGTAATACCGCATAAGTATGTCTTGAAAGCTGGCGAATTGGTTTGACCTCTTCTTCATCAAACTCATCTTCAATATCACCCACAATTTGTTCAAGAATGTCTTCAATGGTGACTAAGCCTGAAACCGCACCAAATTCATCAACCACTACTGCCATATGGAAGCGTTCTGAACGGAACTCTTTTAGCATTCGGTCTAGGCGTTTGCTTTCCGGTACAATAACCGCAGGGCGTAATACCTGTTGCAGATTAAAGGGTTCAGAGTCAGAACGTAAATATTTCAATAAATCTTTAGAGTGAAGAATACCTTCGATAGTATCTTTCTCACCCCGAATCACCGGAAAACGAGAGTGTGCGGATTCAATAATTAAATCAATACAGACATCTAAAGGTTCATTGGCATCAATAAACACAATTTGCGCACGGGGAATCATAATATCCCGCACTCGTAATTCCGAGATTTCCATTACTCCTTCGATCATCTCTTTGGTGTCGCTGTCGATCAATTCATTTTCAACAGAGTCTCGAATCACTTCGACTAGATCTTCACGGTTTTTAGGCTCGTTTTGAAAAAGCCCGCTAAATAGAGAGTGTAAAATCGATTTTTTTTCTGATTTTTCGGTGGTGTTTACACTTTGCTGTTCATCACTCATAGTTTGTTCCACTTAAATAAAGTACGCTTATAATAAGCAAATTCAGTCACAAAGCAAATAAAACATTGCTATTTTCACTCAAATTAGCATAGGATAAGCAAAAATCTTTTTATTTCTTCATATTTTAGGAGTTTGAAATGAAATTAACCAAAATAGCATTAAGTTTAACAGCCTTAGTTGTCAGTTCGATGAGTGTGGCCGGGACGTTAAGTACATCATCAATGGTGGACATTTTAGCCTTTGACGGGCAACGTGTTAAATCCGGCACGACTTCGGTTCAAATGAGTGAGAATAAAACGCATCAAGTGGTAGTGGAAGTCGGTGGGACAGTTGAAGGGGATTTTTTCACCTCTGATCAAATCATTTTGACTTTCCAAGGCAGTGCGGAAAATGCAAAATTAGAAACGCCAAGATTAAATTCAAAGTTAGATCTTCGTAAATTCCAAGAGAATCAGACTGTGGCAATTAAAACCGATTCAGGTAAGGTTATTTCACATAAACAAGATTTCTTAAAAGGGGAAGGTTTCCTTGCGAAAACAAGAGTTGAAGATAATTTAACGAAATATAACTTAGCGAAAAAAACAGCTTCAGTTGAACAGTTTGCGACGGCACCTCTTGAAGCAAAAGGACAAATTGTGGTGGATACAAATAAAGTTTCACAAGAAGAATTACAGCTTTTATTTAGAAAGGCAGATAAAGACACCCAAAAACGTTTCTTAGAATGGGCGAAGAAAAATATAAATGTAGAAGATCAGACTTGATCTGACAATTCACTCTAAAAAGTGAGAGTTTCCCGTTTAGAATATGAGTGTCAAAAATCAATCTAAACAAAAAGGA
>NZ_SMAC01000013.1:78406-78910 GCF_004342115.1 Mannheimia haemolytica | reverse complement strand
CGGATTTGGGTGGAAAAGAATTTAAGCTCAAATTAATCTGACAGACACGGTAATTTAAAACGGGGGACTGTCAGATTAGGTTTGATCTTCTACAATTTATTTTCCCTTTTTAGTTATGACTTTAAAGGGGTTATTAGATTATGATATAAGTTTTAGGCTTTGATACTAAATAGATGGTGGGCGATACCGGTCTCGAACCAGTGACCCCCTCCTTGTAAGGGAGGTGCTCTCCCAACTGAGCTAATCGCCCTTCAGATACGAAAAATCGCCATTTGAAGTTTATGATTTTAGTCTTAAGTGGTGGGCGATACCGGTCTCGAACCAGTGACCCCCTCCTTGTAAGGGAGGTGCTCTCCCAACTGAGCTAATCGCCCACTTGAGACTTAAAATCAAAGGGAATTTGAAAACGAAACACTTAAGTTGAAGTGGTGGGCGATACCGGTCTCGAACCAGTGACCCCCTCCTTGTAAGGGAGGTGCTCTCCCAACTGAGCTAATCGCCCTG